>CAZYTX010000048.1:0-29546 GCA_964650485.1 uncultured bacterium | reverse complement strand
CGGTAACAATCCTTCCCCTCCAACAATCGCCCGGAGTTATTGAGAAGTTACCATTTTTCGGGTTAAAAGCTTCTGTTTCACACGAATTGCAAGGCCATTGGAAGCACGGCCACCAGCCCGGCCAGGAGGAACGCGGCGTCAATCACGGTCTCCGCGCCGAAGCCCTGTATGATGGTCTGCCTGGTGAACAGGGGCACGCATGCCGCGGCGTATGCCATGGGCGCGATCATGAGGAACCCCAGCGGTGAGGGGACCCAGCCCAGGAGTGTGGCCGAGACCATGACAAGGCCCATGCCCACCAGCACGCCGTAAAGCAGACGCCGGGTGCGGTCCGCCCCCAGCACAATGGGCAGGGTCTCGCGGCCTATCAGCCGGTCGGCCTGGATGTCGCGGAAGTCGCGCAGAAGCGCCCGCACAAGCACCAGTCCGAACACCATGCACAACGCCGCAAGCGCGGCCCCCAGGTGCACCCCGCTTTGCACGTGCACCACCAGCGGCAGCAGCACCACCAGCACGGACCAGCCAATGGCCATGAACATGTCCTTGCCAGCCGGCACCTCGGCCAGGGAGCGGATGGGCAGCTTGCGCCCTCCGGGGATGAGTCGCACCGGGTAGAGGAAGCTGGCAACCGCGAGCGCGGATACGATAAGAGCGGGTATAAGTCCAATGGTGGCGGCAAGCGCTATGGCCAGGGCCGCGGCCAGGATGCTGGCCGCTATCCATGCCGGCCTGTACCGGGTGAAGGAGTTGGCCCGGGCCGGCACGTTGAGTGCAAGCGCCTGCTGGTCGGCCAGCAGGGTCATGGTATGGACCGCGAACACGAAGAGCACGCTCACCAAAAGCTCGCGCAGCATGGGGAAGAAGCCCTGCATCCTTGCCGCGGCCAGGGTAAGCGCCCCCGCTCCCATGGCCACGTAAAGGTTGGACAGCACCAGCCAGCTCCCCGCGGAGCGAAGCATCCCCACGGGCGACCTTCGCGGTCTTATCGCCCTGAGCTCATTGTATATCCTGCGGATCATCCAGTTGGGGGTTGACGCACCCGCGGTGAGTCCCACCCTGGCGTACTTTGCAAGCTCACGTTTGTCCAGGTCCGCTTCCGTCTCCACCAGGTACGCGGGCGCCCCCTGCTGGCGGGCCACCTGGAGCAGCCGCCTTGTGTTGGCGCTCTGTCTGCCGCCCACCACCACCACCGCGTCCACGTCCCTTGCCAGCCTGCTGACCTCCGCCTGCCGGTTGCGGGTGGAGTCGCATATGGTGTCGCTTATCACCAGGTCGTCGGGCCCCATGTGCTTGTATTTTTCACGCACAGTCTTTGCCACCTCTTCGAAGCGCTCGCGCTCCTGGGTGGTCTGCGCCACCAGGCAGAGCTTTTCCACCTGGGGCAGGTCCCGGACCTGGTCCGCGGACTGGATCACGTGGGCCTGGCCCTCGGCGTAACCTTTTATCCCCTCGACCTCGGCATGGCCCGGGTCTCCCAGCACCACAATGGTGTAGCCCTTCTTGTGCCGGCCTGCAACTATGCCGTGCACCCTGGCCACCCGCGGGCAGGTGGCGTCCACCAGCTCCAGGCCGTGAGACCGGAGCTCATCCTTGATACCGGGGGTGACCCCGTGAGAGCGGATCACCACCGTGCCTTCGCCGGGGGCCTCCGGGCAGGCGTTAACCCCGCGCTTCTCCAGCATGGAAACCACCTGGGGGTTGTGGATCAGGGGACCCAGGGTGTAGATGGGACCGGAGCGGTCCCGGGCCGCGTCGAGCGCCAGGTTCACGGCACGTCTCACGCCCATGCAAAAGCCCGCGCTGGAAGCGAGTACAACCTTCATGCCTAAATACTCAGGGTATTAACATTTGCTCGCAAAAACAATACTTGATTGCACCCCCTGCATGAGTGACAATAATTAGGGTCATGGAAGACGTATCAGTAATAGGCAAGCTGTGGGAGTTCGCGCTCTACACCGCGGGCCCCTTTATCATCGTGCTGGGCATCATGATATTCGTGCACGAGCTTGGGCACTTCGTGGCCGCGCGCGCCATAGGCGTGCGTGTGCTGGTGTTCAAGCTGGGGTTCGGCCGTTTTATCCTGCGCGTAAAGCGCGGGCACACCGAGTACGGCGTGGGGTGGATGCCCATAGGCGGCTACGTGCGCATGTTCGGGGACCCCACCGAGGTTGAGGAGCGCGAGGAGCAGTCCCTGGAGGACATTTCCGAGGAGGACAAGAAGGAGGCCCTTTACTTCCGGCCGGCCGGGCAGAAGCTTTTGGTCTTCTTTGCCGGTCCGCTCATGAATATTGTCCTGGCCTTTATGATCGCGCCTCTCATGTACCTTGTGGGCATGGAGCGGACGGTCGAGCCGGAGGGCCCTCCCAGGGTGGGGGTAGTGCAGGAGGGCTCGCCCGCGGAAGAGGCCGGCATACAACCGGGTGACAGAGTGCTTTCGGTGGGTGATGAAGAGCTCGACTCATTCCGTGACTTAATCATAGCCGAGTCCCTGAACCCTGAGCAGACGCTTGTTTACAGGGTGGAGCGGGGCGGAAGCATTCTCGAGATACCGGTCACCCTGGAGAAGGCCTCCAAGGGCGAGCCGGTGGGCCAGTCGGGCGTAGGCCCGCCTCCGCCTCTTGCCAAGGTGGGCGAGGTCATACCCGGCTCTCCCGCGGAGGAGACCGGTCTTGAGAGGGGCGACACCATAGTCTCGGTGGACGGCAATGATATAAAGACCTGGCCGGAGCTGCAGGAGGCGGTGAACAACGGCGAGGGCCAGGCGCTCGACATGGTAGTGCTGCGTGATGGAGAGCAACTTAAGTTCAGTATCACGCCCCGCTATCACGAGGATCATGACCGCTATCTCATCGGGATCACCTATTTCCTTGATACCGAGACCGTGCGCTACGGCCTTTTCGGGGCTATGGTCGAGGGTTCCAGGGACTGCGTGTATTACTTCACCCTCACCTACAAGGTGCTGTGGAAGCTTGTGAGCGGGCAACTGGGCCTGAAGACCTTGCAGGGCCCGGTGGGCATCGGAGCCATCACCAGCCAGGCTGCACACGCCGGCTTCACCGCGGTGATCGGTCTCATGGTGCTTATCACCATCAACCTGGGGATATTAAACCTTCTGCCTTTCCCGCCCCTGGACGGCGGCCATATCCTCTTCACCGTGCTGGAGGGGGTCATGGGCAGGGAGATCAAGATGAAGTACAAGGAGTGGGTGTTCAGGGCCGGCATGGTGCTGCTGCTCACCCTGATGATGCTGGTGACATTCAACGACATCTTGAGGTACAAGTCCAGGATGGGTGACTTCGTAAAGGAGATCATAAAGGGGCTTGGTCTCTTGTGAACCGAAGAACTTTATCACGCAGAGACGCAAAGGACGCAAAGAATTCAGAAATTTCTTTAAATTTGTGAAGCACGGAAAATCTCGGACATGATATTTCCCGAAGATCAAACAGCACATTTACTTTATTTACTTAGCGCATTTGCGTCCCCTATGGGCCTACGTGCTTTGCGTGAAATAAAGCCGTCATGATCCTCGCGTTTGAGACCTCCACCCCCTGCGCCTCGCTCGCCCTGTGCTCCGGAGGCGATCTTGTGTGCGAGCTCTCCATCGAAACCAAAAACAGGCACGGGGAGGCCCTTGCCCCTGCCCTCGATTTCATGATGAAAAGCGCGGGCATAGCTTTCGCCGACGTGGAAGCGTATGCAGCGGGCATAGGCCCGGGCTCTTTCACCGGCCTTCGCACGGGCCTCGCCTTTGTAAAGGGGCTGGTGCTTGCGAACCCGAGGCCGTTTTCCGCGGTGTCTTCTCTCGCGGCCCTGGCAATGGATGCGGCGTATTTTGACGGTCCTGTCCTGCCGGTGATTGACGCCCGCAAGGGGGAGGTATTCACCGCGGTCTTCCGGGGGAACGGTCAAGGGGGCCTCTCTCGCCAGTCGGATGACATGGCGATCCTGCCGGAGGGTCTTGCAGAGCTCACCAAGGGGAGGACGCTTATCCTCGGCGCCGGGCTTAAAGGTCATCTTGAGGCGATAAAGCGGGCCGTGGGCGAGCGGGCTGTGATCGGGCCGGAGACGCTGTGGAACCCCCGCGCCTGCCGGGTGGCTTTTCTGGCCCACTCCAGGCTCTCGCAGGGGCTCTTTGATGACCCGGAATCCCTGACCCCTGTTTACGTGCGCTTCTCTGACGCCGAGCTTACTTTGGGTGCGAAGAGGTAGCGGTTTATAACGTCCAGGTGCACTTGATGCTGGTCTCGGGGTCTCCCTCCCACGCCTTTTCCTGGAACACACACTCGATGTTCTTGGCCCCGCACAGCTCCAGGGACCTCTCGATCCACCCGGCCATCATGTAGTAGATGGGCTTGAAATCCGGGTCAAACCCCTTGATCCGGAGCAGGGTCTCGTTGTCGGAGATACGCTCCCCCTCGAACTCGCCGAAGTCGAACATGTTCCTCACGTAGGTCCTGTACTTGTCAAGGGACTCCATAGGCTGGCCTTCCTTGACCACGCCCTTGTAGACCGAGGTGATTATGGCCTCTCCGTAGATCCTGCCCCACTGTCTCACCGTCTCCATGTCGTCCTTTGCCAGCACCTTCACAACCGCACCAAAACAGTTCTTGAAGGTCTCGTAGGGGTACCAGGAGCTGGGCAGGATGCGCGACGATAGAATCTGCTTGTCCTCGTCTGTGAGGTACTTATCGTACGCACCGATCTTGTCGGCCTTGATGGTCTTTACGAAATCTACCAGGATCGTCCCTTTTACTTGCGCCATCTTTGATCCTTTGGTTGCGGGTTCCGGGAAATCTGTCCTTATCCGTCAATCTATATCAATACCATTATGAATCCAAAGTGTCAAGTCGCCTCGCTCCTTTTTTCAGCATCCGCATGTTATGCTCCGGGAATAAGGCATTTTCTCTTGACAAGCCTTTCAATCTGATAAATTATAATAGGGAGATGTAAAGGACAGCATGTTAATGGATTACCGGATTGTTATTATCGAGAGTGAAGAAGGTTTCGCTGTGAGTTGCCCGGCTTTGCGCGGGTGTCATTCCCAGGGCGCGACCAGGGAGGAGGCCATAGCAAACATCCGGACCGCTATCCGGGAATGGCTGGAGGCGGAGCAGGTGCAAGCAGAGGAATTCACCGTTACCGAGGAAGTGATAAGCGTCTGACCATGCCTAAAATCCCCGGTATTAACCCGGATCAGGCGGTCAATGCGCTGGAGAAGGTCGGGTTTCGGGTGATCAGGCAAGGCAAACACATCATCATGTCCGACGGCCTGGTTCTACTTACAATTCCGCGGCATAAGCCCATCAACGCTTTTACCATGGGTGCGATCGCAAGGGATGCAGGGCTCAGTCCTGAGGAGTTCAAGAGGCTATTATAACATTGTCTTCATCTGGATTATCCGATTGACCCGGGCTCGATCAAGGTTATAATAGTATTCGGGGAAAGCGTGTTTCAGTGAACAGCATGTGGTGGGCGTAGCTCAGTCGGTAGAGCACCGGGTTGTGGCCTCGGTGGTCGCGGGTTCAAATCCCGTCGCTCACCCCATATCCCCCGCGGCGAACTGCAAAAGGCTTATGGCGGTGGCCCCCGCTGTCTCGGCCCGCAGCGTCCTCGGCCCCAGCCCCCATATGTGGAACCCCGCTTCCATGGCCTGCTTGACCTCGGCCTGCTCGAAACCCCCTTCGGGACCGGCCAGCAGGGTGACGTGCTCGATGTTGCCTTCCTCCTCGAGAATCTTCTCGAGCTGACCCGAGCCCCCCCTCTCCCACAGGACTATCTTCGCACCCTCGTGCTTTTTAGAGAGGAGACCCTTGAGATCGAGCGGCATATCCACACCGGGCACCCTTACCCTGCCGCACTGGGCTGATGCCTCCTGCACGATCCTCTCCCACCTCTCGATCTTGTCCGCGGCCCTGGTCCTGCTAAGCCTGGCCTCGGTCCTGGACGAGAACACGGGCACGAACCTTGCCGCGCCCAGCTCGGTGCACAAAGCAATCAACCTCTCAAAGGAGTTGCCCTTAATAAGCGACTGGGCCAGGGTGACCTTGAGGGGCGACTCGACCTGGGGCGCAATGGCCCGGTGCACCTTGACCTTTGCCCGGTCGGGCTTCATCTCCACGATCTCGCCCTCGTACTCCTTGCCGCTGTTGTCGAACACGCTCACCACGTGGCCGGTGGAGAGCCGGAGCACGTTCCTCATGTGGTGCGTGGTCTGGGTGTCTATGCTGGCGGTGGGCTCGCCGCCGTCGGGGTAGCTCATCCCCGAGGGCGGCACGTAGAAGCGGTGCTTTACCTTCCTTTTCCGCCTGGTCGTAGTACCAGGGTTACCCATTCTTCCTCCTCGATCCTGGAAACTATTTGAAGGCCCCGCTCCCGGGCCGCGTCCGCAACCAGATGAGAGCTCTCCTTCATGATGCCCGAGAGCACGGCCTGGCCCTCGATAGCCATGTGCCTCTTTATAAATGGCATGAGGCTCACCAGGGTGTTTGCAAAGATGTTTGCCGCGATCAGTTGAAAAGGCTCTCCAGAGAGCCTTGTCTCCGGGTCCGCCACCCCCTTTGCCAGCACCACCCTGCCCCGCAGCCGGTTCCTGGCCAGGTTCTCCTCGGCCACCTTTAGCGCCATGGGGTCGAGGTCAAGGGCCAGTATCCTGCGTGCATCCAGGAGGGCCGCGGTCATGGCCAGGATGCCGGTGCCTGTGCCCAGGTCCAGGACCGAGCGAGCCCCGGCTTTCACCGCCTCGGCCACCACCTTCACGCAGGCCCTGGTCGAGGGATGCGTGCCCACGCCGAATGCCAGGCCCGGCTCCATGAATATCACCGGCTCGTGCTTTATCTCTTCCGGGGCCTCCTTGAATGCCGGCACTATCCATATCCCCGGCTCCAGGCGCACGGGCTCCAGGGCCTCCTTCCAGTCGCCGGCCCAGTCCCTGTCCTCGACCCGGGTGATCTTTATGGGACTCCACCTGCCCGGGAACTCCCTCGAAAGTGTAGCCGCCCTTGCCTTGATCCTGGCCACCATGCCCTCGGTCGCTTCCCTGAGCGGGATGAAAGCGGTCACCATCTCGGACCCGGGCCTTTCCGGGTCCTCGGAAAAGACCGCGCCGCCCGCGCCCAGCTCGCTCATGAAATCAGCGAAGACCTCCAGGGCCTCGACAGGGCCGCCGAGCTGGAACTCGACCCAGCCCCTTTTGTCCTCGTCCATCACAGGTACCTGCCGGAGAGCCCCCTCTGTATGAAGTAAACCTCTATGGACCGCACCGCGTTGGCCCCGTCCGCCACCGCGGTGGCTATCTGTCTCAAGGGCTTGTGCCTCACGTCGCCCGCGGCGAATATCCCGGGCACGGAGGTCTTTGTATCCTCGCCCGCCTTCACGTAGCCCTCCTCGGTGAGCTCGACCACCCCTTGCAGGAACTCAGTGAGCGGGTGCATGCCCACGTATATGAACAGGCCCTGCACGTCGAGTTCCCTGGTCTCTCCGGTCTTTACGTCTTTTATGGTGAGGGAGTCGAGCTGGTCGGAGCCGTTTATGCTCTCCACTACAGTGTCCCAGAGCACCTCGATGTTGGGCTCGGCCAGGGCGCACTGTGCCAGGTACTGCTGGGCCCGGAACTGGGCCCGGCGGTGTATTACATACACCTTGCCGGTCACGTGAGATAGCATGGTCCCTTCCTGGCAGGCGCTGTCACCGCCACCCACCACCGCCACTTTCTGGCCACGATAGAAGTTGGCGTCGCAGGTGGCGCAGTAGCTCACTCCCCTTCCCCACAACTTTTTCTCGCCCGGAAGGCCCAGCTCCTTGGGTCTCGAGCCAGAGGCCACCACCAGCGCGTCGCAGGTGAGCTGGCCTCCCCTTGCCAGGGCTACCCTTTTGGTCTCGCCTTCGAACTCCACATTCTTTACCTCGTCCTGGACTATCCTCGCTCCCAGCCGCTCGGCCTGCTGCTTCATCCTGTCCGATAGCTCGGGACCGCTTATTGGCTCGGGGAAGCCTGGGTAGTTCTCGATCCTGTCGGCTATAAACACCTGGCCGCCGGGAGCGGCCCGCTCCACCACCTGGCACTCCATGCCCGAGCGCATGGCATATATGGCCGCGGTAAGGCCGGCGGGGCCGCCGCCCGCAATCAGCACCGGCACGTGTCTTGTCTGATCCATCTGCGGGGTTCCTTCAATAAGAGATATAGCCCAGGCTTCTCAGCTTCCCGACCGTCTCCTTGTCCAGGTCAGCCGCCTGGGGCGTCTGCTTTTTCAGGTGCTCTTCCAGGTCCCTTGCTATCTTCTCCACCTGGTTCTTCACGCTCTCGGGCAGCTCGAGCTCACCGAACACGTTCTCCTTCTCATGGGGGTCATCTTCGAGGTCATACAGCCTTATCCTTCCGTTTACGGTGTTTACAATGAGCTTCAGGTCCTGGGCGTAAAAGCATTGTCTCTGCGGGCCGAAGTGCATGTTCTCGGAGACGATGAAATGGGGGTTCACCTCTACCCGTCCTCCCCTGGGGAAGAGGCTCACCCCGTCCATGGAAAAGGAGATGGGCCACTCCATGAACTCGGCGATGGTGGGGAACAGGTCGGTCAGGGACACGTACTCCTCTACGGTCTTGCCGGCGCCTTCCAGGCCCGGGTACTTTATCACCAGGGGCACCTCGATGACCTCGCGGTGCAGGGAGTGACCGTGCTCGAACCCGCCGTGCTCCCAGAACTCCTCGCCGTGGTCCGCGGTCACGATCAATAGTGTCTTGTTATAGAGGTCTTTTTCCTTGAGATAGTCAATGAACCTCCCAAGCTCGGAGTCTACGAAGGCCACCTCCCCGTCGTAGCATCCCTTGATGAACCTCTTGTCGTCATCGGTGAGTTCCATCTTGCCGGAGCGTATCTCATCGAGGTCCGGGTTGAAGGGTCTTTCCAGCTCCCCTTGGTAAAAGTCTAGGTAGGGCGCGGCGAACACCAGGGGAGGGTCGTAAGCCAGGTGTGCGTCAAAATAGTGGACCACCATGAAGAAGGGCTTTTTCCCCTGCAGGTCCAGCCACCTGATGGCGTCTTCCGTGACCTGGTGGGCGCGTCTGAGCTTAAGGTTGTCGCCCCCCACGTAATCGTAGGTGTCAAACCCCTTGTTGAGTCCGTAGCCGGGGTGCACGAATGGGTTGTTGAAGAACCCCGCGGTGCGAAACTCGTGGTCCCGGAAGAGCTCGGCCAGGGTGACCACCTCGGAGCGTATCCTGGAAAGGCGCCTGTCCTCCTGGGTGTAGGGGTCCAGGTGCCAGCCGGCCATGTGCCCGGACGGCAGAATACCTGTAAGTATACTGGCTATGGAGGGCAGGGTCCAGGGGGAGGGCGCCACCGCGTGCTCGTACCTGATCCCGTCATTTGCGAGCTGGTCCAGGCTGGAGGTCACCGAACGTCCGTAGCCGTAAGAGCCCGTGTGACTCGCCCCCAGGGTGTCAATGATCACTATGATCACGTTGGGCTTGTCCTCCTTCTTCCAGCAGCCGGGCGAGCAGAACGTTGTCGCCGCAAAGATCAGCGACAACAACGCCGCCAAAACGAAAACCCTTGTTAACTTGTGAGTCATAACGTGGTTAAAACCCCTTCCTCTATCTTGCCGGCCGGCACCCGCTCCTTGATGGCCGCCACCAGCCCGCTGTTCTCGGGACAAAGGTCCATCCTCTCTCCGCCAGGATAAATGAAGCGCCTGCCCGGATATAAAAGAGAGCTCTCTGGCACGGGGCGGGACCTGTCCACCCAGCGCATGAATGCGCTTACGTATCCTCCCCTCCCCTTTATGAGCAGGTCCGGGGTCCGGGACCTGGAGGGCTTCACCCCCACCCTCACCCTCTCGACCTCGGACCAGGGAATCTCCACCGTGCCCCCCGGGGTGGACGACTTGATCCCCTCATCGGAGATGCGCAGCCACAATGTGTCCATCAGTATCCTGCGGTTTCGTTTGAGCATATAATAACCCACGCCCAGGGCCGGCGCCACCACCGAACTCATCATCACCGGCAGGTGCAAGGGCTTGTCCTTGTCATCCAGGAGCCACTTCATCCAGAAAGCGCCCAGCACCAGGGCAGCGACCATGACCATGCCCGCCACCTGGAAGCGCTCCACCCGGCGAGAGTGTATCACCGGGTCAATGAACACCCTCTCCATTGTCAGACCGGCACGAAGCCCTCGATGTCCATGAGGTGACCGTGTCGCTCCTCCGCGAACACCGCCTTCACCCTCATGCCCGCGCGTATGTCGCGCCCGGGAGCGTCCACCACGTGCACCAGGCAGGTGTCGGCGCCCTCCAGCTTTACCACCCCGATTATAAACGGGGCCTTGCGCGGATGCACGGGCTCGCTGTAATGGACAGCGGTGAAGTTCATGAGCTCGCCCCCGGGCCCGACCTCGACCCAGTCCTCCATGGCCCGGAAGCAGGGGCCGCACACGGCCCGGGGGGGCACGTAAACCTTGCCGCACGAGGCGCAGCGAAGCCCCAGTATCTTCTCCTCGTCCCGCAACGCCAGGAAGAACCTGCTGGCCACCGGGCCCGCGGAGTAGTTGAACGGCACCTGCAGCACCTGGTCCGCGGTGAGTATCTCTTCGCTCATCTTCAATCCTCCACCGGCCGGAAGTGGGTTATGTCCGCGAGGCTGCCCGTGCGCTCCTCGGCGAACACCGGCTCCACCCTCATGCCCAGCTCCAGCTTTTCGGGGTCGCTTTCTGAGAGGAAGTGCTGGAGCCTCCTGTCGGTCCCGTCCAGGCGCACTATCCCGTAGCCGTATGGGACCGGCCTCCTCCTGCCGGTCATGGGGTCGAGGAAGCTGAAATACACTACCGTATAGGCCACCAGGGTCCCGCGCGGGCCCACCTCCACCCACTCCCCGGTCTCAATGAAGCAGGGACCGCACACCGGCCTGGGGGGAACGTACACCGTGCCGCACTTTGGGCACTTCTTTCCCATGATCTTCTTCTCGTCCCGGATCATGCGGAAGAAAAAGCCGGGTATGGCGCCCATGGAGTAGGAGTAGGGGAACCTGGTCTCGTGTTTTACGTTTATAAGCTCGAGCTCTTCCATTATAAATCCCCTCCCAGAACGGTTATCTCGCTCCACCATGACCCGCCGAACCCGGTGGCCAGCGCGGTCTTCGCACCCTCGACCTGCCGCTCGCCTCCCTTGCCCATGACCTGTATGGCGGCCTCCGCCACCCGGATCATGGCCGTGGCCCCGATACAGTTGGTGGATATGACCCCGCCCGAGGGGTTCACCGGAAGCTCGCCCTCCATGCCCGTGGCCCCGCTCTCCATGAGCCTGCCTCCCTCGCCCAGGCCGCAGAAGCCCAGCGCCTCGTACCAGGAGAGCTCGGCGAACGAGCAGGGCTCGTAAAGCTCGGCCGCGTCAATCTCCTTGAGGGGGTTTTCGATCCCGGCCTGTGCGTAGGCCTCCTTTGCCGCGTGGGTGAGGGTGCGCATACCTATCAGCATGGGAAGGTCGGAGTTGAAGGGCTGGTCGTGCGCGGTGGCAAGCGCCCTGAACCAGGCAGGCCGGTTGGGGCCCCTCCCGGCCCGCTCCTGTGATGCCACCATGATGGCGCAGGCCCCGTCCGAGGTGGGGCACATGTCCATGAGCTTGATGGGGCGGGCAAGGTAGCGGGAAGCCATCACCTCCTCCACGCTGATAGCTTTCTGAAGATGTGCGTGCGGGTTGTTGCAGGCGTTGCCACGGTTCTTCACCGACACCATGGCTGCCTGCTCCTCGGTGACCCCGAACCTGTCCATGTACTCGGAGGCCGCCAGGGCGAACGTGCCGATGGCGCCGGCCATGTTGGGCCGCTCGAACAGGGGGTCGGCCTGGAATATCAGCCCCGCGGTGGTGTCCCCGTCGGACTGCTTCTCGAACCCGATGCAAAGCACCGCGTCGAATGCCCCCGATGCCACGTGGTAGAACCCGGCGTGGGCCACCGATGCCCCGGTGGTGCCCCCGGTGGTCACCATCATCATGTGCCTGCCGGTGGCCCCGATAAAGTCCGCGGCCCAGAGGTTCGGGTTGTACACCCCCTCGAAATGCTCCATGTTGCCGATGACCACGCCGTCAATATCCGAAATGCTCATGCCGGCGTCATCGAGACAAGCACGAACAGCCTCGCTCACCATCTCCACCATGTTCACGTCCCGCCGCCTGGCAGCGTGCTTTGTCTGTCCAACTCCGATTATGGCCGCAGGTCTGGCCATTGATAACCCCCTACTCGCTACTCAAAATTAGGGTCGCCTGCGCCTGTCCCGCCGGCCCCCACGACCCCTGGGCCAGTGCCTGCTTGGGCTCTCCGGCCTGGCAGGGCCCGGCCTCGCCGCGCAACTGGCGGGCGCACTCGATCACCCTGGTCATCCCGGCCACGCACAGGGGGTTCCCGCCCAGCACTCCGCCGGAGGGGTTCACTGGAAAGCGTCCCTCCCGCTCCACCCAGCCGGACTCGAAAAGCTCGATCCCCTTGCCCGGCTCGGCAAACCCCGTGGCCTCCAGGTTCATGAGCGAGTTGTGCGCAAAGCAGTCCGAGAGCTCGATCAAATGAACCTCCCTGGCCGGGCCCTTGATCCCGGCCATGGAGTAGGCCTTCCAGGCCGCGTCGTGCAAGGCCCCCGCGTTTGAGAGGTCCCGGTCGCCCAGGAAGAAGGTGTCAGTGCTCATGCCGAAGCCCCTGATCCACACCGGCCGGTCCGTGAGACCGAGGGCTTTGTCCTCCCGGGCCAGCACCAGGGCGCAGGCCCCGTCGCTCGAAGGCATGGTCATGAGCTCGCGAACCGGGCTCGCGAGCACCCTGCTCTCCATGACCTCGGAAGGCTCGCGATCAAGGCCCCGGTGCACCAGGGGGTTGTCGAGCGCATTCTTCAGCGAATGGGAGGCCGCAACCCCCATGACCTCCTCGGACAGCCCGTGCCTTTCCAAATAGGCCCTTGCCTGGAGGGCAGCGGAGGATAAGTCGTCCAGCCCCAGGGGCCGCTGGTACAGGGGGTCGTGCATGGCGCCGGCGATCACGTTCTGGGCCCCTTCGCTCATCTTGCAGTGTGAGAGCACCAGTGTGGTCCTGTACTTGCCGGACATGATCCTGAGCGCGCCGTAGATAACGGCCTGTGCCCCGTCGGAGGCCACCTTGGCCTCGGACTTCAAGTACGCGCCCTCGACCTCGGGTATGGTGCGGTTGGATATGGTGCGTCCGTCAAGGAAGTCCTGCGAGCAGGAGACCACGTTGTCTATGTCCGTGACCTCCACCCCGGCGTGGTCCAGGGCCTTGCGCACGGCCTCGTAAACCAGCTCGGTGATGTGCTGGCCCTTCTTCCCGGGCTCGTAATAGGTCTGTGCGAACCCGGCTATCCCCACTCTTTGGCTCACGTGCAGACGTCTCCTTTCAGCAACGTGAGTATTATCAGTTCACGGGAGCGTTCAAGTCAAGCTTGACCCGAGGAGAATGTGATGGAAAAATAAGGCCGCAAGAGACATCATGGCGAATTAGCGAGGGAGGACATGAAGGTACTGGTAACCGCGAACTTTTCGGAGGAAGGCATAAGGCGCCTGGCCGAGCTGGGCATGGAGGTCATCTACGATCCCTGGAGCACCCGTGGCAAGCTGCTCATGAGCGACGAGCTGGCCGAGCGCATCCAGGGCTCGGGCGCCGAGGCTGTCATCATCGAGGTGGACCTGTGCCACGAGGAGGTGTTCGAGTCCTGCTCCTTGAGGTTCGTGGGATGCTGCCGGGGAGACCCGCTCAACGTGGACGTAGACGAGGCCACGGAAAAGGGCGTGCCCGTGTTCTACGCCCCGGGCAGGAACGCCGATGCTGTGGCCGACCTGGCAGTGGCGCTCATGCTGTGTCACCTGCGCAAGCTGCCGCAGATTCTTTCCATGATAAAGAGCGGAGAGTTCGATCCACAGACGCCCACCGAGTTCATGGAGCTTTTGAAGCAAATGACCGGGTACGAGCTCTCGGGGATGACCGTGGGCATCGTGGGCATGGGCGCGGTGGGGTGCGCGGTGGCGAGGAGGCTCAAAGGGTTTGGCAGCAGCATGCTGAGCTACGACCCCTTTGTGCCCGAGGGGGTGTGCGAAGAGTTGGGCGCCAGCAGCGTGAGTCTTGAGGATCTGTTCAAGGAGTCCGACATAGTAACCCTGCACGCGGCCGCGAAGGACGAGACAGAGGGCATGATAACCGCGGAGCTTATAAACTCCATGAAGCGGGACGCCCTGTTCGTAAACCTTGCCAGGGCGGAGCTGGTGGACAACCAGGCACTTATCCAGGCGCTTGAAAACAACAGGATACAGGCCGCGGCAGTGGACGTGTTCATGAGCGAGCCGCCGCAGAAGGACGACCCCTTTATGCAGCTCGAAAACGTGATCGCAACACCCCACATAGGCGGGGCCACCTTCGACGTGATAAGGCACCAGACCGACATAGTGCTCGCGGACATCGAGGCTTACCTGGCCGGAAAAGAGCCCAGGCACTGCGCTAATCCGCAGGTGCTGGGGGAGAGGTGATGAGCGAGGAGCGAGAAGCGAGCAAGTAGGAGCGAGTAGCCAGTAGCGAGAAGCGAGGGAGGGATTTGGGGGAAATGATCAAGTGCAGGGGCATCAATGATGAGTGAGAGAATCAAAGATTTCAGGCAACTCAAGGTCTGGCAGCAAGCTCATCATTTAACTCTTAAAATTTACAAGGTTACCAGGACCTTTCCATCCGAAGAGCGATATGGGATTGTCTCTCAGATGAGAAGGGCCGCGTTTTCCATACCGGCTAACATAGTGGAGGGTTTCAGGATGAGGAGCAAAAAAGAGAGAGAAGGTGCAATTTTACAGCATCAGCCAATCTTCCGCGGACGAACTTTTGTACTTTCTGATCCTAAGCAAAGACCTGGGTTACCTCAAAGATATAGAGGATGAATCTAAGACTATAGATTCCATCGTTAGAATGCTTTCGGCAATGATTAAAGGAATGGAGAAATGAGATATCCGTCCATACAGTTCTTCAATTCTCGCTCCCCGCTTCTCTCCCTCCGCCCCTCGCTCCTATGGAAGGGATGAACATCATGCCTGATGACTTAATATTGGTCCTGGACGCGGGCACGGGGGGCGGCCGCGCCATTGCCGTTGAGAGCACAGGGATGGTGGCGGCGAGGTCCTTTCGGGCCTGGTCATACTTCGAGCCGCCGGGCCTCGAGCTGTACGGCAAAGAGTTCAACCCAGTCGAGTTCCAGGGAGCCATGGCCGGGTGCGCAAAAGAGGTCATGGACCAGGTGAGCAGCCAGGCGATAAAGGGAGTGGTCACCACCGGCATGCGCCAGGGTTGCGTGTTCCTGGACAAGGAGGGTAAGCCGCTTTACGCGGGTCCCAACCGGGACGTGCGGGGCATCCTTTTCACTGACGAGATCGAGTCCGTGCTGGGCAGGGAGCGGGCTTACGCAGTGACCGGCAGGTGGCCGCCGTTCATGTTCGCACCTTCAAGGTACTACTGGTTCAAAAAGGAGAGGCCAGAGGTCGCGCAAAGTGTGGATAAGATACTGATGATAAACGACTGGCTGCTCTACTGGCTCTCCGGGCAGATCGTGTCAGAGCCCACAAATGCCTCGGACTCCATGATGTTCGACATAAGCTCGGGCGAGTGGAGCGCAGACATCATGGACGCGCTCGATATGGACTCCGCACTCCTGCCGGAGCTTATGCCATGCGGGACCGTAGCCGGCGAGGTGACATCCGAGGCCTCGCAACAGACCGGCATACCCCGGGGCACGCCGGTGATCACCGGCATGGCAGATACCCAGGCGGCGCTGCTGGGCGCGGGCGTGGTTGAGCCTGGCAGGGCCGGCATAGTGGCCGGGTCCACCGCGCCGGTGATGATCGTGATGGACGAGCCCGGGACCGACCCTGACTACAAGCTTTGGACAAGCTGCCACGCCCTGCCTCGAAGGTGGCTGGCGGAGAGCAACTCAGGGGACGCCGGCCTGGTGTACAAGGGGTACGTGGAGGGTCACCTGGGTCTTTTGTGCCATGACCCGGGGCGGGCCTATGCAAAGGCCGAGGAGCTGGCCGAGGACGCGGGCATGGGGGCCTACGGGGCCAGGGCCTGCCTTGGTCCCATCATATGGGACATTGCCGGGATGTCTCCTTCCGCCCGGGGCGGCATCTCTTTCACTTATCCGTTGGGCGAGGAGAACGCGGGGCCTGGCAACGTGGCCCGCGCCATACTGGAGAATATAGGGTTCGCCGTGCGCGCGAACTTCGAGCAGGCAAAGGCACTGAAGGATGCCGAGGGCCCGGCCGTGCTCTGCGGGGGCATGAGCCGCATCGGGCTGTTCGCGGAGATAGTTAGCAACGTGCTGGGCCGGGGTCTGGAGGTTGCGCCCGAGCACGAGGCCACGGCCATCGGGTGCGCCATGGCTGGATTCTTCGCCCTGGGGCACTACCCCGGTATAGAGGAAGCGGCCAAGGACATGAAGCGGGAGCCCAAGGTCATGGAGCCGGACGAGGACGACCACGACGACTACAACGACATGTACGAGGAGTGGCTGGATCTGTACAGGGAGATGATGGGGTAACCTTGCGGGCAAAGGAAAAAGCGACCCTGGCCATGGCTGACGGGGACGTGCTTTCGGGCTGGTCGTTCGGGGCCCCGGGCGAGACCGCGGGGGAATTGGTGTTCCACACCGGTATGACCGGCTACCAGGAGATACTCACCGACCCCTCCTACCGCGGCCAGGTAGTGACCATGACCTACACCCAGATAGGCAACACCGGGGTGAACCCCGAGGACATCGAGTCCAACAGGGTGTGGGTGAACGGGTTCGTGGTAAAGGAGTACGTTGACTTCCACTCAAGCTTCCGATCGAGCATGAGCCTGGGCCAGTACCTGAAGGACCAGGGAGTAGTGGCCATCGAGGGCGTGGACACCCGCTTCATTACCAGGAAGCTGCGCGACAAGGGGTCCATGACCGGAGTGATCGCCACCGGGGAGCGTGACCCGGACGAGCTGGTGGACAAGGCCAGGAACGCGCCCGGCATAGTGGGCCGCGACCTTGTAGAGGAGGTCACTTGCGATTGCACATACGAGTTCTACCAGGGCCTGTGGAGGCTGGGTCAGGGCCATAAGAGACCTGAAACGGAGCCGCGCTTTACGGTGGTGGCCATGGACTTTGGCATAAAGACCAACATCCTGCGCATGCTCTCCGAGCGCGGCTGCCGGGTGGTGGTGCTCCCGGCAAAGTCAAGCGGGGCCGAGATACTGGAGCACGAGCCGGAGGGGCTGTTCCTCTCAAACGGGCCGGGCGACCCGGAGGGGCTGCCCTACGCCGCGGCCGCAGTGCGGGAGGTAATGGACAAGCGGGACGACCTTCCAGTGTTCGGCATCTGCCTGGGCCACCAGATACTGGGGCTGGCTTTGGGGGCCAAGACCTTGAAGCTCAAGTTCGGACACCACGGGGCCAACCACCCGGTCATGGACCTTGAGACCAGGGAGATAGCCATCACCAGCCAGAACCACAACTTCGCCGTGCCCACCGAGTTCCTCCAGCGGCCGGACAGCCCTGCAATAATGACCCATGTGAACCTGAACGACAAGACCTGCGAGGGAATGAGGCACAGAGAGAGGCCAATGTTCAGCGTGCAGTACCACCCCGAGGCCTCGCCCGGGCCGCACGACGCTTCCGCGCTGTTCGACCGGTTCATTGACATGATGGAGGAGAGATGAAGGACGCAGGTCTGCCGGGCGCCATTGCTCCTCCCCGCAAGGACGCGGAAAAGAGCGCCCTTCCCGCGACCAGGACGGACTCTACTGAAACCCTTGACAAGACCGCCTCTCAAAAGATAGCGGAAGCGGCCGCGGAGTTCGAGGCCGCGCTCCGCTCCCTGCACGAGTTCGTGAGCGAAAAAGAGGTGTCTGACCAGGTCGAGAGCGCCAAGAATGAGTACTTTCAAAGGGTGGGCGCGCCCCTGCCCGAGGAGCCCATATACGAGCTCAGGCTGGCGGGCTTTGTCGAGTGGTTCATGTTCGATCGGAAGCTCGAGGGGATCATGCGCACTCCCCTGGAGCAGTACATGAGAAAGAACGCCTTTCATCTGGACCGGCGCCGGACCGAGGTCCTTATCGCCATGGGCAGGAACGTGCACAGCATCTTCCTGGTAAAGAAGCGAAACAACAGTGACGTGGACTTGAAAGACTTGCACACTGGTATAAAATACAAAGGGGTAAAAAGGGTGCCGGCCACCCTGGCCAAGGGAGACCTGGCAGAGCTCAGGCTGGTGCTTTATTTCGAGACCGCCTTTTGCATGGACACCATATGCTTTCATCCGTACTCTGCGGCCAAGCATATAAAGCGGGTGCTTAAAAGGGCGATGAAGAGGGGAGAGCCGATGGAGGGAGTGATCGAGGGTCTCACGCAGGAGAACACCAGGTATGAGCGCCTTCCCAGGAAAGCGAAAAAGAATGCATACGCGGGTGAGTGAGCCCTGGCCATTGTACCTGGGCCTCTCGGAGGAAGATTGGGAGGAGAGGATCGAGCAGGCCCGGAGCATGCTCTCGCCCTGCCGTCTGTGTCCCAGGGAATGCGGCGCGGACAGGCTGGCGGGCGAGAAGGACACCTGCATGGGGGGCGCGGTGGCCGAGGTCTCGAGCTACAACGACCACCACGGCGAGGAGCCGCCCCTGTCGGGTTACAAGGGGTCCGGGACCATCTTCTTCACTCACTGCAACCTGCGTTGCGTGTTCTGCCAGAACTACCCCATAAGCCACCTCGGGCACGGGGACAAGGCCGGCCCGGAAGAGTTGGCCCGCATGATGATAAGGCTGCAGCGCAGGGGTTGCCACAACATAAACTTCGTAACACCCACCCACATGACACCCTTTATACTGGAGGCTATGCCCCTGGCCATAAAACAGGGACTGAACGTGCCACTGGTGTACAACTGCGGGGGCTACGAGTCTCTGCATGCACTCGCGCTCCTGCGGGGCATAGTGGACATATACCTCCCGGACATGAAGTACAACCACAAAGAGGTGGCGGAGCGCTTCTCGGACGCGCCCGATTACGTGAACAAGAACCGGGCGGCCATAAAGGAGATGCACAACCAGGCGGGGGACCTGGTGGTTGACGATGATGGCATAGCCATGCGCGGTCTCATAGTCAGGCACCTGGTGCTGCCCGAGGGTTTTTCCGGCACCGAGGGGGTGCTGGAGTTCCTGGCAAACAAGGTCTCCAAGAACACCGCGGTGAGCCTGATGAGCCAGTACTTCCCCGCGTACAAGGCCTCGGAGTACAAGGGGCTGGAGAGGAGGATCAGCGCCCAGGAGTACCGGCAGGCGGCAAAAGCCATGCAGAGGCTCGGTCTGGCGAATGGATGGGCGCAGGACAAATCCTGCTTGTTAATAAGGGATGTTTAAACCAAAAAGCGAAAGGACAAGGCTATGGCAAAGCGCGTCCGCGGCACATTGTTCCTCGACTACGTCCGCATGATACGGAAGAGGAAGAGCGTTGACTGGAATAAGTACCTCGAGCCCGGGGACTTCGAGATCATGGAGCAGATGATCCTGCCCTCGCAGTGGTACCCGCTCGACACCTTCCAGAGGATGGGGGTGGCGGTGCTGCAAGAGATAGCGGGCGGCGACGTGCAGGTGGTGAGGGAGTGGGGCCGCTCGTCCCTGGACGAGCTCACCAAGGTGTACAAGAGCCTGGTGGACCCTTCCGGGCCGGTGAGGAGCCTGGAGAGGCTGAAGATCATGCGCAACCGCTTCTTCGACTTCGAGGGCCTGGAGCTGGAGCAGCTCGAATCAAACCGGGTCCGGGTCCACGTGGACATGGCCTTCGAGAAGGTGGCTGACGAGGCTTATGCATACCAGATGCTGGGCACTTTCGAGCGCCTGCTCGAGCTGTCCGGCGCAAAGAACATAAAGCACGAGTTCATACAAAAGGGATGGGAGCAGGACCCCCACACCGTCATGGACCTGAGCTGGGAGTAGGCCGACGGGCGAGCCTCACACCTCTTTGTACTCTTCCCTGAGCTCCCTTTTAAGTATCTTCCCGGTGGGGGTCCTGGGTATCCTGTCGGTGAACACCACCTTTCTCGGCACCTTGAACTTCCCTATCCTCTCCTTGCAATAGCTTACCACGTCCTCCTCTGTAAGGTCGTCATCCTTCTTGACCACGATGGCCATGACAGCCTCGCCCCACTTCTCGTCCGCCTTGCCGATCACTCCCACGTCCGAGACCTTGGGATGGGAAAGGATCACGTCCTCGATCTCCGCGGGATAGATGTTCTCGCCACCGGATATAATCATGTCCTTCTTGCGGTCCAGGATGTAGAGGAAACCGTCCTGGTCCATCTTGGCCATGTCACCGGTGTAGAGCCACCTGTCCCTGATTGACTTGTCCGTTTCCTCCTCCCGGTTCCAGTAACCCTTCATCACGTTGTCCGACTTTATGATGACCTCGCCCAGCTCGCCCTGGGCCACGTCCGCGCCCTCGTCGTCAACCAGCCGGACCTCGGTGTGGAAGAATGGCAGCCCACACGAGCCGGCCTTGTGTATGGCGTTCTCCGAGTCAATGACCGAGGCCGGGCCGGTGCACTCGGTAAGCCCGTATAGCTGGCGCACCTCGATGCCCGCGGCCTCGTACTCTTTTATCAGGGTGACCGGCACTGGCGCGGCGTACACCAGCACTATCTGTACGCTCGACCAGTCGTAGCTCTCGAAGTCCGGCACCAGCTTCAGGAACATGAGCATGGCCGGCACCGACCCGAACCCGGAGGCCTTTTCCTCCTGGATGAGCTCGAGGAACCGCTTGGCGTCGAAGCTCCGCAGAAGCACCGCCTTCTGTCCCAGGTGCACGAACATGGGGGGGCCGGCAAGCGCGCCGATGTGGAACAGGGGCAGGGCCACCAGGAATATCTCGCCGGTCCATCCCAGTGTGGAGACCATGGTCACCGAGGTGATGAAGTAGTTGTAGTGGGTGAGCATGGCCCCCTTGGGCCTGCCGGTGGTGCCCGAGGTGTAGAGTATGGTGAGCACGTCGTCATCGCCGCCCTCGATCTCGGGCTCGTCCCCGGGCTCCGCCTCGATCATCTCCTTGTACGAGCCCGCCCACTCGGGCGGGCTGTCGGATATGCAAACCAGCTCCTTTGCGGGTATGTCATTCCGGAAGGAGTCCACGATGTCAACATACTCCTTGCCGAAGACGAACGCGCATGCCTCGCAGTCCGAGAGGATGTAGCTCATCTCCGGGCCGGCCAGGCGGTAGTTCACCGGCACCAGCACCGCGCCTATCTTGCCCAGGCCGAAGAGCATGTCGTAGTACTCGGCCTCGTTCAAAGCCAGCATGCCCACCCGGTCGCCTCGCTTCACGCCCAGCTTCCTCATGGCCCGGGCCAGCTTGTTGGCCCGCTCGTTCAACTGGGCAAAGGTGAGTCGCACGTCCTCGCATACCAGGCCCTCCCTGTCAGGGGTGAGCATGGCCCTCTTGGTCAAAAAGGCCCCGATGTTTACAGACATGTTTTAATCCTCCTTCATGCAATAATGTTTCAGGTCCAGTCCTTCCGGCGTCTTGAAAAGCATAGCCTTATTTGTCGGATGATTTCAACCGGATGATCTTAAAGAAGCTGGACAAGCAGAACAAGGGCTAATATAATATGGTGCGAGCAAAAACGCGAGCCCGGTCATAAGCTTTCGGCCGGAAGACGCCAAAAAAGAGGAGAAGCGAGGAGGCAGCATGGAAACAAAGATACTTCTGAACGAGTCGGAGACGCCCCGGGAATGGTACAACATCCTCCCGGACCTGCCCGGCGGCCCCACCCCGGTGTTGCACCCGGGCACAATGGAGCCGGTGACCCCGGACGACCTGGCCCCCCTGTTCCCCATGGGTCTTATCGAGCAGGAGGTCAGCCAGGACAGGTGGATAAAGGTCCCCGACGAGGTGCTGGAGATACTGGCTTTGTGGAGACCATCGCCCTTGTACAGGGCCCACCGGCTGGAAAAGCACCTGGACACCCCGGCCAGGATCTACTACAAGTGGGAAGGGGTGAGCCCGCCCGGCTCGCACAAGCCCAACACCGCGGTGGCGCAGGCATACTACAACAAGAAGGAGGGCACAAAGAGGCTTTCCACCGAGACCGGGGCCGGGCAGTGGGGCAGCGCGCTGTGCTTTGCCGGCAAGCTCATCGGTCTCGAGGTCATGGTCTACATGGTCAAGGTGAGCTACAACCAGAAGCCCTACCGCCGCATCCTCATGGAGACCTGGGGCGGCAACGTTGTGGCCAGCCCCTCCGAGCTCACCGAGCCGGGCAAGGGGGTTTTAAAGGAAGACCCGGACAGCCTTGGCAGCTTGGGCATAGCCATCAGCGAGGCGGTGTTCGACGCGGCCACAAGAGAGGACACCCACTACTCGCTGGGCAGCGTGTTGAACCACGTGCTCCTTCACCAGACCGTGATCGGGCTGGAAGCCAAGAAGCAGTTCGAGAAGGCGGGCGACTACCCGGACGTTGTCATCGGGTGCGTGGGAGGCGGGTCCAACTACGGTGGCACGGTGCTGCCATTCATATACGACAAGATAAACGGCAAGGAGGTGCGGGCGCTCGCGGTCGAACCCACGGCCTGCCCCACCCTGACCAAGGGAGACTATGCCTTCGACTTCGGGGACATGGCCAAGATGGCGCCCATAGCCAAGATGTATACCCTGGGTCACACCTTCGTGCCGCCCGGCATACACGCCGGCGGGCTGCGCTACCACGGGGACGCGCCCATTGTAAGCCAGCTCGTGCACGAGAACCTGATGGAGGCGGTGGCATACCACCAGAACCCGGTGTTCGAGGCGGCCATAACATTCGCGCGGACCGAAGGGTTCGTGGTGGCGCCCGAGACCGCGCACGCGGTAAAGGCGGTGATTGACGAGGCATTGAAGGCCAAGGAGGAGGGCAAGGAGAGGGTGCTCTTCTTCAACAACTCCGGGCACGGCCACTTTGACCTGGGCGCGTACGAGGCATACCTCTCGGGCAAGCTCGAGGACTACGACTACCCCGAGGACGCCATACAGCAGGCATTGAAGAAGCTGCCTGAGGTGAAGCTCTGACCCTGAGAAGAAAAGGAGGAGTGACCATGGCGGAAGAGATAAGCCTCTCCGGGAAGGTGGCGGTGGTAACCGGCGCGGGTGCGGGCCTGGGCCGCTCGCACGCGCTCATGCTCGCGGCACGGGGCGCAAAAGTGGTGGTGAACGACCTGGGCGGGGCCATGGACGGTTCCGGTAAGGGGTCCCAGACTCCTGCGGAGAAGGTGGTGGATGAGATCAAGGGAGGGGGCGGGGAAGCCGTGCCCGACTACAATAACGTGCTTCATGGCGAGGCGGTGATAAAGACCGCCATGGACGCATTCGGCAGGTTGGACATCCTGGTGAACAACGCCGGCATCTTGAGGGACGTATCTTTCATGAAGCAGTCAGAGGAGGACTGGGACAAGGTGCTGGACGTGCATCTCAACGGCACCCGGAACGTGACCAAGGCGGCCTTCCCAATAATGAGGGAGAACAAGTGGGGCCGAATCGTGATGACCACCAGCGCGGCAGGGCTGTTCGGCAACTTCGGTCAGACCAACTACTCCGCGGCAAAGCTTGGCATAGTGGGTCTTGCAAACACCTTGAAGCTGGAGGGCGCCAAGTACAACATCATGACCAACACCATCGCGCCCCTTGCCGGCTCCAGGCTCACGGCCACGGTGCTGCCCGAGGACCTGCTCGAAGCGCTCAAGCCGGAGTTCATCTCTCCCCTGGTAGTGCTTCTCTGCTCGGACAAGTGTCCGGGCTCAGGCAGGATTTACGCCGCGGGCGGGGGCTTCTTCGCCAGGGTGTCCATGCTCCACGGCCAGGGTGCTTTCCTGCCGCTGGACAAGGGCATCGAGCCTGAACAGGTGCTCGCGAGCATGGACAGGATCGAGAACATGGAAGGCGCAGTGGAGTACAACAACGCCACCGAGGCCGGCATGCCGGTGTTCGGGAAGCTATCGGGGGGCGGGTGATTGCCGGGCGCCGGGGAATGAATCATGCCCGGGGAGTACAAGAAGCCCGTTATAATCGGCGCCGTCTTATCAGTCTTCTTCCTGGCCGTTTCATATCCGTTCTGGGATTACGCCTTTGACGACACCTTTATTATCTTCCGCTACTCAAAGAACCTGGCCCAGGGACACGGACTGACATGGAACCCGGGGGAAGACCCGGTTGACGGGTTCACCAGCTTCATTTGGGTGCTGCTGAACGCCGCGGCCATATATCTTAATCTCGACCCGTTGATCTTCTCCAAAGCGATGTCCATGCTTTCGGTGCTTGTAATTATATGGGCGCTCGTTTTCTTCGGCAGGGGCATGCACTGGGTCATAACCTTTATCGTGGTCTCATCAATTGCCGCCTCACCCGTGTTCGCCTACATGGCCAATACAGCCCTGGACACCTGCCTCACCTGCGCCCTCATCATGCTGCTGGGCTGGATCAGCCTGAAGATCGCGGCCGGGCCCTCCACAAGGCTTTTTCATCTCTTTTTCGCAACGGGCCTTGTGAGCATGTGGGCAAGGCCGGACTCCGGAGCATTCGTCTTCGGAGCGGCGCTGGGCATAACCGCGCTGCTGCTCGGAAAGCGCGAGTACCGGAAAGCAGTGAACTTTGTTCTGTCCTCCTTGCCCGCACTGGTGATCGGCTCGGCCTACCTTGCCTGGAAATTACATTACTTCGGACACGTGCTCCCCACCAGCTTCCACCTGAAAATGAGGCTGGAAGAATACTTCCTGCCGGGAGCACTCTACGTGTACGGCTTTATCAAGCTTGTATTGCTTCCTTACCTTGTCCTTGTAGCCGTGCTTTTCGTAAAGAACCTTGACAAGGAGAGGCTTTTGCACACCGCTCCCATACTCTGCGGCTGCTTTCTGTTCGGCGTTTATTTACTTAATATAATTTCCATCCAGGGCTATTTGTGGCGTTTCATCCTGCCAGTTTATCCTGTTTTTCTTTTATCCCTTGTTTATTATTTCAGGCCGCTTGATGAGTCAGCTTCTCCCATGAAGAGCGGGTGGGCGTCTGCACTCATAGTCCCCGCTTTCCTTGCCTGGAGCCTGCACCTCTTCCCCGCGGCCATTCATGTAAGGGACATCACCAACACCCGGGACCGCATAAAGGTGGGCAAGAAGCTCGCGGACATCCACGGGACCATGCTGGTGTCCGAGTCCGGCACCCTGCCTTACTACTCGGGCTGGAGGTCCGCGGACACCGTGGGCCTCACCTCCGAGGAAATAGCCTTGAACGGACTGTCCCGGGAACATATGCAGAGCCTGGAGCCGGACATGGCCATGGTGCACGTGACTCCCCCCGGAATTTTGAAATGCGAGAACGAGCTGTGCTTCATCATTTTTGATTACCTGGCGAAAAACAATTTCGCGGCGGTGGCTGCAATACACAAGGTGAGAGGAAGTTACCACTTCTATTTCGCCCGAAAAGACTCCGAGATTTTTCACGAGATAGTGGAGAGGCTTCAAAACGTCGAGGGCGTGGAGTACGGGGACCTGGAGCGTCGAATGCTCGAGGAAGACATACCTGTTTTTTATTGACACCGATTGTTTGGGTTCAGCTTTCATGTTTAAATTCGTAATGAGCCGCGGACGTCCCGGCCCGCAAAGGAGCTTTTTACTTGGCAGTTGACTGGAAAGCCCTGCTGGAACAGGGAGTGGAGGCATGGAACCGCTTCCGCGAGGATGATGCGAAAGAGAGGCCGGACCTCGCCGGCACGGACCTCAGAGGCAAAGACCTCGCCGGCATCAACCTCGAAGACGCCGTGCTAAAAGACGCCAACCTGGCCGCGGCAGACCTTGCCGGGGCCAACATGGCGGATGCAAACCTGGTGCGTGCGAACCTTGCCGACACCATACTCGTGAAGGCCAACCTGCAAAGCGCGGACCTCATGGGCGCCAGCCTCGTTGAAGCGGACCTCAGCGGGGCACTCATGTCCGGTGTGCACCTGAAGGGCGCGGACCTCGGCAACGCCGTGCTCAGGGGAGCTGTACTGTGCCGGGACGAGAGCACTCATGGCTGCGAGGTCCCGCCAGCGGTCATGCCCATACTCATGGCCGAAAACGCTGATTTCTCCGGGGCCATGGCCGCGGGCTCGGACATGAACAACGCTTGCCTCACGGGAGCAAAGCTCCCGGGCGCGAGCTTCAAGGGGGCCAACTTAAAGGGCACCGAATTTAAAAGAGCCAGGCTCGAGAGGGCGGACCTCTCCGGCACCGACCTCACAGGCGCCATGCTGGCATATGCAGACCTAAAAGGCGCTTGTTTGGTAAAGGCCCTGCTTTTACGCGCGGACCTGTATGCGGCCCGCATCCGGGACGCGGACTTTGCAGGAGCAGACCTTTCAGAGGCCGACTTCTTCAAGGCGGTTGTGAGCGCCGTGTCCTTCAAGCACGCGGACTTCTCCGGGGCCAACCTGTTCGGCGCATACTTCGAGAACTGCGATTTCCAGGGGGCCGCGTTCGAGAAGGCCAACCTCAGCGGAGCACGGTTTTCCGGCAACGGACCGGCCGAAGCGGGGAGTTCAAGATGAGCGCCTCTCCCAGCACGCCCGGGGAATGGAAGTCCCTCTTGCTCTCCGGCGCTGACCAATGGAACTCTTATCGCAAGGATTTCTCCCGTCTTGCGCCCGACCTTTCCTGTGCGGACCTGTCAACCGAGGACCTGTCAGGCTTTGACCTTTCAAGAGCGGTCATGAAAGATGCAAACCTGGCAATGGCCGACCTCTCGAATGCGGACCTGGACCACGCGGACCTTACCGGGGCCAACCTCTCAAGGGCTGACCTGGCAAATGCTTCGCTCAGGAACGCGGAGCTTTCCGGGGCAAACTTCTACCGCGCTTACATGGTGGGCGCGGACCTTGCGGGCGCCGGGCTGGAGCTTGCAAACCTGTTCGGCGCAACACTGGAATCGTGACCATGGCCGGGAGCGGACTCAAGCTGCCAGGCTGGGCCGAGCGCCTGCGCGAGGCTTACCTCTCGGGTGAGGCCAGCCAGTTCCTTGTCCATTCCAACACCGGCGACCTGGTGCCCTGGGATGATGGAAGCGGTCTTCAATACGTGACCATGATAGAGTTCCTCACCCGCTTCCTGGCCCGCACCAAGGAGGTGGTGGCTCTCTACAACCTCAGTCAGGGCCTCTCCTTTGTTGGTCCTGACATGCGGGAGAAGTTTACAAGAAGTCTCAACGCACGTCGCGCCGCCAGGGGCGAGCCCCAGTGGAGCGGCGTGTCCCCGGCCGACCCTTCGCGGGTGCTGGCACTTCTGGGCGAGCTAATATCCATGCGCCACGGCCGGGCCGCGGTGGTTATAGACTACCTGGAGACCCTGGCGCCCGAGGGCGACATAAGTTACCTCTCCTCCGAGGACAGGGCGTGTGTGGTCGCGGTGCAGGAGTGGTCAAGGGACCCCGACTTCCTGGCATCGGACAACATCGTGGTCATGGTGGCGGAGAACCTGATGGAGGTGAACCGCAAGGTCAGAAGCTCTCCGCAGATAAAGAGCATCGAGGCGGGACTGCCGGGGCGCAGGGAGCGGCTTCGGTTCATAAGCCACGTCTCGCAAAGGTACAAGGCCGCGGGGGCGTCCCCCGAGCTGCTCGCGGACGTGACCGGGGGTCTCACCAGGATCCAGATCGAGGAAATGTTCAAGAACGCGGCCGAGTCCGGGGGCGAGGTCTCGGCCGACGCGGTCTCGTCCCGCAAGAAGGAAGTGATCGAGCGCGAGTGCATGGGCCTGGTCGAGGTCATCGAGCCGGGCCACGGGTTCGAGTCCATCGGGGGCATGGACCGGGTGAAGGAGGAGCTGGACGGCGTGGCCAGGGCCCTTAAAAGGGGCGAGTGGAGGCGGACGCCCATGGGCATACTTCTTACGGGTCCCATGGGCACTGGCAAGAGCTTCCTGGCCGAGGCCTTTGCAAAGGAGAGCGGGCTTACCTGCGTGAAACTCAAGAGCTTCCGGGATAAGTGGGTGGGGTCCACCGAGGCCAACCTGGAGCGAATACTATCCATCATAGAGGCCATGGGCCACGTGCTGGTGGTGGTTGACGAGGCTGACCGGAACCTGGCCCCGAGGTCCGGGGAGGGGGACTCCGGCACCGAGAGCAGAGTGATCGCGCGCCTGAAGGAGTTCATGGGAGACGGCTCGCACCGGGGCAGGATCATCTTCATGGTGATAACCAACCGGCCGGACAGGCTGGACGTGGACCTGAAGAGGCCCGGCCGTCTGGACCTCAAGGTCCCGGTGTTCTATCCGGACACGGACGACCAGAGGAAGGAGATCATCCGGGCACTGGCAAGGAAGAACGGGTACGAGCTAGGGGATGCGGACCTCGGGGAGGTGTGCAGGCAGACCCGTGGGTTTTCAGGCGCTGACCTGGAAGGGCTCCTGGGCGCCGCGGACCGGATGGCCTCGCAAAAAGGCGCCGGGACCATCGCCCGCGATCACCTGGAGGAGGCCTTGCGCGACTTCATCCCTTCACGCGATAGCCTCCGCATCGAGTACATGGAGCTGGTCGCCGCGTTCGAGTCAAGCTCGAAGAGCCTGCTGCCCGAGAAGTACAGGCAAATGACGGATGAAGAGATGCGTGAAAAAATCATGTCGCTCAGGAACCCCGCCTCTCAAAGGTAATAAAAATAATGTCAAGGAGAGATGGAATGGAAGCGAAGCTGACTTTCAAATACGACCGGGAGGCGGATATCCTCTACATCATCAGGCGGCCTCCCTACCCGGAGCAGGACTCCGAGGAGCTTGGTGACGAGGTCATCGCCCGGCTCAACCCCGAGGCCGGCGAGGTCGAGAACCTGGAGGTGCTCTTCTTTTCAACCAGGCTGCTGCGGGGCGACCTGTTCGAGCTGCCGGTCAGCGCGAGCTTTAATCTGAGTGTTAAGTAGGACAAACAGGGGCAGCGCTGAAAATACGGATAAATTATCTACTGGAAATTAGAGCTATATCATCACTGCTCCTGCCACTCGTCAAAACATGCCCGGTAAAGATCGCTAATCAGGTCCTTGTTTTGCTCTAGCTCCATATTGTTCAGCCTGAATGCGATCCTTTTCCCTCTGACGCTCTTGGGGAAAACAAAAATTCCTGCGTCTTCCAGCCTATGCCTCCACGGCTCCTGGTCGCTTATCTTGGCCTCGACCCTGACCCAGCGCCTTTTCGCTTTGAACAAGATGTAGTTGCGGGGCCTTATTTCGTCGGCTATCCCGATATAGGCCTTGTTATAATTCTGCTTGGCCACCGGATCGAACCCCTTAATGATGTAGAAGCTTGCGTCCGCCGTATCAAGCGACTGCTTCAACACCTTTTTTTCCCAGAAACTTCGATCCACGGGGCCTCCGTCTCCGTCGTCCTCGCCGGGAATGATCTCGTCGAGCACATTGGTGAAGTTCAACATGATCTTGTCGTCTAGTTTTAAAGCTTCCATCTGGATGGCGATCATCGGAATAGAGTGTAACTTCTCAATAACTCCGGGCACGGCCTGCTAAGAAAAAATCTTCCGATC
>CAZYTX010000047.1:0-30021 GCA_964650485.1 uncultured bacterium | reverse complement strand
TTTCTATTTTTCAGAAAGGGATGCGTTCTCAGTGGACTATGAAGATTATCACTAGGAGGAAAAAAATGAGACAGAAGAAAAGGCGACCCGTGCACCCGGGCAGGATAATAAAGAACCACCACATGGAACCTCTTGCCTTGACTGTAACCCATCTCTCCGAAATCCTGGGGGTTTCCAGGAAGACAGCCTCAAAGGTAGTGAATGAGCGGGCTTCCATAACTCCTGACATGGCACTGCGCCTGTCCAGGGCTTTCAACACCACCCCGGATTTATGGCTCGGTCTTCAAAAGAGTTTCGACCTCTGGAATGCCGAGCGAGAGTCCGCGGGCTGGAAAAAGGTGAAGCCTGTAAAGCCCGATCCCTCCCAGCAGAGCAGAAGCCAGGGGTAAGACCTTTTTTATTTATCCTTGGGTTTCATGCAAAGGGTTTCATATATAACCCTCGGGTGCGACAAGAACCGAGTGGACACCGAGCGGGCGCTGTGGTCGCTTCAAAAAGAGGGCTTTGAGGTTGTGCCAGGATACGGTCCGGCCTTTGCCCTGGTGATAAACACCTGCTGCTTTATTGACGCGGCCAAGGAGGAGAGCATCGAGGAGGTGATGGATGCCGTTGCTGAAAAGGAGCGCGGAGAATACCGGGTGCTCGCGGTTGTGGGGTGCATGGTGGAGCTGTTCAAAGAGGAGTTGGAGCGGGAGATACCCGAGGTTGACCTGTTCATGGGACTGGATCACGCGGACCGGCTGGGGGAGAAGCTTAAAAAGCTGCATGAGAAATTTAAAGGCGTGGAGCGCGGCCAGAAGCCGGGCGCAGGAGAAGCCATACAGCCTTGCATCGAGCCATTCGGCCGGGTCATGACCACGCCCTCGCACTACTCATTCTTAAAGATCGCGGAGGGGTGCGACGCGGTTTGCCCCTTCTGCCTGATTCCAAAGATCAGGGGCCCGCTCCGGTCGGAGCCGAAAGAAGAGCTCGTCCGGGAGGCCCGCTCGCTCGAGCGCGCCGGGGTCAGGGAGCTCAACCTGGTGGCCCAGGACACCACGGCCTACGGCCGCGACCTCTCCGGCGAGTCCGACCTTACAAGCCTGGTCCGCGAACTCCTGGATAAAACGGGCATACCATGGATACGTATACTGTACGCCCACCCCGAGAACATAGAGGTCAGCCTCCTCCGCATCATGGCCGAGGAGAAAAGGCTCGTCTCCTACCTCGACTTGCCGCTCCAGCACATCTCTGATAGGATGCTCGCGGCCATGGGGCGCCGGCAGGGCAGGCGAGAGATACTGGACCTCCTTGACACCATAATGAATACGGTCCCGGATGCGGTCCTGCGAACCACGTTCATGGCCGGCTATCCCGGGGAGACCGAAGAAGACTTCAACGAGCTCGTCGAGTTCATCTCCCGAGGGCGGTTCACCTGGGCGTCAGCGTTCGCCTTCTCACCGCAGCCGGACACGCCCGCGGCAGGGATGCCCGGGGCCGTGGACCCGAAGACAACGGAGGAGCGGGTAAGGGAGATATTCGACGTGCAGAGGGAGGTCACGTCAAATAAGCTCGCAGATTACGTGGGAAGCGAGCTTTACGTACTGGTGGACGAGCCGTGGCCCGCTCTCGAGCTTGGAGAGGGGACGGGAAAGGAACAGGAAGGGAAGCGGGAATGGATGGGAAGGTTTTACGGCCAGGCCGTGGAGGTTGACGGCGCGGTGATGCTCGAAGGGGATGCAAGGCCCGGCGAGCTTGCAAGGGCAAGGGTCACACAGTCCCTGGACTACGACCTGGTTGCCGAGAAGCTCTGAATTTGGAAGGACGGAGGAAATATGAGGGAGCCGCGACTTGAGACCCGGGTGACCGAAGCATTCGGCATCGAATACCCGGTCATACAGGGCGCCATGGCCTGGGTGAGCTTCGCCCCCCTGGTGGCCGCGGTGTCCAGCGCCGGCGGCCTGGGGATCATCGGGGGGACAATATTCAGCCCGGACCAGATGCGGGACGAGATAAGAAAGGTGCGCGAGCTCACCGACAGGCCCTTCGGCGTGAACATCATATCCCTGCACCCCATGATAAAGGAGATACTTTCGGTGCTGATCGAGGAGAAGGTGCTGGTGGCCACCTACGGCACCGGGAACCCCAGGAAGATCATCGAGGTGCTGAAGCCGGGCGGGGTCATGAGCTACCCGGTGGTGCCCACCGCGGCCGCGGCGGTCAGGGCCGAGGCTGACGGGGCCGACGGGGTGATAGTGTCCGGGTGCGAGGGCGGGGGTCACGTGGGCAGGATGGCCACCCAGGCCCTGTTGCCCCAGGCAAGGGACAAGGTCAACATTCCCATGGTGGCAGCGGGTGGCATAGCCGACGGCAGGGGCATGGCCGCGGCGTTCGCCATGGGCGCCGAGGCCGTGCAGATGGGCACCCGCTTCATCGTCACCAAAGAGTCTCCAGCGCACGCTAATATAAAGAGGAAAATCATTGATGCGCAGGCTGAGGAGACCGTGGTCACCGGCAACATCACCGGGCTGCCGGTGCGGGTCATAAGGAACAGGATGGCCGAAGAGTTTCTTGGCATGGAGGACACCGGCAGGTCAAAGGTGGAGATGGCACTTTTCGGATCGGGCAAGATGCAGCTCGCCTTTGTGCAGGGCGACGCCGAGGACGGCTCGGTCATGGCCGGCCAGATTGCGGGCATGGTGGGCGACGAGCCAACATGCGACGAGCTCGTGCAGAGAACCGTGCGAGAGTTCAGGAAGACGGCAAAAGAGCTTTCACTCCTTGCAAGCTCATAAAACAAAAATGTTAACAATTAGAAAGGCTTAAACATGAAAATGAAAACAAAAAAAACACTCCAAACCATGAGCAAAAACTCTCCCCTCATCCACCACATCACCAACTGGGTGACCATAAACCACTGCGCCCAGGTGGTGCGCCACTGGCGGTGCCTGCCGGTCATGGCCCACGCCATCGAGGAGGTGGAGGAGATGGCGGGCCTGGCAAGCGCCCTGGTGCTGAACATCGGCACGCTCACGCCGGGGCTTATCGAGTCCATGCTGAAAGCCGCGGCCGCGGCCAACAACAAGGGCATACCCGTGGTGCTTGACGCTGTGGGCGCCGGGGCCACAAACCTTCGAACGGACTCGGCGCAAAGGATATTCACCGAGGCCCGGGTGGACCTCTTAAAGGGCAACGCCGGCGAGATAGCAACCCTGGCCGGGGTCGAGGCCGAGGTCAGGGGAGTCGAGTCCGTATCGGTGGGCGGCGACATTTCCGAGGCTGCAAAGGGCCTTGCAGGGAAGCTCGAAAACCTGGTCGCGGTCACCGGGCCAACTGACCTTGTCACCGACGGGGACAAGGTGATCGAGGTCTCATACGGACACCCCATAATGGGAAAGGTGGTTGGCACAGGGTGCATAAGCTCGTCCACCTTGGGCTGCTTCCTGGCCGCGGGCGAGGACCGTATACAGCTCGCGGCAATGGCATTCGCCTGCTTCGGGATAGCAGGGGAACGGGCATCCCTGAAGTGCGAGGGCCCGGGCGACTTCATGTCGAACTTCTTCAACCAGGTGGCAAGCATGGCATCCGAGGCTGAGGACATCGAGGTCGAGGTCAAACAAGCTTAATGATCGAGAGGAAGAAGCTTAAAGGGTTTTACTTTATTACTGACCGGGGCCTGTCAGAGAACGGTATCATGGAGGACGTGCGACAGGCGCTTTCCGTGCCCGTGGCTATTGTGCAGTATCGGGAGAAGGATATGCCCAGGGAGCGGAGGCTGGAAGAGGCCCGGGAGATTAAGGAGATGTGCGCCCGGGCGGGTGTGCCCTTTATCGTGAACGACGACGTGGGATTGGCGGCCGAGCTCGATGCGGACGGGGTGCACGTTGGCAAGGAGGACATGCCACTGGAAGAGGCAAGGAAAATCATGGGCACGGGCAGGATCATAGGGGTGTCGGTGTTGACCGCTGAAGAAGCGGCAAGTGCTGAGCAGGAAGGCGCCGACTACGCGGCGGTAAGCCCGGTGTTCATCACACCCACCAAGCCCGAGGCTGGAGCGGGCGTGGGAATACAGGGGATAAAAAAAATCAGGGAGGCAACCAAACTCCCGCTTGCAGCCATCGGGGGCATCAACCAAAAGAACGCAAACCAGGCAATAGAAGCCGGCGCGGACATGGTATGCGCCATCTCAGCGTCCCTGAAGAACGGAGAGGTGGCCGAGAACATAAAGAGGATGATGGGGCAGACGGCATAAAAAAAGAAATCTCGACTTTTAATGTCCCATTCGGGGAATGGAAGAAAATCCCTCGCCTTTAGGCGAAGACTTTAGTATGCCCGTCAGGGCAATAGCGGACTACCACCGACTAAAGTCGGATGGTTTAGTCTCAATGAGTCTTTTTTGTACTACCACTGTCTAAAGCCGGTGGTATAGGGGCCGCCGAAGTCGAATTCATTTCTTTGCCAAAGGGCTCCCTCTCCACGATCAAAAGGTCCACGTCGGAACCTGGACCAACGCGGCCACGTGCGTGCGACCCGAAAACAAAGATATACTCCGGGTCAACCTCCCGCACGATGGCGTGGACCATATCATCCAAAATATTTTCCCTGAGTCTGGTCATGTGCTCCCCTGTAAATCCTTTGATAAATCCATTTAACATACACGGCGCGCCGTTGCGCCCTAAACCGCTTGCGGTGTCACCTGAGCCCCATCTCCTCTATGGCCCTGCCGGCAAGGGGGAAAAAGCGCCGGGCAAGACCGGGGGAGCGCCATGACGCCTCGAGAGCGTCCGGGGGGCGCTGCTCGCAATCTTCGGGCAAGGAGGCCGCGTCTTCCATGTCGCCCGCCACCTTGTAGATGCGCGCGGCCCGGCCCTCGTATACAAGCCGGAATAAAGAGGGGGCCGCACTAGCCCACCGCTCCTCGACCGGCCAGCCCTTGTTGTCGTGGGCCACGTTCAAGAGCGCGTTCCTGCCCACCCGGGTGACGAACAAATATTTGATACGATTGAGGATAAGGGACGCCCCCCACTCCGCGGGGCAATGCCGGAGGCGCGTGAGCTCGGGCTCCGGGGTGGCGAACTTTGGAGGCCCGCTCTCCATCCGCCGCATTATTTCATGGTCCTTTGGCATCACCTCTCCGGAGGTGGAGAGGTAAACCACGCGGTTATTGAGGCCCGGGCCGTGCAAGGGGTAAGGCACATTGGTCCCCGTATAAGCCACCGTGACCCCGTCACTCGGGCAGGGGAGCGCCCGCCAGGCGGAGGCCAGAGGGTAGAGCCTCTCAAGCGAAGCGGCCCGCCGGTGCAGGTGACCCGGAAGGCCGAAAAGCACCAGCACGAATACCAGCGCCGCACCGAGCCCGAAAGCCGGAAGCCCCCTGCCCGCGCCTGAAACAAGGCCCCGCAAGCGGCCCGTGCCGGGCCGAACGTGGAGAAAAAGACCCCATAAAACACCTGCGGCAGCGCACGCCGGAAATGCCGACTTGATGAGAGACAAGGCCGAGGCCGGGAGGTGCGACAGCTCCGGCATAAAGGAGAACAGGCCGGCATAACATACGAGCAGGCATATGATAAGCGCAGTGGCGTTCCTGGAAAACGCCGCGGCCATGACCGCTGCCAGCACCGGCACAGCCGGGACCCAGAACCTCTCCTGCTGGAAGGGAAGCAGGCCCCAGTTCATGCGGTCAACGAGAAAGGGTACCAGGGCCATGTACGCGATCAGTATCCCCGCTGCCTTGTCCGCTCCATACCTGTCCTCATTACCTCTCCCGCGGAGACCGCGATAAAAAATAACGCCCATGGCAAGGACGCCCAGGACCCAGAGCGTGACCGGGGCATTGGAGCCCATGATCTCCAGCCACGCCCGGGCCCCTTCCCGGTGGAAAATCCAGCCCTCCATCTGCTCGCGGCCGTAAAGTCCGGGGAAAAGCTCAAGACCGAACAATGAGAATTTGATCGGGAACACCGGGTTGCCGGTGACAAAGAGGTTGCGAAAGTACCAGCCCCCTCCTCCGGCCAAGCCGCCCCCCGCGCCTGTAAGCCAGGCAAGCGCCGTACCCCTGCCGCGGACCACGAGGGCGCACAACACCGCGGGAATGGCCAGCAAGAACAGAAGCGGGAGCCCGGTATACTTGCCGCCGGTCATCATGCCCGCTGACACCAGCCCGAAAAATAAATACACCGGCCTCATGGTGCGAACAGCTTTAGAAAAGAAGTAAAGGGAACAGGCGAAAAAGGCTGCCACTGCCACGTCGCTCAATGGACTGCCGGCCTGGTGCACCAGGAATGGGGCCATGAAAGCGAACATGGGAGCTGACCAGGAAAAACCCTCCCTGCAACCCAGCTCGCGCGCGAGCCCGGCCGCGGCCAAAACTGCGAGCACGAAGAAAGGCCATGCCCCGGTCGCGGCCAGCAAGTCATTGCCAAGGGGGGCCATGAGCCACATATAGTAGATCGAGGCCAGGCCGGGGCCGTACGCCTGGGCAGGGTCGCCGAAGGGCGTGGGCACTATGGACACGTGGCCGGAATGGAGCCAGACCGCGGCAAAATGTAGCTGGTAGGTGAGGGCGTCGTGGTCGTAGCTGGGCCGCAGAAGTCCGTAAACTAAGAGGACAAGCAGGAAAAGCGTGACCGCGGCTGTACCGGCAACACTGGTAAAGCTTGCGCCCGGGCCATTTTCCTTTCCTTCCGCAGGAGGTAAATCTCTGCCCAGGAAAAACCCGGCCGCTCCCAGGAGGAGCGACCATGCCAGCAGCCAGGGATAAGAGGACCCCGGGCACACCCAGGCGGAGAGGCTTATAAAGAAGAAATAAAGGACAAGGCCCGCGGCAAGCCTGGGGATGGTGCGTCCCTCGGGGAGGAAAGCCCTTGCCATGTTGCGGCAGAGATAAATCAGGGGGAGGTGGAGGAGGAGCAGGCCCAGGATGGATGCCAGGGTTTGGGCCAGTGATATGGTTCCCGGGCTGCAGGTTAAAGCGCTGTATTGATCCGGCATGTTTACAACTATAATGCCTTCCGCCCTCAGGGTCAAACTGACATTTGTTATATGTATCCTTTATTAAAAAAGGATATTGTCAGCTTGTTTCACGTGAAACCAAAGAGCGTATTCCTCATTGTTTCCGCATGATTACCAGGCTGCGTCCCCCCGCGCCCGGCAACTGGTAGGGTTTGACCTCTTCCACCAAGAAGCCGCTCCCGGCTATGGCTCCCTCATGTTCCTGTATCTCATCTTCCGGCCGAGGCCCCTTCATGGCAACCAGCGCTCCGCACGCACGCAACAATGGGCCGCCCGTCCGGGCAAGATCGCCAAGCTTGCCGAAAGCTCGAGCAGTAACCACCCTCTGGGCAGGACCACTGAAATCTTCGGCCCGGCCCTGGAACACCTCCACGCCCGGGAGACCCAAAAAAGCCGCCAGGTTCCGCAAAAAAGAGGCCCGCTTGCCACGGGACTCCACCATGGTCAGCCGCACCTCCGGGAGCGACACCTTGACCGGCACGCCGGGCGCGCCGGCCCCGCTGCCCAGGTCAAGCATCCGAATGCCCTCGCCGCCAGGCTCGGCCCGGATCACCGGCGCAAGGGCCAGGGAGTCAAGCACCAGCTTTATCACCTGGTCTTTTTCCTCCCGGATGGATGTCAGGTTCATCTTGTCCGCCCACCTGTTCAAAAAGGACAGGTATTTCTCCATAAGGTCGGCCTGCTCCGGGCCAAGCTCCACGCCCAGCGACCCGGCTTCCCTTATGAGCAGCTCCCTGTTCTCAGGTTCCATGATATTACCTGACGCAATGATGCCACGACGCTACGAATAAAAAAATATAATGTATTCAGCTTTGTCACGCAGCGCCGTAGCGTCACAGGCTCTTGCTTCAAGATGCCCTGGCCCTCAGGTACACCTGCAGCACCGAGGCCGCGGCAGGTGTGACCCCCGGAATTCGCATGGCCTGTCCCAGGGAAAGGGGCCTCACCCTTGCGAGCTTCTCCTGCACCTCTGCCCTGAGCCCCGGCACCTTGTGGTACTCCAGGTCAGGGGGGATGCGCTGCTCCTCCATCTTCCTGAAGCGCTCCACAGCCTCTTGCTCTCTCTTGATGTATCCCTCGTATTTCAGCATGACCTCGACCTCGCGGGCAGCGTCCTTTGGCACCGGAGCCGGCGGAGGCCAGTTATCGGTTATGAACTTATGACCTATCTCCGGTCTTTTCAAAAGCTGCGACAGGGCGGCCGGGCTCATGAGGGGCGCGCTGCCGGCCTGTTCCAGGAGCCGGTTTATATCATCGCCGGGCACGGCCTGGATGCCCCTGAGCCTTGCAAGCTCGCGCTCGATCGCGTGCCTTTTCCGTAAGAAGCGCTCCCACCTCTGGCCAGTGACCAGGCCGACCTCGTGCCCTATATGGCGCAGACGCAGGTCCGCGTTGTCCTCCCGGAGCAGCAGCCTGTACTCGGCCCTGGAGGTGAACATGCGGTAAGGCTCGGCAGTGCCTTTTGTCACCAGGTCATCAATGAGCACGCCGGTATATCCCTGCGAGCGGTCCAGCACCACCGGCTCTTCCCCGCTCACCTTTAGCATGGCGTTGATCCCGGCTATGATTCCCTGGGCCGCGGCCTCCTCGTAGCCGCTGGTGCCGTTGATCTGGCCGGCATGGAACAGGCCGGGCATTGCACTTGTCTCCAGGCTGGGCATTAGCTGGACCGGGTTCACAAAGTCGTATTCGATGGCGTACCCCGGCCGCATGATCCGGGCCTTCTCCAGCCCGGGTATGCTTTCTACCATGTGCTTCTGCACGTCAATGGGCAGGCTGGTGGGAATGCCGTTTGGATATATCTCGCGGGTGCCCCTGCCCTCGGGCTCCAGGAACACTGTATGCGATTTGCGGTCCGGGAACTTGACCACCTTGTCCTCGATCGAGGGACAATATCTTGGGCCTATGCCTTCAATTAACCCGCTATATAGTGGTGAGCGGTCCAGGCCTCCCATAATGATCTCGTGTGTGCGCTCGGTGGTGTGCGTGATCCAGCACACCTCCTGCTCCTGGGTGATCCTGTCCGTGTCAAAGGAGAAAGGCACTGGCTCGGGGTCGCCGTGCTGGACTTGGCATTTTTCGAAGTCAATGGTGTTTGCGTCCAGCCTGGGCGTGGTGCCGGTCTTCAGCCTGCCGATCTCGAGCCCGATGGATGCCAGGGACTCGGATAGCCTGTCCGCGGCAGGCTCTCCGGCCCTCCCTGCGGAGTAGTGTTTAAGTCCCACGTGTATAAGGCCTTTTAAGAACGTGCCGGTGGTTAATACCACCGTCCTGGCGGGTATCTTCTCGCCCAGTTGGGTGACCACGCCTTTGAGCTCGTGGCCTTGGGTCCACAGGGCGTCCACGATCGCCTGATGCAGTTCGAGACCCGGCTGGTTCTCGATCACCTGCTTCATTAAAAGGGCATAGTCTCGCTTGTCCGCCTGTGCCCGGTTGCTCTGCACCGCCGGCCCTTTCCTGGTGTTCAGCATACGGAACTGTATGCCGGCGCTGTCTATCGCCCGGGCCATCTCGCCGCCGAGCGCGTCCACCTCCCGCACCAGTTGGGCCTTGGCCAGGCCGCCTATGGCAGGGTTGCAAGACATCTGGGCCACGGTGTCAAGGTTTATGGTAAGCAGCGCGACCCGGCCGCCCATCCTGGCCGCGGCCAGGGCCGCCTCGCACCCGGCGTGGCCCGCGCCCACCACTATGACGTCATAAGGTCCCACCTTTTCCGGTATTTTAGCACATTTGTTCGGGAGGGACAGCCCTCATCCCGTGCGGTATAGCTGTGCGGCAGACCGCGTTCCCCGGTTATTCGCGCCCGGTTGTCAATACGGAAAGGAATACGGCCGTCTTGCGGCGAGTTCAGCCCGGGGTGGGCTCCTCCATGTAGAACCCCTCGTTGTCGTCTTGCCGTGCGGTCCTTTCCCTTGCGAACATCTCCTCCATGACCAGGTTCTTCACGTACTCGGGGTTTTTGACCTTGTATAGCACGTACATGCTGAGCTCGCGGGGCACGTTCTTTGCCTTGCCCCCGGCTGCGAACAAACCCGCGCCTGCGCCTGCCTTGCCCCCTCCCGCGCCTGCGCCTGCCAGGGCCAGGTCCTGTCCCATTCCCAGGCCGGTGGATGTCACTGGTATGACCGTTCCGAACCCTAAGATTTTTCCCAGCAGCCCCTTCTGCAGAACGAGGTCGTCAACCTTGGAGTATGGGGTGCTGCGCTCGGACGACTTGATGGTCCCCATACGGGCCACTATCCGGTAGTTGGTGAGAAAGTAGCAGTGCGAGCGCCTGTAAAGCTCGACCCCGGTCACACCTGCAATCCCGACCGCGATCAGCATCACGTTCTCCAGGTGCGCGTGCCCCTGTAGCTCCAGCAGGGGCGCGACCTTCCACTGGAGCAGCACGTTGGCTACGACCAGGCCCAGCAGCGTGAGCACGTACTTGAAATTGATCCTGAACACCGCCATCACCACCATGGGCAAGATGATGGAGGCCATCCACAAGGCGTCGTAAGCGCGCCTCTTTGCAAAGTCCAGGAACTCGAACTTGAAAAGACCTTGCAGCCACGAGTCGAGCTCCTGGAAGTAGATGATGTACACCACGCCCAGCCCTGCCACGCACAGCCAGAAAAGCGCAAGGCCCGACATGGCAAGCGGGTGCGGCCTTGTCACGAGCAGCTCTTCCTCGCCGGACATGAGCTTTATGCCGTTGTACTTGTCAGGCCCCATTTTTGGTGCACCAGCTTAATTTATACCATATAATGCTCATAAATTGCAAGTAAATTATTACAATTTTAGTTAAATTAAACATAATTTATGTGCGGGGTCCCTGCTGGTTCCATTTCAAAAGCCAGGACAGGGCCGCGTCCACCGCGCGCTGGTCCACCCTGAGCCGGTGCTTGCCGCCCGGTATTAGCACCAGGTCTTTGGGCTCGCCGGCTGCATGGTGGAGCTCTTTTGCATGATGGACCGGAATGACCTCGTCTTCCTGCCCGTGCATTATGAGCACGGGCCTGGGCGCGATCTTGCCTATCCACTTCTTTGGCTCCATGTCCTTGAACTCCTGCTCCCATTGTTCGATGGAAGGCGGGAACCCCTCAGAGCGGATGAGCCCGATCTCCTTGAAGTGCGCGGCCCACTCTGCGGCCGGCATGGTGTCACCCACAAAGGTGAACTCCGCGGGCGAGCTCACCGAGGCGACCGCGGCCACCCGCTTGTCCTCCGCTGCCACCCTTATTGCCACCGAGCCGCCCGCGGAGAAGCCCAGCAGAGCTATCCTGTCATGGAGCACCTGGGAGACACCGCTTGTAAAGTCAAGCACCGAGGAGAGGTCATGCACCCAGCCCCTCATGCTGATGTCGCCGTCCGAGCCGCCAGCGCCCCGGAAGTTGAACACCACCGCGGCAAACCCGCTCCCTGCAAACCTGGCTGCCATGTCCCGGTAGGACTGGTCGCCCGGCGCCGGCTTGGCCCTTGGTATGCCGTGCAGAATAATGACCCCGGGCAGGCGGGACCCGTCAAGCGGTGCACAATAGAATCCCCGGATGATGACGCCCTCCGAGTTAACAGAAAACTCCCGCTCGAAAATTTCCTCTTTTTCCCTGTCCATTTTCGACGTTGCTATTTTAATGTGTTTGCAGAAAAAGTAAAAGCTCCTTGTTTTTTGAGCGAAAGGTGTTAACCTATTATTGAATTAAATCAGGCACTTGAATGACACTCCAGTCTAGTTTAGCGCTTTTTAAACAAATCAAGGGAAGACGGAAAATGAACGATGATGTAAACGAAGGGCAGGGGTTCCGGCTGGGCGAGGGCAACCGGGAGACGGTGCGCAGCCTTCTCCGTGCCCTGGCAAGCGGGTTTGTCGCCCCTGAGGAGTGTCCGTCCGAGGACCGGGTGATAGAGGACCTTGAGGGCTCCCTTATGTCCCTGCCCTCTCTTTACCGGGGCGGGCTCACTCTGCTGATCCGCGGCCTTGAGATGGCCCCCCTAGCCATGGGCTACAGGAAGCAGTTCTCCGGGCTTGAGAGGGAAGACCAGGTGGCAGTGCTCGAGTCCTTTGAGAAGAGCGGCAACTACATCCAGCGCGGTACAATAACCAGCATAAAGAATCTTCTGGTGCTAAGCTTCTTCTCGCAGCCCGAGGTGGAGAAGGCCGTCGGTTACGATCACCGCTGCCTGCTGGACGCGCGCAAGGAGGGGGTGGGGGTGTGAGATGATAATCGAGGGCAAGGACGTACACGCAGCGGTCAGGGAGGACGTGGACGTATGCATAGTAGGCAGCGGCGCCGGCGGGGCCATCGTGGCCAGGGAGCTTTCCGGCCGCGGTCTGTCCGTGGTGGTTCTGGAGGAGGGGGGCGCGTACTTTAAAAAAGATTTCACCGGCAAGGTGAAGGACGCCTTTGAAAAGCTCTACCGCAGCCGGGGCATGGACGCCACAACCGGGGTTCCGGCCATAATCGTGCCCACCGGCAAGTGCCTGGGCGGCACCACCGTGGTCAACATGGGCACCTGCTTCCGGGCCCCTGACAGGGTGCTGAGGCAATGGCAGGCTGACGGTCTCGATGAGTACGGTCCCGATGACATGGCCTCCTTGTACGACCATGTTGAGGAAGAGATGAGCATCCAGGCGGTCAGGCCCGAGGTCATGGGAAGGAACGGCGAGGTCATCGCCGCGGGCGCCGAGAAGCTGGGACTGCATCCCATGCCCATCAAGAGGTCGGTGTCGGACGCGTGCAAGGGTTGCGGCAACTGCGCCTACGGCTGCACCGAGGACGCCAAGCAGTCAATGGTGGTAAGCGTGATACCCGAGGCTGACAAGGCCGGTGCAAAGTTCTTTTGCGACACCAGGACACAGATCATCGCAAACGACGGAGAGTCGGCATGTGGAGTGCACGGCATAGTGAAAGACAGGCGGACAGGAGCATTCCGCCACAACGTGGACATCTCGGCAAAGGTGGTGGTGCTGGCCGCAGGGGCCCTGCATACCCCGGCACTGCTTTTGCAAAACGGGATCGCAAACAAGAGCGGAGAGGTGGGAAAGAACCTCAAGCTCCACCTGTGCATGAGAACCACGGGGATTTTCGATACCTTCATCGGCGGCCAGTACGGCGTGTGTCAGAACCTCTACGTTGACGACTACCTGGAGCGGGGGATCATGCTGGAGGCAACCTTTACCGGGCCGGCCTCCCAGATACCCGGCATGGTGGGGGTGGGCGAGTACTTCTGGGAGATATGCAAGAACTATAACTACATGGCGAGCCTGGGCATCATGATAAGCGAGAAGAGCTCGGGCAGGGTCAAGGCGGACGAGCATGCAAACCCCATGCTCACCTTCCACATGTCCCAGGATGACGCGGAGACCATGCACGAGGCCATGGTCATATCCGACCGTATCCTGTTCGCAGCCGGGGCCAGGCGCGTGCTGAACGGCAACTTCGCCGTGCCCGAGGTCAAGTCCGTGACCGAGCTGGACGCGCTCGCACGGCAGAAGACCAGGCCCTCGGACTTCCTCATGATGGCGTTCCATCCCCAGGGAACGTGCAGGATGGGGGTGGACCCCAAAAAGTGCGTGGTCGGACCCGACGGCCAAGCCCACGACCTCGAAAACCTCTACATCGCCGACGCAAGCGTGTTCCCCACCTCACTGGGCGTTAACCCGCAGGAGACCATCTGGGCAATAGCCACCAAGATAAGCCGCGACATTGCAAAGAACGTGTTCGGGAAGGAATAGCGCTTTGGGCGCATCAGAATTGGGGGTAGCGCACATAGCTTGTCTATGTGCGCGAGCAAAGCGAGCAGGATGGAATATAAACATTGGCATAAGAATTCATCCCGCGTTTTTTCACAGATATTCTTTGTCTTCCATTATATTCATCCTGCGCCTTCGGCTCCCACATAACAAGTTATGTGGGCTACCCCTTATTCTACAATCATTTTAACGAGGTCAGGCATCAATTAGAGGGCAACTCATCAACTTGGAAGCTCATCCGCGAGAGGTCGAGAGCGGCAGTGCATGGCGTCTTGCTAACAAGGCCCTGCCCGCGGCCCTGGTGGTCCTGGCTCTGGCGGCCGGCATAGCGCTTTACGCGCCCACCCTGCCGGGCGGGTTCCTCGCAGACGACTACTGGTACATTGACCAGGCACAGACCATTAGGCTCACCGAGCACCCCCTGCTGGCCCTGCGGAAAGGCAACTTCTACTACCTCCGTCCCCTGACCTCCGCAGCATGGAGCGCGCTCTACTCGGTGTTCGAGTTCAGGGCGCCTTTGTACCGGGCCTCCAGCCTGGGTCTGCACCTCCTGGCCGTACTCTCGTTCTACCTGCTGGCATACAGGGTGCTGAAGAGCCGGGGCGCCGCGGGGCTCTCGGCCGTGGCCTTTGCCGTGTTCCCGCTCCATGCCGAGGCCGTGGCATGGGTGTCATCCAACGCCGACCTCTTTGCAGCCATCTTCTTCGCGCTCGCGGTCGAGCGGTGGCTCGCATGGCGCGGGAGCGAGGGGCCCGGCCGGGCCGGCCTCGGGCTCTGTTTTATTCTCGGCTTCCTGGCCATGGCCTCGAAAGAGGCTGCCTACGTGCTGCCGGTTGTTCTCTTATGCGGCGAGGTATTGCCCGGTCGCAAGAGGAGCGCGAAACAGAGGCGCAACGCTCTCATCCTGATGTTCGTCATGGCCATCGCCTTCTCGGGGGCCAGGACCGTGCTCTCCGCTGGCCAGCTCCGCCCTCCCACCGGCGCCACGCCGCTATCGTGGATGCCCGGGAACCTGGGCATGAGCCTGCTAGGGTTCCTTGCGCCCGCTGCACGGGAGAGCGCGGCTTTTCCGGTCAACACAGGAATCATGTCGTGCCTTGGCCTGCTGCTCATTTGTGCGCTTGCAAGGAGGCGCGGTCTTTCGCAGCTCGGCTTCGGCCTGCTGTTTTTGCTCGCAGCGCTCCTGCCCCCGGCGTCGGTTGCCAGGGTCGGGCCGCACCTCGAGTTCTCGCGCACCCTGTACCTTCCATCGCTCGGCTTTGCCGTGGCTTTGGGTGCGCTGCTGGGTGCGCCTTTTTCGAGCAGGGGCGCGGGGGTTGTCAGGTCTATCCTTGCCGCGGCCTTGGTCGCACTTTTATTCAGCGCGGCCAGCCTGAACATAAGGCCGTGGGTGTCAGCGGGCGCGGCCTCCCGGATGCTTACGAGGAACTTTAAGGAGGCGGTCGCTAGGTTCGAGCCCGGCCAGAGCGCCCTTGTGGAGGGGGTGCCCGTGGTCATCCGCGGCGTGCCCTTCCACTCGAACTCGTATACGCTCTCGGTTGCCGCATCGGTGTCCGGCTTCCCGCAGCTCTTCAAGCAAAGGGGTTTCGAGGACAGGAAGGATCTCCCCTTTTACGCGGTCTCCGCGAACACGCCCGAGATCGAGGCAAAGATGACGCCCATAAAGAGGCTGCGGGTTTTGAAGATGTCCGGCCCGGAGGCGTTCGACTACCGCATGGAATGGGACTCGACGTGGGCAAAGGATGAGGAATAAGGTCTTCACTCCGGGAACAGGTCTTCGATAAATTTCTTGCCGGCCTTTTCCATCTCCTTCTTTGCCTTCTCCTTGTTCTCCTCGCCTATCACCTGGTCCACCACGTCCTCCAGTGTCTGGCTCTTTACGTTGTCCCCCACCATGCTGCCATAGGCCTCTGCGTCGAACTTGAGCGCCGGGTCCGGCCACTTGCCCTCGAGACTGAAGGGCAGCACCAGCCTGCCATCCTCGAGCAAAAGCTCCAGGGCGCTCTTCTTTATCACCCCGCCGGTCTGCTTCTCCACCCACTTTCCGGCCTCGGCCATGAGCTCCCTGCTGTACTTTTTAGTAAGCCGTAGCTTTCCCCCAAGGTCCGCGGCGCCGTCCAGGCCCACGTGGCCGTCCATGACAAGGTCGCCCTCTGACGTCTGCATGCGGCTCTGGTCGAACACGATTTTCTGGCCGGCGATATTGAAGGAGGCTACGAGGTCCTGGAAGGGCGTCTCCTCGCCCACCTCCTCCTTGACCGCGGGGGAGAGGTTATTCTTCGCAATGGTGCGCACGGCATCAGACTTTGCCCACTGGCTTATGAGCCCGTCCACCATGTCCACGCCCATTACAGCGCCCTGTTTTATCTTCACGTCTCCCTTGCCGGAGGCGGTTTGTTTAAGGGTCTCGGCGTCGGTGCCGGAAAAGGAAAGGCTGAGCTGGCCGAACGCGTTGCCTTTGATTGCCGAGGGGTAGGAGGAGAATCTATTGATAAGCGGCTGCACGGGCACGCCCTGGGCATCCACGTTCACCTCGCCGCTGAGCGGGTCTTTTGACAGGTCCATCTTTGCCGAGCCGGCAACAGGCGAGCCGTGCACCAGCGCCCGGATGCCCTGCACGTCAAGCACCCCCTTATCGAGCTTCGGTTTTGCCTGGATATCCTTTATCTCCATGCCCTTGTACACCGCTCTTTTCACCTTGAGCTCGCCCCGCACCCTGATGCCGGACAGGTCCGCGGGCTCCTTTTCCTCGCCCTTTTCTTTGCTCTCTTCTTTGCTTTGCTTTTGCTTTGCGCCCTCATTCTTTGAAGGCTCGCTCAATGTCTCTCCAGGCAGCAGCCGATCAAGGTCCATGTTCTCGGCGTCCACGAGGAAAGATATGAGCAGGGGGTCAGCGAGCTGGACCGAGCCTTTGAGGTCGAACTTCGCTGCCTCCGAGTCCTGGCTCAAATTTTTAATCTCTATCTTCAGGGACTCGGTTTTCTTTAGAGTGCCTTTCAGTCCCAGGGACACGCTCACGGCGCCTCCCGGGTTATAGTCCGCTGCAACGGGCAACAGGGCGATCAGCTCGCTTGTGCTTGTGGGTCCCGATTGCATGGAGAGGTCCGCTGTCATGTCCTTGTCGCGCATGATGGCGCCGCCTCCGTTCAACTGCAGGGGACCGATGCTTAAGCCTGTCTTTTGCAGGTTGATCCTTTCAGGGTCCATGAGCACCCTGGCCGAGAGCGCTGCTTTGGTCCCCTTCGGCTTTACAAAGGTGTCCGGCATTTCCAGGCTGGCGGATTCCATGTCCAGGTCCGCGAAGAGCTCCGAGCTCTTGCCCTTGCTCATAAAAGAGACCTCGCCTCTTGCAGGCCCGGTCATCTTCAGGCCCGCGTCCGCGAGCGGCTTCCTGGCCATGGGCGCCATGGCCAGCAGCTTTTCAATATCCAAGTCCTTCCACTTTGCCTGCGCCCGTATGTCGGCTGCCTGGTTTTCCGCGCCCCCCTCGTAGTCGGCTGTGATGGCGATGTTTCCCGGGGGAAGCTTTATGGTTGCCGGCTCGACCTTTACGCCGGGGCCGGCGAGGTCCACCATTGCCTTTGCCGTAAGCCCCAGGTCCGCGGGCTCGTTCTCGGGCCAGGTCTTTTCAGTGTCGGTGTAGACAAGGCCCTGGATCGCAAGGTCCGGGCTGGCCTCGAGCGGGCCTCCCTCGTCGCCTTTTATCCGCACGCTGCCGTAGAGCTCGCCTCCCAGTATAAGGATCGGCATGGCGCCCTCGGGCAGGTAGGAGACCGCGTTTGCGAGCTCGATCTTCTCGAGCCGCACTTCCAGGTCGGCTTGCATCTCCTTTTCCAGGTCGCCGGTGAGCGGGCCGACCTCCCCCTCTGCTGTCACCTTGCCCGGGGTGTCAGCCAGTGCCAGCTCGAGAGAGAGTTTCGCGGGCCGCTTGGCAAGGATGTCGGAAGCCTCCAGCCTCTGTATAAGGACCCGCATGGGGGGAGTGTCGCTTGACCTGTCCTCAAGGCGCACCTCTCCTTGTCTCACCTCCACCTTCTGTATCTCCAGCTTGCCGGCGGGGGCTTGCTTTTCGGGCTCCTTTGCGGGCGCTTGCTTAGCCTCGGACTGCTGCTCCTTGGGCTCGATCAGGTCGGAGACGTTCCATGTGTGCTGGTCAATTCTCACCAGCCTTGCAATTGGCGAGTCCACCTCGATGCTTTTGATCCTCAGCCTGCCCCTTAGAAGCGGAATCAGGGCCACCCTGGTCACCACCCGGTCAGCGGAGAGCACGGGTGGCTGGTCCTTTTCAAGGCTCTTGACTGTAAGCCCTTTTATCTCCAGGCCCACTCCCGGCCACAGGTCGAGGGACATGGGGCCTATCTCCACCTGTCTGCCTTTCAGGGCCTCTTGGGCCTTTTCAGTCACCACGCCCCGGTAAGACTCGGGGTCCACCACCAGCACTACCGCTAAAGCCAGCGCGGCCAGCACCGCGGCCGCGGCCACAACCGCCCATATTATTTTCTTGTATTTCGTGGCAGCCATAAGTAAATCTTGAATTCTCTGCGTTCTCTGCGCCTTTGCGTGAGATAATTTTTTAGATCAGCGTCTTTGCCAGGTACTCCATGAGCAGCTCCTCGATGCTCTTCTCGTCCTCGGTTCGGACCGCCACGTAGCCCTGCTCCAGGTCGTAGGCTGTCTCTCCGATCAGGCACGAGGTCATGTACACGTCCGCGCCCATGGAGTCGAGCTCCTCCTGGGTGCGCACCGTGCCCACCACTCCGTGCGGGTCGGGGGATTCGTCCGATACCTTTACAAAGCGGTATGCCGAGGTCAGCTTGTACTCCTGCACGCCCTTTGCAGTGTTGATGGTGAGCACGTCGTTCTCGAACTTTACCTTGTCGTCGTCCGCCCAGGAGTTTATTATTTCCTGTGAAAAGAAAAGCTTCTCGGTCATTGGACCCGCCTTGTCAGGAGCCTGCCGGCTTGCTGACCCGTCCCAGCAGCGACCTGGAGAAGGTGAGCGATGTGTCGGTGGAGCGGAGCCTCCCTGCAAGCAGCAGCACCATGCCGCGCAGGCACTTTCTTTCCATCTCCTTGTCGGATTGCAGAAGGGCCTTGAATTCCTTCCTCGATATCTCCAGGGCCTCGACCTGTGCCTCGGCGCTGCAGGTTGCAGACCTCTTTTCATTGTCAATAAGCGCCAGCTCCCCGAACCCGTCTCCCGGCCCCAGCCTGGCTATTATCGCGGGGTTCCCGGACAGGTCCTTCTTTTCCACCAGCACCCGGCCCGATAGTATGCCGTAGAACTTGTCTCCTTCCTCGCCTTCTTTGATTATTACCTGGCCGGGAGCAAAGCTCTGCCTGCGGCTGATCTTCATCATCTTTTCCCGGTCGGCCTTGTCAAGGTACCTGAAGAGCTGCATTCCCGCCAGGGGGTCTTCGCCCGCGGCCTTGGGCTTTGGCTTCTCTACCGGGGCTTCTTTCCTGGCCTGCCCTTTGATCTGTATGGTCCGCTCCACCCGGTTGGCTATCTCCTCGGGGGAGAGGCCCTTGCTCACGAAACCCGCGGCCCCCAGCTCGCGCAAAGAATGTATGTGCTCGTCCTTGCCGTACACCCCGGACACCGCCAGGACCGGCAGGGCCGCGGTCTTCTCCGCCTTCTTGATCTCCCGCAAGAGGTCGAAGCCGGTCATCCTCGGCAGAAGCAGGTCGAGGAGCACAAGGTCGAAGTTGTCTCTTGCAAGCGCGTCCAGGGCCTCCATGCCGTCGCTGGCCGAGGCCACCTCGAGACCCTTGTCGGAAAGGGCCTCTTTCATGATCTCCTGGAACACCTCGGCGTCGTCAATAACAAGCACGCGTTTCTTTTCCACCCCACTCACCCCCTGTTCAATCCCCGCCCCGGGCCTCCAAAACCGCGGCAGCCAGGAGCGGGAACATGATCTCGTGGTGCCCGGTCAGCTTGTAGCCTTTGCCCCCGGTCCTGGTGGGCCGCTCGACCACGTTCTGGCCGGGCCGGTAATGCTGGATGAAATCCATGTTCACCGTTGTGAACGACTCTACCTTGTTATCCAGGTTCCGTGCAAGGCTAAGCGCCTTCAAGAACACCTCCGGCATTATAACAGCAGACCCCAGGTTAATGTAAACACCCTTATCCAGAGAAGCCACCTCGGATGCAAAAGAGATGAAGTCCCGGTGCGACCCCGCGCCGGCCGCGGCCCCGTCGAACGAGGGGTGCATGTGCACCACGTCCGTGCCAATGGCCACGAAAGCCAGGGCCGGCACGGACAGCCTTGTGGCCGCTGCCAGGAGGCTCTTTTGCTTGTAAGGGAACTCCCCTTCCAGCAGGGCCTGGCCCACCGCCCTGCCAAGGCCCACCTCCTCGGTCCCGCACCTTGCCGCGGCCCGGTTCAGCCCCTCTGCGGTCTCCTTTGTCATGCCGAACATGCCCGTGTCCAGGGCCTCGGCCACGTCCTCGGAGGTGCTCCCGCAAAGCGCCACCTCGAGGTCGTGCACCAGGCAGGCCCCGTTCATGGCCAGGCAGGTGATAACTCCATTCTCCATCATGCTTATGATCAGCGGAGAAAGGCCGGCCTTGATTACGTGAGCCCCCATGCCCAGGATCACCGGCCGGTCCCCCTTGCGCGCCACCACGATCGCATTCGCGACCTCTTTTATGTCCCGGGCCGCGAGTATGTCCGGCAGGGAATCGAGCCATCCCCGGAAGCTCATGCCCGCTTGCACAGGGGATGCAAAGGCCGCCTCGTCCACCTTGGAGCGCCTCTCATTTATGGACACGGTCTTTATCTTGAAGGGGTCTATGCGCTTTTTATCGGCCATCAGGCTTTGTCCCCCCACAGCTCTCGCTCGACCAGCTCGCATATCACGTGTGCAGCGGCCAGGTGCACCTCCTGTATTATCGGCGTGGACTCGGCCTCCACCCACAGGCACAGGTCGGCAAGGTCTCCCATGTCTGATCCCTCCCTCCCGGCCATTGCCAGGCGGGACATGCCCATCTCTTTTGCCGCCTCGAGGGCCAGGTTCACGTTCCTGGAGGCCCCGCTGGTGGAGATGGCCCACGCCAGGTCGCCCGGCCTGCCCAGGGCCCTTACCTGCTTTTCGAACACCCGCTCGTACCCATAGTCGTTTGCAATGCTGGTGATGGCTGCAGTGTCCGCGGTGAGCGCGATTGCGGCCATGGGGTCGCGGTCCATGAGCATCCTGTTTACCAGCTCCCCTGCTATGTGCTGTGCCTGGGCCGCGGACCCGCCGTTCCCGAACACCAGCACCTTGCCCCCGCTCTTCAGGGCGTCTACCACCATGGAGGCCGCCCGACATAGCTTTTCCGGGCCGCAGTCCGCAAACCTTTGCAGGGCCTTCCTTGTGGTCTCCAGCCTGGCCCTTGCTTCTTTCTCTTCCATCATTGCCTTTGCCAATCCTAATCTATCCTGATCACTGTTTTTGGTCAAGCACGTTCTTTGCAAGGTTTGAGTTTTGAGCGGAGCAAAGCAAGATTTCATCTTTACTTGCATCAACACCGTAAAAGAAAGCCCGCCGGGCCGCTTTTGCTTCCCGGCGGGCGCGTGTTTAAAAAAACCGACTTACAGCAGCGGCGCTATAACCAGTGAGACCACTGACATAAGCTTTATGAGTATGTTCATTGAAGGACCGGAGGTGTCCTTGAAAGGATCGCCCACGGTGTCGCCGATAACGGTCGCCTTGTGGGGGTCCGAGCCCTTTCCGCCCAGGTTGCCCTCCTCGATGTACTTCTTGGCGTTGTCCCACGCTCCTCCGCCGTTGGCCATCATGAGCGCCAGGAGAACGCCGGTGGCCAGTGCCCCTGCCAGCGCCCCTGCCAGTGCCTGCGGTCCCATGAAGAAGCCTATCACCGGGGGCGCGGCCACCGCGATGGTGCCGGGCAGCACCATCCTCTTTAAGGCCCCCTTGGTGGCTATGTCCACGCATGTTGCCGGGTCGGGCTTGGCCTTGCCCTCCAGCAGGCCGGGTATCTCCTTGAACTGCCTCCGTATCTCGTTGACCATGTCGAATGCCGCGGACCCCACCGCCAGCATGGTCCTGCTGGCGATCAGGAATGGTATGATGGCCCCGATGAGCATTCCGATGACCGCGCTGGGCGAGGTCAGGTTCACTACCAGCACTTCGATGATGTCGGTATTGGGGTTATCCACGTCCACCGCCTGGGTGTATGCCGAGAACAGGGCCAGGGCGGTGAGCGCGGCGCTCCCGATGGCGAAGCCTTTGCCGATGGCCGCGGTGGTGTTCCCGAGCGCGTCCAGGCCGTCGGTGATCTTCCTGGTCTCCGGCCCCAGCTCGGCCATCTCCGAGATGCCGCCGGCGTTGTCCGCGATTGGCCCGTACGAGTCCACGCTCATGGTGATTCCCACTGTGGCCAGCATGCCCACCGCGGCGATGCCGATGCCGTACAGCCCGGCATAGTAGTTGGCCACGAAGATGGCCAGGCAGATGAAGAGCACCGGCGCCACCACGCTCTCCATGCCCACGGCCAGGCCGCGGATTATCACCGTTGCCGCGCCGGTCTCCGCGCTCTGCGCTATGTCGCGTATGGGCTTTGCAGAGGTGTAGTACTCGGTTGTCAGCCCGATGACCACGCCCACCAGGCATCCCAGGGTTACCGCCAGCCAGATGTTGGCATGCGAGGCCAGGGCGGTCCACCGCTCGGCAGCGCCCGCATCCGTGGACAGCTCGGCCATTTCCCCGGCCCCTTCCGCAAGCATTCCGTTGACCCCGAAGAACCATATCCATATGCCCGCGCCCACGATGAACAGCCCCGCGGCAATGAACATTGAGTACCTGAGAGCCGCTTGTGGACTGTAGTTCTTGAGCCAGTCAATGCTTTTGATCCCTATGAAGGACGCCAGCAGTCCGATGGCCACCATGAAGAGAGGCAGGCTCATGAAGTAGTATGCGTTCTCTCCTGCCGTGGCCCCCCATGTTGCCCCGATGGCTATTGTGGCCACGATGGAGCCCACGTAGGACTCGAAGATGTCCGCTCCCATGCCCGCGGTGTCGCCCACGTTGTCGCCCACGTTGTCCGCGATCACGCCCGGGTTGCGCGGGTCGTCCTCCGGTATGCCGGCCTCCACCTTGCCCACCAGGTCCGCGCCCACGTCCGCAGCCTTGGTGTATATCCCGCCGCCCACGCGGGCGAACAGGGCTATCGAGCTCGCGCCCATGGCAAAGCCGTTTATGTCCGCGGCGTGCACGAACCCGAACCAGCGCGATAAAACGTAGAGCACAGCCACGCCGATCATGCCCAGGCTGGCCACGGTGAGACCCATGACCGCGCCTCCGTTAAAGGAGACCTCCAGGGCCGAGCCCTGCCCTTCCTGGTTGGCCAGCCACGAGGTGCGCACGTTGGCCATGGTGGCCGCCTTCATTCCCACGAAACCCGCGGTCATGGAGCAGCCGGCCCCCAGCAGGAAGAAGAAGGCCGTGACCCAGTGGATGAACGCCCACAAGAGGATAAAGACGATGCCCACGAACACTGCTATCCAGGTGTACTCGGTGCGCAGGAATGTCATGGCCCCGTCGTAGATCATGCCCGCGATCTCGTTCATCCTCTCGTTTGCAACCTCGACCTCTTTCACCCTGGCAAAGAGCCTGGTGGCGAACATGATCCCCATCGCGCCCACCACCAGCACGCCGATGATTCCAAGGCCGTACATGCCCCAGGTTCGAAATACTTCAATCATACTGCCATCCTCCTTACTTTAATTGAACTCGTTCATGGCCGCGTCCACCCCCCTGGTCACTACTGCCAGGGCTGCCGCGGCCCCCTTGTCAACAGCCTCTATTATCAGGGGCAACTGCTCGTAGTCAAACGGGCTCAACACGTACTCGACCGGGTCATCTCCGGGCCCGGGCTTCCCGATTCCTATCCTCACCCTTGCGAACTCGTCGGTGCCAAGCGACTCGATTATGGACCCCACCCCCTTGTGTCCGCCGGCCCCCCCCTTCCTTTTCACCCTGATGCCGCCGGCCGGCAGGTCAAGGTCGTCGTGCATGACGATCAAATCAGAAGGGGTTTTCGAAAGTCCTCGCAAACTCGCGGCCACGCTCTCGCCGGAGAGGTTCATGAAGGTGCGCGGCTTTAGCAGGAAGAGCTTTCGGCCTCTGGCTTTCCCGCTCCCTGTCCTTGCCCGGAACCTCATCCCCCATATTTTTATCCCGGTCTTTTGGCTCAGCGCGTCCAGGGCCATGAACCCTGCGTTGTGTCGCGTGTCTTTGTAGCTTCGACCGGGGTTTCCTAAACCTGCGATTACATGCACCTTTTATCCTGGCTGCCCCTCCTTGATCATGCGCCGCGGCGCGGGCCAAGGAGCGGCTACTCCTCTTTCTTTTCTTCTTCCGGCTTCTTCTCGGCCTCTTCTTTTGCCGGCCTCTTTTCGCCTTCCTCCGCCTCGGCGCCCTCAGCCGCGGCCTCCTCCTCTTCCGCGGGCTTCACCTCCTCCAGCACCCGTGGCGCGGCCACCGATGCCACCGACCACTCGGGCTCGGCAAGGACCTCGATCTCCTGGCCGAGGGGAAGCTCCGCCACCTTGATGCTGTCGCCTATTTCCAGGTGGGTGGCGTCTATCTGGACCTCCTCGGGTATTTTGTCAGCCGGACAGCGTATCTCCAGCTCGCGGATGTGCTGGTCCAGCGTGCCCCCCTGCTCCACCCCCTGGGGGTTTCCGGTAAGGTGTATGGGTATTAGGGCCTTTACCAGAACGTCGGAGTACACCTCGATAAAGTCCACGTGCAACATCTCCCGGCTGAGCGGCTGCCTCTGGATGTCCTTTACAAGCGCCATCTTCCCGTTTATCTCGCTGCCCTCGCAAACCAGGTGCAGGAGAGTGTTCCTGTACTTCTTGGTTGACAAAGCCCGCACCAGCTCATCAGGGGACACTGAAATGCTGACCGGAGCGTGCCGCGACCCGTAGAACACCGCGGGTATCATGCCTCTTTTGCGCAGCTTGCGCGCGGCGCTCTTGCCCGCCTCGCTCCTCGAAAACACGTTAAGCTGCCTGGCCTTCTCGTCGTCTTCTTTTCTAACCTGTTGCAATTCCCTGGTCCTCTCTTTTCAGTTATTCATCGCGAAAAGTGCGTTTAAAACGCCAAGGCGCCAAGTGAGCCAGGACCGCCGAGATAAAAATTCAATAACATGGCGTTCTTGGTGACTTGGCGTTTCATATCTTTTTCCAAGCTGCACGACCTGGACTCATACGAACAATGAGGACACCGAGTCCCCCTTGTGTATCCTCCTTATGCACTCGCCCAGAAGCGGCGCCACGGAGAGCACCTTGATCTTGTCTATCATCTTTTCCTCCGGTATGGGCACCGAGTCGGTGACCACCACCTCGGTAAGCTCGCTCTTTTGCAGCCGCTCAATGGCCGGGTCCGAGAGCACAGCGTGCGCTGCCATGGCCCTGACCTCCCGCGCCCCCCGGTCGAGCAGAATCTTGGCGGCCTCTGCAATGGAACCCGCGGTGTCTATGATGTCGTCCACCAGCACGCAGCTCTTTCCCTTCACGTCGCCGATCACGTGGTACATCTCCATCTTGTCCTGGTTCCCCACCCTTCTCTTGTCCACGATGGCCAGGTCCGCTCCCAGCCTCCTTGCATGTGCCCTGGCCCTGGCCACGCCACCGGCATCGGGTGACACGATCACCACGTCCTTCATGTCCCTCTCGCGCAGGTTCTTTATGAATATGGGCATGGCATAGAGGTGGTCCACCGGGATGTCGAAGAAGCCCTGTATGGCCTCGGCGTGCAGGTCCATGCACACCAGCCTGGTGGCCCCGGCCGCGGTCATGATGTCCGCGATCAGCTTGGCCGAGATAGGCACCCTTGGCTGGTCCTTCTTGTCCGAGCGGGCATAAGCATAGTAGGGGACAACCGCGGTGATGGACCTGGAGCTGGCCCGCTTGCAGGCGTCAAGGATGATGAGCAGCTCCATGATGCTGTCGTTCACCGGCCGGCAGGTGGGCTGGATGACGAACACCTCCCTCTTGCGGATGTTCTCGTTTATCTTCACGAAGGTGTTGTCGTTCGCGAACTTGAACACCTCCATGTCCGCAAGGGGAACGCCGGCGTAAGCGCTGATCTTCTTGGCCAGCTCGGGATGGGCCCTTCCTGCCAGCAATATCAGGTCATCTTCCATGGCTTCGCTTCACTAACGGGGGTCAATGGCTGGGGCGGCAGGATTCGAACCTGCGATGCGGGATCCAAAGTCCCGTGTCTTACCACTTGACGACGCCCCAGCACCGCTGCCGCCCCTTAAAAAAACAATCTATGGACAGAACCTCTACTCGGCAGAATACTCCTTGGTCTCGGGCGAACCCTCCTGTTCGGAGTCCAGCACCCGGACGTCCTCCATGCCCGAGCCGGTCTCCTGCTGGTAAGCGTCAAGGATGGTCTTTTCCAACTCCTCCCGAGTCTCCCGGTTGATGGGATGAGCTATGTCCCGGAAGGTCCCGTCCTTGCGCTTCTTGCTGGGCATTGCAACGAAAAAGCCCTTGGGACCGTGGATCACTTTCACGTCCCGTACAACAAAGCAATGGTCCAGCACGATGGTTACGTAAGCTTTTAACTGGTCCTGGTTCACCGGCGTTACTTTTACTTCCGTGATCTCCATCATTGATACTCCTTAATCATAATGATGCACACGCTGCCTTGACTCTCTTATTATCGGCCCGTTGATCGCACGGGCCACCCTGGCCCTTACTGCAAAGGACCGGGAAACAGCCTCTCCCGCACGGGACGCCTCCTCCTCCCCATGAAATGCGCCGAACACCGTGGGGCCGGAGCCGCTCATCAGGGCGGCTTTTGCGCCCGCTTCATAAAGAGCCTCCTTAACCTCCAACACCCGAGGATGACGGGTCACCACGACCGGCTCGAGATCGTTTATCCAGGGGCCGTCTAAAGGGAGGCTCTCCTCCTCTCCAAAGGGTTTTAAGTTAACCCCTTTTGAACTCGATGTCAAATCAAGTTCTTTGAAAACCCGGGCCGTGTAAACACCGAATTCAAAGCCCGCCACCAGGAAAAATACACCCCTGATAGCAGGTGCAGGCTGCAGGACCTCCCCGATGCCTCCCGCCCAGGCGGGCGAGCTGAAGAGGAAAAAAGGCACGTCCGCGGACACCCTGGCGCCCATTTGTATCATCTCATCCTGACCGGCGCGGACGCCGGAGAGCCTTGCCAGGGCAAAGAGCACGGCCGCGGCGTCCGAGGAGCCGCCGCCCAGACCGCCGGCCACGGGTATGCTTTTCTTGATGCTGATCTTTAGCCCGGAGCGGGACTCGGGGTGCTCGCTGAAGAAGACCTCGGCCGCTTTGTGACAGAGGTTGTTCTGGTCAAGCGGCACATCCGGGTGATCGCACTCGATCTTTATATCTTCTCCCGAGGGGGCCACCTCCACGGTGTCGCAGATGTCAACCGCGGTGTTAAGCATGCGAAGCTCGTGAAAGCCGTCGTCCCTCTTGCCGATCACGCGGAGGATGAGGTTCAGCTTGGCCGGCGCCGAGACTTGCATACTGGGTTGCTTTGCCGGCATGGCTGCATTGTCCCGGGGCCATTGACTTTTTTCGTGGCGGGTCTTTACTCGCCGGGCATACTCTTTTTGTCTTTTATAAGGGCCACGTTGCGGTCGCGGAAATCCTGTATGCGGCGCGCGATGTCCTCCCTCGTCTTGGTCCACGTGAAGTACATTCGATCCGCGGCCTCGGTGGTCATCTGCTTGACCACGTCGTAGTAGTATCGGTTCCTGGACTCCCACGATCCGTACAGCCTCCTGGCATAGCTTTTCAGGAACACCCCCAGAAGGTCCAGCTTTGAGATGCCTTTGAGTATCTGGGGGATGGAGTAGAAGCTGGCCATGGCCTTGGCCGAGTTCACCTGGAGCTCGAACGGGCTCATGCGCGCGGGCTGGTAAACGACGTGGTGCCCGTCGTAGAGGCCCCAGTCCCTGGTCAGCAGCCGGTCGTTGTCCACCAGCTCCCGGTACTGCTCCGTGCCCGGAAGGGGCGTGAGTATCATGAACTGCACCGTGTCTATGTTGTTCCTCTTTGCGAACCTGGTGGTCTGCTTGACCGTCTCAACCGTATCGTTGTCGCTCCCCAGCACGAACATCCCGTGAACGCGTATCCCGTACTCGTGGAAAACGGATATGGCATTCTCGATGTCCGAGACCGTCTGCTTCTTGTTGTAGGACTCAAGAGAATCCGGGTTCACCGACTCCACGCCAACGTAGACGTAGAAGCAGTTGGAGCGGCGGAACAGCTCCATCAGCTCGCGGTCACGGGTCACGTCCGCACGCACCTGCGCGGTCCAGCGGGGGGTGATGTCCTCCGCTATCATCATCTCCAGAAGCTCCTTGGTGCGCTGCTTGTTGGCAGCGAAGTGGTCGTCGTAGAAGAAAACCACCTGCTTGGGGTCAACGCTGCGGAGCTCGCGCAGCACGTTCTCCTTGGAACGGAAACGGTAGCCCCGGCCGAACATCTTGGTCACCACGCAGAAGGAGCAGTTGTACGGGCAGCCGCGCGAGGTCAGCACCGGACGCACTGTGCCCAGTTGCTCCTTTATAAGGCTGAAATCCGGGAAGGGCAGGGTGTCAAGGTCCGTGCAGGCGCTCGAGGGCGGGTTGTGGAAGAAGTCGTTGCCCACCCGGAAGGAAAGGCCCGGCACCTCGCCCAGCCGCTCGCCGCTCTCCAAGGCCCTCACAAAAGGCTCTATCGAGTTCTCGGCCTCCCCGCGGAGCACGTAGTCGCTGTATAGCAGGGCCTCGTCAGCCATGTAGGTCACGTGAGGGCCGCCCATCACAACCGGCACGCCGTGACCCTTGATCTGCGAGGCCAGCTCGTAGGCACGGGGCGCGGTCGAGGTTATGGTCGAGATGCCAACCAGGTCAGAGTCGAACACCGCGCGGAAGTCTATGTCGCCCATGTCCTCCACGAACACCTTCACGTAATAGCCGTATCTCTCCAGTATGGAGCCCAAAATCAAGGTCCCCAGACGCGGCAGCTTGTAGCGGCTGAATATGTGGTAGTCAGGTGAGCGCGGCTCGATAAGTACGATCTTTTTCATGAAATTTTCACCTCTTGATCTGGTCCCGAGTCTAGCATAATCATAGCCCTTCTGCCCTGACAATAAACATGGCGGAGAGCGAGGGATTCGAACCCTCGGAGCAGTTTTACCCGCTCACACGATTAGCAATCGTGCGCCTTAAGCCGCTCGGCCAGCTCTCCGCAACACCAATATCCGGCAGGGTGTCCCTGCTCACAAATCGCCCTGTCATCATGCATGAATCAGCACCATGCACAGAGACGGGGCGACATGGTTCCAGGTGCTGCCTGGCGGAGGAGGTAGGATTCGAACCCACGGAGCGGGGTAACCGCTCAACGGTTTTCAAGACCGCCGCCTTCGACCGCTCGGCCACTCCTCCCTTGCCATCCACTATTCTAATTGATCCTGGATAACTGTCAAGGAAAAACCGCCAAACCAATCGCACCATTAAAATCCATCAATCAACACCGGTCCCTTTCCGTCAAGCCCCTCCACCCTCACCAAACCCCGTAACCCGCGCGGCCTCGTGGTCTATCAGATCGTTCAACATCCGACCAAGACTTGCAAGACCAGAATCCTCTCCCATGCGGCCGCCGCAAAAATCGCGGCCACTGCGAAGAAGACGGTAAGCGCGAGCGCGGTTGCTGGCGCCGCCAACCTCCAGCGCCTCCACGTACCCCTTCTCCACAAGCTCGGCAACAGCCACCTGAACGGTCCGCTTCGAACCCAGCTTGCAATCCCGACGCAAATCCTCGTACGAGCCGCTGCTGATACCAACAACAGGTATCGCACGCGAGAGAAGCGCCGCCCAGACCACAAAGCCACGCGGGCTGAGAGCGGGCCAGACAGGGCTCTCAAAATACTCCCGCAAGCTCGAATCCAGAAGAATGTTCTTTTGTCCCAGTAACTTATCCATGCCGACCCCCTTTTAATAAACCCTATTCCCGGCCATCGCCGTACACCCGTGTAAACGGTATCGTTTACATGGATAAACGGCAGCGTTTCCACCCGTATACGCCAAAACTCGCCGCCAAGTAGTACTTGGGACCATATCGCCCCGGTTACCTGCACGGCGCTGCTTCGTGCACAATGGCGGGGCGGTTTGTAAGCAGGGACCCCCTGCCCGCCAAGTAGTACTTGGAACGGGTAACCCACACAGCTTGCTGTGTGGGCGCCTGCCTGCCGCGCCAAGGAACGCGGCGCAGGCAGGAGCGCAGCGAGCAGGTCCAAAAACCACG
>CAZYTX010000046.1:0-30314 GCA_964650485.1 uncultured bacterium | reverse complement strand
AGATCAATCATACCCATTGAGAAAGGAGGCAAACAAGCATGTCAACCTATGGGATGGGGTCATCAGAACTGGGGATGGGGTCTGTGGATCGGGATCAGGCCTAAGGTATAAAGTTTACATTCCATCTTGCCGGTTGTATTCCTTGAATTTGATGTGTTGATGTGTCCCCCTCTTGAATTGGAGGGGTAATAAGGGAGAATGGAGGAGTCTTGGGAAGGGAGCGGAGGCGTAGCAGAATTTGAGTTCCCAAAGCGGGTATGATTAGCTTCTTTCTCTATGCGCACGTGAAGCTTCATTGCTGACCTCCAAAAGAAAGTATAACCGTGTGGGATGGGGTCTTCACATTTAACATTTCTCCATGCATTTAGTTCAGTGGTCGGTTGTATTTGTTCTTATGAGTTGTGAATCGGGGAGGAGTTATCAGTGCTCCGTTATCATTGAACTCGAAACCGTCTGCTGACTACTTAGAACTGACCCCTTGGCGGCCTCTTCTTTTCTCGGCGTCTTGGCGTTTTTGCCCGATCGAGCTTAGCCAGCCTTCCGAAGGATGACCCTACGGGCCTTCGGCACCCGCTCCCCGCTCCTCTCCTTGATGCTCTCTCCTTGACCTTTGCCTGCTATGGAGCTAGCTTATATTGGAGTTGATTTTTGGAGGAGATGATGGGCACACGGTGGGACCCTTTCCGTGACCTGGTTACTTTGCAGGAGCATTTGAACAGGCTGTTCGAGGGGGCGGCGTCCGGGCACGAGCACCCGGGCGGGCTCTCGGGTTGGCACCCCCCTTCGGACGTGTGCGAGTTCGAGCGGGAGATACACGTTTACGTGGAGGTCCCGGGGGTCGAGCCCGACTCCTTCGAGCTTGTGATCGAGGACAACAGGCTGACGCTCAGCGGCGAGCGCACGCGGCCGGGCTCTGGCAAAGGCGCCTATCACCAGACCGAGATCCTGATGGGCCCTTTCCACCGCACCTTCATCCTCCCGGCCAACGTTGACCCCGAGGGCATCGAGGCCAGGTACAGGCAGGGCATACTGACCATTATACTGCCCAAGATGGAAACCCCCCTGCAGCAGAAGACCTCCATCAACATCAAGCAGGGATGAGCCGCATGGGCGACGCGCTGCTTCTCATCGCCCCCAAGTGGCTCACCGCCAGGAACAGCGCCCGCTCGCGCCAGGAGCGGCTGAAGGGCATTTTCATCACCGTGCTGGCCGCTCTCTTCTGCCTGGTGGTTTTCGGCGCCTCCCACTATCTTTTCAGCTATATCAAGGAACTCTACGTGGGCCCTGGCCTGGAGTTCATGGAGCTTAGATTCGAGATCAACCGCCGGCTCTTGGGCATGGCCGTGCTCACCTTCATGGCCGTGCTGCTCTTTTCCAACATCATCACCTCGCTGACCTCGTTCTTCATGTCCGAGGACCTGGAGCTGGTGGGGGCCCTGCCGGTTTCGGGCGACTCGCTCTTTCTGGCCCGGTTCATGGAGATGCTGGTTGACTCCTCCTGGATGATCGTCATCTTCGGCACGCCGGTGTTCGTGGCATTCGGGTGGGTGTACGGGGCCGGGCCCTGGTACTACCTGGGCATTCCCGCGGTGGAGCTCCCCTTCATTCTCATACCGGCCGGCATAGGGGTCGTCGTCACCATGGCCCTGGTCTCCGCCTTCCCCGCGCGGAGGATCAGGGACATACTGTTTATTATGTCAATAATGGCCGCGGGCATACTCTTCATGGTGCTCCGGCTCCTGCAGCCGGAGAAGCTGGTGAACCCCGACATTCAGCTCGAGGTGTTCGAGTTCATCCGCACCCTGCAGGCCCCCATCAAGAGCTGGATGCCCAACTTCTGGGCCACCGAGGTCATGGCCCAGCTAAGCAGGGGCGGCCTGGACCGGTCCGGGTGGACATACTTTTTCCTGTTGTGGACCACCGGGCTTTCCATGGTTGCATTGGCGCTCGTCTTCTCCAGGTTGCTGTTCCGGGAGAGCTTCGCAAAGTCGCAGGAGGCCACCCGGGTGATCATCTCCCGCACCTCTCCCATGAACCGGCTGGTGCGCTTCGTGGCCTCCCCCTTCGGGCCGGCCACCAGGCAGATGGTGATGAAGGACGCCCGGGTGTTCATGCGCGATACCACCCAGTGGTCGCAGGTGTTCCTGCTGGCGGCGCTGGTGGTCATATACGTTTTCAACTTCCGGGCCATGCCCATCTCCCGCCTGCCGGTGGACCAGTTCAAGATACAGAACCTGGTCAGCTACATGAACATCGGCCTGGCCGGCTTCGTGGTCACCGCCCTCTCTGCAAGGTTCGTGTTCCCCATGGTCAGCCTGGAGGGGCAGGCCTTCTGGATAGTGAAGAGCTCGCCCCTGTCCCTGCGCGGCTTTTTGTGGTCCAAGTTCCTCATGAGCGCGGCGCCGCTGCTGGTGATCGGCGAGGTGCTGATAGTGCTCACCAACTACATGCTGGAGGTCAGCACGGTGGTGTGGTACGCGGGGGTGATCACCATATTCGGAATGACATTGGCCATCTCCGGCATGGGCGTGGGGCTGGGGGCCCGGTTCCCCAAATTCCACGCCGAGAACCCGGCCAAGGTGGCCACCAGCTTCGGGGGCGCCGTCTTCATGATCGCCACCATGACGGTGATAGGACTGATCGTGCTCCTGGAGGCCACCCCCACCTACCTCTACTTCACCGCGGGGATAAAAGGCGTTGCCCTGACCGGCCGCGAGGTCGTCTTCATCGCGCTCAGCTTCGTTCTTATACTTTTAATTATGTCGGCGGCCACCCTGCTGCCCATGCGCCTGGGGCTCCGGTGGATAGAGAGGATGGAGCTGGGGTAAACGCAGTTTCGCGCAAAGGCGCAAAGACGCAGAGTAATCTTGTTTGTCTTGAGAATTTGAATGGTGGATGGGGAACCTCTAAATCCAACAAGAGACAGGCTGCTTCTGAATCCAGGTTATTAAATTTTCGATTGGTAGTTTTTTCGGCAGGAAAAAAATAATCACATATCACTGCTGTCCAAAATAATCTCCGGGGTCCGAAACTGTTTTTTTGAAACCACGAAGGCACAAAGGGCACTGATTTAAAGAAAGGAATCTTCTTTGCCTCCTTGGTGTCCTTGTGGTTGTAATCTCCAATGGTCCTGATTTTTTTAATTCTTCGTGCCTTTGCGACTTTGTGGTAAATTTTCCCGGTCCTGTTTTGGACAAGAGTGATCACATATTTTATTTTATCTTTGCGTCTTTGCGCCTTTGCGTGAGAAAGGTCTTTGCCCGGAAGCTCGCAGCCGACAAGACCGGCAGGCAGCATACAAGCGAGCTCAGGGCGAGCCACATCCCGCACTTGAAGCTTACGGGCTCGTATCTCATGACCACCGAGTGGTCGCCGCGGCCAAGGAAAAGCGCGCGGAAGACCATGTCCGCCCTGAAGACCCTGGAGGGGGCCCCGTCCACCCGGGCGCGCCATCCGGGATAGTATGAGTCCGAGAGAAACAAAAAGCCGGGCGAATACATGCGCGCATCCAGCCGCACCTCCTGGAAGCCGTGCTCCCTGATCTTCACGCTGCCTGCTCGCCCCGGCCGCGCTCCTTTTTCGGCGAGCTCCAGCAGCCCCCCGGGAACGTCGCCCTCCAGGAACAGCAAGGTCCTTTCCGGGTCGAAGCGGGCGGGGTCCTTCATTATACGCTTTAGGTTATGACGGTCGAGCGACAGGCCCCGGCTCACGGCGAAGGACCTGGGCAGGGCCCCGGTGTTAACGTATGCGTCCACCGGGCCGGCGATGATTCTTTTAAAGGGCATGTCCGGCCGTATGAACCGGGCGTCTTTCACGGCCGCCTCGCCCTTGCCCCCCTGCGACAGTATCTCCAGCCGGATGTCCGCCTCCGCGCCGGCGAGCTCGTCCAAGGGGACCCGTATTCCATACTCTCGCCCTTTTTCCGGCCCGGGCATGGACCTTGCGTATACTGGTACGAATCGGGGAGCGCCCTGCCCTCTCCCAGAAACCTGCACCGTCACCCCCTCCATTCCAGCCTGCATAACCATGAGCTCGAAGGCCAGCTCAGCGCCGGGATAAACAAAAGAGCCGAGCTCGATGCGATAGGGAAGCTCAGTGCGCAGGGCCCTGCGAGAGTCCACGCGGAAAAACTCCGCCTCAAGACCCTTCTCTTCCGGCCAGGCAAGCCAGTCGCCACGGACCAGCGCGCCCTCGTTCATGAGCGGGAACGGCGACGAGAACCTGATGGACAGGCCCCGGGAGAACAAGTAGCGCACTGCCAGGAGGTTCAACAGGTGCAGGTTGTCGGAGTCCAGGAAAGCGGGGTTGAACAGGTCCGCGGCAAAGTAGTTCTTCTCCCGGCCGGGCCACTTGAGGAGCACGCCCCTCCAGTCCCTGGTGACGCCGGGGTCAATCAGGTGCAAAAACTCGAAGTAGCGGTGCATAGGAAGCCGCATAAAGCCGTAGGGGGAGTCCATGCGGCCCGAGGCTATGATCGCGCCGGCGAGCTCGGGCTCTTCCATGCCCGGGCCCAGCTCCTGGAAGGCCCAGAAGCGATACCCGGGCCCGGCGCGCCGCACGAGCTCCTTTACCGGGCCATGCAGGGAGAACTCCTCCGGCGAGGTTCGAGGCACGCAGAATAGGGCCAGGAGGTACGAGTCCAGGAGGACCGCCGCAGCAACGCCCGCGGTCACGAGGCCGCGAAGAGGCCCGCCCTTAAGCGCCGCCGCAATCCATACTGTGCCGAATAAGACCATTGACGCCCCGGCAATGTAGCGCGCGGGGGCGCCCGTCTGCCACGGCCCCAGAAACAGGTTGCCCGCGCCGAAAGAAAAGACCAGCGCGGATAAAGCGAGAAGCCTCCCCCGCGATAGGTCCTTTATAAACCGGTCCAGCGCGCAGGCCGCGCACACCAGGGCGGAGAGCTGCACCAGCTCGATGGAGCGCTCCACCGTGGCGAGCTGCCCCAGCACCGGCAGCCTTGAAAATACCGGCTCGAACAGCGACATCTTCCTTACCAGCACGAAAACCAGCATGGCCGCGGCCGCGTTCAGGAAGGCCCTGATGCGGGGGTCCCTCCTGTAGAGCCGTATGGAAAAGGCGGCGCCCAAAAGCGGGAGCACGCCCATGTAAAAGGGCGCCAGCCCGTTGTTGTAGGCCACGTTGGGGTGGAGTCCCTTGAACCGCGCCCATGGAAAGAAGAGGTATTGGAGGTGGAGGTACCACCTCTCGAATATGCCTGAGAACTGTAGATGGAAAGGCGAGCCCGAGGACCGCACCGAATGGGAGAGGTACTCGAAGAGCACCACGGCAAGCGCGGTGCTGAGGAGAAAGCCCAGGGCAAGACCCAGTATGGCCAGGGACAGTGAGCCGAGCGCGCCGCCGGGCATCCCGGCCCTGATATGGAATAGTATAAAGAGGAAAATGAAGACCAGGGTGTAGGCGAACCCCTCCAGGTCGCCCCCGTAAACCATGAGCGCGGACACCACCCCGGCGCCCACGAACGCGGCCGCTCCCCTGTGGAGGACCAAGCGTCTGAGAGCGAACAAAAGCAGCGGGGCCCAGCACATGGTTGCGTGGTTTGATAGCTGGCTCTGCAGGAAGAAGAACAGGCCCGAGCAGGGGAACACAGCCGCGGCCAGGAAGGACGCGAGCGGGGAGGCATCGAGGTCGCGCAGGAATATGTAGAGCCCGATTGCCGCGACCAGGAAATGGAAGAGGTGCGCGAGGGTGGAAGCGTCGAAGAAGTCGAAGAGGGTGAAAAGGGATACGTTCAAAGGATAGAGGCACCCGGCGTGCGAGTATGCCAGCCAGGGCATTCCCGAGTAGCGCTCCGGGTTCCAAAGGGGGAAGAGGCCTTTATCTATGCTTTCGCCTATAAAGGAGTAGCCGGGATGCCACTGCGAGCTCACGTCCATCTTCTCGGGCGCGTCCATGGCCGTGAGCCCGGAGAAGAGCTGTGGCAGGTATAGCATGCACCCGAGCGCGAGCAGGGCCGCGAGGTAGGGGACATCCGCCCTGGCCGGCAGACCGGCTTGCTCTCTTTTTGACACGCCCATGTGACAGGTGAGATTCTATCACGCAAGGCCGACATACTCACGCAGGCATGTCCGCACGCAGACAGGCGCTATGGTCCGTCGGCCTTTCAGGCCTTATAATGATTTTGGGCAACAGGCCCTGAACACTTTATCCCTGGGTAAGCTCGCGGAAGAAGCATGAGCGCTCGCCGGTGTGGCATGCGGCCCCCTGCTGCTCGATGCCGAGAAGCAGGGTGTCCCCGTCGCAGTCGTACTTTATCCACTTTACGTTCTGGATGTTTCCCGAGGTCTCGCCCTTTTTCCACAGCTTCTGCCGCGATCTGCTGAAGTAATGGCACAGCCCGGTCTCCATGGTGAGCCTGAGCGATTCCCTGTTCATCCACGCCATCATCAGCACCTGGTTGTCCCTCACGTCCTGCGTGATCGCTGGTATTAATCCGTCCTGGTTGAACTTCAGCTTCCCGGCGATCTCTTGGAACTTTTCATCCGTGACCATCACTCCACTCCCCCTGCCCTATTCTCCGAAAATCCTCTCCCACAGGCTCGCTTTTTTCATGTGCTGCACCAGGTAGTGGAGCTCCCTCCTGGCTGACGAGTCCTGGGGGTCAAGCTCCAGTGCCCTCTGGAAAGACTCTATTGCAAGCTGCTCATCCCCGGAGCGCTTTCTCATGATCCCCAGGTAGTAATGCGCTTTTTCGAGGTCGGGGTTTATCTTGAGCGCGTTATTGATGTAAGACTTTGCCTCGTCCACCTGTGCCGGCCGGTCCCTGAATATTGCCCATCCCATGTTCATGAAGTACTCGGGCACCCGGGGGTCCAGGTTTATGGCCTCCTCGAAGCACACCCTGGCGTGATCGGGCGCGTTATGGAAGAGGTACCACTCACCCCTTTTGCCCATCTTCAATGCGATGTTCCTTTTCATGGACATGTTCCAGGCGCGCTCCTTCTCGTAGGGGAACAGGGACCGCTCGTACTCGATCCTCTGGTCGGGGTCCACCAGTGTTGCCACCGCCTGGTCGAGCTGCTCCTTGATCCTGGCCGCAAGCTCGAGCACGTCTTCGGGCGCGTCCCGCAGCCTCTGTTCGTCCACGGCGTCGCTCATCTCCACGTACTCCTTCTGTATCTCGCTCACGCTGCTCTCCACCGCCACCTGGAGCACCTCGTAGAGGGCGCGGGCGTTCTCCATCCTCTGGTTCATCTGCTCGAGCTCTTTCTTTAGCTCCTTGTATTCTCCGGGCTTTTTCTCCGGGCTGGTTTCTGTATCCCTGGCAGGTCTTTTCTCCGCTTTTGATCCGGGCTTTTCCGTGTCTGAAACACCAGGGGCCTCCCTCCGGGCCTCCTGCTTTTTGGATGCAGGGCCGCGCACGCTGTGAGCTTTTCTCTTCGATCCCCTGGTTATTATGTATGCGGTGGACTGGTCATCATCCTGGTCACTCCTGCGCGAGACCCTTTCCCTGAGGGGGGGCTCATCCTCTCCGGGCTTGTCCGCACGTGCGGGAATGCCCGGCCCCTCGATGATCTCCTCCGCGGGCGGCGGCGCGACCCGGACCAGGAGTCCGGTAACCAGTAGCAGGTAGAGGAAGTTTATGGAGAGGTTTATGTCGCCCATCTCTTTCTGCATCACAATAATGGCCTTGCCGATCTGCATCTCGTTCAAGAACACGTCGAGCACGTCGCTGTGCCGGTAGAGGGGCTCGGGCAGCACGAAGAATTCCTTCACCCCGGGGTTCAGCCTGACCTTTTGCTTTTCCAGGGCGTGTATGCGGCCGGCCAGGTCGGCTGTATGATACCTGGTCATGCCCTCATATATGACCTCCAAGGGGTTTATGTCGTACATGGACACCCCGGACAAGACATCCGCTGACTCCAGGAAGGAGTAGTTGCCCCGCCTGAAGCCGCAGGCGCTTATCATGGTCTCCTGGGCCGCCTTGGCCTGGTAATAATAGAGCTGGCCCTCGTCAATCCCCAAAAGCTCTCCCATGCACTCGACAACGTCTGTGTCCTTGTCCGCGGCGAGCTGCTTTACCTGCATCACGTCCTCCGCTGAGAGCCTGTTGTCGTGGATCATGAGGTCCAGCAGGGTATGGCCCGGACTGGTGGTCTCGGCGTTCACCGGGATGCCGGAGGCCGCGTATATTTTGGTCTCCTGCTTCCCGTGAGTAATGGACAGCGAGCCCGAGCGCCTGCCTGCAAAGAGCACTCCCAGGACCTCGATCATGGGGTGCTCCTCAAGGTCGCCCTTGCAAAGCACACCAGCGTTCAGCTCCAGCAGGTTCATGCAGTGTAGTCTAACACATATTCCAGGGTAAATTCATCCGTGAAAAGCGTGGTGCATATGAGAGCAGGGGTGCCTATATCAGCTTCGATATGGTGTGCTTCCACAGCCTCCGGGCAAGCAAGCCCCCGGGCCTGCCCCCGCCCCGCAAGAGCAGGGCGGTGAGGGCGCCTCGCAGCCCCGGTCTCCTGTAGCCCGCCATGTTCTTCCAATGGACGCGCGCTTTTTCGTAATCGCGGTCTTTGAGCGCGTACAAGGCGGTGTACTTATGGGTGGTGGCAAGACTTTTCCTGAAAAGCGGGTCAAGTTCAGCAAACCTCTGTCTCGCCTTTTGCAGCATCCTGATATTGCTCGCGAGGTAGGTGTCCCGGTCGCGGCCAAGCCCCTCGGGCGTGCACCTCTGCACCATGAGCGGCTCCGGCACGAACACCACCTCGTGCCCCTGTGCCATGATGCGCAGGAAAAGGTCAGCGTCCTCGTGCATCCAGAAGCTCTGGTCGAACCCTCCCTCCTGGTCGAACTCGCGCTTTTTTATCATGACCGATGAGGTGAGTATGGGGGTGGTCAGAAAAAGCTCGTATGCCCGGGGCCCTTGCGGCGGCGTCCTGGACCGGAAGTGGGCCTGCTCCGGCCGGAGCTCTGGCAGGTCCAGCCCGTCAATAAGCCACCCATCGGTGTAGACAAAAGGAGAGTGCGCCCTCTCTTGGATGGCCCCGGCCTGATGCTCCAGCTTTTGCGGGAGCCACAGGTCGTCCGCGTCCAAGAGGGCCAGCCACTCTCCAGTGGCCTTTCTTGCCGCGGCGTTCCTTGCAGCGGAAGGCCCGCTTCGGGGCTGCCTTATAAAGGTTATATCGTCTTTGTACCTTTGCACAGAGCCGTCAATATCATCGGTGGACCCGTCGTCAACCACGATGACCTCGTGCGGGGGCATGGTCTGGTCGAGCGCGGACTGCACGGCCTCTCCAACCACCTGGGCGTGATTATGGCATGGAATTATAACGCTGATCTTCATTTTATGGTTTATCCATTATATCATAGCAGTAAAGTGGGTGGGCTTATCAAACAAGAGCTTTCGAGGGCGCCGGGGGCCTCGGGTTTTAAGATATTACGCGACCAGATGCGGTTGCGCTACGGTCGCAGGGCCCGGGGCCTCAGGGAGTACGCGCCCCCTCCCCGCATCCTCATGCTGGAGAGCTCGGGGCTTTGCAACTTCCAATGCGGGAAGTGCGCGCACAAGCAAAGCACCAGGAAGCTGGGGCTGATGGACGTGGAACTGGCATTCAGCGCGGTGGACCAGGCGGCCCGCATGGGGATCGAGCTTCTGTGCGCCTCCATGCTGGGCGAGCCGCTCATGCACCCGGAGGTCGAGCGCATTATAGAGAGGGGCTGTCAAAGGGGCCTTGCGCCTTACATGGTGACCAACGGCATGCTGCTCACACCGGAGCGCGCAAGGGACCTGGTCCGTGCGGGCGTCAAGGAGATCATCGTATCCATTGACGGCTGGGACGAGGAGTCCTACGCAGCCAGGCAGGCGGGCGGAGACCTGGCTGCGGTGCTGAGTAACATGGACGCCGTGAGGGAGATGAGGCACGTCTTACCGGTGGTCTCCACGGTGACGCTCCTGGACACACAAACAAGGAAGCACCTGCCAGAGATCAAAAACCTGCTCGCGCCGCACGCGGACAAGCTCAGGCTCGCGCCCCTGAAAGACTTCGGAATACCGGGACACGTCCCGGACCCGGGGCTGCTCGTGGGAACGCGGTCGTGGAAAAGGGCGCCATGCGATAACCTCTGGAACACATTAAACGTGGGATGGGACGGCGCCATCACCGCCTGCTGCAACGACCACAACTACCTGCTGGAATTTGAACACCTGGGCAAGGCCCCCCTGGAAGAGATATGGAACGCGGAGAAAATACGTTTCTTCCGGAGGCTGCACCTCGCAGGAGAATTCGATAAAATGCCCATGTGCGGAAGATGCACCTGTGACTGGGGAAACTCTTTTGTCTTCCATTGGCTGAAAAACGGGTTTATCAAGTAAGGCCGGGTTGTTTTATGCAAAGCCGACACAGGGAAAAAGAGTGTAGCCCACGTAGCTTTTGCTATGTGGGCGCCCTAAGGCGCAGGATGAATATAATGGATGGAACGGGATGAATGATTCAACAGACAGTATTCTGCATCCTGCTCGCCGACATAGCAGAGCTATGTGCGCTACCCCATAAAGCGGGGTTTATCTCATGGAAAGCCAGAGCAAGCACCAGGCGGGATCGTATACATCCATGATAGCCGCGGGACTCGGGTGGGGGCTGGCCGCGGCTGCGTGCGACTGCGTGCTCATGGGGATCATGAGGGCGGGGACTCTGCACACCAGGGGCGGCGGCGTGCTCTTCAACCTGGAAGGGTTTACACTGCTCGCCTACCTGCCCGCGGCTGTCGCCCTCTCCGCGGTCGCGGCAGCCCTTTTCAGAAGACGGGCGTACAACATGAAGCTCCTGAACTTCCTCATGGGGACCCTGCTCTTCTGGCTGGTTCTCATGTCCGTGCTCCCTCCGCTGTCGCGCAAGGACTTTCTTTTCTACGCCGTGGTGAACCTCGTCGTTGCAATGTCCGCGGGATACGGGCTCTCCCGGGTGACGGGGGCGCTCCCCAGGATGCGGCCGGCTGACGCGGCCCTGTTCGCGGTCTCGGCCTTTGCCGCGGCCATGGCCGGTCTTAACGCAGGGCTGGTGTTCATCGGGTCAAGGAGCATGGGGCTTTTCTCCGTGCTTATTGTCATGGCCGCTATTTCAATGGCAGTGGTCCTTTTATGCGCCGCACTTTTCCTGGCTTTGTGGAGAAAGGGAAGCAGGCTCGCCCCCATCGCGGTGGTTGCGCTCTGCATCCCCGCCGCGGCCGCGCCCGCTCTCTGGTGGAAGCGGGACTGGTCGCCGGGATCGCAGGGCGCTGCCCCCCCGGGCGCTCCCCATATTGTATTCATAGTCTCGGACGCCCTGCGCGCGGACTCACTCACCCCGGAGCGCACTCCCAACCTTTGCGGGCTCATGTCCGAGGGCGCCAACTTTTTGAACGCCCAGTCCACGGCCTCGTGGACCTATCCCTCAATGGCCGCGATCATGAGCTCGCGCGACCCGCGGCGGCTCAAGGTGCGGCGGTTCGTGTACAAGGTCCCTAAAAAGGTCCCGCTGCTTTCCGAGGAGCTCTACAGCCGCGGGTATAAGACCTGCGCCTTCTCGGCCAACTGGGTGGTGAGCCCGAGGACAGGCATGCTGCGCGGCTTCTCCGAGGTAAACATCATGAACCACGAGTACGCCATCGGGAACCTGAAATACCTGCCAGTAATCGCATTCCTGGACCAGTATGCAAGGCGCGGCCTGGACCTGCCGCTCGTTCCCCACAACACCCCACGGATCACCGACCTGGCCATCAAGAGCTTGAAAGAGCCGGGAGAGAGGCCCGTGTTCCTCTACCTCCACTACATGGACCCGCACGACCCCCTGGCTCCGCCGCCAGAGTTTGCGCCCAAAGACTATGACGGACCAATCAGGAACCCTTTCACCCCCAGGAACGCATGGCACGTCCCGGGGGACCTGCACGACCCACAGATGGCGGACCTCCGCGAGGGAGAGCTCAACCTGACCGAGAAGGACGTGCGATTCGTGACCGGGCTGTACAACGGCGAGGTCCAGTACCTTGACCGCGAGCTTGGCAGGATGTTCGAGCTCTTCCCGGACGGCAAGGCCCCGGACAAAAGGCCGGTGCTGGTGGTTTTCACCTCGGACCACGGCGAGGAGCTGTGGGACCACGGCGACTTCGGGCACGCGCACACGCTCTTGCAGGAGGTCATTCACGTGCCGCTTTTCATGTGGGGAGCGGGTGTCCCCAGGACCGAGGTCAAGGAGCCGGTGACACACCTCCAGCTCATGCCCACCCTGCGGGAGATGCTGGGAGTGGCGCCGGACCCCGGGGCCGAGGGCCGGTCCCTGCTGCCGCTGATGCGGGGCCGGGCCGGAGAGGTCGAGCCGGCGCCCTGCTACTCCTCCGAGCTCATATACTTCAACCCCAGGAGCGCACTCAGGCTGGGCAGGCACAAGCTAATACACGACCTCGAGACCAGCGGGTTCACATACTTCGACCTTACGGCCGACCCCGGGGAGATGAACCCCCTTGATCCCGGGGCAGCGGGAGTGCAGGAGCTTCAGTCAATGCTGCTGCGTCACGAGAAAAAGGCCAGGCAGACCTCATACTTCAAGGGAAAGGACTTCCCGGGATACTTCAAAGGCATGGAAAAGCAGCTAAAGGCCATGGGCTACATAAAGTAGCTTGGGTTCAGGTCTTCAGGGCCTGTTGCCCGAAATGAACACAAGACAGGTGGCCTACGCGGATTCTGACCCGTGTGGGGCGAAGTCATGCCTTTTCCGCTGGTGTCAGACTGGCAAGAGATTCAAGAGCCTTCAGCAAGATGAGAAGTATCAAGGACGAAGAAAAGACATCTTTGGATTTCATGATCCCTCATCCTTTAACCATTCTCACCACATTACAATCCGGGGTATTTGTCAACGTGACAAGGATATGCCTCTACTTGTCCAGCATGCCCCTAAGCTCCTGAATTGACTGTTTCAGCTCCTCCAGTTCCTGCCGGATTGCCTTTACCTCCTCGGAAAGCGCTTCCACCTTGTCATCCTTGGAAAATGAAGCCGGGGCATGGGCAGGTTCCCGCTCCGGGACCGCGGGCTCCTCGGGATAAGGCCCGCCTGACAGGGTGTGCGCAAAGCGGGTCTCCTTCTGGCCCGGCCTGCGGCCCACGTTCTTTACCATTCCCAGGTCTTCGAGGGAATTCAGGGCCTCGCCCGCCTCCGATACGCTCCCGAATGAGTGCATGCGCTCGGTGCGCGAGCGGAGCTCGCCCGGGGTCTGCGGCCCCCTGAGCATGAGCACGCACAGCAGGGCGGCCTCGGGCCTCACCATGTTGTGCCGGCTTGCAAAGCTCTGGCCGTGCCTCTGTGCCCTGCTGCCCGGGCTGGTGTATGCAAGCCCTCTGGTTTTCAGGCCTTCCAGGACCCTGGCCACCGTGTCCTGGTCAAAGCTCGTCACCGGGTCGCGGTTGGTCTTCTGGTTGCAGGCCGCGACCAGGGCGTTCAGGGTGAGCGGGTAATACTCTGGCGTTGTCATCTCCTTTTCCATGAGGGCGCCCAGCACCCGGACCTCCTCCGCGCTTAAATCCTGTTCCATTAGACAATCTCCTTTATAGAGCGGGGTTCCCATCGCTCATTTTATAATAGCACCACCCTTTGACAAGGCCGCTTTTCAAGGTATATTAATGGTAAGAGTAATAAAAGTAATATCATTACAAAACAGGGGGCTTTGAGATGAAGATCACCAGCAAGGGACAGGTGACCATCCCGCAAGATATCCGCGAGAAGGCCGGGTTGCTGCCCGGTACGGAAGTGGAGTTCCAGCTCAGGGGCAAGAAGGTGCTCATCCAAAAGGGGGCCTCTGGCGACCGCCGCGGGCGCAGGCTGGTGGAGGCCCTTGCCGGCAAGGGAGACGTGCGCATGAGCACGGACCAGATCATGGCGCTCACCAGGGGCTAAAATGACGCATGTGCTGGTTGATTCGAACGTGCTCCTCGACGTAATCACCCGGGACAAAAAATGGTGCGCATGGTCATCGGACACCATTGCGCTCTACGCGGAAGAGTATATGCTTGCCATAAACCCCGTAATCTACGCGGAGGTTTCGATCGGCTTCAAGCGCATCGAGGAGCTTGAACAGGCCCTGCCCCCGGACCTGGTTCTCCGGCTGCCAATCCCCTGGGAAGCTGCCTTCCTGGCGGGAAAATGCTTTGTCCGCTACCGCCGACGGGGCGGCCCCCGGCGGTCCCCCTTGCCGGACTTTTTCATCGGCGCCCATGCGGCTGTGGATAAGTCGCCGCTAATAACCCGCGATCCCAGGCGTTATCGCAACTATTTCCCCGCCGTGCAATTGATCTCTCCTCCCGGCAGTTAAACCGCTTGTCACTTCCCCTTGAACTCCGGGTCCCGCTTCTGCATGAATGCGGCCATTGCCTCCACCAGGTCCTGGGACCTCAGGATGAGGCAGTTCCTGGCCGCGGCAAACGCCAGTCCGTCGCGCACTGACTTGTCCTTCGAGTAGTTCATGACTTCTTTGGCCCCCTGCACCGCGAGGGGCGCGGCCCGTGACATCTCGAGCGCAAGGTCCCGGGCCGCCTGCATGCACGATTCCCTGTCAGCAAAGACATCGTTAACCAGTCCGATCCTCTGGGCCCTTCCCGCGTCAATGTCCTTTGCGGTGAAGGCCAGCTCACGGGCGTGTCCCTGGCCGATGATATGGGGCAGCCGGTTCAGGCTTCCAAGGTCCGCGATCATGCCCACCTTTGCCTCGCGGAGTGAAAAGCGCGCGTCCTTCGAGCAGAGCCTTACGTCGCACGCAGCCGCCAGGTCCAGGCCGCCCCCTATGCAGGCCCCGTGTATGGCGGCTATCACCGGCTTCTTGCACTCATCCACCACGTTTGCCGACTCCTGCATATCCAGCACCCGCTGGTAGACAGAGTCCATCTCCGCGCTGTCGGCCTGACCGGCAAAGGACTGGGACGCGGCCACAAGGTCGAGACCCGCGCAGAAGTTCCTGCCCCGGCCGTACAGCACCACCGCCCTTATCTCTTTGTCATTATTAATCCGGGCGAAAAGCTCCTTGATCTCGGAGAAGAACTCCATGTTCATGGCGTTGGACTTCTCCGGCCGGTTCAGCGAGACCTCGGCCACGTGTCCCTTTTTCTCGCAAGCTAATACGGTGTACTCTTGCATGACTCCTCTTCTCCCTCAATTCACGGGTTTAAGTATCCCAGGCCCTCGAGCTCCTTTATCGCCTCCCGGTCAAGCTCCTTCCGCCGGGCCTTTGCCTCGGGCTGTTTTCGCATGAGCATATCGAGCTCTTCCCATAGCCGGTCGTGCCGGTCCCCTTGTTCCCGGGCAGCATTATTGTTCTCTCCAGGGTCCCCGGCAAGAAGATAGAGCTCTCTTGTGCCGTCCTTTTCATTCACGACGAGCTTCTTATCTCTCGTCCTTATGCACCTGGGCGCCCTGCCGTAGAAGGTCTCGGCGTAGACCGGATACGAGTCCGCATGTCTCCAGAACTCGATCCGGGAGGGGCCGGAAAAGCCGTGCTCGAACAGGTCCCGGCCCTGGAAGCCAGGATCGCATGCATCAGCGCCGGCGAGCCGGGCTATGGTGGGAGCGAGGTCAACAAGGGATGCCGCGTCTTGGCGCACCGTCCCCTCGGGTATGACGTTCCTCCAGCTCATGATGAGAGGCACGCGGACCATCTCCTCGTAGCAGGTGTACCCGTGCCCGAAACCCCCGTGCTCGTAGAACTCGTCGCCGTGGTCCGAGGTCACGATCACCAGTGTGTTCGCAAGCAGGGCCTTCTGGTCCAGCACCAGCATGAGCTCCTGGAACTCCGAGTCCCAGTAGGCTATCTGCCCGTCGTAGAGCGCCTTTGTGTAGTCCACCTGCGCCGGAGTGGGCTCCTTGTTATAAGGCCCGTTCTTCCATATGGGCCTTGCGCCGTCAAGACCCATTGTAAAGCGCCGGTCAAAAGGCGGCTGCGGCCTGTAAGGCGCGTGCACGTCCATGTAGTGGACGTAGAGGAAGAACGGCCTTTGCCCGTTGCTCTCGATCCACCCCAGGACCTGGGCGTTGACCAGCCTGGCAGTGGCCCCGGCGCCCAGGTAGCGGTATGTCTCGAACCCCTGGGAAAACCCCATCCGGCCCATGATGTGGGGGTTTGTTATCAGGGCCGCGGTCTCGTAGCCGCTCTTTGAGAGGACCTCGGCAAGGGTGTTGATCCCCCTTGGGAGCACGTCCGAGGTCACCCTGCCCTCTCTGTCAAAGAGCTCGTCCACCTCCGCGGCCCTCCGCACCCCGTTGGAAGGCGGGACCAGGCCGCTCAAAAGGGCTGCCACGGACAGCTTGGTGTGACTGGAGTGGGAGAATGCTTTCTTGAACAGGAGGCCTTTGCGGCTCATCAAGTCCAGGCCGGGCGAGGTATCGCGTCTGTGCCCGTAGCAGCCCAGCCGGTCGGCCCGGAGAGCATCTATAAGCAACAGGATGACATTTGGACGGCTGGTGTTCTCCTCATGCTCTCCCTTGCTACAGGAGACGAAGGAAAGCGCCAGGGTCATCACCGCGCACAGGGCAAGTGATTTAAACGCGGATTCCATTTCCTTTTGCCAATGATAGCATGCAATCGCAAGGGTTAGAAAGATGGAAAAGGAGCAGCCACTTGAAATATAAATCAATGCATATTAGATTCCCACGTAGTAAATCCCGGCGGGCAGCCCCCGGATTTGACAATCTAATCGAGCTTGGCTAGATTATATGTTGTCCGGTAAGTTTGCCGCGAGGATATTGCCGGGCGGTGCAGGCGCGGACATCCTTTTCGTTTTCCCGAAGGGTTGGTTCCGGTTTGCATATGATCTCGCGCCTCTGGATCGCGGCCCGGAGGGAAGGTTGGACCCTTTTGACCCTGTTCGGACGAACGGAAAGGAGAGTGTGATGGCGCGCCGTCTATACGTGGGAAATATTTCCTACAAGACCACGGAAGAGCTGCTCAAAGAGTCCTTTGAGAAGGACGGAAGGTCGGTTGTTGACTGCAAGATAATAACCGACCGGGAGACCGGCAGATCACGCGGGTTCGGCTTCATCGAGTTCAGCAGCGAGGAGGAGGCAAAGAGCGCGATCGAGGCCATGAACGGGACCGAGCTTGACGGCAGGGAGCTGCGCGTGAGCCTCGCCCACGAGAAGAAGTCCAAGGACCGCGACCGCCGCTGGTAGAAAAGCCATTTATCTGCCCACCTGGAGAGCGCAAAGCGATATAATCCTTTGCGCTCTTGGTGTCTTTATTCAATAAATCCCCCTTTTTTTCGTATTAAGGTATGAAGCCGGATCGAGAAGAGGCGGACCCCAGGGGCCTTTAATGAAGACCAGCGACGAAGAGCTGTTAAAAGACTACCTGTCCGGAGACGAGCGCGGCTTCGAGGAGCTGTTGCAAAGGTACAAGGGTCCGCTTTTCACGGTGATTTTAAGGATGGTGGGCAGCATGGCCGACTCGGAGGACATATTCCAGGAGACCTTCAGCAGGGTGCTGAGCCATGCAGGGGACTTCAGGATGGAAAAGAAATTCTCCCCGTGGGTCTATGCTATTGCCACCAACCTGTGCAGGGACCACCTGAGAAGGTCCGGGAAAAACCCCCTGCCCCTGGATGACGAGACAGTGCCCTCTCCACTGCCTGACCCGGAGTCCGAGGTCTCGGAAAGCGAGGTCAGGCGCGCGGTATCAAAGGCGCTGGACGCGCTTCCGCCCGAGCAGAGGGAGGTGTATTTGCTGAGAGAGTACGGTGATTTGAGCTTCAAGCAGATTGCAAAGGTCACCGGCAGCAAGTTGAACACGGTGCTGGGGCGCATGCACCTGGCAATGAAAAGGCTTAAATCAGAGCTCTCCTACCTTTCGGAGGATGGAACATGAAGGGGGAAGAGATGAAAGGCTGCGGCAGGTACAAACAAGAGAGGCTCCTGCTCTTTGCCTTTGGCGAGCTCGATGACCGGGACATGGAGGAGCACGTGAAAGCCTGCCCCGGGTGCAGGGACTTCCTTGCCGGCGTGGCCGATGTGAGGAAAGCCGCGAAAATTGCTGGCCTTGTCCAGCCCGGCGAGCTCGTAATGCAGAGGCTCCGGGCAGAGGCCGCTGACAAGCTTCGGGCAGAGGCCGCTGACAAGCTTAAGGTCAAAGAGAGCTCCTCCCCGGCCGGAGGAAGCTCTTTAAAGCGGCTGCTCACCGGCACCGGGCCGGCGTTCAGGTGGGCACTGGCAGGCATTGCGGTCCTGCTGGTTTTATCCATATACCTTGTTGCCGGGCACCGGTTTTTTCCGGACGAGGGGAGTAAGCGCGTTCCCGCCTGGGTCTCGGGCGTAAGCGATGAGCTCGCAAGCCTGGAATCATCTTTTGATGAGATCGATGAGACGGACACCGGAGAGGGCCCCCTGGATATGATCTTCCCGCAACAGGAGACCATCTCCGGGATCGAACTCTCCATGCTCGACCTGGAGCAGTCCCTGGCCGTGGATTACGGCGTTCCTGACGAGGACGTCCTTCAATACGATTCGGATTATAGTGATGAGCCCGTGGAATACGAGCTCATACCACTGCTTCCCGGCCTGGAGACGGGCAGGAGCACCTGAGTACCATTAATCAAAAGGAGGCTTAAAATGAAAAGAATTGGTTTTTGCGTTGCGATTGTGATGGTGGGCGCCGCCCTGGTCATGGGGGTCCTGGGCGCCAAAGCCCTGGCCAAGGACGAGCCACCCGCGGAGGAGCTCGACTGGATACGCTTTCCCGGCGGACCGGGGTATGACCGGGGCCCCGGGCCTGACAAGGGTCCGGGCATGCGCAAAGGAGCGGGCCCCGGCGACATGAACAGGAGGATGAACGCAAAACAAAGGCGCCTGGAGAGGCTGAAACAGGATGCCCCGGAGCGATATGAAAGGCTCGAAAAGATACGCGAGCTATCCATCAAGTACAGGGGGACAGACGACGAGGAGACAAAGCAGAAGATCGAGAAGGAGCTGCGGCCCCTGATAGAAAAGGAGCTCAAGGTCCAGCACGAGGAGAACAAGAAGCGTATCAAGGAGCTGGAGGAGAGGCTCGCACGTATGAAAGAGGTGATGGAAAGACGAGAGAAGAACTGGGACCAGGTGGTTGACTACGCGTTCGAGGAAGCCACCGGACAGAACGCGTACCTAAAGGCCTGGCGCGGTGGAAGGGGACCGCGCAGGTGAGCGCATAACATAAAGCAGGCGCGTCTATTGATGTAAAAGGAGGTTAAGACCCTGCGCTGTCAACGGCACTTGTTAAATTGCTGCACTCTCATACTATGACAACCACGTGATCTGGCCCATGTAAGTCGAGTCGCCTTTGGACCTTCGGCCGATAATAAAGAAGGCCGTGTTAAAAGGCTGAACTTTAGAACTTTTTTGGGAGTGCGAAAGCCACGCAGGGTCCGTAGGACTTGCTTTCGCTTTTTCGAGCCGCCAGCTTGCCGGCGGCGGCCCGCACTTTCCGGGGAGCAAGCTCCCCGATCCAAAGCGGCAGCAAGCACGTGGACCCGTAGGGCTGCCGCACTCCATATCGCGCCGCGAATTTCATCAAGTTTATGGTCCGGTCGCAAACTGGATAAAATTGACCCCGGCCTCCCCTGAAAGTTATGGAATCAAGTGACTTGAATTAATAAAAGTTCTAAAGTTCAGGATTTCAAGCATAAAGGGAGAAAATCTTTTTCTTTAACATATCGGTTCAAAAATAATCATGATTTTCTTGGCGCCCTTGGCTTACTCGGTCCCCTTGGCGTCTATGATGCAATGGCCCCCGGGTTCACGCACCACTGCGGGACCTCGCCCTTGAGGCCGGCGATCAGGTTCCTGGCGGTCATCTCGGCCATGGTGGTCCTGGTCTCGACGGTTGCGCTGCCAAGGTGAGGGGCGAGCACCACGTTGTCGAGTTCGGCAAGGCCCGGGGCCAGCTCGGGCTCCCGCTCGTACACGTCCAGCCCCGCGGCGGCGACGGTCTTATTCTTTAGCGCATCCACCAGCGCGGACTCGTCCACCACCGGACCGCGGGCAACGTTTATGAGGCACACGGATGGCTTCATCATCCTGAGCTCGCGGCTTCCGATCATGTGACGGCTCTCCTTGTTCAGGGGACAGTGCAGCGATATGAAGTCAGAACTCTGTATAAGCTCATCCCTGGTCACGTAGCCGGCTCCCGACTCCCACTCACGCTCCTCGGGCAGGCGGCTCCTGTTGTGGTAGATCACTTTCATGCCGAAACCTCCTGCGCGCCTTGACACTGCCGACCCGATCTTTCCCATGCCCACTATGCCCAGGGTCTTGCCGAAAAAGTCCAGGCCCAGCAGCATGGTGGGACTCCATCCCCGGAACCCGGTCTGCCGCATCATGCGGTCCCCCTCGGTCATTCTCCTTGCAGCGGCCAGCATCAAGGCCCAGGCAAGGTCCGCAGTGGCCTCGGTAAGAACGCCAGGGGTGTGGCCCACCACTATTCCCCTGCGGGTGGCTTCTTCCACGTCAATGTTGTCAAAACCCACCGCCATGGTCGAGACCACCTTGAGCCCCTCCCCTGCCGAGTCCATCACCTCTTTATCAATCCCGTCCGAGAGCAGGCACACAATGCCCTGGACCCCCGGGGCCATGGCTGTCAGATCTTCACGGGGGATCGGCCGTTCTTCTTCCCACAGCCGCACCTCGCATTCCTTTGCTATAAGCTCCATGCCCGCCTTTGGTAGACGGCGGGTGACAAGCGCATCCCATTTGCCCATGGGTTCCTCCTTTGTGTATATTAACAGGCAAGAGATAATATGATATGTGATAACTATGAACAAATGGACCCGGCTCAAGGAGTATAAAATGTCAGCCGAAAAAAAGCACCAGGCCGACGCGGCCGTAATCGGCGGCGGCATCGCGGGGATCGTGACCGCGCTCGAGCTCCTGGACCGCGGCAGGAGCGTGCTCCTGCTGGACCGCGCTCCCAGGGAGAAGTTCGGGGGACAGGCCATCACCGCCTTCGGGGGAATGTCCCTCATTGGCACTCCCTTGCAGAGGCTGCTCGGCATAAAGGACTCCCCTGAGCTCGCCTTCGAGGACTGGCGCCAGACCGCGGGCTTCACCGAGCGCGAGGCACTGCCCAGGGAATGGGCCCGGATGTACTGCCACCGGAGCGAGCAATTCATCTACAGGTGGGTCCGGGACAAAGGCGTCTGGTTCCTGCCATCGGTGCAGTGGCCGGAGCGGGGCTTTTATCGGCCGGGAAACTCGGTCCCCCGCTACCATATCATCTGGGGCACGGGCTTCTGGCTCACCACCAGGCTGATCGAACTGCTTCTGAGCCACCGGAACGCGGACAAGCTGAAGCTATGCTTCGGGCACAGGGTCGCCGGGCTCCGAAAGACCAACGGCGCTGTGAACGGATGCAGGGGGGAGATCGAGGGGACCGGGGAGGAGTTCACAGCCGGCGCCCCTGCCGTGGTGATGGCCTCCGGAGGGATCGGGGGGAACATAGACAGGGTGCGAAAGCTCTGGCCCGAGGAGCTGGGCGAGCCTCCAGACGACATCCTGGTAGGCGGTCCCCCTTTCTGCGACGGGTCGGGCCTGGACATGGCCGAGAGCGCCGGGGCTGTCATAACCAACCTGGGCTACATGTGGAACTACCCGGAGGGAATAAGCCACACCACTCCCGGGTATCCCGGCGAGGGCCTGCGGGTCATGGTGCCCTACTCGGGCCTGTGGATGGACTACACCGGCAGGCGCATGGGTCCCGAGCCGATCATGGCTTACTTCGACACCCACCATGCAGTGAGGATTATATGCGGGCAGAAAAAGAAGTACTCGTGGCACGTATCAAACTGGAAGATTGCAAAGCGCGAGCTTGCCATGGCAGGGGCAGAGCACAACGAATTCATACGCAACAGGAAGTTCCGGGACCTTGTAAAGATGGGCCTCATCGGGAACCCGTCGCTGGTGAAGAGGATGATGAGCGAGTCCGATGACTTCATAACCGCGGACTCCCTGCCAGAGCTGGCGGGGAAGATGAACGCGCTTGCCGGGAGCGATGACGTGGACCTGGAGGCCATGGAGCATGACATCAGGCGATACGACGACCAGATAGGACGCGGCATGAAGTTCCACAACGACGACCAGTTGCGCAGGCTGGCCCACGTGAGGATGTGGGGCAGCGACAAGATGAGGACCTGCAAGTTCCAGCCAATACTCGACCCGGATGCACTGCCACTGATCGCGGTGCGGCTCAGGCTGCTCACCAGGAAGAGCCTGGGAGGCATCCGCACCGACCTGCAAAGCAGGGTGCTGGACAAGGACGATGAGCCCGTGCCCGGGCTCTATGCCGCGGGAGAGGCCGCTGGCTTCGGGGGCGGAGGAATAAACGGCAAGAACTCTTTGGAAGGGACATTCATATCCAACTGCATACTCACCGGTCGGGTGGCCGGCCGATCAATCGCAGGTGAGCCCGAGCCTTGAAAGGAGAGCAAGCTCCTTAGAGATCGCGACTTGGTAGACATTGGTAAATTAGGCAGATATAAAAAGGAGGGACACTGGTGAAGAAAACCGCCGGACTTATCCGCATAATTTTTATCGCGGCCATGGCCCTTTGCCTGCCAGCGGAAGCCCAGCAGGACAAGTGTTTTGGCCACGACATTCCGGCTTTCAGAGAGGTGTTCATCAAGCTGTTCAGGGCCACTGCCGGAACCATGAACATGGAGCAGATGAAGAACACCTCCATCCAGTTGTCCGACACTGAAAGGGCTGCGCTGAGCTACTTTTTGGGGAAAGAGGGCCACGAAAAGGTCAAAGAGGGACTCTCCGATGAAAAGCAGGAGTTTTTGGACCAGAAGTACGCGGTGCACACCGAGATACCGCCGGAGCGCGACTTCGAGTCCCTGTTCCCGCACGTGCTCGCGGTCTCCAACAACAACCTTGAAAAGGACCAGCTCGAATACACCCTGAACGCTCTCACCCCCGAGGACCTGGCCAGCCAGAGCTTCTTTCTGGGAGAAGAAGGCCGCGCAACCCTTTTCTCGGAGATGACCATGGACCGGGTGGAGGTGGTGCTTGACCACATACCCGACTGGGTGTTCATCGAGACCGGCAGGAGAAAGTACGAGACCATCAGGGGATACACGTCCATATGCTACAAGCAGGAGCGGCTGGACAACGAGGACCTCCAGGACGTGGAGACCGTGTTGCTCAAGTACAGGGACGATCCCTGGAGCATATACATGAAGTGGCTCGACGGCCCCTGGAAGGGCCGCGAGCTGGTGTACAACGAGAAGGTGCTGGGCGCGGGAAGAGTGCGCGTGAGAGAGAGAGGCATATGGGGGGTGTTGCCGCTGACCCTGCCGGTGGACTCGGAGCTGGCCCAGCGCGGCTCCAACCACATGGTCACCGAGATCGGTCTCAAGAACCTGCTGGACATGATCATGGTTGACTACATGAAGGCCGCGCCCAAGGGCCATATTAAGAGGGTGAACCACGGCATCGAAGACCTTGACGGGCACAAGGTGTACAAAATGGAGAGCATACTGCCAAAGGACAAGTCCCTGGGATACTACTGCTACCGCATGGTCCACTACATTGACTTCATACGCTCCCTGGAGATAAAGGCCGAGATGTTCAACTGGAAGGACCAGTTATACGAGTCCTACTACTACACCCAGATAAAAATCAACCCCGGACTCACCGACCGCGACTTCGACCCCGAGAACCCGGACTACAGGCTCGATTAGGACCCGGCATGAAGCACGTTGTACTGCTTGGCGACGGCATGGCCGACGACCCGCAAAAGGAGCGCGGGGGCAAGACCCCCCTTGAACTGGCGGACACCCCCCACCTGGACATGATCGCGGACCGGGGAAGCCAAGGGCTGTGCAGCACCGTGCCCGAGGGAATGGAGCCCGGCTCCGACGTGGCCAACATGGCCATACTGGGGGTCGAGCCCGAGAAATACTACACCGGCAGGGCCGCGATCGAGGCCGCGGCCATGGGGGTGAGCCTGAAGCCCGACCAGACCGCGTTCCGCATGAACCTGGTCACCCTCACAGGCGAAGGCCCGGAACTCGAAATGGCCGACTACAGCGGCGGACACCCCACTCCCGAGGAGCAGAAGGCCATACTGGAGACCCTCGCCCGGAGCCTGCCTGCAAAAGACGTAAAGCTCATGCCGGGAGTGAGCTTCAGGAACCTGTGCGTCATAACCGGCTTCAAGGGAGACCCCGTGCTTAAGCCGCCCCACGACCACGCCGGGGAGAAGGTCTCCGCGATCATGCCCCAGGGACCGGGCGCGGACCTCCTCGCCGACCTGCAGGAGCTCTCAAGAAGCGTTTTGGAAGACCACCCGGTGAACTTGAAAAGAAGGGAGCAGGGAAAACCGCCCGTAAACGGGGTGTGGTTCTGGGGCATGGGCAGGCCCGCGTCTTTTCCCTCCTTCAGGCAAAGGCACGGGGTCGAGGGCGCGGTGGTCACCGGCGTGGACCTGGTGCGCGGCCTGGCAATGCTCCTGGAGCTGGAGGTCGTGCACGTGCCCGGGGCCACTGGTTACGTTGACACCGACTACGAGGGCAAGGCAAATGCGGTGCTGGAAGCACTCAAGCGCGTTGACTTCGTGTTCCTGCACGTGGAGGCCCCGGACGAGGCCGCGCACGAGGGCGACCTGGACATGAAAATCAAGGCCATCGAGGACTTTGACCACCGGGCCGTGAAAAACGTGCTCCATGGGCTGAAAAGATTTGACAGCTACAGGGTGCTGGCAATGCCGGACCACGAGACCCCGGTGAGACAGAGGTGCCACCGGGGAGGGCCGGTCCCTTATGCGGTTGCGGATAAAGTGAAGCTTGAAGGCGGCCCTGAAAAAGGGCCGGGCTTCTCCGAGAAGGCCGCGAGCAAAGCCTCAAAAGAACCAGTGCACGCTCCCCGAATCCTGGAAACACTCCTGTTTTGCTGATATTATATGTTGGACATTGTACTCCCATGGTTGGCAGGGGCGCCGCCCTGTGGAAGCCGATCCCCCGAACCTTCTAATCCCTGAATTAGGGGCGGCATAAAAAGGGTGGCGCACACGGTTCCTTGGAACCGTGTGCGCAGACCCGAAGGGGCTGTAGGTGCTAATCAAGGAGCAAGAAGCGAGAAGCGAGTAAAAGAGGGGTAACACACATAGCCTTAATCAAACCTCAAACCTCATATCTTGAGAAAGGCGCCTGGCTACGGCCCACACGGATCAGAATCCGTGTGGGCCACCCTGTCGGCCTTTCGGGCCTTATAAGGATTAGTAAAAGTTATAAAGTTCAGTTGCTTTCGAGAGGATATGATAAATGCCCGGTGTAGTTATAATCGAGAAGAGGTGCAAGTCCTGCGAGCTGTGCGTGAACTTCTGCAAGAGGGGGTGCCTTGCAATAAGCGGCGACATGAACGCCAAGGGATTCTTCGTGGCCCGGCTGGTTGACCCGGAGAACTGCAACGGTTGCGGGCTGTGCGGCGAGATGTGCCCGGACAGGGCCATTGAGGTATGGAAGTAATCAAAATGGAGAAAAAAAAGAAAAAGCTTATAAAGGGCAACGAAGCCATAGCCATGGCCGCGGTGGCAGCGGATTGCAAGTACTACTTCGGCTACCCCATAACACCACAGTCGGACATTCCCGAGCACCTCTCCCGGGTGCTGCCAAAGAACGGGGGCGTGTTCCTCCAGGCCGAGAGCGAGGTTGCGAGCATAAACATGCTCCTGGGCGCGGGCGCAGCGGGGGTGCGCGTGATGACCTCCAGCTCCGGGCCCGGCATATCCCTTATGCAGGAGGGTATATCGTACATGGCCGGCTCCGAGGTCCCGGGGGTCATTGTCAACGTGCAGCGCTCCGGCCCGGGCCTGGGAGGCATATCACCCAGCCAGGGCGACTACTTCCAGGCCACCAGGGGCGGCGGTCACGGGGACTACCGCACCCCGGTGCTGGCGCCGGCGTCGGTGCAGGAGATGTGGGACCTGACCATCCTGGCATTTGACCTGGCTGACAGGTACCGCACGCCGGCGCTGGTGTTCGCGGACGCCATGCTGGGACAGATGAAGGAGCCGCTTGCGATGATAGTGCCGGACTTCCCGCCCCTGCCTGAAAAGGACTGGACCACTGACGGTGCCAAAGACCGCGATCCCCGGGTGTTGAAGTCGCTCTACCTCGGCGAAGGCGAGCTCGAGGCTCACTGCTGGCGCCTGCATGAAAAGCACCTCACCATGAAGGAAAAGGAGACCCGGTTCGAGGACTACATGACAGAAGACGCGGACCTGGTGGTGGTCTCCTGCGGCAGCCCCGCGCGCATAGCAAAGACCGCGGTGCAAAAGGCCAGGGAGCAAGGCAAAAAGGCGGGCCTGCTCCGGCCCCTGACCATCTGCCCCTTCCCAGAGGAGCGGGTGGCAGCGCTCGCGGACGCGGGCAAGTCGCTCCTGGTGATCGAACTCAACACCGGCCAGATGCTCGACGACGTGAGGATGGCCGCGGGCCGGAGGGCGGACATACACTTCTACGGCAGGCCCAACGGCGCCGGGTCCCTGCCGGCGCCGGACGAGGTGTTAAGCGAGATCATGGAGGCGTACCCGACAGGGAATAAGACATGACCAGGGATATCTTCGATAAAGAGAGGATCAGTCCCTCAGTGGACGAGTTCATCCGGCAGACCAATCCATGGTGGGAGGGACTGCCCGGAAGAGTGCTGCCCGAGTACCGCCGCAAAGCTTTCAACACCATAATGAACCGGCTCATGAACGGACCTGCTCCCGGCATAGTTTTAAGGGGCCCCCGGCAGGTGGGAAAAACCACGGTACAGGAGCAGGTGATAAAGCACTTGATTGATGAAGATGGGATTGACCCGGCCAGGATACTGAGGGTGCAGTTTGACGATCTGCCGGGGCTGGGAAATCTTAAATATCCCATTTTATCCATCAGCAGGTGGTTCCAGGACCGGATATTAAGAAAGACTTTCAACCAGGCCGCGCATGAAGGAAAGGCCTGTTTCCTCTTCTTCGACGAGGTGCAGAACCTTCAGAACTGGGCTCCCCAGATAAAATCCCTGGTGGATCACCATTCGGCTAAAGTGGTCATCACAGGCAGCTCTGCCCTGCGTATCAGGGAGGGCCATGACAGTCTTGCTGGAAGAGTGGGAACAATAGAGCTGGGCCCGCTCCTCTTGAGCGAGGTAGCGGGTCTCAGGTTCGGGGAAGAGCTTCCCGTCCTCCTTGCCCACAACAACTTATCCGACCTTAAGAGCCCCGAGGCATGGGAAGAGCTCAAAGACCTGGGTGAAAAAAACTCCGAGTTGAGAGATAAGGCTTTCAAGGCTCTCTCCGACCGCGGAGGGTATCCGGTGGCCCAGGCTGGCCATGAACAGCCGTGGGATGACATGGCAAAGTACCTGAATGAAACCGTGGTGCAGAGGGCCATTATTCACGATCTGAGGGTGGGAGAGCGAGGAAGGAAAAGGGATCCGCAGTTACTCGAAGAAGTATTCAACTTGGCGTGCAGGTATGCTGGGCAGTGTCCCGGCCAGGCCGCGTTCACGCCGGAGGTCCAGCAGGCGCTCGGAGCGGAGGTGAGCTGGCAGAGGATAAGGTATTACCTGGATTTCCTTGACAGTACGCTGCTCATAAAGCTGATCCCGCCCCTGGAAATAAGGCTGAAAAAACAGAAAGGCAACAAAAAGATATGTCTTTGCGACCCGGGTATAAGGGCGGCCTGGCTGCAGGAGGTCGTTCCCCTCGATCCAGACGAGCTGGACAGGACGGTCCATCTGAGCGATCTTGCAGGACACATAGCCGAGAGCGTGACCGGACACTTCCTTGCTTCCATGGCCGGGATGGGCGTCTCACATTTTCCCGAGAGGGGCGCGGAACCGGAGGTGGACTTTGTTATCACCATCGGGGAGACAAGAATTCCTGTCGAGATAAAATATCAAACCAGGATAGACGAACATGATACCATAGGACTTCGGAGCTTTATTGAAAAAACGGTTTACAATGCATCATTCGGAGTCCTTGTCACCAGGAATGACCAGGCCGAGGTGAGAGATCCAAGGGTAATAACTCTTCCCTTGAGAAGCCTGATGTTGATCTGCTAAAAGGAAAGAAAAATGACCGACGAGGAAAGGTTACAGAACCCCTGGCCAAAGGCGCTATCGGACAAGGAGATGCACTTCTGCCCGGGCTGCAACCACGGGCTCATACACCGGCTGGTGGCGGAGGCCATCGACCACTTCCGAATACGCGAGAGCACGGTGGCCGCGGCCAGCGTGGGCTGCTCGGTGTTCCTCTACGACTACATCTTAACCGACGTGGTCGAGGCCCCCCACGGCAGGGCCCCCGCGGTGGCCACCGGCTTGAGGAGGGCGCTTCCCGACAGGAACGTGTTCATATACCAGGGGGACGGAGACCTGGCCGCCATCGGCACCGCGGAGATAATACACGCGGCCAACCGCGGAGAGCGAATGACCGTGGTGTTCGTGAACAACACCACCTACGGCATGACCGGGGGACAGATGGCCCCCACCACGCTGCTGGGACAGGTGACCACAACATCCCCATACGGAAGAGACTGGCACCAGGCGGGGTACCCCATGAAGATGGCGGAGATGCTCTCAGCCCTGGAAGGAACCACCTTCGTGGCCAGGGGAGCGGTGGACAAACCGGCAAACCTGAAAAAGACCAGGAAGATGGTGTTCAAGGCCTTCCAGGCCCAGGTGGAGATGGGAGGGTTCGGCTTTATCGAAGTCCTCTCCGCGTGCCCCACGGACTGGGGAATGACTCCCCTGCAGGCCTTGAAAAGGGTGGAGGAGGAGCTCATACCATACTTCCCCCTGGGCGTGTTCAAAGAGAGGAAGGAGCCAGAGCGCCTGTGATGTATAACGACATCATCATAGCCGGGACCGGGGGACAGGGCATACTGCTCATCGGCAACATCATAGCCGAGGCCGCGCTGGCCGAGGGCAGGAAGGTAACCTTCCTGCCAAGCTACGGCGTGGAGATGCGAGGGGGCAACGCCAACTGCACCGTGGTCATATCCGACCGGGAGATAGGCTCGCCGTCCATAAACACGCCCCGGGCCCTCATAGCCATGAGCGTGCGCGCCCAGGCCCTGTTCGAACCAAGGCTGCTCCCCGAGGGTCTTTTTATCCTGAACAGCTCTCTGGTGCCCGAGTCACGGGTGGAGAGGCATGACGTGGAGCTCCTGGCGTATCCGTTCGACGAGATGGCATCGGACATGGGAAACCAGCGCCTCGCCAACATGATCGCACTGGGCCTGTACGTGGGAAAAACCGGGGTGGTAAAGCCCGGGTCGGTGGAGGAGGGCATGCACGAGGCCCTGTCCGAGAAAAACAAAAGGTTCATACCGGCGAACATGGAGGCCGTAACCAGGGGCATAGAGCTCGCCAAAGAAAAATGCGGGCCGTGATGCTTTATCAGCTCTTTTGATGGATAGTATCAACCATAGCGCCCGCGCGGGGCCACGGCCACAGGCGGCCTACGGCTCGTATGAGGCGAATATGCCCCAAAAGGTCCTTTTGATATAAACTGGCCGCAAGGAGGAGGAACATGGTCGAGGAAGTCCGGGTCGGCGAAAAGATAAAATCCCTTAGGGAGGACAAGGCCCTCTCCCTGGAGGAAGCGGCAAAGCGGGCAGGGCTATCGAGCTCGGTGCTCTCGCAGATCGAGAACCACATGGTCTCTCCCCCCCTGGGCACCTTGATCCGACTGGCCAAGGCCTTCCAGGTCACGGTGGGGGAGTTCCTGGGCGAAGAGGCAAAGGAGCCCTTCTGCCTGGTGCGGGCAGGCGAGCGCAAGGTGGTCTCCAGGTTCGCCTCCACCGAGGGTCTTTCATACGGGTACTCATACGAGTCCCTGGGCTACGCCAAGAAGGACCGGAAGATGGAGCCCTTCGTGGTCACACTCACCCCCCAGGAGGTGCCCGAGGTGGACCCTAACCAGCACGCGGGGGAGGAGTTCATCTTCGTGCTCGAGGGCGAGGTGGAAATAAAGCTCGGGGAACACACCGACGTGCTTCAGCCCGGAGACTCCATATACTACGACGCCCAGATCCCGCACGTTGTAAAGGCCCACACCGATAAGCCGGCGAAGATCGTGGCCGTGATCTGGCCCGGCGAGGAGATGCACATTTTCTGAATGGAATCACTCTTGTCCAAAACAGGACCGGGAAAATTTACCACAAAGTCGCAAAGGCACGAAGGATTAAAAGGATCAGGACCATTGATTCGAGACCTTGTTGATGTCAACCTGGATTTGGACATGGCAAAAAAAGAGGGGTCAAAGACCCGGCAAAGCCTCCGCCGTGTACGTGTCGGACGCCCTTTGTGCCTTGTTGCTTTAAAGCGCAG
>CAZYTX010000045.1:0-30658 GCA_964650485.1 uncultured bacterium | reverse complement strand
TGGCGGCGGACACTGCCATTATATCATGGAAGGAGGCTTTTTTACGATTTTTTTTTATGCCTGTTCGCGCATTATTTGGGATTACATCTCTTTGGAAAAATGATTGAAAAGATACTCGCTACGGCTCCTGGCGGAGGGTTATACTGAACGGTAATTGACCATGGATGAACACGATCAAGAAAATAGAAATTCCCTTTTCCCGGATTACGACTTACGAGCCTATAAAGAGCCGGTCCTGATCAGCGCCTGCTTTCTCGGTATTCCCTGTAGATGGCACGGCCAGAGAGCCAAGAAGAGCGAAAAACTGATTGAGAAGTTAAAAAAGAAGTACGTCCTGGTCCCGGTCTGCCCGGAGCAGCTTGGCGGTATGCCCACGCCTCGTACCGGGGAGTACCTGAACGGCACCGGCGCCCAGGTCCTCGACGAGGGTCTCAGGATCATAGCCCCGGAAACCGGAGAAGACACCACCGAGCACCATGTCAACGGCGCAAGGTACACCTTGGAGCTGGTTGAAGGGTTGATCCGGGAAACAGAATAAGGAGCAAAGTCTGGACAGATTACAATTGCAGCTACTCATAGACCTCCACCGGCATGCGACACGGCAAGAGCCAGGCGGGGAAGCTGAAACAAGACAGGCGATGCGGTTGGCCGGACTCGACCGGGCGCGCCACTTGAAGATTGCGGATATTGGCTGCGGCACGGGCGCTTCGACCATTCTCCTCGCCAAGGAGCTGGATGCCGAAATCACCGCCCTGGACTTCCTGCCGGAGTTTCTCGACGAGCTTAAAACCAGAGCGAAGGAACACGGGGTCGCGGAGAAGATCACCACGTTGAGCTGCTCCATGGACACACTGCCTTTTTCTGATGAGGAGTTCGACGTAATCTGGTCTGAGGGAGCTATCTATAACATGGGCTTTGAAGCCGGTGTGGTGGCTTGGAGCCGATTTCTGAAGCCTGGAGGAAAACTCATCGTTTCGGAAATTACGTGGCTTTCCGCCTCAAGGCCGTCTGAGCTTCAGTCCCACTGGGACGAAGAGTATCCCGAAGTCAATGTCGCCTCGGCAAAGATCGGAATCCTCGAGCAGCATGGCTACTGCCCCGAGGCATACTTTTACCTGCCGACGTATTGCTGGATCGAAAATTACTATCGGTCCATGCAGAGCCGCTTTGATGCGTTCCTCGAGCTACATGGCCAGAGCGACCAAGCAAAGGCCATCGTCGAAGCGGAAAAACACGAAATAGCCCTTCATGAAAAATACCGCGACTACTACAGCTACGGTGTTTATATAGCGAAAAAGATTTTTGATAACCCGTTGATATTGAAAGTTTTCGGTTAACTGCGGGAGAAAGAGAACGGTTATGAAGAGGGTTGCACACGGAGAGGGGCGGCAAAAGATCTTTGATCGTCATTCTGAAGGAGGGAAGTCCAGGATCATGGAATCGCCTTTTCCCGGGACCGCCCCGGCCATGCACCGGTAGAGGTATTCCCTGGCACTGTCCACCGACTCGACCAGGGACAGTCCAAGGCCCAGGTTGGAGGCGATGGCCGCGGAGAGCACGCACCCGGTCCCGTGGAACTCCCGGGGCATGCGGGGGCCGCTCCACTCTTTCATCCCGTCTTCATGGCATAGCACCTCGCGGGGCTCCGTTTCAAGGTGCCCGCCCTTTATGAGCGCGGCCCGGGCCCCCATCGAGCACAGGGATTCGGCTGCATCCCGCATTCCCTCGATGTCTTTCACCGCTCTTTTCGTCAGCCAGGCAGCCTCGTCAAGGTTGGGGGTGACAAGCTCGATAAAAGGAAGCAGCGGCTCCAGCACCGGCCCTATATCATCCGCCTGCAAAAGCCTCGGTCCCGAGCTGGCCTTGATCACGGGGTCCAGCACCACCCTGGGGAGAGGCGAGAGCCCGGCTAAAAAAATCTTTACCTCTTGTGCATGTTCTTCGCTCGCCAGGGCCCCGATCTTTACGGCGGATACGGGCAGGTCATGGGCCAGTGCGTGGAGGACCCGCCTGAAGACGTCCGTTTCCACCGGATGCACTGAAATGAGGCTTCGGCTGTCCTGCACGGTGAGCGCTGTTATGGCCGTGAGCCCGGAAACGCGGTGTGCCGCGAACACCTTGAGGTCGGCCTCGATGCCGGCGCCTCCTCCGGGGTCCGAGGCCGCGATGGTCAGGACGCGAGGGGTCATGTCCTGATTATAGACCCTGGCCCGCTACAATTGAAGCCGGCGGTTATTTTACCTATACTGGATAAAAATGAAGAGAGGCAAGGGCAAAGCAAACAAGCTCGGCTGGGTGCGCATTATTAACGTTTTATTGTGGAGCGCCTTTACTCTTGCCCTGCTCGTGGCCGGCTCCCTGATAGGGGCGTACTTCTACCTGGCGCGCGACCTGCCGGCTTTGTACTCGCTCCGGAACTACCAGCCCTGGATCATCACCAAGGTGTTTGCTGACGACGGTGCGTTGATCGCCGAGTTCTACGACGAACGCAGGAAGATCATGCCCCTGGAGGAGATACCCCGGGAGACCAGGATGGCTTTCAGCAGCCGGGTCGCATGGCAGCCGGGAAGCGATATACAAAGCGAGAAAGGGATACCCTGGTACGTGCAGCTCGCCTTTATAGCCGCGGAGGACAGGAGATTCCTCTCCCACAGCGGAGTGGACTGGTACAGGGTGCTGGGTGCACTCTATGCAAACCTGCGGAGCCTGGACATAGAGGAAGGGGCCAGCACCATCACCATGCAGCTTGCCAAGACCTTCTTTTTGGAGCATGAGACCACGGCCTCATACAAGCTCAGGCAGACCATACTGGCCCTGCGAATAGAGCGCTACCTCACAAAGCCGGAGATACTCTACCTTTACCTGAACCAGGTGGACCTGGGCAGGCGCAACTTCGGGGTGGGGGCCGCGGCGGAGTATTACTTCGGAAAGAGCGCCAGCGAACTCGACCTTGCCGAGGCCGCCATGCTCGCCGGCATATTGCCGGCGCCCAGCGTATACAACCCGGTAAGCAGCTTCAAGCATGCAAAGTACAGGCAAAAAATAGTGCTGGGCGCCATGGTGGATGAAGGCATCATCAAAAAGGAGCGGGCAGTCGAAACCTACCAGCAGCCGCTAAGGATAACCAGAGAGGGGGGACCGGCCGGCAAGGCCGCGCCCCACTTCACCGAGCATGTGAGGAGGGTGCTGGTCGAGCGCTACGGCCGGGACGCGGTCTACCGCGACGGGCTCCGCGTGTTCACCACGGTCAACCTGGAGGCTGACCGGGTCGCCGCGGATGTCATAAAAGACGGGGTCAGGGGGCCGCACGGACTGGACAAGGTGCTTGGCTTTCGGGGCCCGCTCTCGGAGGAGCCCCTTTTCGGGGACACCATGGAGCAATTCCTTCAAAAGCAGGAACAGGAGCACCGGGAGGAATGGCGCGAGCAAAGGTGGGACCGGGTCCTGGAAGAAGGCCGTGCAGGAGAGTCCCCGAGGTCCGAGGTTGAAAAAGAGGCCCCGGCCCCCGTGCCGCTCAAGCAAGGCGAGCTCTACAAGGCGGTAGTGGAAAGCGTGAACGACCGCGCCAAAGAGGTAAGGGCCAGGATCGGGCACAACCGCGGCAGGATCGCATATGAGAACATGGACTGGGCCTGCCCTTACGACCGGGAGGCCGAGCCGCCCCTTGAGCTTGAAAAGCCCTCGGACATACTTGAGCGGGGAGACCTCATCCTTGTAAAGGTGCTGGAATCAAAAGAGACGGGAGAGGGAGGAGTTCATTACGAGTTCTCCCTGGAGCAGAAGCCGGAGATACAGGCCGGCCTCTTCTCCATGTCAACGCGCACCGGGCACGTGAAGGCCCTGTGCGGCGGTGTGGCAAGCCACTTCATAAGGCCGCTCCAGGCCAAGAGGCAGCCGGGCAGCGCCTTCAAGCCGGTGATTTACGGCGCGGCCATAAACTCGGGCAAGTACACGCCGGCCAGCATAATCATAGACTCTCCCATAATCTTCGACCAGGACAGCAAGAACCCGCGCTGTCCCGAGGAGGTCACCCTCTGGGACAGGTACGCGCCCAAGAACTACAGCGACACCTTCACCGGCCCGCACACTGTAAGGAGCGCCATATCGAACTCGATCAACACCATAGCGGTGAAGGTCTCCTGGAACCTGTGCCTGCCCAACGTGATCAGCTTCGCACGCAAGCTGGGCATTGACAGCCACCTTGACAAGCTGCCCTGCCTGGCCCTGGGCTGCTCAGAGGTGACACTATCGGAGCTGGTGACCGCGTACAACGTCTACGCCACCGGCGGTTACCTGGTGGAGCCTGTTTATATCACCAGGGTGTACGACCGCCGCGGCAACCTGCTGGAGTACGACGAGAGCGTGGAACAGGTCAGGTCTTCCGGGGGCCGGGGCTCCCTGCCTGGCGGCATGTCCGAGGAGGACATAACATCGGGCAAGGGCCAAGGCGCCAGGGCCATGAAATCCCGGCACGTATATTTGTCAAGGCCCACCGCTCCCCAGCTCATTGACCAGCCCACCTGGAAGGAATACCTCAAGGAGATAAGCTCTCCTGACCGTGAATGGCTGGCGCCCGCAACAACCAAGCCCCGCGGGACCAGGACCGTGGACGCGCAGACTGCATTCATAGTCAACAGCCTCTTGAAGTCAGTGGTCAAAGAGGGCACCGCCACCCTGGCAAAGAGACTTAACAGGCCGGTGGCCGGAAAGACCGGGACCACAAACAACTACAGGGACGCATGGTTCGTGGGCTACACCCCCGAGCTGATAACAGGGGTGTGGGCCGGGGGCGACCAGTACTATTACCCCCTGGGAGAGGGCATGAGCGGGGGAGTGGCCGCGCTTCCCTTGTGGTACAGGTTCATGAAGCAGGCGGTGGAAGATCGCCCTCCGGTGGGCTTCCCTGTGCCAAAGGGAATCGAATGGGTGAGGATTGATAAAAAGACCGGACTCCTGGCCTCTCAGTACACCGGCCCCCGGGACGTGATCGTGGAGTGTTTCATAAAAGGCACCGAGCCCGAGAAGTACTCGCCCCCGGACACGCAGAGCGTGCTGGATGAGAATGACATCTTGCGAAAGCTCGGGGACAGGGTGTCGCGACGGAATAATAGACAAGACAACTGAGGGACGGATAAAAACACCGGCTTTAAAGATAATCGAGTGGCGCACACAGCTATGTGCGGCCTTCCATGAACTCTCTCATGCACTCCTCTGAACAGAAGAAGACCCTGCTCCCCTCGTGCACCAGGGAAGGTGCGTTATCAACAGAGATATAAGTGCCGCACACCGGGTCCCTCGCCATCTCTCCCGCGTCCTTGAGCCCCGACTCCGGCTTCGGAGAGGGAGCCCGCTTTCTTGGCGCCGGGCGGCCCGGCGGAAAGAACTTGCTCTTAATGGTGAAGTAGGCGATCATCACCAGGGCGACTATGGTAATAATTCGCAGCATCAGTCTTTCCATTATAGCTTAACAACACTGGAGCGGTCTTCCAGTTCTTTCAAGAGTTCTCCTGCGGTCTTTGACTCCCCCGGGTGCACTGCATCAGGGGCTATCTCAGCTAAGGGCTCGAGCACGAACCTGCGCTCATGCATCCTCGGGTGGGGCACTTGGAGGTCATCCAGGCTTATTGATTTATCTTCCCACAAGAGTATATCAAGGTCAATGAGTCGGGGCCCGTTCCTTTCATTGTTCGCGGTCTTTCCGAGGGCGGCTTCAATCTCACGCAGCCCGGCAAAAAAATCGAGCGGCTCCATGTTAGTCTCCACCAGAGCCGCGGCGTTTATGAACCAGGGCTGGTCCTTTACACCCATCGGCTCGGTGCGGTAAAAAGAAGAGACCGCGCACACCTGGCCCATGCCCCTGTCGGCGATCATCTCAAGGGCATTTCTGATGTTATCTTCCGGCTCGCCCAGGTTGGCGCCCAGTCCCAGGTATACCTTCATGGCTTGGAAGATGCTCCGCTCAATAATACAAAGATTTTATTTGGTCAACTCCACTTCCCATTGCTTAGTATTATGGCATAATAACCATGTGTTGTTATAATACAAAAATCGTAAAACACTGGACCAGCAGTTGGAATGGAAGATCGGAAAAAAGCAAAGGCCCCGGACTGATGAAGGTCCGGGACTTCAGCTACAACCTGCCAAAAGAGCTGATCGCCCAGGAACCTCTGCCCAGCCGCGACCGCTCCAGGCTCATGGTCATCCGGAGGGAGACCTGCAAGATAAGCGAGGCAAGATTTTTCGAGCTCCCCGAACTCCTCGAGTCCGGAGACCTGCTGGTAATAAACAACACCAGGGTGAGGCCGCTGCGACTCTCGGGATATAGGCCCACGGGCGGCAGGGTCGAGATCACCCTGACCGCGAGGATGGCGGACGAGGACGCGTGGGAGTGTCTCATTAAAGGCGGAAAGCCTCGCAGGGGCTCGGTCATCGAGCTTGCCGACGGCCACAGGGCCGAGGTCCTGGGAAAGAGTGAAGCAGGCATCAGGCTGCCGGGAGAGCGGGGAGCTCCCTTGTGGAAGGTGAGGATTCAAGAGGCTGACGTGCACGCGCTGCTCGAAAGCAGGGGACTCCCGCCTTTGCCTCCCTACATCAGGCGTGAGCCGGGCCAGGACCCCTCCCTGGACAGGGAGAGATACCAGACAATATACGCCGAGCAGGGGGAGGCTTCCGCTGCTCCCACCGCGGGACTGCACTTTACCAAAAGGCTCCTTGAAAAGATCAGGGGAAAAGGGGTGGACATAAAGACCGTGCAACTAGACGTATCCTACGGGACTTTTGCGCCCGTGCGCACCCAAGAGGTCGAGGACCACAGAATGCACCCCGAGCACTTTCACCTGCCCGGGGAGACCGCGGAGGCGATCGAGCGGGCCAGGGCGCGCAGGGGAAGGGTGGTGGCGGTGGGAACCACGGTGGTGCGCACCCTGGAGCACTGCGCGGACGAGTCGGGCCGCGTGCGTCCCGGCGCCGGGACCACCGGGCTTTTCATATACCCCGGCTATAAATTCCGCGCAGTAGACGCCGTGCTCACCAACTTCCACATGCCGGGCTCGACCCTCATCATGCTGGTGTGCGCGTTCGCCGGCCGCGAGCTCGTGTTGCGCGCGTATGACAAGGCCGTGGCCGAGGGCTACAGGTTCTTGAGCTACGGGGACGCCATGCTGATACTATAGCTGACATGTCAGGCTTTGAAAATAAATTCGGGTTCAAGGTGATGAAGGAGAGCGGCAAGGCCCGGGCCGGTGTGCTCCGGACCGCACACGGTGCGGTGGACACCCCGGCCTTCATGCCGGTAGGCACCCAGGCCACTGTAAAGGGACTGGTGAGGGAGGACCTGCTCGCCTGCGGGGCCCGCATCATCCTGGCCAACACCTATCACCTTTATCTCCGGCCGGGCATAAAGACGGTGGCCCAGGCGGGCGGGCTGCACAGGTTCATGCACTGGCACGGGCCAATCCTCACCGACTCGGGCGGGTTCCAGGTTTACTCCCTGGCGGACCTGAGACAGGTGACAGACGAGGGTGTGATATTCAGGTCGCACATTGACGGGTCCGAGCACATGTTCACGCCCGAGCTTTGCGTGCTGGCCCAGGAGAGGCTGGGCTCGGACGTGGCCATGGTTCTGGACGAGTGCCCCAAGCTGCCCGCGGACCGCGATACGCTGAAGAATGCAGTGGAGAGGACCGTCGAGTGGGCCGAGCGCTCCAGGGAGGTGCATGAAAAAAATGACCAGGCATTGTTCGCCATCGTGCAGGGCGGGCTTGACCCGGAGCTTCGAAGGGAATGCGCGACCAGGCTGGTCGAGATCGGGTTCCCCGGCTACGCCATAGGCGGGCTCTCGGTGGGCGAGTCCAGGGAGCAGATGCTTTCCACCACTGACTCAACAGTGGGCTGGCTTCCGGAGGAAAAGCCCAGGTACCTCATGGGAGTGGGCGGGCCGGAGGACCTGGTGGAGGCGGTGGAGTCGGGCGTGGACATCTTCGACTGCGTCATGCCGACCAGGAACGCCAGGAACGGGAGACTATACACAAAAGAGGGTTGGATAACCATAAAGAACGCGAAGTACGCCGGGGACACCAGGCCCGTGGAAGAGCATTGCGACTGCTACACTTGCCGGAATTTCTCCCGCGCCTACCTGAGACATTTGTACGTGTCAAAAGAGATTATCTCGGCCCGGTTGAATACCATACACAATCTGAGTTATATTTTTAGGTTAATGCATTCGATGAGGGGATCCATTATCAGGGACCAGTGGGAGCGAGCAAAGCACGACTTTTACAATGCACGGTATAAGTTCGTCTTCGAAGAGGAGGAGTAAATGATTGAGCTTTTGGAAGTGATGTCAATGGTGGCGATGGCGCCCCCCCAGGGGGAAGAGGGGCCGGGAGGACTGTTTGGAAGTCCCATCTTCCTCATAGTAATGATCTTCGTGCTCTTCTACTTCATACTGTACAGGCCGGAGAAAAGAAGGAAGCAACAGAGGGAGGAGATGCTGAAAAGCCTGGACCGGGGCCACGAGGTCACAACCGCGGGCGGAATCTACGGCAGGATCACGGCCATTACCGACAAGACGGCCACTGTGGAGATAGCGCCCAACGTGAGGATCAAGGTCAGCCGACAGCAGCTAAGCAAGGTGACCCCCGAGCAGCAGACCGAGAAGTCAAAGGAGCTGGAGACTGACAAACAGGGCCGCAAGGGCCAGCAGAAAAAGGGCAAGTAACTTATAAAGCGAGGAAGATGATGTCAAAAGGTCTGGTATACAGGATAGTCCTGGTGGTGGCGGTGATAGGAGTGGGGCTCTTTGCACTCATCCCCACCTTTTATTACGACTACGAGAGCAACGAGTCCGAGCTGCCAGGGTGGTGGGGAAAGATGAACGTACTTCCTGACAAGCACCTGGTGCTGGGGCTCGACCTGCAAGGGGGCATGGACCTGTTGGTGAGCGTGAACGCGGAGGAAGCGGTAATAAGCGAGTTCCGGCACAACAAGGAGATCATAAAGCGCAATTTCGAGGATGAAGACGTTGATTACAGGGCCATCGAGGTTGACCCGGTGGAGAAGACCCTCGCCATCGAGTACCCGGATACGGCCGCCATGCAAAGAGGCTCGGATATAATAAAACGCTACTTCCAAGGGGAGCTGGTTTTTGAAAGCGGCGAGGGCACCCTGCAGCCGGCGTACAAGATCAGGGAACCCAGCCAGAGGGTGCTGATAAGGCGCGCGGTGGAGCAGGTGAGGGAGGTGCTGGCAAGGCGCATGAACACCATGGGCCTGCAGGAGCCCGAGATAGCCGTGCAGGGCGAGAAGAGCATTAGACTGCAGCTCCCGGGGGTAAAGGACCCAGGACGCGTAAAGCAGCAGATAAAGCGCTCGGCCAGGCTCCAGTTCATGCTGGTCGAGGCCATGGGCGTGCCCAAGCAGATAGCCGAGGAGCAGTCGGGCGGGCCTCCGCCTGGGATGGTGCTGGCGACCTGGACCCACCCCTTGAAGTCGGAGCAGCACATCGAGTGCTACTTCGACCCCGCATCCGGGGTGTCCTCCGGGCCGGTGCCGGCCAACCAGAGGCTGGTGCCGGGCACCACCGAGACCAGGGAGGGGGAAAGGGATGCCTGCTACCTCTTGATGGAGGAGCCCTCGGTAAGCGGCTCGGACTTAAAAGACGCCCGGCCGGGAGTGGACTCGAGCAGGCTGGGCAGCTCTTCGGTGGTCAACTTCGAGTTCAACATCAAGGGAGCGCGCGAGTTCTCGCAGCTCACCGGGGCTCACATCGGCGAGCCTATGGCCATAGTGCTGGAGGGCTCGGTGGCTTCCGCGCCCATCATCAGGGACAAGATTTTCGCGCGGGGGGTGATCGAGGGCAACTTCAGCCCCCAGGAGGCCACGGACCTGGCAAACGTACTACGGTCGGGGGCCCTGGACGTGTCCATCACCATCGAGGAGGAGCGCACCGTGGGCGCCAGCCTGGGCGCGGACTCCATACACAAAGGCAAGCTGGCCATAATGGTGGGCGGCGTGATCGTGGTCCTGTCCATGATTGTATACTACCGCAAGGCCGGGATCATCGCCGACCTTGCCCTGGTGCTCAACATAGTGCTCATCATGGGGGCGCTCAGCCTGTTCGGGGCGACCCTTACACTGCCCGGCCTGGCCGGCATAGTGCTCACCATCGGCATGGCGGTTGACGCCAACGTGCTCATATTCGAGCGGGTGAGGGAGGAGCTGCGCACGGGCAAGACACCCGCGGCCTCCATCGAGGCCGGGTACGCAAAGGCTTTGTGGACCATACTCGACGCCAACATCACCACCCTGATCGCTGCCCTGGTCCTGCTTCAGTGGGGCACCGGGCCCATAAAGGGTTTCGCCGTCACCCTGACCCTGGGCGTGCTCTCCTCCATGTTCACCGCAATAATAGTGACCAGGGTGGTATACGACCTCATCTTCCACTACAAGAGGGGGGCGAGGCTGTCCATCGGAATAAAGTTGCAGCCGGTCCCGGCCCGGGCTGGAAAAGGCGGCAAAGGCTGAGGGAGAGGATTAATGGAGATAATAAAGCAAGGCACCCAAATAAACTTCCACCGCTTCAGGGGCGCGGCCCTGTTCGTGTCCGTGTCCCTGTTTATCTTTAGCTTGATCGGTGTATTTGTCTGGCCCGGCCCCAACTGGGGGATAGACTTCGCCGGGGGCGCAGAGGTGCAGGTAAGGCTCGATCGGCACCTTGACGAAGGGGGCATTGCCGAGCTAAGGGGCGCCATGGAAGAGCTGGACCTGGGCGAGGTCAAGGTTCAGGAGTGGCTGGAGCTTGGCCAGGAGACCAGCAGGAAGTACATGATCAGGCTGAAGAGCCTGGGCTTTGAGAGGAAGACGTTCCAGGAGAGGGGAGAGGAGCGCGGAAGCGAAGATGAAGAAGGAGAAGAAGAGGAATCGGAGGCCTCTCCTGTGGAGGACAAGCTGGCCGAGCTTTACGGGGACCACGGCTACGAGATTCTAAAGACCGACTACGTGGGGCCCCGGGTGGGCGAGGATCTGCGCAACAAGGGCATCCTGGCCATCGTGTACGCCATCGCCCTGATCCTGGTCTACATCACCCTGCGCTTCGAGTTCCGCTACGCCCTGGGCGCGGTCATAGCGCTCATCCACGACGTGACCATCACCACCGGGGCGTTCATGTGGTCGGGCAAGGAGGTCAACCTGGCCATCATCGCCGCGCTGCTCACAATAGTGGGTTACTCTCTTAATGACACTATAGTGGTGTTCGACCGCATCCGCGAGAACGTGCGCAGGATGCGGCGCCTGCCCTTTGCCCAGATGATAGACAACTCCATAAACGAGACCCTGTCCCGGACGCTGTTGACCTCGCTCACCACCCTGGTTGTGGTTTTCTTCCTCTGGCTGCTTGGGGGGGGCGTGATCCACGACTTTGCATTCGCGCTGATGGTGGGGGTGGTGGTTGGGACCTACTCGTCCATATTCGTGGCCAGCTCCTTCGTCATCTTTTGGGAAAAGGTCAGGGCCGGCAAGCGCACGCCCGTGGCCGCGGAAAAGTAGGGCCGCGGGGAGCGAGGGTTTTACCATGAGTCTTGCAAGCATAGGCACTGGGATAGGGTTCTTCTTCTTCTTTCTGGTGATGGCCCTGTCCCTGATGATCGTGGTGGTGGGCCTGCCGGGGACCTGGATCATACTGGCCGAGGCGCTTGTTTACGCGCTCATTACCGGGTTCGACAAGGGCATCGGGTGGCTGGACCTTATCATCCTGCTGGTGCTGGCCGGCGCGGGCGAGCTGCTCGAGTTCATCCTCACCGCCAGGGGGGCCCAGAAGTACGGGGCATCAAACCGCGTCACCATAGGCGCCATACTGGGAGGCATAGTGGGGGCGCTCTTGGTGAACGCCGTCTTCCCGGTGATAGGCGCCTTGATCGGGGCCTTCATGGGAGTGTACCTGGGCGCCTTCCTCATGACCTATATCTTCGAGAAGGACGTGGAAAAGGCGCGTCGCATCAGCATGGGGGCCTTCAAGGGGAGGCTGGGCTCGGTCATGGCCAAGGAGACCGTGGGCCTTGCCATGGCCGCCATTATAGTGTGGCAGATCTTCTGGACCTGAGGCCTTCAAGGAGACAGGTGTATGATTAGCCTGATCGAAGCGAAGAATTATCGTTGCCTTAGATACGTAAGAGAGGAGACTCTTGCCTTCGACATTCTTGTGGGGCCGAACGCCAGCGGCAAGTCAACCTTTTTGGACGTTGTCCGCTTTATGGGAGACCTGGTCTCCAGGGGATTTGAGGAGGCTGTTTATGATAGAAGCGACAACATGAGAGACTTGATCTGGCAAAAACAAGGAGATTGCTTTGAACTGGCGGTAGAAATGAATATCCCGGTAGAATTAAAAAGGATGTTGCCAAAAGATTATAATGTTTGTCGTTATGAAACTTCCGTGGGCATTGATCCAGATACCGGGGAAAATTCGATCCTGGCGGAGAAAGTACTTTTAAAACAGTCAATAGATAGGGCCAATTCTGAAAGCAGATCGCTTTTCCCTTCTTCGCAGTTACCGCCTGATACGATAATCACTCCCAAAAGAGGAAAAGGAAAAACAATAGTGAATAAAGTTCGTGGAGGGAATGACAACTTCTATGATGAAACCGGAAAAGGCTGGGATCACGTCTTCAAGCTCGGTTCTCGAAAATCCGCCTTGGCCAGCCTTCCCGAGGACGAAACCAAGTTCCCCGTGTCCACATGGCTCAAAAAAACTCTCATTGACGGGGCACAGAGCTTGATTTTAAACAGCCTGTTAATGCGACGGCCCAGCTCTCCCGGACAACCAAGAGGTTTTCATTCGGACGGTTCCAACCTTCCCTGGGCTATCGAGGATTTCAAGAAAAAAGACAAAAATAAATTCGAGCGCTGGATGGACCATATAAGAACGGCGCTCCCGGAAATCAGAACCGTCGAAACAGTGGAGCGTCCCGAGGACAAACACAGGTACCTGCAGGTCATTGATGAAAAGGGGATAAAAATTCCCTCCTGGGTGCTCTCTGACGGAACACTCAGGCTCCTTGCCCTGACCCTGGTTGCATATATTGATCAGCCCGCCATTTATCTGATCGAGGAACCTGAGAACGGGATTCATCCCCTGGCGGTGGAAACGGTTTTCCAGGCGCTCTCTTCCGCGTATGAATCGCAAATCCTGTGTGCCAGCCACTCGCCGGTTATCCTGTCCCTGGCCGAGCCCAGGCAGGTTTTATGTTTTGCAAAAGACAAAGAAGGGGCCACTGACGTGGTGCGCGGATCAGAGCACCCATACTTGAAGGACTGGAAAGGCGATACAGATCTGGGGACTCTTTTTGCCGCGGGAGTTCTTGGATGAGCCAGGAATACACTCTTGATCTAGTGATCCTTGTCCCTGGTAAAGATGAAGAAAAAACCATTGAAGGCTTATTAACAGACAGGCAAGAAAGTCTTGGTATACGCGAAATTAAATTTAAGATACTCGTTCATCCCGGCCGTGATCCGGGCTGCTATCATAAAGCCCAGGAGATCTTGAGACCATTTATAAAGATGGCTAGATATGCCCTGGTAATTTTTGACCACGAAGGATCGGGCCAGGAAGATAAAAATGAAGAGCATCTTGCTTCTGAGCTCCTAAAAAGGTTGTTCCAGAACGGATGGCTGAACAGGGCTGAAGTGGTGGTGATCGAGCCGGAACTTGAAATATGGGTGTGGAGCGATTCTTCGGAAGTAGACCAAGTACTGGGATGGAGCTCAAAGTCTCCCGGTCTTCGCCAATGGCTTCAGATAAGAGGGCTTATGACAGCGGAGAGCCTGAAGCCTTCACGGCCAAAAGAAACTTTAAAAAAAGCCCTGCGTGAAGTCAAAATCCGCAGATCATCGGCAATATACGGCCAATTGGCTAATAGAGTCAACCTGGATAAATGCCAAGACCCTTCTTTCAATAAGCTGAAAAACACTTTCCAACATTGGTTTCAGACATAGAAATGCAGTGGAGGATCCACACCCAGGACCAGGACAAGGTGGCGGACCTGGCCCGGGCTCTCGGGGTGTCGCCCCTGGTGGCATGGTCGCTCATGAACAGGGGAATCATTGAGCCGGGCCCGGGAAGGGATTTCCTCTCACCCACTCTCGATCTGCTCCGCCCGGAGAGATGGATGGCCGGGGTGGATGCCGCGGCAGATCGCATCATTTCCGCGCTTAAAAAAGGCGAGACCATCGGCGTGCACGGGGACTACGACGTGGACGGTATCTGCGCCGCGGCCATCCTGGTGCGTTTCTTGTCCTCTCTTGGCGCCAAGGTTGTGTGGCGCCTCCCCCACCGGCGCAAGGAAGGCTACGGCATGAAGCCCTGCGGCGTGGAAGACCTGGCCTCGAAGGGCGCCGGCCTTATATTGGCCGTGGACTGCGGCATAAGCGACCTCGAGGCCGTGGCCCATGCCCAGGATAAATCAATTGACGTCATCGTGGTGGACCACCACCAGGTGCCTGAAGAGCTCCCCCCGGCACTGGCCATAATAAACCACAACCAGCCGGATTGTCCCTTCCACGGCCAGGAGCTGTGCGCTGCGGGGACTGCATGGTATTTGGCCGCCGCGGTGAGGGCCGGGCTGAGGGAAGAGGGCAGGGCGCCCGAGCGCGAGCTGCCCAACATGCTGGGCCTTCTAGACCTGGTGTCCATGGCCACCATAGCCGACGTGGTGCCAATGACCGGCCTTAACAGGCTGCTCACCCATTACGGGCTCCTGCGGTTGAACGCCGGCAAGAGACCGGGTCTCATTCAGCTCCGGCGGGTGGCCGGGATACTGGACCAGGATGTCAGCGTGGGAAAGGTGGCCTTCCAGCTCGCGCCCAGGATCAACGCCGCGGGCAGGCTGGAAGGGGGAGAGCCGGCCATGCGGCTGCTCCTTTGCGAGGACGAGAAGGAGGCCGGACATATCGCTGATGAGCTTGAAGGACTCAACCGCACCCGGCAGTTGGTGGAGGAGCGGATTTTAAACGAGTCCCTTTCGCAGATCGAGTCCAGGCCGGGCATGACCGAGGGGCCTGCGATCGTGGTGGCCGGCCAGGGCTGGCACGTGGGTGTTATAGGAATCGTGGCGGGAAGGATAAAGGATAAGTTCTATCGGCCCGCCGCGGTGATCGGGGTGCATGAAGGCATGGGAAAGGGATCGCTCCGGAGCATCCCCGGCATTAACATATACAAGGCACTGAAGCAGTGCTCGCACCTCCTGGAGGCGTACGGCGGTCACCCCTCGGCCGCGGGGATAACCATCCGGCCGGAGATGATCGAGAGGTTCGCGGCCTGCTTCTCAGAGGCGGTGGCTGGTCAGGCCTCGGCCAGGATCATGACCCCCATGCTGTGGGTGGATGCCGAGTGGCCCCTTTTCAGGCTGGACCAGAAGCTCCTAGAGGACCTGGCGAAGATGAAGCCCCACGGCATCGGGAACCCAGAGCCCTGCTTCTGTGCCCGGGGGGTCCTGGTCAAGTGGGCCAGTGAAGCCAGGAAGAACACCCTCATCATGGGGGTGGTGGAGCGCGGAAAGCCGGTGAAAGCGGTGGGCTTCAGAATGGGGCACCTCTTGCCCGAGCCCGGCAGTCGCCTGGACATAGTCTACACCCCGGTGCTGAATGCCTGGGAAGGCGACACCAGCATTGAGCTTCGCATAAAGGACTTCAGACAAACATCTTGAATCCGGGAGCAAGCTCCCGGATTCCGGCAGGCAAGCCTGCCGGACCAAAGCGAGAGCAAGTCCTACGGACCCTGCGTGGCTCTCGCACTCGAAGTTGCGGCGCGGATTTCATCAAGTTTGTGGTTCCGCTAAAAAGCAGATAAAATTAACCCGTAGCTCCTCTAAAAGTTATGGCATCAAATGCCTTGAATTAATAAAAGTCCTAAAGTTCATGAACAACGATGCAATTTAAGAAAAATGAAAGACAGCAAACACTTAGCGGTTGAGAGGCTCCTTGCACTGGTCCTGGTTTCGGGGCTCTTCCTCGCTTGCCCCGGCTGCCAGAAGATAAAAGACCTTGTAAGGAGGCCAGTGCCTGAAAGACCGGTCCACGAGTCAAAGCCTCTCAGGGTCTACTCATATACCTCCACCGTGATTGTAAAAGCCACGCCCGAAGAGCTGGTGGATTATTATGCCAAGGACCTGTCCTGGGTGTCGGAGATCGAGGTCGAGTTCCCGCGCGGCGTAGAAGGCATTGACATGACCAGGGTGGGCCAGTGGGTGGACATGAAATTCACCATGATAGGAATGGAGTTCCTCACCCGGGTGGTCACCTTGAGGTACAAACAAAACCAGGAGCTGTGGCTCATGTACCTTACAAACGGCTCATGGGTCTTGATGCGCATGAATTTCGAGCCGGTGGAAGGCGGCAGCAAGATATTCCTGGATGTCGTGGGCAAGTCATCCAGAAGCATGGGAGGGTTCCTGGAGACCTTCCGGCTGGCCGAGCATGCCGCCGCGAGTATTGACTGGTTCATGGCCACGGTCCAGGCCCACTTCGACCCGGAGATGGACGTGGACAAGGTATTGGCGCCCGGCCTTCGAGGCAACCTCACCCGGACCCTGCTGCAAAGCCACCAGGTCAAACTGTGGATTGACAAAAGCCCTGAACAAGTGGAGAGATGGGCCCTGGACCCGGACAATGGACCCTCAGTGATACGAGAGTTCGAAGTGGAGGAATCATACTATAAAAAGGCATCCCGCATCTCAGAGGGAGAAGTGGTCCACGGCGCCGGCGAGCTCAAGGTGGCGAACGTGGACTCCAAGGCCGATATTTTCATCACCAAGATTAAAAGCAACAAAGGGGCTCACATCAGGATGTACATGGTCTCGCTGGGAGCCTACGCAATAACGGACGTGGTGATGAACAGGCAGAGGCAGGGGACCATGTTGACGATTACCATGTCCTTTCAAGTCCCGGAGTCCATATCCCCGGAAGGGCTCGACCTCTTGCTCGCCCTGGCCGGGGTCCCCGCAAGGCTCAAGCAGCGGGTGCTCTTGATAAAGAAGGGCGTGGAAGCAGGGAACAGGGCTGAAAATGACCGGAAAGTAGAGGAAGGAGTATGAGCAAACATTTAAGAATTAAAAAGTTGTTGCCGACTGCCCTTGCCGGCTGCGCCATGGTCTGCATGTTCTCCTGCCAGAAGATAAAAAGGCTCGTGAGCGAGCCGCCGCCCCAGGGCGTGATACAGGAGTCTTACACCATGAGGTTCACCGGTTACAAGCGCACCGCCACGGTCAAGGCCTCAATGGAGGAGTTGACAGAGTATATCTCAGACCCCCGTAACCTGGGCATAAAAATGTTGCAAAGCGAGAAGCAGGACCGGCCAATAGGTTCCCTCCTCTCATCTCCGGTGCCCGCGGGAACCAGCCTTCCGCTCAAGCTGAAAGTGATGGGCCTGAATATAAAAGCCCACAACATCCTCGTAAAGAGCGACATGGACAACCGCTGGATGGTGATAGACAACCCCTATGTTTTTGTAATCGTCAGGCTCGCATTAAGGCCGGGAAATAAGCGGACCAGGATCACTATAATCGCAGAGTACGAGATCCCGGAGAGGGGCGTCCTGGCACAGCTCGGGAAAGTGGTGGACTTCGAAAAGGTGGCCACGGAATCCCTAAAGGAAATGGACCAGGCCCTTACCAGGGTCCAGGCGCATTTCGACCCGGACATGGACCCGGATGAGGTGCTGGCACTGGGGCTTCAGGGCGAGTCCTACCAGACACTGTTCCAGGTGTACGAGTCCAGGGTCTGGGTGGACGCCTCCCCAAGGGAAGTGGAAGAATGGCTCGCACGGCCCGAGAACACCCCCCTGCTCTTGCAGGGTCTGAGAGCCAAGAGCGCGGACCAGGACTACCTTACAATCTTTCACCAAACCCCCGTGGGAGAGGTGATCTATTTCCCCGCGGTCATGGAGGGGCCGTTGAAAGTAGAGCTCGATACTTTCAACGTAAAAGAGAGCGCTGACAAGATCACCAATGAACGCCTCTACTGGACCGGCCCCGGGATCGTGGGCATGATGCTAAGAGAGCTCCAACCCGAGGCCGGGGGCACCGGTATCAGGTGGAAGTTCATATCCGAGATGCCGGGCCCCATGTCTCCCGCGGCCATGGACCTCATGTTCACCCTGGCCCAGGTCCCGAAGAGGATGCAGGAGATGATGATGCAGATAAAGACCGGGGTGGAAAAGCTGGGGTGAAATGAGAGCATAGCGGACGACAAGACCAATTTCATCAGAAAGGATTAAGTTGCATGAAGCAATTGGAACGAATGCCTTGCCTGATCGCAGCCGCGGTACTTGCCGCGACATTGGCCCTCTTGCCGGGCTGTCAAAAGATAAGGGAAAGGGTCTTCCTGGTCCCCGAGGGAGTGGCCCAGCGGTCCTATGTTATCCGGGCCAACGGTTACGAACAGACGGTTGACGTAAAGGCCACAACCGAGGAGCTTACCGAGTTTTTGAGTGATCCTTCCAGCAGCTACATATATGAATCCGGAGAAGAAGGGAGTTCTTCAAGTGACCAGGGCTGGGATTATGAAGAGCAGCCGTTTGTTACCGGGGCTGTCTATCCCCAGCCGGTGAAGTCCGGGCCGGTGGTCATACCCGGACGGGTGATAGTTCTCAAGTTGGACCAGAGCAACATATGGGTTGCGTGGGACAGCACCCAGGCTGTTGCGCTGTTTCGCTGGAACTCGCTGGGGCTGGGCCAGGGCTGCAGGATCGGGTTCGACACCTTCAGCATCATCCGGCCCGAGAGCATTCTGGGGAAGTTGGAGGACCTGCCGGGGGTCGAGGAAGCAGGAACGGAAACCCTCAAGTGGAACGACCTCATGCTGGCAAGAATCCAGGCACATTTTGACCCGTCCCTTGATCCCCATGAACTGGTGTCCATCGGCCTGAGGGGCAACGACTACAAGGCACTGTTACAGGTCCGCGAGGCCAAGGAATGGGTGAACGCCTTCCCCCGCAAGCTAGAAAAATGGCTCATGGACCCGGAAAACGCGCACCTTTGGGCACCCGAGTTCGAGGTGCAAGAGGAGGAATACTTCATAAAACTGCCAAAGCTCTCGAAGGAGGGACTGACTCACGCCCCCGCCACATTCAAGACCGGGGACCTCGTGCAGGAGGCGCACGTATTCACTCTCAAGAAGAAAAAGCGCATGGGAAAGTGGATCAGGACATACGTGGTGTCCGGCGCAGTGATGGGCCTGATCGAGCTCGAGGTCGCCCCCAGGGCGGACGGGAGCATCTTGACCTACAAGATGATCTGGGAGATTCCCAGGGTCGCGTCAGCGGAAGACATGGAGCTGATGCTCTTTCTTTCGGAACTGCCCCAAAGGTTGGAACAAAGGATGCTCGCCATAAAGCAGGGGGTGGAAAAGCAGCATGAAACATAACAGGGAAGGAGATGATCGGATCGCAAGCCGGGATGAAAAACAGGGACAAGCACGAAAAAGCGGAGCCGCGTCAGAAAGAAAACAACCAGTGTTTAAAAGGTACATGGAAAGGGGTATAATATAATGCAGCTTTATTTTGACGGCTCTATATGTTTGCCAGAGGCGTCCATTGTCTGCAATAATGAAAAATGCATTTAGCCAAAAATTCATAGGGAGATAACCATGAATAAAAGGCATATAGTCGGGCTCTTTATTACTCTGGTGTTGATGCTCCCGGTCTCAGCATTCCCCCGGGGGGCTGTGCTGGTGCTCTCGTTTGACGCTGAAAACAATCAGCAAGTTGCCGAAGGCTTCAAGAACGCCTTTTCCGGCGACATCGAGGAGATCAACCTGGAAGGAAGTGACGAGCGGCAGCGCCAGGTCGGAGAACAGCTAAAGGCACAGAGTCCCGAAGTGGCAGTGGTGGTGGGAGACCTTGCCGCACAGATGGCCAAGTGGTACCTCTCCGGCGTGCCAGTGGTTTACTGCGCCTCCGCACGGGCCGCAAAGATTAGCCTCAGTCAGGAGAGTGCGGTGGGCATATACCATGAACCCGGACCGCAGGATCAGTTCGAAACTCTCGCCCGGGCCTTTCCCGAGAAGAAGAACGTGGCCCTCATCTACAGCAGCGACCATACATTAAAAGAGGACGCAATAAAAAGCAGAGCCCGGGACCTGGGATTCACACTCGAGCTCGCGCCCATGGCATCCATCAAGCAGGTGCCGGAAAAGCTGCGCCAGGTCCTGCCGGAGACCGACCTTTTGTGGGTGCTCACTGACCCGGTGGTGCTATCGAGCCACAGCATACAATACATTGTGCTCCAGTCCATATCTGCGAGGGTGCCGGTGTTCTGCGGAGACAATGGACTGGCACATGGCGGCGCCACCGCGGCCCTGGTGCCGGACCTGGAAAACGCCGGCAAGATCGCGGCCGAGGAGGCCGGCCGGATAATAAAGGGCTCACCGCCGCAAGCGGGATCGCTGCGCTTTCCCAAAGGCAAGCTGGTGCTGAACCAGAAGACCGCGGCCCTCATGCAGGTTTCTTTCCCACAGGGGCTCTTGATCAAGGCCGCGGAGATCATCCAGTAAAACCGGACGGGACAGGAAGGACAAAGCCAAGCTATGATTTCATGGTTCAAGAAAAGGCTGGAAGTCAAAATCTTCGTTTATTTCATGGTGGCCATCGCCATCTTCGCCGGGCTCATGACCTATCACACCTACAAGGTTGCGGCCCTGCGCAAGGACTCCGAGGTCGCTCTTTACAAGGTTCACGGAAAGACCCTTATCAAGAACTTCTCCGGGAGCATCATCTTCGGGCTGCTGAGCCTGGACAAGGAGACCATGAAGAGCCAGGTGCAATCACTGTTCGAGGACCCCACCATCTCTTATGTGATTATCTACAATGAGTCCAAGGAGGTGGTCTTTCAGAGGTTCGGACAAGGGTGGGACCCGGGAGAGTTCGCGTTCGAAGCTCCCTCTAAAATAGCAGGCGAAGAGGATGTGGGCATAGGCGCCATCGAGTCCAAGACCGGCGAACGGTTCCTCGAATTCCAGAGGGAGGTCAAGGCATCCCAGGAAGCCGTGGTGCCCGGCGAGGAATCGCCTGCCATAGGGTGGGTATGCATCGGGATGTCGCTAAAGACCTTGAACAGCGAGATCAGGCGTTCCTGGATACAGGGCTTTGCAATCCTGGCCGCGCTCCTGGTCTTCGGCCTCGTCTTCATAGCGCTCTCTCTGAGGGCTATCATGCCCCCCATACAACGACTGGTGGAGGCGGCAAGGCGAATGGGCGAGGGCGACTTTGACGTGCAGGTGCCCGTGACATCGCAGGACCAGATAGGCATGCTTACCGAGACCTTTAACCACATGGCAGTGAGCATAAAGGACCACACCTCCAGGGCCGAGCACATGATCGCCAACATATCGGACGCGATACAACTGCTCACCGACACTGCCTCACACCTCATGAGCGTCACCACCCAGCAGTCATCGGGAGCCACCGAGCAGGCCTCGGTGGTGGAGGAGGTCGTCACTACAACCGAGGAGATATCAGCCACTGCCGACAGGATAGCGGACACCGCCAACTCGGTGAGCGAGTCCGCGCAGCAGACCTCCGAGGCCGCCAACAAGGGCAACGAGTTCATGCACGGCTCCATTCACATGATGGAGAGCGTGAGGGAGCAGGTGGAAAAAGCCACCGAGCAGATCATGGAGCTGGCCAACCAGGCCCAGATGATAGGGGGAATAATTGATATCATCGAGGAGATATCAGAGCAGACCAACCTGCTTGCACTCAACGCCGCCATCGAGGCCGCGGGAGCAGGCGAGGCCGGAAGCAGGTTCTCGGTGGTGGCCAACGAGGTGAGAAGGCTGGCCAACAGGACACTGGAGGCCACCGAGTCGGTCAGGGGGATGGTGGACTCCATTCAGAAGTCAACCAACAACATGGTCATGCTCTCCGAAAACCAGCAGAAGGCGGTCACTCAGGGGGCGCAGTCCGTCCGGAGCATGGGGGAGCACTTCCACAACATCCTCGAGATGGTGGAGGCCACAAGGCGCTCCGGGGCCGAGATAGGACTCATCACAAAGCAGCAGTCAACAGCCACACAGCAGATGGTGACCTCAATACGCGAGGTCGAGGAAGTGGCAAAAGACGTGGAAAAAGGGGTCAGGGAGATCGAGACCTCCATGGCTGAGCTGGGAGCACTGGCGGAAAGGCTGAAGTCCTTGGTCGCGGAAAGGGAGGCCATGGAAAAAGAGGCCGACCAGGAATACAGGGAAGCGGCCTCGTAAAAAAAAACAGCCCTCAGTCAAGCCACACAGGCTCGTCCGCAAGCTGGTCCTTTATGAAATCCGCCAGCTCGGACTGCACAGAGGAGTCCATGTCCACGAACTCCACACCCATGCCCGGAAGGCTGGATTTCAGGCGATAGCTCTCGTACTCGTTGTTCCAGGCCACGCGCCCGGTGGTCTTAACCTCCAGCTCTATATCCGGGACCCGGAACTTGAGGGAGAGGAGCTCATCGCGCGGAGGCGGCTCGATGGTGCGGATAAATACGCCTCCCGCGGAAAAGTTGGAGGAGTAGTTCGAGTATTGCTCGTCCCCGTAGCGGTAGCTCACAGGAAAAGACAAGAGCATGCGAGGGTAGCGGCGCGTGTTCTCCTGACCAAGGTGGAACACCTGGTTCACCCTGAAGAGTATCTCGTCAACAAGCGCCGTCTTGGTGATGTAGCCCGCGGCGCCAAGGTCCCGGAGACGGGCAACCTCCTTCTTGCTCTTGAATATACCCGTAATCACAAGGCTCTTCTTGCTCAAGCGTCCTTCCTCTTTAAGCTTCTCCAGGATCTCGAAACCCGTCATCCGGGGCATGAGGAGGTCTATGATAAGAAGCGAAAGGGCCTCGCCTTCTTCCTCGATAATGTTCCAGGCCTCTTCCCCGTCGCTTGCGGTCACCACGTAATAGCCCGCTTCAGAAAGAACGTCCTGGAGCATGATGCGCATTGGCAACGTGTCGTCCGCAACTAAAACGCGATTCTTCTCCGGCAAAACCAGAACCTCCTATTCATTAGAGTAATTTAATCCCGCCAAAGGGGCAAGTCAAGCGCTTGCTTGCCTGTATGGTTCCGGCTAGACTCCTGGTAAGAGATGGGCAACGGCGACAGAACAGGGATAACCACCACCGTGCCCGTGGAGGCCATTCTGGCTGCGGGTCTTGTGCCTGTGGACTTGAACAACTCATTTATCACGGCGGATGACAGATGTCAACTGCTTTCTTCGGCCGAGGAGCAGGGCTTCCCAGTAAACCTGTGCGCCTGGGTCAAGGGAGTCTACCAGGCGGCCTGCGCCATGGGCATCAAAAGGGTGGTGGGCGTCACAAGGGGCGACTGCGCAAGCACGGACAAGCTGCTGGAGATCTGGGCACGCCAGGGCCTGGAAACCATTGCCTTTGCTTATCCCTGGGAACCGGACAGGCGAGAGGTCGGCCGGGCCGTCGCATCCTTTGCACGCAGGATGGGCGTGGACAAGGAAGACGCGGAACGAATGAGAAAAGAGCTTTTACCCCTGAGGAAGCTGCTCCAAGACCTCGACCGCATGACATGGGATGAGGGGGGCGTGAGCGGATACGAAAACCACCTATGGCTGGTCTCTGCAAGCGACTTTAAAGGGGACCCCGAGAGTTTCCGCAAAGACCTGGAGAGCTTCCTGGAGGAGGCCGGCAAAAGGACCCCAGTAAAACACTCCATAAGGCTCGGATACATAGGAGTGCCACCTGTAGTGGACGACCTTTATCAGTTCCTCGATCAGCGCGACGCAGCGGTGGTATTCAACGAGGTGCAGAGACAGTTCGCAATGATCGGCGATCATCCTGACCTGGCATCACAGTACGCGGCCTATACCTACCCCTACTCCACATACTACCGCCTGGCCGACGTAAAGACACAGATAAAAAAACGCCACGTCCAGGGCATCATCCACTACGCCCAGACCTTCTGCCACCGCCAGATCGAATCCATCATCTTCAGAGAGGAGCTTCCCGTGCCCGTGCTCACAATAGAGGCTGACAAGCCGGGCCCCATAGAGCCCAGGAACAAGACCAGGATCGAGGCGTTCATCGAGCAGGTGGCGTGATCATGCCCAACGAGATCGGGGGAAGGAGGATGGCCTCCACTCTGCTCCGGCCACAGGTCATAGAAATCCTCGACGTCATGATGCCGGGCGACGACATGCTCGTAGTGATTGGAAAACCCGAGCTGTTGCCAATGCTGGAGCACCTGATTGCAAAAAAAACAGCGCTGAAAATCAGCGGCACCGATAAAGGTACACCCTGTTCTCCGCATACCCCGCGGACTCGAATACAACCGGCTCCCCGCACAAACGGGAAAGTCGCTGCCTCCGGGCGAGGTTCAGCGACCACGGATAAGAGAAAACAACCACCGAGTCCTTGAGAAGCGAGCTCTCAAGCGGACTCTCGTCGGAAAGAACCACAGCCTCCGGGCAGTAGTACTGGAACTCGTCCCCGGCAAGACCGAGAGAATACACCCGGGCATAAGGGGCCTCATCCTCGATCCACTCCGCGGCATCCTTGAAACCCTGCTTGCCCACGCGGTAATATTCAAAAAGCCCGGGAAACAAAACCGAGACCGCGGCAAAGAAAACCACGACCAGCATCCATTCCCTGAGAGATGCCCTTTGAAAAACACAATAAAAACCGTAACCCGCGAAAAGCAGGAAACCGGGCAGGGCGAAAGAGTAGAAGCGGTGGTAAACAAATGTCCCTGAAACCAGGGGGACCAGGAAGCCGAACAACAGCGGCGCCGCCCAGGTAAGCGCCACTATCGGCTTGTCCCGGACGGAAAATACAATACCCATAAAGGCGAGCCCCAGGCAGGGAATAGACAATAACACCCGGCCGGACCCGCTCGACCACGAAAGCAGAAGACCCCATATGAACCCCGGCGTGAACCTGCGGCTGCCAAGTATCTGACCCTCGGTGCGCACGTAATGGACCATGTCGCCAAGCATGGGCAGGTAAAAAAGCGCGGAGATCAAGACCGGCGCAGCCAAGATCATTGCCAGCCGGGCCCCCTCCCGCCGCGGGGTCCCGCCAAATGCCACCAGGCAAAGCGCCGCCAGCAGGTGACCAAGGGGCAGGGCGATGGAATAAAGGTGCGTGTAAAGAGAAAGCACCGTGACCAGAACGTAGCCCGCTGCCCGCGCATAACTGATCTCCTCCAGCAATAGCAAAAACAGCCACCAGGAAAAAAGCGACAAAAGGATCATCAGAGAGTAGCCCCGCGCGTCCTGGCTGAAGTAGACGTGCCACATGTGAACGCAAAGGAACCCGGACCCAACAAGACCCGGGACCCGGCCCAAGAACCTCTCACCCATCCGGAAAAGCGACGGCACGGTGGCCGCGCCCGCCACCAGGGCCGGCAGCCTGGCGCTCCACTCGGACTCACCCAGAGCGCCTATGCAAAGCTTTGCAATGATCGTGTAGAGCGGGTGGTGGTTGGGGTCGGGCATGGAGGTGAATATCTCGGTCCACTCCGCCCGGAAGAAGTTTTGCAGCGAGAATATCTCGTCGTACCAGAAACCCTGGTTGATGCCCCACGAGCGCAAGCCCAGTGCAACAAGGAAAAGAAGCAGCACCCACAACCAGCCACTCTTGTCCTTGTCCGCAGCGTCAGAAAAAGAGCTCAAGACCGTTCTCCGTCCTGGCCGGACTGCTCCCCTGGACCAGTACCCTCGCCGTGGGATTCATCCTCCTCCAAAGACTTGCCCTGGTAAAGCCTGATAGCCGCGTCCCGGGCAAGATGACACGCCTGCCTGCACGCGGACAAGAAGCGCGGCCTGGTAAAGCCGTGCTTCCAGGTAAGAGAGTAAAGCTCGTCCGAGACCACCAGCAAAGCGGCAAGGTCTATGCCCCGGTAGCGGGCCACAGTAAACAGCGCGCTCGCCTCCATCTCAACCGCCAGCACGCCCCGCTCGGCAAAACCCTGCACCTTCCTCCGCGTCTCACGGAACACCGCGTCAATGGTCCACACCGGACCCAGGTGATACCTCCTGCCCGAGCCCTCGATGGTCTCCCTGACCGCGGCCAGGGCCGGCCGGGTGGCTGACGAGCGCTTGGCCCCGGGCACGTAGTGCTTCGAGGTACCCTCGTCTATCACGCCCCAGTCAGGAACCACCAGGTCGCCTATCCTCACCTCCTCTGATATGGACCCGCAAAGCCCAAGCATGACCACGCTGCCCACATGGTTCGCGATCACGCGCTCCAGCACGTAGGCCGAGGCGGGCGCACCCATGGCCGGCCCCACAAGCGAGAACCTGCGGCCCCCGTGCTTTGCAGAGTACACCGAGGCCGGAACCAGCGGCCGCCTCCTTTTCCTCGCCTTGTACACTCTGGCAGCCAGGGATACCAGGGGACCCACCGGGCACAGCACAACAGGGTCGTGCAGCCTCGGGTCCAGCACCGAGCCCCGGGGATCGATCACCGCCCGATCTTCCGGGTCCTCATGATCGCGGAACGCCCGCTCTTTTTTCTCCTCTGCCAACCGGGCTACTTCCTGAACTTCATGAAGTCCGGCTTTCTCTTCTCCAGGAAGGCGCTCATGCCCTCATCGAGCTCTTCCGACCCGTAGGTCATGGACAGAAGCTCCATGCCGTGGGTGAACGAAGGGTAGAGCAGGTCCGACTCGAAGTTGATGGACAGCTTGGCTATGCGCAGGGACTGGGGGCTCATCTCCAGGATGCGCCCGCACCACTCGTTCACGTTCTCCTCCAGGGTCCCGTCCGGCACCACCTGGTTGATCCAGCCCATGTCTTTAGCCTCCTGCGCGGAGTAGCGCCTGCACAGGAAGATGATCTCCTTGGCCTTCTTGTCGCCCACGTTCCTGGGAAGGTACTGGCTCCCGGCCAGCACCGGGATGCTCCCCACCGTGGGACCCACCTGGCCGAACACCGAATTCTCAGTGGCTATGGTCATGTCGCAAACCATGTTGATCTCGTTGCCGCCTCCCAGGCAGTAGCCGTCAACCGCGGCGATCACCGGCTGCGGGGCCCAACGTATCCCCTGGAACAGGCTGTAGAAATTCTTCAGGAACTCCTTGCCAGATGCACGGTCCAGCTCGCGCATCTCCTCAACGTCGCCCCCGGAGCAGAACGCCTTGCCGCCAGCGCCGGATATGACCATCACACCTACGCTGCCATCCCCGCTGGCATCCGACACCGCTTCCCGCATCTCGTCCAAAGTCCTGGTGCGGAAGCTGTTCATCCTCTTTACGCGGTTGATGGTGATCCTGGCTACCCCGTCCTTCTTCTCGAATACAATGTCCTCGAATGCCATCTCTATCCTCCTTCAGCAAATCCGTTATGAGTAACCTTATACCGGCAACAGGGTAGCCCACATAGCAAGCTATGTGCGCTACCCTGAATAGTCGTACACGCCTTTGCCGGTCTTTTTGCCCAGGTGACCGGCGCGCACCAGCTTCACAAGCAGCGGGGCAGGCCGGTACTTGTCCCCCAGTTCGCCGTGCAGTGTGTTCACGCACGAGAGCACCACGTCAAGGCCAGAGGCGTCAGCCGCGGCCAGCGGACCCAGCGGCATGCCCAGCCCCTTCTGACAGGCCTTGTCTATGTCATCCGCCGCGGCCACTCCCTCCGAAAGCGCGAAGAACGCCTCGTTCAAAAGCGGGATGTAGAGCCGGTTTATAATGAACCCAGGAAGGTCGGCCGATACCACGGTGTCCTTGCCGCACTTGCCCAACAGGTCCGTGACAAGCTCTAAAGTCTCGTCCGAGGTCGTAAGACCGCGCACCAGCTCCACCAGCGGTGTAAGCGCCGCGGGTATGAGGAAGTGCGCACCGATGCATCTCTCCGGCCTGGCCGTGGCAGACGCTATCTCAGTGACCGACAGTGTGGAGGTGTTCGTTGCCAGCACGGCCTCGGAAGGACAGGTCTTGTCCAGCTCCCGGAACACATCCTTCTTCACCTCCACGTCCTCGAACACCGCCTCCATAACGAACTGGGCATCCGTGGCAGCCACCGGAAGCACGGTGCTGGGCGTTATCCTGGCGAGTGTGTCATCACCCTCATCCGCGCTCATCTTGCCCCTCTCCACCCTCTTGTCGAGGAAACCCTTGATCCTCTCCATGCCCTCATCCAGCATGCCCTCGTTCTTCTCCACCGCCCCGGTCTCGAAGCCGGCCTTTGCAAACACCACCGCTATCTGCGAGCCCATGGTACCGAGGCCGACCACGCAAACCTTTTTCAACTCCATCTCACTACCTCCTTCCTGGGCCTAATTCTACCAACTGGCCATACCAGTTTAAAGCATGTTTGGAAATCAATAAATTGCCTGGCAACCGGCCCTCGCATATAATAGGGAAAGGCTCTCACGCGCGAGCAACTCTCTGTAGAGGAATAACCAAAATGCCCGGCAGCACAACAGGACATGTTTTCAGGGTGACCACCTTCGGCGAGTCGCACGGACCCGCCCTGGGCGCCGTGGTTGACGGCTGCCCGCCGGGAACGGCCATGGACCCGGACGCCGTTCAACATGACCTCGACCGGCGCAGGCCCGGACAGAGCGATGTTACAACATCGCGCTCCGAGCCGGACAAGGCAGAGATACTCTCCGGCCTGTTCGAGGGCAGGACCACGGGAACGCCCATCGCACTGCTCATAAGAAACCGGGACGCGGACCCCGCGGCCTACGACCACCTGAGAGAATTCATAAGGCCCGGACACGCGGACCTCACATACCTCCAGAAGTACGGCATCAGGGACCACCGAGGCGGAGGCCGGGCATCGGGCAGGGAGACCGCGGCCAGGGTTGCAGCCGGCGCAATTGCAAGAGCGGTGCTCAAAGAGCACGGCGCACACGTGGCTGCATTCACAGTGCAGGTGGGTGACATCGTCGCACAAGAGCGCGACCAGGCTGAAGCTGAGAAAAACCCTCTCCGATGCCCCGACCACGCGGCCGCCGAGAAGATGGAAGAACTCATAAAACAGTGCAGGGAAGAGGGCGACTCGATCGGCGGCCTGGTCGAGGTCAATGCCTCCGGCGTGCCCGCGGGACTGGGAGAGCCGGTGTTCGCAAAGCTCGACGCTGAGATCGCCTCCGCGCTCATGAGTATAGGCGGGGTCAAGGGCGTGGAGATCGGGGACGGGTTCCAGGTGGCCGGGAGAAAGGGCTCGGAGAACTCGGACCCCATCGGGATCGAAAAGGGGAAGCCCCGCACCAGGCACAACCGCGCCGGCGGCACACTGGGAGGAATCTCCACCGGCGAGACCATAATCGCAAGGATAGCAATTAAGCCCGCATCCTCCATAGCCATGGAGCAGCAGACCATTGACCTTGGCGGCAACCGCATCCCGCTCAAGGTGAAAGGCAGGCACGACCCATGCCTGTGCCCCAGGATTGCACCCGTGGCCGAGGCCATGGTATGCTTGGTCCTCTGCGACCACATGCTCATGCAGCGCGCCAGGACCGGGCTGCCGGGCCCGCTCGGAAAGATGCCCATAAAATAGACCGCAGTCGCAAATGATAATTCCAGGAGGTTTAAAATGAGAAAAGCTATTGCACTCGTGACACTGCTGTTGATCCCGCTCCCCGCGCTTGCTGTCGAGTTCCCGGAGGACCGTCCGCTGAAAATCGGACACCGCGGGGCCAGGGCCCTGTGCGACGAGAACACCCTGGAGAGCTTGAGACTCGCGGTTGACCTTGGCGTGGACATGATCGAGTTCGACATACAGAGGACCAGGGACGGCGTGTTCGTGCTCATGCACGACGTGAGCGTTGACCGCACCACCGACGGCTCCGGCAGGGTTGATAGGATGACGCTCGATGAGTTCAAGGAGCTCAAGACAGATGGCGGCTACACACCGCCCACCCTGGACGAGACCCTGGAGTGGCTCGACACAAACCAGGTAAGCTTCATACTCGACTTCAAGATACAGGACCCGGAACAGGCGCGCGAGCTCATAGAAGAGGTCGAGTCCCACGGGCTCCTCGACCGCGCAGTATTCGAGTCCCCCGACCCCAAGGTCGCAGGCATGGTCGAGAAGATGCGGCCCGACATTGTGACCTCCACCTACCCCGCAAACATGATCATGATGCGCTACTACATCAAAAAGCACCACATAGACATCCCCTCCTACTACTACCCTTTTGCCAACCCAATCGAGGTCTGGCTGGTAAAGAGGATGGACAAGGAGATACTCGTGTGGACCGTGAACAAACGCTTCTGGATAAAGTGGTTCAAGAACCTGGATGTCTCCGGCATAATGACCGATGACCCCAATCTGTTCAGACCGAAGAATTGATACCATCGTGCGCATATTTTTGCGGTCCGCTATAAAAATGCTTTTACCTGAAAAGCCCTGGACCGTGCAAGCAGTTGATTTATAAGCGTTCACGGCCTGGCCCGCTCTTGTTTCGATGAAAGATTTTCCTCGTTGCCGTATACCCGTGTGAACGGCGCCGTACACCCGTGTAAACGGTATCGTTTACATGGATAAACGGCAGCGTTTCCCCCCGTATACGCCAAAACACGCCGCCAAGTAGTACTTGGAACCATATCGCCCCGTCTCCCTGCACGGCGCTTCTTTGTGCACAATAACGGGGCGGTTTGTAAGCAGGGACCCCCTGCCCGCCAAGTAGTACTTGGAACCATATCGCCCCGTCTCCCTGCACGGCGCTTCTTT
>CAZYTX010000044.1:0-30858 GCA_964650485.1 uncultured bacterium | reverse complement strand
AAAAAGACGCATATGACATCCTGGAAGAAGCCATGAAGCTTCCCGTCGAGGCCAGGGCAGCGCTCGCGGGGTCTCTGTTGGAAAGCCTGGATGAAGAAATTGACGAGGACTTGGAGGCCGCCTGGAGCAAGGAATTGCAAGCTCGGATCAGCGATCTCGAATCCGGGACTGTGCGTCCGGTGCCCTGGCCGGAAGCTCGAAAAAGAATAATGGAAGGCTGATGCCCGGAGAGCTACAGTTTCATCCCCGGGCGCTTGAAGAGGCTCGCGCCGCTTACAGATGGTACAAAGAAAGAAGCGAACAAGCCGCTGAGGCTTTCCTCTCTGAAACAGACTTGGCCGTGGAAAGGATAGGTGGCGCCCCGGCATTTTGGCCTCCTTACCTGCACGGGACCAGGAGGTACCTGCTCCGGCGTTTTCCTTTCTCTATTGTATACACAAGGAAATTGGAGACAATGTCCAGGTGATTGCAGTTGCCCACGGCCGAAGGAGGCCCGGCTATTGGAAAAGACGCTCCTCTAAAGAAAAATCTTAATCCCGAATCGAGCTAGTAGACATACACCTGCGTGCCCTTGTCGGCCAGTTGATACACCAGCTCCAGGTCCTTCTCGTTCATCCTTATGCACCCGTGCGAGCGCTTGCCCGGCCTTCCTATCCTTCCGTTCCTTGTCCCGTGTATTCCGTAGCCGTTCCCGAGGTTCAGACGGTATTTGCCAAGTACCCCCCTGATGCCGAACCTCCTCTCCGGGATCTCCGCTCCCCGCTCTGTCCAGAACCACGCCGGGGGGTGCCACACCGGCCTTAATTCCTTCCTCTTGACCGTGAGGATGCCCCTGGGAGTGCGGAAGCGTGGTCGCCTGCGGCTGTCCCTGGGAACGAAGTTCTTTCCCGAGACAATGGGGAACTTGTATAGCACCTGGGTGTTCATCTTCACGAAAAGCAGGTCTTCAGCGAGGTTGATCTCCATGTAGATTTTCCTCTGGTCGCGCACTCTTTGAAGAGAGTGAAACGAGGTCCTGAGCCACCTGTTCTCGTCCTCCAGTTCCTTGTAGTTTTCAAGCCATTGGGACACGCTGGAGTAGGAGCCCTTCCTCGCCAGGGCGCTTACGTTTCCATCTTGGCTGATAAGCGCCAGACCGGCCCAGTCGCCGGAAAAGAGCCGGCCGGCAAAGTTCTCGGTCACCGGCCTTGTAAATGCGCCGTTCTTGAAAAGCTCTTTGGCAGCATCCCAGGGGGAGAGGAGCCGGGCGGACACGCCCAGGTCATCCCTGTCAAGTGAATGCGGCTGCCTGACCTGTTTTATCACCGGGGTCTCGCTGATGATGGAATGGGGCGCGAACGCGCATGAGATGAACATGAGCACACCTAGCAGGAAGGCGTACCTCATCACCAGCTTGAAAGGGTTCCACCATCCGCTTTGCTTTTTCGTGCAAGTTTTGGCTTTTTGCAGCCGGGTTGAACGGGCACGTGTGGGAGCGCTTGTCTTTTTTGATTTCGCAGCCAGGTTATGGCGCTCCTTTTCAATGAGGATACTCATGATAAGGTCCGGGTGATGCACTGGCGAGATAAAAAAGTCGGCTACCCGTCCGGGCTGAACGGATTCTTTCAAGTGCCTTGCTGCATTCATGTATTTCACTTTGACTCCTCCTCCGCACATATGCCCTTGGACTTATTTTCTTTGAGCTTTGAGAAAGGCGCGGTGAGCGAAGAGCGCGGGGCGTTTAGCACGGGCGGCTTTTTCACTTAATGCATAGCTCGATGAACTTTTGCAGCGAGAGCTTGTGAAGGGCCTGCGCTGAATTTGAAAGCTCGTTTATTTTATTGTCAGAAATATTTTTCCCTGCTTCTCGGCGATATTTGTCTAGCACGAATTCAGTAGTCTTGTCAAGGGGATAGCCGGGCCCGCCAAAGGGGATTTCCTGTGTGGCGCTCATTTTGTGGCCGTCTTTCCTGGTCACGGTGACCCGGGAGGCGAACGGCATGGTGAACTCTTCCAGGGCACAGGACCCCAGGTCGAATTTCTCCCGCGCCCCCGGAGCGCCGCCGGATATGGCAGAGTTGATCCATGATTTGACCCCCTCCCATGCCATGCCTTTGACCTGGGGGGCCTGGTCGAGCATCTCTTTTACATCCGATAATGAGAGCCCCATGGAGCTGCTGTAATGCTCTTTTGCCCGTGCCCTCATCCCTATGAGGTCCTTTGACTTTAGCTGCTTTAAAATGTCGCCTATGTTCAGCGCCTTGTTGAAGGACTCCAGAAGGCGCAGGGTCAGGGACCAGTCGTGGACCAGCCTCACCTTCCTGGACACTTCAAGTATTGACTCGGCATTGTTTATCAGCGCCTCTTTTGAGAAGTCCTCGGCGTCCAGCCTCCCCCGCAGCAGGGCTATGGCCAGGTTGCCGGGTATGGAGAAGTTTATGGAGACCGGGTTCAAGGGATCAAAGGCGCCGCCGGTCTTGCTGAGCGCGTCCATCTCCTTGGTGAGTATGGTGGCCTCGACCAGCACCTCGGAGACGTCCTCTGCGCGCAACTCCTCCCCGGTCTCATCCTTGTGCTCCCGCATGATCTTCAGCACCGCGTCAACCGAGGTGTCAATGTAAGCGCAGCCGGGATATATCTTGTAGGCCAGGGTGTCCGTGACCCAGGCCCTTCCGAGGCCGGAGATGAAAAAGGGCGCGGGCACGTAGCTCATGCGGGCCAGGTAACCCTGCGGGTGCTCGATTATGTCAAGGGGGCCGGTGGCCCCTTTGGATGCCAGGACCGCCGCGATGAGCCCGGCCACGATCGGGGTTGCCGCGGTGGTGGTCTTGGAGTCGGGCCCCATGAATCCGGGCCAGAGCACGTAGGTGGGCTGGTAAAGGGATATGGCCATGGCGTGCGCGGTCTGTTCGACTGAAAGCTCCATCAGCTTGGCCGCGGCAACCGCGGCCCCTGCCAGGTGGATGTGTGACCAGCCCTGGCCGTTGTGGGGACCCAGCAGCACGCCCGCGCCAAGCCGCCCCGTGACCTCATTTGCTATCACCTGGGCGGTCAGCATGGCCTTCACCGACCGCCGCTCCTTTTCCGCCACGGCCAGGGAAGCGCACACCGCGCTGTGCCCTGTGTGCCCGAACAGCAGGTAGTCATCGTAGTCCAGGGTCATGCTTAGGGCGGAGTTGGCATATGCAGCGGAGAGCATGTCAGCCTTCCTGCCGCCGGGGATAAGCGTGCACGGTCCCTCACCGGCCCAGGATTCAACCGCGGCCAAGACCATCTCCCCGATCTCGTGCCTTGCGCCCGCGTTCATTGCCGCGAGCATGGAAAAGGTCTGTAGGGATGCCTTTGTCATCACCCGGTCGGGAATGCCCTGGTATTCCAGGCCATGGGCCCACTTTGCTATGTCCAGTGCAAGCGGAGACATCATATGGGTCCTTTGTAGTGGTCTCTAGCAGATAAATATATTACCTGTTTACGGGTTTTGCATCCCGGGCGGGCTCGTCCGGTTCCTTCTTACCCTGCTCTTTGCCGGGCTCCTCTGCCTCTTCCTGTGCGGGTTTTCCCTTGATGCCGGGCACGGACTCCATCCTCTCCTCTCCCTTGGCAATTATCTCGTCGTCCACCAGGAGGTACTCGGAGGTCTTTAAAAACTCGGCAAGGTCTCCGGACTGTTTGTACTGGTCCACCTCTGCGGGTCTCACCCCCCAAACCACCACCTGTGACTCCTCTCCTTCATTTCCAGGGCTTTGTTGCGCTTCCTCCCCTGGAGGCTGGGGCTGAATCTGTATTATCCAGAAGTCGATGTCTTTTCTGAGTTCATCCTTTCCGGAGAGGGCGAGAAATGCCTCGGACATCATCTTTATGGCCGCCTCCCTGGAGTAGTCGGGCACGTAGGCGACCAGGTTCACGGTCTTTGCTATCTCGCGGTACACGTAGATGTTGTCGTTCAGGAGGCCGGGCAGGGCGTCCTTGATCTTTCCAGGGACGGGGTATACCTCGGGTTTGAGATCCTTGTAAACGTGCTTTTTCTCCTCTTTTCGCTGCTCCTGCTCCTCGGCCGGCCTCGTGCATGAGCTTGCGAGCAGCAGCAACACGGTGACCACTGCACCGGACCAGTGCATGAATGAGCGGAAGCGATTTTGCGGTCTTTTAATTTCAGGGCGGGTATTTTTCATGGCCCATCCTTTCATCTTATTTTGTCATGTATCGCACAATAGCCTCTGGGATATCAAAAAGCGGGACCACTTCGTGGGCCGCGTCCAGCTCGATGGCCGCCCTTGGCATGCCGAAGATAACCGAGGTCTTCTGGTCCTGCACCAGGGTCATCCCTTGGCTTTGCCTTATTGCCCGGAGCCCCTCGGCCCCGTCTCTGCCCATGCCTGTGAGGAGCACGCCTATAGCCACGCTTCCCATGGATTCGGCTATCGAGTTGAAGAGCACGTCCGCGGAAGGCTTGCACGAGTTCACCGGGTCCGAGTCGGAGAGCCTTATCACCCCGCGTTCCACTATCATGTGAGTGCCGGTGGGCGCCAGGTATACCATTCCCCTCTGCGGCCTGCTCTTGTCCTCGGCAAGGGCCACCTGTATCTCGGACTCGCGGTTGAGCCAGTTGACCAGGCCGGGGGCGAAGCTCTTCGCTATGTGCTGGACCACCAGCACGGGCATGGGGAAACTCCTTGGTATGCGGCTGAATATCTGCACCAGGGCCTTGGGGCCGCCGGTGCTGGCCCCCATTGCCATGATCTTTCTCTTCACCAGCTTCATGGGCGGCAGCTCGACCAGGCCCTTTACGGGCTCGACAACCGCTTCCTCCGGGACCTCGGGAGGCGGTATTTCCCTCTCCGGGGGGACCACCCGCCCGCCGGTGGATGCCCCGGTCCCGGTGTTGCCGGCCGGCGCTCCAGGTCCCGCGGCGCCCGCTTGGTTCCCGGCCCTCTGTCTTCTTCGCTTTCCCCCAAGGTGGGGCAGCACCTGTATGCGCGATAGCATCCTGATCTTGGCCAGAAAATCCTCCCGTATGTCGTCGTACTGCTGGCCCGAGGTCACCTTGGGCTTCTCCATCACCTCCAGGGCCCCCCTTGCAATGGACTGGAAAGCAACGTCCATCTCCTTGTCGTCAACCACCGAGCTGAACACCATGATGGGCGCGGGCGTGTACGCCATTATCTCTTGTACCGCCTCCAGTCCGTTCATGACCGGCATTATCACGTCCATGGTTATCATGTCCGGCTTCAGAGATTCTGCCAGGTCCACGGCCTCGCGGCCGTTCTTGGCCTCGCCGATCACTTCGAGGTCGGCCTCGCCCGAGATCATGTCCTTCAAGACTTCCCTGACCACCGGAGAGTCGTCTGCAATAAGGACCTTTATCTTCTCCTTTTCCACCTCAATCTCCGATCAGACTTCTTACCGTGTCCAGGAGCACGTTCTGGTCAAAGGCGCCTTTTACTATGTATGCCTGGGCGCCCACGTTAATGCCGCGTCTCTTGTCATCGTCCGAGGCCCGGGAGGTGAGTATGATAACGGGGAGGTCACCGGTGCCGGGGTCCTGTCGGATTTTCTCCGTGAGCTCGAACCCGTTCATTCCGGGCATGTCAATATCAATCACGAACAGGTCGAACATGGGTTCGGCCTTTTCAATCTCTATCACCCCCTGCTCTCCGTCCACTGCGGTCACCACCTCGTATCCCGACCTTTCGAGGATGCTCTTTTCAATGGTCCTGGTGGTGATGGAATCGTCAACCACCAGTATCCTGGGAGGGCGCTGCTCCTTTTCCCATACGGAGACGATCTCACTTATGCGCTTGCCCTCCATCTTCTCCGCTCTCTCGAAAATGTCGAACACGTTGAGGATCAGGGTGGGTTCGCCTTTCCTGAGTATGGTCGCGCCCGACACCATGGGCGCCTTCTTGATGTGCGCTCCCGTGGTTTTCACCATTATCTCCTGCTCTCGCATTGCGCCGTCCACTTCCAGTGCCAGCCTCTGGTTGCGGAATTTCAATATTACCACGTTAAGGGCGTCTTCGGACGACCTCAAGTCGCGCTCATAGCCGGGCAGGGGAGGCAGTCCCAAGAGGTCCTTCAGCCTTATCAGAGACAGCAGTTGCCCGTGTACCGGCAGGGTCTCCCTTCCCCTGTCAACCACCAGCTCTGAGACCTTGGTCCTTACCACACCTTCGACCGAGGGCAGGGGTATGGCGTATAGCTCTCCTCCCTGCATTACCAGGAGCACCTCGATAATTGACACTGTGAGAGGCAGTCGCAGCTCGATCTTTGTGCCCTGGCCGGGGCTGGACTCGATGTTCATGTCGCCTCGGAGGGCCTCCACGTTGTTCTTTACCACGTCAAGTCCCACTCCTCTGCCGGAGAGGTCGGTGATTATCTCGCTGGTTGAGAAGCCGGGCATGAGGGCCAGGTAGTAGGTCTCCTGCTCGTTCAGCTCTGAAGCTGTTTTCTCGTCAATAATTCCCCTGGTGAGCGCGGTGTTTTTTATGCGCTCGGCGTCCATTCCCGCGCCGTCGTCTATCACCTCTATGACCACGGTTGCGCCGTGGTGATAGGCTTTCAATGTTATGGTGCCGGTTTCTGTCTTGTTGCTCTTCATGCGCTGCTCCGGTGATTCTATTCCGTGGTCGCACGCGTTCCTTATGAGGTGCACCAAAGGCCCCCTCAACTGCTCGAGCAGCCTCTTGTCCACCTCGGTGTCTTCACCCTGGATTATTATCCTGGCCTTTTTTTCGAGGTCCCTTGATAGGTCTCTCACCAGCCTGGGGAACTCGTCGAACAAAGAGCTTGCCGGTGTCATGCGCAGGTTGAGGGCGCTGTTTTGTATCTCGCCCACGTTCATGTCAAGCTCGACCACGTCCTCTGAAAGCTCCTGCACGAACTCGTAGCATGCGTTCCTGATCTCCTGAAGTTGAGCCTTGGCCCGGGGGCGGCTCCCGTCGCTGGTGAGCGAGTCGAAATCGGTGAGCAGCGAGCTTATATTGTCAAGCATCTGCTTTGCGATGTGCGACTTGGACTCGATCTTCCCCTTGTTAATGGTCAGCTCACCGCTGAGGTCCACCATGCGGTCGAGCCTGGCCACGTCAACGCGCAGGGTGTCCGCTGCTTTTTGCACTGCTTGAGTTTCCGGTTCCTGTTTTTCCGGCGGGGGCTTGTCCTCTGGCTCCGCTGCTAAAGGAGGCTCCGGGGATTTTTGCTCGACGCTGAACTCCAGCTCTTCCTCTGGGGGGACGGGCTCCTCTTCCGGTACGGCTTTCTTCCTGGCTTTTTTCGCGGGTTTCTTTTTCTTTTCGGCTGCGGGAGAGGGCTTCTTCTCAAAGACCTGATCGAGACTCTTTATCACGTTTTCCGTTTCAACCTCTCCGCCGGCGTCGGGATCGAGCAGCCTGGTTATGGTATCCATGCCTTTGAAGAGCAGGTCCACTACATGTGCTTCGGGCTCGAGCTCCTTGTTTTCAACGGCCTTGAAGATGTCCTCCATCTTGTGTGCGATGGCCCCGATATTCTCGAGCCCCAGCATTCGCGATGACCCCTTGAGGGTATGCGCGGCCCTGAAGATATTGTTGATAGTCCCCGGGGAGGCGCTGCCCTGTTCGAGCTCCAGCAGTCCCTTGTTCAGGACCATCAGGTGCTCCTCGGCTTCCCCCTTGAAAATCTTCAGATATTTTTTCCTCTTCTCGTCCATTTTTCACGCCGCGCCGAGACCTTGCAAGGAGACCATCACAAGGCCTCTAGCGCTCCTTTCTTTATGAAGTGAGCCACCATCCTGTAGACCTCGTAGTCGGTCCAGGGGAGGGCGTCCAGTATTCCCGTCATTTCTTTTCCGGATTCCAGGACCTTGAAGAGCTCTTGCTCGCGGGGCGTCATCTCCGACTGGGGCGGTCTTTTTTTTACCGCGATCCTTTTCCCCGAGAGGGACAGGTCCTTTTCCATGTGGGCCAGCTCGTCAATCTGGCGCATGCCCTCCAAGAGCAACTGCTCGATTGATTCCGAAAGATCGGGGTCGGACTCATGGTCCATGAGGGGCGCGACCTCGAACTGGGCATCCTCCCAGCGCAGGAGCCTGAACAATGCCTTCTGCCCTCTGATCTTGCCCACGCCGGCTGCGATGATCCTTCCTGACTCGACAGCTATTTCGCCGTTCGGAAAGCCTATCTTGCTGATCTGCAACAGTCCCGTCTTCTGGTTGAGGCCGAACATCTGTAAGAGGTCGGGCAGGGCCATCTCGCTTGTTGAACCTGACAGGGAGCTGTGCTGCCTTGTGATCATTGACTCCTGGCTCTTTCGCATCCTCTGGAAAATGAGCTGCACCCTGGCAATCAACTCCTCCATCTCGAAGGGTTTTGTAAGGTAGTCGTCCGCGCCCATCTGCAGGCCCTTGATCCTGTCCGGGGCCTCGGTCATATGGGTTAGAAAGATAAAAGGGATGAAGGAGGTGAAAGGGTTCGACCGTATCTGGCTGCACAACTCCCAGCCGTCCATTCCGGGCATGGCTATGTCCGCGATTATGAGGTCCGGGTGATGCTGGAGCGCTATCTTCAGGGCCTCGGCCCCGTCGTGGGCCTTCATGACCTTGTAGCCTTCCGACTCGAAAGCGTCGCTTATCATCTCCGTAATTACCGGGCTGTCGTCCACGGCAAGTATTGATAGCTTGAGCATGCAGGGACCCCGCTGGACTCACTTGGAGAACGACATTTCGTCACCGTGCACGATCTTGTCTATATCCAGGAACGTAATCCATTGATCCTGATCCTGCTCGGGAGCTATATGCCCTTTAATATACTCGTCCTTTAAGTCGGATGCCGCCTCCTCTGACTCCCGCACCCTGGACATGGAAATCCAGTCAATGCCCCAGACCCTGTCCACTATCATTGCCGTCCTCACCTCGCCGGACTGGACCACCACCATCCTGGTCTTCTGGTCCCGCTCGCCGGCCTTGAGCCCGAAGAGCCCCGCCAGGTCAACCACGGACACGATTTCGCCGCGCAGGTTTATCACACCCAGGATGTATGGCGGCATATTGGGCACCCTGGTTATGTGGCCCAGCTTGGTTATCATCTTGCAGCGGTCAGCCTGGATGCCGAACTGCTCTCCGGCCATCTCCACGAGCAGCAGTTGAGCCCTGTTCTCGTCAACCTCCTCCTCCGGCTCGGTCACCCCGCTCCAGTACTCCTGCCTCATCTCCTCGATGATCTTCTTGGGGTCCAGCTCTTCGAACTTTCCTTTGTCTTTCATCTCCAAAAGCCCCCGGGCATTACTTTGACGCCTTTCTTCCCTGCACTGGAATAACCTTTGCGATCTTTTCCCTCTGCATTTCGCAGAACCTCATAAGCGCCCTTGCTGAAAGCCCGCCGCTGAACTTGAGCGAGCTGTTCTCCTGGTCAATCTCCAGTATGGCCAGGGTGTTCCCGAACTCCCTCCTGGCGTCGCGCGGTCTTTTAAGCTTCAGGTACAGGTTTGCCAGGTTGAAATGGGCCATGGCGAACTCGGGCGCCAGCAGTATGACCCTCTTGTAATTTTCCACTGCCATATCATAGTTCAAGTTTTTCTCGTCAAGCAAGGCCAGGAGGAAGTAGAGCTCGGGCATGAGGTCGTCGTACCTCATGGCCTCCTCGGCGTGGCGCCGGGAGCGGTCCTCGGAACCGATGTTTGCGTAGAGGAACCCGAGCCCCAGGTGAGCCCTTGCGGAGCAAGGGTTAATCTCTATCATGCGCTCGAATTTTTTTTGTGCCCCTTCAAAATCCTCCCTGGCGAACATCTCCAGGGCCTGGCTCCACAGGCTGTCCTCGGTCTCCTCTGGCTCTTTTTGCGGGAGCCCGTCTACTCCGCTTTCCGCAGCCGTGGTTATTTCATCCTGCCCGGGGCCTTTTGTTGTGCGGGCAAAGGTTTGCAAGCCCTCGTCTCCCGGCACTTTTTCCGTGCTTTCCCCCCCGGACCTCGCGGGAATTTCCCTGAAGCTCACAACCTCTTTAAGGGCCGACCTCGGGTGGGGCCTGCTGCCCAGGGCTCTTAGCAGTTCATCCCTTTTAAGGGGCTCGGTCTTTTGGGGGAGTTTGGGCGCCGTCCAGGCCGGACGCCCGGTCTTCTGGTAGAAGAATGCCTCCGGTGTGTGCAGGCTCTGGAAGGAGTCGCTTATCTTGAATAGAGTTTCAGAGTAGCCGAGCATGAGGTATCCCTCGGGCTTTATGATATCGTGCAGCCTCATTATTACCTTTTTTATGGTGTGGATGTTGAAGTAAATGAGCACGTTGCGGCAGAGCACCAGGTGGAAAAGGGAGTCTCTTATAAGAGGCGAGTAGTCGCGCGAGTTCAAGTTGAACTGCTTCCACTCGACCCTGTCTTTCTGCTCCTCGTTAATCCTGTAGCTGTTCCGGGAGACGCGCTCGAAGTACCTCCTCCGGGTGGCGGGGTCCAGCAATCTCAGCTTGCGCTCTGTGTAGGTCCTCTGTTTCGCAGCCTCCAGGTACTCGGTGTTTATGTCCGCGCCAACTACGCGGATGTTCCAGGAGGAGACGTCCGGGACCAGCTCGTCCAGCAGCATCAAAAGGGAGTAGGTCTCTTCCCCGGTGGCGCACCCGGCCGAGAGTATGTTAAGCTCCCTGTCTTTTGCGGCCTGCTTCTCGATGAGCTCGGGCAGCACGTACTTCCTGAGCGCTGCGAACTGGTCAGGGGTGCGGAAGAACATGGTCTCGCCCACGGTGAGAGATATGACCAGGCTGTTGATCTCGTCCCTTCCCGCCTTCTGGGAGGTGATGTGAGAATAGTAGTCGTCAAAAGAGGAGAAGCCGAGCTCTATCATGCGGCGGGCGATGGCCTTCTCCATCTCCTGGATGCGTCTTCCCTCGAACACCAGCCCGCTGTTCTGCATGAAGAATGCCTGGAACTTCTCCACCTGACGGGGGTTCATTTTCAATTTGAATATTCTGCCGCTGTCCATTTGTCTACCTGCTCATATCAAGGATATATCAAGGCGTTAGTGAACACAATTAAAATAGCCCGTGAAAGGGGAGGGCGGGAGGGTCACGGTCCGCGGAACTGTTCCCAGAGCCTTTGCAGGCGGCTCTTGTATACCATGTCGAAGAGCTCGAGCTTGTCCGGAAAGAGCTCTTCGCACAGGCGCCTCGCCTCTTCGATCCTGGCGCCGAGTTCCTCCCAGCTCTTTACTCTTCCGCTCTTAATCTCGCTGCTTATCCTGTCAACCCGGCTTTTAAGCCTTTCAAGGTTCTCTTTCTCTTCCCTGTACTCTTTGTAGGTGACCATCTATTCTTGTTTTTGCAGTTTGGGCGCCGGGAGTTCGGGGCTCACGTCCGGCATCTTCTGCTCCTTTGGAAAAAGGTCCTCTTTTGTCTTGAAGATGTTTTTAACGTTGTACTGGTAGACCTTGAACACCGTGTCCTGGTCCCCTCGTTTCACAAAGAACTTGGAGTCATCCTTGTCTCCCACCATCAGTGTGAGCGAGCTTCCGTCCTCCAGGGCGAACGTCGCTTTTTTATCCGGCTCATCCAACCCGGCCTCCTCTAGCGAGACCTGGTCCGCGAACTCCGCTGCCCTGAGGCTCGTAAGTGTCCTTGCCAGGGAGTCCACCTTGCTCTTTGCGAGCTTCTTGGCTGTATCTCCCTCCAGCACCAGCTCCCATCCTTGCTCATTGTCCCTGCTTATTAGCATTGACTCCTGCGTGCCTCCTGAGAGGCCTTGCTCGATTAGAATCCGGGTTACCCGGTCGAGCTTTTCACTGAAGATGTTTTTATCCCTCCACTCGCTTTCCGTCTTGTCAAAGCTCGATTTCAGGTTCTCGGAGGCCATGTAGACCTCTTCGCTCTCACCCTTTCTCACGAAGCTGGTGCCATAGCTCTTGCCCTGCTTGCCGATCACCAGTCGCGCCAGCAGCTCGTCCTTTGCGGCTGCCTTCACCTCGAGACCCTGTTCATCAACCTCCAAATCTCTATGGCTTTCCTTGTTCCTGGAGGCGATTATTCCCCGCTCCAGCTTTGCAAGCTTTTCCAGTGCCCCTGACACCGCCTCCTGGTCAGCCTTGTACCCGCTGTCCCCGAGCTTCCACGCGGTGTCCCCCTGCCTTACCAGCACGGTCGCGGTGTCGCCCTTTGTAATCTCGAGCCTGGTGACTGCCTGCTTGTCAAGCTCGGGGAAAAAGAGCGACTCCTGCTTCTCTTTCCGTTCCTTTCCAGGCACCACCACCAGCTCGTACACCGCTATCGCGGCCACCGCGGCCACTACAACAACAAGTATTACAAGCGAGCTTCTCGGTTTCATTACTCCATACTCTCCAGGAATTTCTTTTTCTGCGTCCTTTTGACAAGGGACCTGAGAGTCCCGAACAATATAACCGCCAGAGGGGCGGCCAGGGGCACGATGATCCCCGCGGCGAGCACGTCCAGCCTTGAAAGCTCCTGGATGGGCCTGGCCTCCACCTTGCGCTTTTTTATATCCGAGAGCTTGTATCCGCCTGTCATCCACTCGATTGCACCCATTATGAAGTTCATGTTCTGGGAGAGGTCGGAGGAGCTAAGGGGCACCATGTCAGAGACAAAGTATGAGCAGCCCGTGACCAGCAGGTTTGTGTCCGGGCTCTGGTCCTTCCTGTCAATCTGCTCTGCCTGCTCCGCTGTGTCTCCCTCCGCGGGAGCCGGCTCACCCGCGAAGAAGCTCTCGAACCTGCCGGTGAGCAGCACTGCCAGGGTGCGCTGCTTCTCGCCCATGCCCTCTATTGGCAACGGCGGCATGGCCTTCTTTGTGGGGTCCACCACAAGCTGCCTCCCGGCCTGCACCCATGAGCCTGGCGAGGTCTTTACCAGCTCGATAGCTTCCACCCCGTTAAGTGTGTCCCCTACCTGGAGGGAGCTGGCCCAGGCGAACACCAGGTGGTCAATACCCTGGGTTACAGCGTGCTCGGGCTGGTAGTCAGCTCTCATGTCTATCACCGGGAACAGGGGGTACTCGGTGCCGAGGGGGCCCAGGAGAGGGTATGCCCTGAAGGGCTTGTCCTGGACAAGGTTGTACTCCCGGTTTACACCGTAATGAGACAGAAGTCCCCCGAGCTTGTCCATGCCTTGGTTCAAGGGCATGGCGTACATTGGCACCTGGGACCCGAACTGGCCGGGCTGGAGGAACACCCGGACCCCGTCTGCAAGGAATATGGCGTTTCCCCCGTGCATGATGTACTGGTCAATCTCGAAAAGGTCCCTCTCCGTCACCCGGAAGGGGTTTAGCACCATCAGCACCTCGATGGACTGGTCAATGCCCCCGGGCTCGTCGGTCTCGACCTCGGTCACCTCGAACTGCTTCTCCAAAGACCTCTTTAGGGTTCCGAACTCTCTCTCAAGCTCCCGCTCTTCATCCGTTTTAAGGAAGCCGACCCCTGTCTCCTCCTCCTGGATGATCCGGTAGATGGCACTTGTAAGGTCGTACTCCAGAGTCTCGGTGGTGAAAACGTTCCTCAAGGTGTCGGTCCTGTCCCGGTACTGGATGTAGATGGACGACCACACGTTTATGATGCTGGCCTGCTCGGTCCCGCGCACCGGGAGCTGCACCGGATTTATGCCAAGCTTTGAAAGCTCGGTCTGTACGTCCGGCTTTCCCACCGGGTCCAGTATCTCCAGGGAGATGTTGCCCTGGCTATAGGTCTCGTACTCCTGGAGGAAGTCCTTGACCTCCCGGGTCTGCTGGTTGTAGGGCGCCGGGATGTTCGAGCTTATGACCGCGCGGATGCTTACCACGTCTGGCAGCTCGGAGATGAGCTCCCGTGTGGACTGGCTGAGGGTGTACTGTTTGTTCTCGGTGAGGTCCAGCCTTGTGAAGGACTGCTTGGCAAGGTAGTTGGCGACAAAGATGATGCCGATGACCGCGATAAGAAGCGCCCAGGAGCCGGCGCCGTATGAAACCTTGTGTCTTGCTTGCATGGATGCTCACCTCTCACTTCCAGCGGCGGCTGGTGACCGACCGGTAATTCAGGAAAAGGAAAAGGAAGATGACCGAAAGGTAATAAACAATGTCCCGGGAGTCGATCACTCCCCGGCCGATGCTGTCAAAATGGGTGCCCGCGTCTATCCATGCCACCAGGTTCAGCACCCAGCCCGGAAAGCCCACCAGTTGCAGGAGCTCTCCGATGCCGAGGAGCATAAGGCAGATGACGCTCCCGATGATGAAAGCTATGAACTGGTTCTCGGTCATTGACGATATGGACAGCCCCACAGCGATGAAGCTGGCGCCCAGGAGAAGTAGGCCCAGGTATCCCCCTATGATGGGCCCCCAGTCCGGCTCTCCGAACGACTCGATCATCAAAGGGATGCTAAGGAAAGACAGGGCCAGGGTGAGCGCAAGAAAGCCCAGGCTGGCCAGGAACTTGCCGGCAACCGCCTCACCGTCTCGCACCGGCATGGTCATGATGAGCTCCAGGGTGCCAAGCTTCTTCTCCTCCGCCCACATGCGCATGGTGATGGCGGGAATGAAGAGCCAGAAAGCGGGTATCACGAACTCGAAGTACTCGTTCATGGAAGCGGTCATGTTATTGAAGAACGCGTACCAGATGTAGAGCAGGTTGGTTGCGGCTAAAAACACAACCAGAAAGAAGTATCCCGTCAGGGAGTTGAAGTATCCCATGAACTCCTTTTTGAATATGGCCCATACGCGGCTCATGGCTTAATCCCTCTGCTTTCCTTCATCATCGCTTTCTCCGGTCCCCATGGTAAGCTCCGCGAACACGGACTCGAGCGTGGTCCCCTCCCTCTTTAGCTCGGCCAGGGAGAGTCCCTGGTCCGCGGCCATGCGGAATATCTGCTCGCCCAGGTGCACGCCTTCTCTCGCCTGCACCTCGTACCTCAGGAGTCCGTCCTCCTTGCCGGCCATGCGGAATGACTCAACGTCGCTGATCCCCTTAAGCCCGGCCTCGATCCTGTCCTGGTCCCCCCTTATCAGCACCACGTGCAGGTTGGCATCTTTTCCCCTGGTGATGTCATGCACGTCGCCGTCAGCCACTATCTTCCCGCGGTTGATTATGATCACCCGGCTGCAGGTGGCCTCCACCTCGGGAAGGATGTGGGTGGAGAGTATCACGGTCTTCTCCTTGCCAAGCTCTTTTATAAGCGCCCGGATCTCTCTTATCTGGTTGGGGTCGAGCCCGGAGGTGGGCTCGTCAAGGATCAGTATGTCAGGGTCGTGGATCATGGCCTGGGCAAGGCCCACCCTCTGCTTGTAACCCCGGGACAGCTCTCCCACCTGCTTTTTCAAGACCTCTGAAAGACCGCACACCTCCACCATCCTGGAGATGGCCCCGGACTGCTCCCGGCCGCTGATACCGCGGATGGACGCCACGTAATGCAGGAGGGCATCCACACGCATGTCGAGGTAGAGGGGGGCGTTCTCGGGCAGGTACCCGATGCTCTGGCGCACCTGCATGGAATCCTCGATAACGTCGTGGCCGGCAACCCGGACCTCCCCCTGGTCAGCAGGAAGATAGCAGGTAAGGATGCGCATGGTGGTGGTCTTGCCAGCGGCATTGGGACCCAAGAATCCCACTACCTCGCCCTTTTGGATGGAGAAGCTAACCTCGTCCACCGCGGTGACCATGCCGAACCGCTTTGTTATCTCCTGGACCTCAATCATGGTCATGGTATGTCTCCTGAGCCCGGATATTTTGACTTTTTTCGAAATAAATTTTTATCAGCTTTTCCCAAATGTCAAGCCCCGACGGGTGGCCCACACGGATTCCGATCCGTGTGGGTGACGCAGGCACAGGTGTCTGTTATACAGCCTTTACAAGCATGTACTTCTTCTTCCCGGTCCGGAGCACCAGCAGGGACTCGGATGCAAGGCCCCCGGATGTAACCGTCTTACGCTCGGAATCCACCCGCACGTTGTTCAGGTAGACACCTCCCTGCTGCACCAGGTTCCGGGCCTCGCGCTTGGACTTTACAAGACCCGTTTCCACCAGCAGGTCCGGAATTAACACGCCTTGCTCCAGCCTGCTCCTTTCAACCTGTGCGCCGGGCACGTCCGCGAATATAGTCTCCAGGTCCCGGTCGGATAAGTCTTTGATCTCCTCGCCGAACAGCATCTCGCTCGCACGGGCCGCCTTGTCAGCCTCGTCTCTGCCGTGCACCAGCGCGGTGATCTCCCAGGCCAGTCTTCGCTGTGCCTCCCTCTCCTCGGGCCGCGCTTTCATGGCCTGCTCCAGCTTTGCGATCTCATCGAGCGGCAGGAAGGTGAAGACCTTTAGCCAGTCAACCGCGTCATCGTCGTGCGCGCGCACGAAGTACTGGAAGAGCTCGTAGGGCGATGTCCACTCGGGCTTCAGCCACACGGTCCCTGCCTCGGTCTTTCCGAACTTCTGCCCGCCCGCGGTGACCACCAGCGGCGAGGTGAGCCCGTACACCGTCTTCGAGCGCAGCTTCCTCACAAGGTCCATGCCCGCGGTGATGTTGCCCCACTGGTCCGAGCCCCCCATCTGCAGCTTGCAGTTATAGTTGTCAAAGAGATAAAGGAAGTCGTACGCCTGCAGCAGCATGTAGCAGAACTCGGTGAAGCTCATGCCCTCGTCGCTCTGGAGCCGCATGCGCACCGACTCCTTGCCAAGCATCTCCCCCAGCCGGAAGCACTTGCCCACGTCGCGCAGGAAGTCTATGAAGGTAAAGTCCGCGAGCCAGTCGGCGTTGTTCAGTATCAGGGCCGAGTTCTCCCCGCTCTCGAAGTCAAGGAAGCGCTCGAGCTGGGCCTTAATCCCCAGGAGGTTCTTGTCAATGTCGTCTATTGAGAGCAGCTTCCGCTCCACGGTCTTTCCCGAGGGGTCCCCGATCATTCCGGTGCCGCCGCCCACCACGGCGATGGGCTTGTGTCCCATCCTCTGCATGTGGGCCATCATCATGATCTGCTTGAGACTGCCTATGTGCAGGCTCTCCGCGGTCGGGTCGAACCCCACGTAAAAGGTGATGCTCTGCTCTTTACACAGCTCTGCAAGCAAACGGAGGTCAGTTGCCTGGCCTATGAAACCGCGGCGACCGAGAGCTTCTATGGCGTCTTGGATTGCTTCTATGGATTCTTGTCTATCCATTTTCCTTTCATGCATTTTTTGAGTGCTAATCGTAAATAGTCATTATAAAACATATGCCGGGCCATGAAAAATTCTTAAAAGGTAACACACAAAGCTCTGCTTTGTCGGCGAGCGAAGCGAGCAGGTCATGTGCACTTCTTCAGAGTCCAATACCCTTTTGCTCCTTACGGCACAACCTACTCCCTTCGGTCGCACACATAGCAAATAGCTATGTGTGTTACCCGTTTATGTCCAAACATCCTTTTGATCCAGCCGGAAACTGGTCTAGACTGTTTGAACAGTGAATCTTCGAGGAGGCGTGTTTGAAAGAACCTGACGTAGTTGTGGTTGGCGCCGGTCTTTCAGGACTGTGCGCTGCCGCTCTTCTCTCGAGCGAGGGCGCTGGCGTGGCCGTGATCGAAGAGGAGCAGGACGTTGGCGGCCGGATGAAAGGACTGGAGCAAGAGGGCTTCCGCCTGGACTCCGGCCTGCACAGCTTCCATTACGGTGAAGAGGGGCCGCTTGGCGAGCTAGCACGCGCTTTGTCCCTTCCTGTCGAGTTCCTGGAATCTGTCGAGCCGGGCTATATCCTTCATGGCAAGACCAGGACAGCGGCGCCAGTGCACGAGCCGGCAAAAGGGCCCACTGCCCCGGGCTTTGGTGATGAAGAGAGCCATAAACTGCGCTCCTGGCTCACGGTCCTTATGGATGCTGAGCCTGGGGAATGGAAAAAGAAGAGCGTGTCCGACTTCCTTTCAGAGGGCGGCTTTTCCGAGGACGAGCTTGTTCAAAGGTATGCCTCCGCGCTTTGTCTCAGCATCATGGGTATGGGAGCGGATCACACCTCGGCAGTAGAACTGATACAACACCTGAACTCAGCCGGCAGCCCCGGCTTCTTGGTGAAAGCTGTTGCAGGCGGTCCTCATACCCTGGTTGAGGAGCTTTCCCGGGTGATAAGCAGCGACAACGCCAGGTTCGTGCTGGGAGCGAAAGTAATCGAGATAGAGCTATCCGACAAGCAGGTCACCAGGGTGGCCACCACCTCGGATGAGTTCAGGCCCGCTGCTCTCCTTTATACCGGGCCCTTGCAATCCCTGCCCGGGCTACTCTCAGGCGACTCGCCCACGGCATCTTTCCTGCGGGGACTCACAAAGCTAAAGCCCGTCTCCGGGATCGCGCTGGAGATGGGGCTTTCAAAAAGCGTGAGCGACATACAAGGCGTGATGATAGACCCCGAAGAGCTATTGATCGGCAGGTTCCCGTCCAACCTGGACCCGGGCCTTGCCCCGGAAGGGGCCCAGATCACGAGCTGGCTCGCGCTTGTGCCTTCAGATGACCTCTCGGACAACAAGGCCACCCGCTCGCATATAAAGAGGATGAAGAGGCTGGTGAAAAGGCAGTTCCCGGAGATGATGGAACAGGTGAAATGGGAGCGCCTCAGGGTCATGCCCATGATAGCCGGAGCAGCCCCCCTGCCCGGGCAGCCGCGGGACAAGAGGCCCGGGCCGGCGCCCGGCCGGTTCAAGAACCTGTTCCTTGCCGGTGACGCGGTGAACGCACCCGGCATGCTCTCCGGGACCGCAATAAGCTCGGCCATGCACGCGGTCCGGGCCATCAAGAAGCTCTTGTCGGAGTAAAGGGAGGCGGACGTGCCTTTGCTGGGGATGGCGGGCTCGAGCGTTATAATCCTGCCTTGGCTCAAGGCCCTTGAGACTGCCGCGGAGCATGAGTTCGAGGCCTTCGAGGTGTTCGGCGAGTTCCCCCAGTGCGTTTGCCAGGAAGTGGGCCACAAGGAGAGGGAAGAGGGCAGGGCGCTTGTCAAGGCCTCCGGGATCGAGCTTATAGTGCACGCGCCTTTTACCAGCCTCAACATCGCGGCCATGAACCCGGGCATCAGGCGCGAGTCCTCGTGCCAGCTCGTGGCCGCGGTGGACTTCTGCGCGGACCTGGGCGGGGACCGGGTGGTGGTCCATGCAGGGGATTACGTCTACCCCGAGAGGTCGAGGCAAAGGGCAGGCCCGGCATTCGAGATGCAGTGGTCGTACAACGTGGAGTCTTTGCAGGAGGTGTGCGAGCGGGCTGAGCAAAGGGGCGTGCTGGTGTGCCTGGAGAACAGCTCCATCGAGCCGGAGCACATTGACAAGTGCCCGGACGATATGTTGAAGATAAAAGAGGAGGTGCGCTCGGACGCGCTCGCTTTCTGTCTTGACATAGGTCACGCCAGGTTAAAGGGACAGCTCGAAGAGGCCATCCGCAAGCTGGCGCCAGATGTCAGGCACATCCACTTCACGGACAACATGGGCGAGGATGACGACCACGTGGCAATAGGGGAGGGCAACATTGACTACACGCCATTCCTCGACTTCTTCAAAAACTTTGAAGGAGTTATGACACTTGAGGTGCTGAAGGTGGGCACAGACCCCGGTACGGAGCTTAAAAGCCGGGACTACGTAAGAGAGCTGCTTTCTTGACCTGGACTGAACTTGCGGCGCGCCCTGTCCTAGATTAAGCTTTAACTTTGGTCTGTAATGCCTTGATTATATTGAAATCAGCGAGGTCATATATAACCAGGCGGGCGATTACAAGCGCTCCCCGGCAAAGAGGATCATGGATGCGGCGAGCCGGTGCCAAAGGAGATAAAGCTGGAAACCACCAGGATCACCAGGGACGAGGCGCCCGGTTATGAAGGGTTCTGAGACAAGCATTGCAAGAAAAGTCGCTTTTGCAGCAGCCATAACACTAGCAATCCTTGCACTCGCGGTCTCCTTGTATCCATTTTGCGAAGAGTACAACCCCAAAAGCGACTCCGATCCAGGCTTTTACCGGGAGAGCAAGGCGCCGGGCCTTAAGTACGAGCACGTGCCCGGGGCCTCGGGCACACTGAACGGTGTGCATGTCAGGATCAACAGCCAGGGACTGCGCGGGCCAGAGGTGCAAATGCTTAAGCCCGAAGACATACTCCGGGTGGTGGTGCTTGGCGACTCGATCGTGTTCGGACAGGGCGTGCCCGAGCAGGGCTCCCTGCCGGCGCATCTAGAAGACCTGCTTTCAAAGCGGGTGCAGGGCAGGGAAGTAGAGGTGATAAACGCTGGAGTGCGAGGCTATGACATGGAGCATTACCTGGTCATGCTGAGAAAAAAGGTGCTGCCGCTTCAGCCGGACCTCATGGTGCTGGTGATAACCGAGATGAACGACCCTGAGCGCGAGCCCTTCAAACCTGAATCCGACAAGCTGAAAAAATGGAAAGGTTCATTCTGGGTGAAGCTCCCCTTTGTAAAGCCCTTTTTCAGGGCGGCCTACGCAAAGGAGGTCAACAGAATCTTCAAGGAGTACGTGAGAAGCATCTACGACCCGTCGGGCGAGCACTGGGACCTGTTTGTAAGAGACCTCAAAAAGATGAGAGACATGCTCGAAGAACGCGGCATACCCCTGATAGCGGTCACCTTCCCCATGATCGCAAACGAGAACATGTTCGCAAAAGAGCGCCAGCGGCTTCAGGAGACGCTCACCGCTCTCGGCCTCGAGTGGGTTGACCCCTGGCCGCTTTTTGAGGGCTATGATGCATCCGACCTGGTGGTTCACAGGATGGACTTCCATCCCAACGCAAAGGCCCTGGTCATCACCGCGAAGCTTCTGGCCGGGCCCGCGGCGGAGCGTCTGCAAAGGCGATAAAAACGCGGCGGTTACTTTTCTTTGTCCTCGGTTTCGGTTTTAATCTTGTCTATTATTTTATGTATGGACGCTGAGAGCTTTGCGAGGTCCGTGGCGATCCTCTCCGGTGGGTATGAGTCGAGGTCAGCGCCGGAGTGTCGCAGTGCTATGAGCTCCTCCTCCATGCGCCTTTTCTCCGAGTTGATCCTCTCGATCTCCATGGTGTGCTCCAGCTCCAGGTCCGCGAACCTTCCCCGCACGGCCTCGAACTCCTCGCGCATCCTCTGCTCGCGCTTCTCGCTCTGGGCGAGCCTCTTCTCGATCTCCTGGAGCTTGGTCCTCCACTCTTTCTTGATCTCCCGGGACCGCTTGCGCTCACTCACGAGCTGCTTCCTCACCTTGTCGAGCTCCTTGTCGAGCACCTTGTTCTCATCCTGGAGCCGTTGAGATTCATTCACTTGTCCGTCGGGAGGGGGTGGCTCTTGTTCGGGTGGAGGCGTCTTTTCAGGTTCTTCCGGCACCTCGTTTTGCCTGTCCAACTCCTCGCCCACCTGATCGAGCAGCCAGGATATCTCTTTCCTGGTCTGTGCGGACGCGGCCAGTCCCAGCTCCTGCTCATCCGCGTCAAAGATGCTGTGTATTGAGTCTTCCATGGCCTGGTCCATCTTTATGTTCTCCACACCCTCGGAGAAGTCGAACCCCACCAGGTTCTCCACCTTGCGGAGCAGGTCGGTGTCCTCGAAAGGCTTTGTCATGTAGTCGTCGGCGCTGAACTTGAGCTTCCTGTATCTCTCGAAGTCCTTGTCCGTCGCCTCGGTAGAAGACATGATCACCGGGACCCTCACAGCCTTCCTGTTCTGATTCAGGACCCTCAGCACCCTGAGCCCGTCAGGCCCTGTGCCGTCCTTTACAGGCAGTTCCCTGGAGAGGAGCACAATGTCGGGCTTGAAGCCACCGTACTTCTTGATACCGTCGTCCCCGGTGTGGGCTATCTCGACATCGAAACGCTGCGAGAGCAGGAAGTCCTGGAGCACCAGGGCGAACTCGACGTCCGGCTCCACCACCAGTATCTTTCTCCTGCGCGAATTCTCAGCCGTTTCCATGCCGCTTTTAAGCCCCTTCAAAGGCTTTCATAAGGAGTGTAATCCAGACCGAGCGAGTCGGCCACCGCCTGGTTGGTTACCACGCCTTTTTTATTTTCCGCGCGGGGATGCACGTTCAGCCCCTTCCTGAGTTCGATCACCTGCTCGAATGCCTTCTCTCCCAGGTTTGCGAGCTTCAAAAGAAAGGGCAGGGTGGCGTTTGCCAGTGCCTGTGTGCTTGTCCTGGGCACAACGCCAGGAATGTTTGCCACACCGTAGTGCGTGACCCCGTGCTTCTGGTACGTGGGGTCGTCATGAGTGGTTGGCCTGATGGTCTCGATGCACCCTCCCTGGTCCACGGCAATGTCCACGGTCACTGAGCCTGGCTGCATTCTCCTGACAAGGGACTCGGGCACAAGAAGGGGCGCGCGTCCGCCCGGGACCAGCACCGCGCCGATGAGCAAGTTAGCTTGGGGCACGTATGTCTCGATGTTGTGCTCGTCAGACATCACAGTGGTGACGCGACCGTTGAAGATGTCGTCCAGGTATGCCAGCCTTGAGAGGTTCACGTCCATGATGCGCACGTGCGCACCCATTCCCGTGGCCATCCTGGCGGCGTTAGTGCCCGATGTCCCGCCCCCGATGATCAGAACCTCGCATGGATGCACCCCGGGCACTCCGCCCATCAGTATGCCCGGCCCGCCTTTGTCGCGCATGAGGAAGCTGGCCCCCGCCTGCACGGCTATTTTTCCCGCGATCTCGCTCATGGGCATGAGGCACGGGAGCGCACCGTCCCCGGTCTGTATGGTCTCGAAAGCCACCGCGGTCGTGCCGCACTGGATGAGCTTCTCGGTAAGCTCGGGCTGTGAGGCCAGGTGGAGGAAGCAGAACAAAATCTTGCCCCGCTTCATGAACTCGTACTCCTCGGGCTGTGGCTCTTTCACCTTTATTACCAGGTCCGCGCCTTCCCATACCTGGCGCGGCTGGGGCATGATCTTCGCCCCTGCCCGGGCGAACACATCGTCGGAAAAGCCGGCGCCCAGCCCGGCGCCCGACTCGACCAGCACCTGGTGAGAGGCTTTTGCCAGCGCGCCTGCTCCCGGGGGAGTGAGCCCCACCCGGTACTCCTCCCTCTTCCTTTCAGCGGGGACTCCGATAATCATTACTTTAATCCCCCATGTCAATAATCATGCCGTCGTAAGCCGGCTCGATCCATTCGGGCAGCTCATCTCTCAGCCGGTTGTAGTCCAGGCTGTGGCTCAAGTGGGTAAGTATACCCTTTTGCGGCCCGATCTCCTTGAGCGCGGAAACCGCCTGGTCAACCGACAAGTGGGTCGTGTGCGGCCTGTACCTGAGCCCGTCTATTACAGCAACCCGCACACCCTTGACCTTTTCCATGGTCTCGGGAGGTATCTTGTTACAGTCGGTAAGGTAGGCCAGAGATTGCTCGAACTTGAAACCGAGTATCTGCTGTTCCCCGTGCCACAAAGGCAGGGGCTCGACCCGCACTCCGCACAGGTCCAAGGCGCCGTTTATAGTGTGCGTATGCAGCATGGGCAGGCCTCCCCCCCTGGGTGCATCGGGGTCCCATATGTACTCGAACACTGTCTTTATGCGCTTTATCACCTTTTCATTGCCATAGATTGGTATGGCCCTTCCCATGACAAAGTTGAAGGTCCTAAGCTCGTCCACGCCGGCTATGTGGTCCGAGTGGTCGTGCGTGAATATGACCGCGTCTATGCTGTGGGTCCTTGTTGCCATAGCCTGCGCGCGCAGGTCAGGCGCGGTGTCAATCAGTATGTTGCCCTTGTCGGTTGACACCAGCGCCGATGTCCTGGTGCGGTTGTTGCGGGGGTCGCCGCTCTGGCAGATGTCGCAAGGGCACCCTATGACCGGGACCCCGGTGGATGTTCCGCACCCCATGATCGTAAGCTTCAGCGCGTTCATGCTCCTCAAGATATTGTATAGCCGGAGCGCGGAAGAGGCAAAAAGTTATCGTTAAGGGTAGGGTAGGTAGTCGAGCACCTTTGCGCTGCTTTTCTTGAATGCCTCTGTTGTAACCCTGGAGCAGGTTCAGCTAGCACCCAGTTTCTTTGATGAGCCGTTTGAGCTCCCCTTCGAGCTCCCTTTTCCTTTCGGCATGCTCGGGGGCGCGAGCCAGGTTGTTCCTCTCGCCCGGGTCCGGGGCCAGGTTGAACATCTCGTCCGGGAATCTCTTCTCGTGGCCAGGGTACTTTATAAGCTTCCAGTCCTCGGTGCGCACCGCCCTCATGGGTGGATGGGGAAATCCAAAGTCCTCGAAGTACTCATACAGGAATGAGTCGCGCCACTCATGCTCTTTGCCCCTGGCCAGGTCCAGATAGCTCTTTCCCTGTATTGCGGAAGGGGCTTTTATCCCCGCGGCGTGGAGCAGGGTAGGGGCCAGGTCAATGTTGAGCACCATCTGCTCCACCTTTTTGCCGCCATCCTGAACCAGCCTGGGGTAGCGTAAAAGGTGTGGTATCAGTATGCCCTCCTCGTAGGCGTAGCGCTTGTCAATGAGCCCGTGCTCTCCCCAGAAGTAGCCGTTGTCCCCGACGTACACTATAATCGTGTTCTCCGCCATGCCTTTATCGTCAAGGTAGCGGAGCACTGCTCCCACGCTGTCGTCCACCGCCATGAGCGCCTCGTAGTAGCGCTGCTGGTTCCTCTCGAAGTTCAGCCGCTGGGGCACGTGCACCAGTCCCATTGGCAGGTCCTTCTTGTTGTCCTCCATGGGGTGCAATGGCGCGTGCTCCAGCTTTCCCTTGTACCGATCAGGCGGCATGAAGTTATGGTGCACCGCCTTGTGGGAGAGATAGAGGCAGAAAGGGCCATTGCGTGGCTGGTCCAGGAACTCGAGAGCGTAGTCCGTCAGCACGTCGGTGATATAGCCCTCTTTTCCCTGCTTCTCTCCGTCAATGATGAGCGGGCAGTCATAGTACCTTCCCTGTCCGGTACCGTATGAGAAGGACACCATCCTGTCAACCTTGCCCTGGCCGACCAGGTCGGGTATGCCTTTGCCCGGCATGTGCCACTTGCCGATAAAGCCGGTATGATAGCCCTGGGCGTGGAGCAGCTCGATAAATGTAACGTTCTCGTCCGTCCACGGGGTCAGGTTGTTCTTCACACCGTGACAATGGGCGTACTGGCCGGTAAGGAAAGACGCCCGGCTGGGGCTGCACAGCGAGGTGGTCACGAACGAGCGGGTGAAGTGCACGCCCTCTCTTGCCAGCCGGTCCATGGAAGAGGTCTTGAGCCAGGGCTTGTCCATGAAGCCGAAGGCGTCGTAGCGGTGGTCGTCCACCAGGATGAATACGATGTTGGGCCGGGTGTCATTCTTCGCTCTTAACATGGAAGGTGCAAGCACGCCCGCGGCCGCTGTTCCCGCGGCCATGGTCTTTATGGCCTTACGCCGATCAATCTCCTGTTTGTTCATGGTTCGCTCCTTTCCTGTACGTCTTAATTATTCCGCTTTCGACTCACCGGTCTTCTTGGCCCCCTTCTTTTTCATGTAGTGCCTTTCAACAATGTTTATGAACTCCGACTGGAAGTTGTCCAGCTCCGCCTGCAAGCTCCTTATACTCGCCAGGAAGTAGTTGTACGCCACCACCGCGGGGATGGCCGCGGCCAGGCCGGCAGCGGTGGCTATCAGGGCCTCTGATATTCCCCGTCCCACCACCTCGAACCCGGAACCTCCCATGACGCTGATGGCCTGGAAGCTGGTCATGATGCCCCACACCGTGCCGAACAGCCCGATAAAAGGCGCGGTGGAGCCGGTGGTGGCCAGGAGGCTCAAGAATCGTGTGAGCCTTCCCGTCTCGGTCAATGCGGCCTGGCCCAGGGCACGCTCCACGTTCTCCATTCCCAGCCCGGATTTCGACATCTCCACAAGCGAGCTCTCCTCGTCGCGTTTCCTGCCTTTGCGCAAGCGCTCGAGCTCGCTATACCCGGCCCTGAACACGTGCACCAGGGGAGTGGAATTGAAACGCTTGGTTGATATGGACACCTGCTCCAGGCTGTCGCCCGCCCAGAAGGACTTGAGGAACAGCCTGGACTCGCGACGGGCGCGCCTTATCTGGAATAGCTTGAAACCGATGATAGCCCAGCAGAGGATGGAAAGGGCTATAAGGATTAAAAGCACGAACTTGACCATGGGGCCGGATTGCAGGGCCAACTCCCATGCGGAGACCTTCTGAGCTCCTTGCGTTATAAGGTACAGGCAGTGCCAGGCAGAACCCGTCGCCATCTGTTCTCCCTATTAAATCCCTGGAAATGCGGTCATTGAATTTTAGCGCAGGCGACTCTATAATACGATAATCATAGGGCTTGTTCAACTTTTCGCTCTTTGAATGCAAAGTAGCCAAGCAGGCCAAGGCGCCATTTTTATCCTATGATTGAGAGGAGGACCGTCATGGGCAAGGAGGCTGAATGTCCGGTTTGCAATGCATACATCCCGGTGGAGCCGGAGACGCGGGCGGGAGAGTTCATCTATTGCTCCTATTGCGGGACGCAGTTGCTTATCACCAGGGAGATGCTGGAGGAGGACGAGGAGGGGGTTAAGAAGGTCGAGGTTGAGGAAGAGTGGGAGTAGGGCGGCTTACAGCTTTTTGTTAACAAATGACCTGATTGCATCCCTGTCCGGCTGGTCAAGCTCAGTAAACATTAAACCCATGCCGGAAGGGTACTTGCCTCCGTGCTGGACCCTTACGACTTCAGAATCAACTTCTATGTTCTCTTTTTCCGGCAGGGAAAACCTGAGCTTGAGCAATGTCTTTAGAGGAAGAGGACTGTCAGCCCTGAGAAACATCCCGCCAAGGCTTATGTTGGTGGCCTGGTAATACGTGAAGGTGCCGCTTTTTACGTTTGTGACCTTTACGCTGATGGGTACGCGGGGGTATTTCCTGCTTTCTGAGAACTTGCTGAAAAAGAATGCCCTTATCTTGCTGAATAATCCGTTCATAATGTTCCTCCAAGGGTTTTAATCATTATTCCGCAGACGGACCCTTTGTTTAACATAATATATCTTATAAGAAATCAACGGCAGGGATAAAAAATTCTTGTAATCACTCCCTCTTATTCAAAAACTTTATAAAGGCTCTACTCCAGCTCCCAAAGCCTGGCCATACCCTTATTATCCATGATCAGAAAGCCATTGTCCCTAAGTGGCACAATGGGACCTGAAACCATGACGAGGGAATTCCATGAATCGAGGACCTCACCTGAGCCTTTGTCCACTACCATGACCTTTCCACCCCGGCTTGTAGTAACCACCATGTCCTCTAATACTATGGGTCTGGTTGGCGCCTGTAAGTAGTCCACCTTTTTGCTGGTGGAAAGCCTTGTGGTCCATGCCTCGCCTCCGGTATCCTTGTCCAGTGCGATCAGCTTTGCCTCGTCAGTGGCCAGATAGATCATGTCCTGGTCCAGCCTTGCTCCCTCCAGACCGCCTGACTGGTATCTCCATATCACCCTGCCCGTGGCCTGGCTCAAGGCGGCAACCTCTCCTCCCGCGCTCACAACATAAGCTTTTTCCTGGTCCAGCTCGATCGGTGCATCAACGTCCATAAACTGCTCGTCCTTGAAAATCCTGCTTTTCCATAACAGTTTACCAGACTTACGCATAAAACAAGCCACGTATCCCCCGGAAAGTCCTATGAACACCTTGTCATTGAAGGATCTGGGCGGGCAAAGCCCTTTTATGGCCAGGTCACGAGGCCTTATGTGTTGATGCTCCCACGCCCAATTACCGTTATCAATGAAAAGAGCTGCCACCCTGTCGTTTGCCGTCTGGAAAATTACATTATTTTCAGCCACTTCCGGCTCGGAAAAGCCTATGGTCTTGAAATCGAAACTCCAGACCTCATCGCCCGAGTCAAGCAACAGACAGTGGAACCGTCCGTCGGAGCCCCCCACCAAAAGCTTCTCGTCTTGTATAGCAGGAGTACTAACAGGTTTGAATTCAAGGGGAAATCGGTATTGCAGCCGGCCTCTCAGGTCAAACACGGCCACGGTCTTCCTGGAGCTTGCAATAACAACACGGTCGTTGTAAAGAACGGGCGAGGCAAGCTCGGGGTTGTTGGACTGAGAGCGAAAATAGCTCATTTTCTCGGCATTTAATACCACGGGCTTTTCAAAGCCTTTCATGTCAGTCATGCGGGCGCAGGATGTAGAAAGCATGCAAGCCGAAATGGACAAGACTAAATTTATGCTTTTTTTATGGTTGAGTAAAGACAATATCTTAAGCTCCTTCTTAATGGTTTATGCCTGCATCGGGTAAATAAACAGCAAACACCAGTCTTGGTCTGTAAATTATTCTTCCCCGGGTTCAAGAATAAATTCCTCCTCTAGCTCCATGCTTTTTTGATCACTACTTTCAAAGCCTTGCGCATCAAATGTCTGGTGCTCCCTCCAGTACTTGACCAGGAAATCCGAGGGCCTTGCTATCCAGTGGTCCCTGTATTCATCCTTTAATCTCTTAAGCATTACGGCTGCTTTCTCAAGCTCGTTTTTCTCCTTGTAACACCTGGCTGCATAATTCATCGCCTCCGGCTTGAAAGCAGAGTCAGATTCAATGATTAGCTCGAATTTCTCAAGAGCCTCGTCATATTTTCCAAGCGAGTACAAGCTCCTGCCGACACCAAGGATAGCAGAATGGTTAAGGCTGCTTTTTCTATCGGCAATTTCAGTATCGAGAAAGCTTTGATAGGAAGAGATGGCTTCATCGTATCTGCCAAGGTTCTCATAAGCGCGTCCAAGGTAAAAAAATGCCAGCCGGGACTGGACTGTCTCGGGGTGCTCTTTTATCACGACCCCGAAAGCATGCACCGCAGCCTCGTACTTTTCATCTTCAGACATGAAACCAGCGTCAATGCCCGGGATGATTTCCTCCTGGCCCTCCATCACCGGTTTTTTCATTATTTCCAGTGCCTCAGCCATTGCTATCTTGGGCTCCTCAGCCCTTTGCCTCAGCCAGTACACCACCCCCTGGGCAAGTAGAAACAGCACAGCCACCGCGGCCACCGCACCGGCAATCTCCCACACGTGCTCCTCAGCCCAGTCCCACGCCCTTTCCGACCGGGTGAGGAACTCGTCCGGCTTTTTAAGCTGCTTCCTGGAAATCTTAATCTTTTTAGCCATTTAAATATCCTCCTGTTTCATCCGCCGCCCAGCTTTTCGATAAGCCCCACGTGCTTCTCAAGCATGAAAAGTATCAGGATACCGACCAGCACCGGCGTTATATACCTTATAACAAAGAGCCAGGTCCGGTAAAATTTACGGCTGCCCCCGCCTTCCAGCAACTGCCGTTTCACGCTATCCCGGCTCATGAACCAACCCGCGAAAATCGCTATAAAAAACCCGCCAATAGTCAACATGTAGTTGTTCGCAAGGTGGTCCAGGGAATCAAGTATGGGCATCCGCTGGCCCTCTTTGTCAGGAATAAGTGAAACACCGTCCATGAGATTGTAGGAAAAAGCAGAGAACAGCCCCAGGCCCCATATCACTGCACCCATTATAAGGGTGGCCCCGCGCCTTCTCCATTTACGGTCGTCAATAAAGTACGCAACAACCACCTCAAGAAGGCTGATCGCAGACGTAAGTGCAGCAAAAGAAAGAAGAAGAAAGAACAGGATACCGATGATCCTACCCCCCGGCATCTGGTCGAACGCGAGAGGCAACACCTTGAAAACAAGACCCGGACCCTGCGCAGGGTCAAGGTCGTACTGGAACAATATGGTGTAGATACCGATCCCGGCAAGCAGCGCGATCAGCGTGTCAAGGCCGGCCACAAGCGCAGCGGACGCGGGAATGCTCTCGTCATCGCCCAGGTACGACCCGTAGGTTATCATGGCCCCCATCCCAAGGCTCAGCGTGAAGAACGCCTGACCCATGGCCTCCAGCATGGGCATGGGCGTGTACTCGCCCGCCTGGTTGGTCACCAGCTTGCTCCAGTCAGGCACGAATATGTAACCCAGGCCACCAGCGGCATCACCCGCAAACAGACCGTAAAACACCAGCACCACAAGCAGGAAGAAAAGGAGCGGCATGAGAACACCGATCCACCGCTCAAGACCCTCCCTCACGCCGAAGATCACAATGGCTATGCTGGCGCCCATGAACATGGTGTGCCAGATCGCCTGCTGGTAAGGATCAGCCAGCAGGGTGTTAAAAAAAGCCGCCACCTCTTTACCAAAGTACTCGCCGTTAACGCTCTTGGTGAAGTAGTCAAGGGTCCAGCCAGCAATCACTGAGTAATAAGACAAGATCACGAAACCCGAGGCCACGCCAAGGAAACCAGCCACCATCCAAAGCCGGCTGCCCCCGGAAAGCCTCTTGAAAGCGCCGACAGGGTTCTTCCGCGACTCCCTGCCGATCATGATCTCAGCTACCAGTATCGGGACCCCGATCACAAGGATGCAACCCAGATACATGAGAACGAACGCGCCCCCCCCGTACTTGCCAACAAGGTATGGGAAACGCCAGATGTTGCCGAGCCCGATGGCTGAACCCGCCGCGGCCAGGATGAACATCAACCGGGATGACCACAATCCTCGCTTGCTTATGTCCGAATCAAAAACAGACATGCACTCACCTCTACTACATGAAAAAACAGCTTATAGCAAAAAGATTGTATCCGCCCTGCCCTCTTTTGTAAAGCCCATCGTACGCGAACTTTTTTGCCGGCCCCTGAGAACTTTAAGCCCGACACCAAAACCTCTTGATAACAAATACTTTTTACACAAGCAATAACTTTGAATCCACGCACCGGTGTTAAACCCGAGTTTATTTTCCGTATACGCGTGTGAACAGTGTCGTTTCCACGGGTATACGGCGCCGTTTCCCCCTGTAAACGCAAAAACACGCCCGCGTATGCCCGTGCATACGGCGCCGGCTCCGCCCTGAAACGACCGGAGAACGGGTAACCCACACAGCTTGCTGTGTGGGCGCCTGCCTGCCGCGCCAAGCCAAGGCGCGGCGCAGGCAGGAGCGCAGCGAGCAGGTCCAAAAACCACGGAGCCACCAAGAGCACCAAGAAGCTCTATTCTCCCGGCCGACAATCTCCACCATGACCGACATCACTGACCT
>CAZYTX010000043.1:0-31247 GCA_964650485.1 uncultured bacterium | reverse complement strand
TGGGTTACCCGTTACAAGCCGCCCCGTTATTGTGCACAAAGAAGCGCCGTGCAGGTAGCCGGGGCGATATGGTTCCAGGTACTACTTGGAGGCGTGTTTCGGCGTATACGGGTGGAAACGGTGTCGGCTGCGCGTGTAAACGGCTCCGTATACGGGCGTGTACGCTGCCGTTTACATGTGCAGCCGGCGGAGAAGGTAAAAGGGGTCATTTGTACTGGAGGCAAGGCTTGTGGGATCATGTTTTGGCGTGCTTGTAAGAGGTGTATTTAACAGTGGATTTTGCGGAGCTGGGCCGGGCTTTGGACTGGCTTTGGACTGGATTGACAGAGAAATTAGCTTGTGTTAGCGTAGCATGTTATTATATTGGAGATACATGTATGCAGGAGCGGGGGACCCGTGAATTGGCGGGGAATGCAGTGGTCCGAGCTCCGGTGAGTAGGGGAAGCGTCCGGGGCCTATTAGCAATCCTGGGAGAAGAGCCATGAGGATGGAAGTGAAGATATTCCTGGGGTACCTGGTGGTCGCGCTTGTGACCACCGGCATATACTTTGCCATGTTCTTGCTGGCGGGCAGCGGGCGACTGGAGTGGTGGCAGGTTGGACTCATAGGCGTGGCCCTTGTTATCGGGGTGACCGCGACGGGTGGAAGGCTTTACTCCCGGAGCATCACCAGGGACCTTTACCAGTTGATAGCCTCGTCACGCAGGATAAGCCAGGGTGACCTGACAGAGGAGGTGGGCTTAAAGCGCAAGAAGAGGTTCCACGACGAGATTGACGACCTCATGGAGTCGGTCAACACCATGCTGGAGAGCCTGCGCGAGCTGACCTCGAAAACGCAGGCCACCGCGGTGAACATAAGCAAGTCAGCCCAGAACCTTTCCGCGACCTCCCAGGAGATGAGCTCCTCCACCAGCGAGGTGGCCACCACCATCGGCGACATCAGCAAGGGCGCGGAGCTTCAAGCCTCCCTGGTGGAGGACACCTCCAAGACGGTGCGGGAGATAGCCGGCAACATCGAGCTCACCTCTTCCAACGCCTCCGTGACCTCGACCTCGGTGTCCGAGGCCGCGCAGAAGGCCCACGGCTCGGGCGAGCTGGCCAACACCGCCATGGAGAAGATGAAGCAGGTGTTCGAGAGGATGGCCAACTCCCAGGACATGGTGGTCCAGTTCGGGGAGAAGACCCAGAGGATAGGCAAGATCGTGGAGATGATAACCGACATCGCGCGCCAGACAAACCTGCTGGCACTCAACGCCACCATCGAGGCTGCCAGGGCCGGCGAGTACGGCAAGGGCTTCGCGGTGGTGGCCGACGAGGTGAGGAAGCTCGCGGAGAGCACCTCGACCTCCGCTGAGCAGATCACCGACCTGGTGCAGGAGATAGCGAGCGAGGCCGAGCGGGTGGTGTCCTTCATGAAGGAGACCGCGGAGAACATCTCCGAGGGGAGGGAGGACATCGGGACCATAAACGCCTCCCTTGAAGAGATCGTGGAGATGGTCACCGATGCATCCACCAAGGTGAGGAACATCGCCGAGCTCTCGCAGGTGCAGGCCGAAGGGGCCAAGGACCTGGTAAAGAGCATTGACGAGATCGCCAAGGTTTCTCACGACAATGCCTCCGCCACCGAGGAGGTCACCGCGGCCACGGAGCAGCAGATGCGCTCCATGGAGGACATGGCCACGTCGTCCACGGAGCTGCAGAGGCTTAGCGACGAGCTCAAAGCGGTGATCTCAAGGTTCAGGATAGACCCGGAAAAAATGCTCGGGGCCGAGGAAGGGGCCCAGTTCCTGCCGGGACCCGGGGAGGCGGAGGAATCATCAGAACAGGACAAGGTGGAGCAGGTCCCGGGAGCGCCAGGGCCCGAGGAGCACAAGAAGGCAAGGACCGGGACCAACGACTCCGACGACATGGGGTTCATCTTTGAATGATACAGGGGACCACAGCAGCGCCGGCCGCGGATGCAAGGCGCCAGGTAATAAGCTTCATGCTGCAGCCGGAGCTGTTCGGGATCGAGCTCGACTGGGTTGAAAAGGTCATCGAGGTCCCCCAGTTCTATTTCGTTCCCCGCTCGCCTTCATTTATCCGGGGCGCCATAAACAACCGCGGCAAGGTCATCGCGGTGGTTGACCTTCGCGAGTTTTTGTGCATGGACAAGGCCGAGCCCGGTGTGGACTCCCGGGTGATGATCCTGGCGAGCGAGGACTACCACCTCGGTTTTATAGTGGACAGGGTGGAGAGGATCGAGCTGGTGCCGGTGCGGGGACCGCTGGTGCAGGGCCCGGAGCCGGGGGACTCTAACCCTTACATCAACAGGATGATCAACATGGGAGGCAGGATCTTGAGCATGTTCGACATGGAGAAGCTGCTTTTGGGGCTGGAGAACTATTTCGAGTGAGGGGGCCAGGAGGTATGGAATGTCAATAAGGGTGCTCATCGCGGACGACGCCCTGTTCATGAGGAACATGATAAAAGACGTGTTCTCGGGTGACGATTTCGAGGTGGTTGGAGAGGCTGCCAACGGTGTGGAGGCGGTGGAGCGATACAAGGAGCTCAAACCGGACATAACGACCATGGACATTGTCATGCCCCAGAAAAGCGGGATCGAGGCGGTGAGGGAAATAAAGAAGCTGGACCAGGGGGCCAAGATCGTCATGTGTTCAGCACTGGGGCAGGAGTCACTGGTCATGGAAGCGATCGAGGCCGGAGCCGCGGACTTCATCGTGAAGCCCTTCAAGCCTGAAAAGGTCATCGAGATAGTAAGAAAGGTCGTCAGCCTCTAATCGAGCTATAGCTTAAAAAGTCCCCTTCCTGCAAGATAAAAACCATGGACATGTCAAAATATAAAGCCCTGTTTGTCTCGGAAACACAGGAGCACATACAGCTCATGAGCCAGGGCCTTGTAAGCATCGAGCAGGACCCTGATGACAAGGACACCATGTCCGAGATATTCAGGAACGCCCACTCCATAAAAGGCATGGCCGCCTCCATGGGACTGGACCAGATAAGGGACCTGGCCCATGCCATGGAAGACCTGATGGAGGACATGAGGGACGGCAACCGGCCGGTGGAGTCCGAGGCCATGGACCTGTTGTTCCAGGGCACCGACGCCCTGGAGTCCATGACGGCCCAGGTTGAGCAAGACCAGGAGCTGTCTCCCAAGGGTCAGGAGCTGGCGGCAAGGATCAGGGCATTGCGGGGAGAGGATGCCTCCGGGGAGCAGCCGGATGACACGTCATTTGACGCAGGGGATGAGTTCATCGAGGACACCGGTCCCTCGGAAGAAGACACGGCGCCCTCGCCTGCGAGGGAGCCATCGCCGCTCTCGCCCGAGTGGAGGGGCGAGCTGGACTTCGAGTTCGAGGTCCCCTCAGCCACAGGGGCCGCTGCCGGGGAAGGAGATGCCGCAGAAGCCGGGGACCAGAGGCAACCGGAATCACAAGATGTGGTCGATGAGCGCAAAAGGCTTGGACACGCGCACCAGGAAGAGGAGTTCATCCTGGAGGAGCCCGGGGACCGCACTCCGGCGCCGACTCCGGAACCAGAGGAACCAGGCCCGCCTCCGCCTCCGCAGGCGCCGGATGAAAAAGAGCCTTCGCAGGAAACCGCGCCTGAAGCCGGGCCGGCCACTCCCGAACCTCCTGCCCCGGCTGCTCCGGAAGAGCCCCCCCCGGGGGAGAAGGAAGTTGCGGCAGAGCCTAACTGCACCGTGCGGGTGGTTTTCTCTCCCCGCACGGCCTCGCCCGCGGTGCGCGGCCTGATCCTTTTTAAGAGGCTCTCCGAGCTGGGAGATATTACAGGCTCGAGGCCGTCATCCGAGGAGGTGAAGGCCGGCAGGTTCATGGCTGATGAGCAGGGCATGGCCGTTGAGGTGGACCTTTTCACGGAGTCGGACAAGGAAGAGGTTGAGAAAGTCATGGGGTCCATGACCGACGTGCACTCCTTCGATATAAAGTCCCCGGAGGCAAAGGCCCCTCTTGAGGAGGCCCCCGCTGCCGAGGTCGAGCCCTCTGCCGAGCAGCCCGAGGTGGTGATCCAGGACCAGGGCCGTCTTGAGTATGACCCCTTTTCCCAGGTGCAGGCCCTTCCGCAGACGGTGCGGGTGAGGACCACCGCGCTTGACCGGTTCATAAACACCCTGGGCGAGATGATCCTTACAAAGAACGAGCTCCGGGAGGTTGCCAAGACCAACCCCATACCCGCGCTGGAGCGCGGACTTGCCAGGCTGGAGACCCTTGCCAAGGATTTCAACGACCAGGTGATGAGCGTGCGCATGATGCCGCTGGAGAGCGTGGCGCAGCGTCTGCCCAGGGTGGTGCGGGACCTGGCAAAAGACGAGGGCAAGAAGGTGAGGTTCGAGATAAAGGGCCAGGACATCGAGCTTGACCGGGCCATCCTGGAGCAGTTGAACGACCCCCTCATACACCTTTTAAGGAACGCCGTGAACCACGGCATCGAGCCGGCCGAGCAGAGGAGGGCCCTGGGCAAGCCCGAGGAGGCGGCCATAGTGCTCGAGGCCTTCCGCATGCGCGACCTGGTGCTCATAGAGGTGAGGGACGACGGCCAGGGCATGGACCCTTTCACCTTAAAGGAGACCTCGGTCAGCAAGGGGCTCATATCCTGGGAGCAGGCCGGGGCCATGTCTGACGAGGACGCCTATCAGCTCATATTCCAGCCCGGCTTCTCCACCAGCAAACAGGTGGGCATGATCTCGGGCAGGGGCGTGGGCATGGACGCGGTCAAACACACGGTGGAGAACATCGGTGGTTACGTGACCCTCTCCACCCAGGTGGGCAAAGGCAGCACCTTCACCCTGCACCTTCCGAGGACCATCGCTATAGTCAACGTTCTTTTAGTGGCCCTTGGAGAAGAGCTCTTTGCAGTGCCCATCTCCAAGATATTGAAGACGGTGGAGATAATGCCGCACCAGGTAAGAAGGACTCAGGGCGCCATGTTCTTTCTCGACAGGCAGGAGATGGTGCCCATGAAGGCCCTGCACAGGTTCCTGGACCTGCCCGAGCCGGAATTAAAGCCCAGGCAGCCGGTGCAGGCCCTGGTGGTGGAGTCGCAAAACAGACGGACCGCGCTCATGGTGGACGAGCTGGTGGGCCAGGAGGAGGCTTTTATAAGGCCGCTTGGAAAGCCTTTGCAGAGGATTTCAGGGCTCTCCGGTGTTACCATGCTGGGGGACGGGAGAGTGGTGTTCGTGCTGGACACCATGGGCATGCTATGAAACAGGTGTACAAGTACCGTGACATAGAGCTTGGCGAGGTGCATTTCGACGCACTCCGCGAGATTTCCAGCATCGGCATGGGCCACGCCGCCACCGCCCTCAACCAGATGACGGGCAAGACCATAGGGCTCTCCATTCCCGAGGTCTTCCTGCTGCCGCCTTCCGAGGTCTCCGGCTTCATAAACCGCCACGACGGCGAGGTCGCCGGCATTCTCCTCGAGATCAACGGCGACTTCTCCGGCAGCATACTGGTGGTGTTCCCGAAAAAGAGCGCCATCGCACTGTCCGCGCTCCTCACCGGCGCGGACCCCGACATGGAGAGCCAGCTCTCGGACATGCACGCCTCCGCGCTCTCCGAGGTGGGCAACATCATAGCGTCGAGCTTTCTTGGGGCCCTGGAGCGGCTCATCCACAAGGTGCTCATACCCTCGGTGCCGGGCATATATTTAGACATCACCTCGAAGGTGATCGAAAACATCCTGGGCCCGGTCCATCAAAACAACGACCTCACACTGGTGGTTAAAACAGCCTTCTCTGAAAAGGAAGAGCGCATAGCAGGGAACTTTTACCTGATCCCGGACCCGGAGTCATTGAAGATAGTCATCGAGGCCGTGAAGGTGCTGGCAAGGCCCCCCCGCAGAAGAGTCGGCCAGGACGAGACAGACACCAGACATGAATGAAGAACATATCAAAGAGCTAATCCAGAGAATAAAAAAGGGCGAGATAAAACAAGAAGACGCCCTGAAAGCCATAAAGGACCTCTTCTTCGCTGACCTGGGGCACACCAAGGTTGACCACCACAGGAGCTTGCGGCAGGGAGCCGCGGAGGTGGTCTTTGCCGAGGGAAAGACCACGGCTGAGCTCTCCTCCATAATAAAAGAGATGGCCGGGGCACAGAAGGAGATACTCTTGACCAGGGCCTCTCCCCGGCAGGCCAGGGCCATAAAGAAGAATTTTCCCCGGGCACGGCACAACGCGGTTGCCCGAACTATCAGGGTGCCGGGCAAGGGTCCCTCCAGACGCAAAAAGGCAGGCCGCAAAAAAGGCGGGGTGCTGATCGTGAGCGGCGGGACATCGGACGCCCCGGTGGTCGAGGAGGCCCGGGAGACCCTGGAGTGGCTGGGCTTTCCCCCGGTGGTGATAAAGGACGTGGGTGTGGCCGGGATGCACCGGCTGCTCTTCTTCCGCGAGACACTCGATTGCGCCCGGGTGATAATAGTGATCGCGGGAATGGAGGGGGCCCTTGCAAGCGTGGTGGGCGGGCTGGTGAAGCAGCCGGTGGTGGCGGTGCCGGTGTCGGTGGGATACGGAGCCGGCTCAGGGGGAATGGCCGCGCTGCTCGGCATGCTGAACTCCTGCGCCGCGGGGGTCACCGTCATGAACATTGACAACGGCTTCGGCGCGGCCTGCGCCGCGGCCAGGATCATGGGGGTCCTGGAGCGGGAGATATGAAGGCGGCATACCTGGACTGCTTTTCCGGCGTCGCCGGGAACATGGCCCTGGCAGCGGCAATACACGCGGGCGCATCGCCGCGCTGGATAAGGCAGGCCATGAAGGGCCTGGGCCTGGATTTCCGGCTGGTGATAAAAGATAGAACATCGGCGCACATGAGCGGATGCCACGTAAGGGTCCAGTACAAGAAAAAGGGACAGCCCAGGAGGGGGCTCCCCCAAATAGAAAAGATCATAAACAAAAGCGGCCTGCCGAAACCCGTGCGGGAGAAGAGCAAGGCGGTGTTCGAGGGCCTTGCCCGGGCCGAGGCCAGGGTGCACGGGATCGAGCCCGAACAGGTGCACTTCCACGAGGTGGGCGCGGTGGACGCCATAGTGGACGTGGTGGGTTTCGTGGCCGGTCTTTACAGGCTGGGGGTGGAGGAGCTCACGTGCTCTCCGCTGCCCCTGGGCGGAGGGGAGGTCGAGTGCGCCCACGGGACGCTGCCCCTTCCTGCGCCTGCCACGCTCGAGCTGTTGAAGGGCGTGCCGGTGAGAGGAGCCCCCGGCCAGGACGAGACAGTCACCCCCACTGGCGCGGCCCTGGTAAAAACGCTTGCCTCATCCTTCGGACCCATGCCGGCGATGAAGGTTGAGAGCGTTGGCATCGGGCTGGGCGACCGCGAGACGGAGGGCAGGCCCAACCTTTTGAGGCTGATCACGGGAGAGAAGCTCGCAAGCGGTGACCAGGTGATGCAGATGGAGGCTGCCATAGACGACATGCCCGGCGAGCACTTCGAGCTTCTCATGGAGGAGCTGCACCGGGCCGGGGCCCTGGAGGTGCTCTTCATTCCCGCGCAGATGAAAAAGAACCGGCCGGGGACACTGGTGAGGGTGCTCGCTGGCGTCGAGCAGAAGGACCTGGTAAGGGATGCACTGCTCTCGCACTCGACTACCCTGGGGGTGAGGGAGTATCCTGTCTATCGCACCGTGCTGCCGAGGGAGAGCGTAAAGGTCCGGACCGACTACGGCCCGGTGAGGATAAAAAAGGCGACAAGGCCGCAGGGGACGACCATATGGCACCCCGAGTACGAGGACCTGAAAAGGGCCGCGGCAAAGTCCGGCGTTGACCTTCACACGGTGCTGAGAGCGGCCATTGCCGCTGCGCAAGAATCAGGGGACAAGAGTTGATGGAACAGGTCATCATCCTGGACATTCCCCGCGGAGGTCTTTCCGATCTCGCAAAGAATATCGAGCGGGCGGGTGTAAGCGTGTTCAGGCAAGTGGATGGTGAGGGCCCGGCAGACGTCTCCAGCCAGGACCTGCTGGGCGTGGTGGTGCATCACAAACGGGCCCCGGAGATAAAGGACGTTTGCATGGCCCCCGCACTGGCCCACGCGCCCGTGCTGGTGTGGTACCCGGTGCGCACCGGTGCCCGTGAGCTGGAATCGTGGAGCGCCACCCCTGCGCTGGACCTTCTTGTGGGCAAGGTTGACGTGCAAGAGCTCCTGGCCAGGCTCCGGGGATACAACAGGTCCATGCGCGCCAAGCTGCCATGGATGCACCAGGCGGTGCAGGCCCTGAATCGGGTAAGCCGCACCGTGACCTCGCGGGAGGACGACTTCACCGTGCTTTCAACCACGGCTAAAGAGCTGGAGAAGCTCTTTCCCGGGATTTACTGCACGGTGTTGATGCTCTCGGCAGAAACCGACTCGGCAATGGTCATCACCCAGGGGGCGAGGACGCGCCCCCTCAACATACAGCTCGATATAAACAAGTACCCCGAGATCCAAAAGATGCTCGCGACCATGAAGCCGGTCTACATAAAGAACGTACAAAAGCACTCCCTGATGCGGGAGGTGCGGGACCTGCTTAAATCCAAGGACCTCTACTCCATCCTGGTGGTGCCCATATTCTACCGCGACCAGGTGATCGGACTTATCATGCTGCGCTCCACCGGGTCTCCCCGCTCCTTTGACCGGGTGGAGATAAACTTCTGCAACATGGTGGCCCAGTCCACCGCGGTGGCGCTGCGCAACATCCGGCTGGGCAGGGAGATGGCGCAGGAGGTCAAGAGGAGCAAGGAAGCCATCAAGATCGCCCGGCAGAAGAGCAGCGACCTGGCCCGCATGGAGGCCATGTTCGACCATGCCTCCGACGGCATAATGGTGGTGGACGACCAGGGGAACGTCAAGGGAGTGAACGTCAACTTCACCAGGCTCTCGGGCTACGCCAAGAATGACGTGGAGAAAAAGAACATAGATCAGTTCTTGTACCCCGGGCCGGGGGAGGCCTTTTCCGTGATGCGGGTCCTGCGGGACGAGGAAGTGAGAAAGGACCCCGAGGCCCTCCGTTCCATCCACGTGCTCCACAGGAAGGACGGCTCCAGGCTGCAGGTGGCCACCCGGCTGGACCACCTGCCCCACCGGCGCGAGTGGCTGGTGTCCATGCACGACGTGACCGAGGAGCGCGAGCTCGAGGAGGCCCTGAAGAGGACCAAGGATTTCCTGGAGAACATGATCCAGTCGTCCATGGACGCCATCATCGCCGCGGACATGAGCGGGACCATCATCCTGTTCAACCGGGCGGCGGAGGAAATCTCCGGGTACGAGGCCTCGGACGTTATCGGGAAGATGAACATCGTGGACTTCTACGCTCCCGGGGTTGCAAGGGCGGTGATGAAGAAGCTGAGGAGCGAAGACTACGGGGGCAGGGGCAAGCTGGAGTCCTCGTATAACGCCCTGGTGGGCTCTGACGGCGAGGAGATACCCATCAACATGTCCGCGGCCATAATTTACGAGCACGGCCGCGAGGTGGCATCGGTGGGAATATTCCAGGACCTGCGCGAGCGCATCCAGATAGAGAAGGAGCTTCGGGAGGCCCAGGAGAAGCTCATGGAGTCTCAGCAGCGGGACGCCCTGACCGCGCTTTCCGGCGCGGCCTCGCACCAGCTCAACCAGCCGCTGACTTCCATAATGGGCTACGCAGAGCTTTTGAAGCGGGCGGAGCAGAAGCTTAAAGCCGAGTTCCCTGACCACCCCGCGCTTAAGTCTCTTGGAAACGCGGTGGAGGTCATAGGGCAGGAGTCCGAGCGCATGGCCGAGGTGGTGAGAAAGATCGGCGAGGTCTCGCAATACGAGACCACGGACTACGTGGGCGGGGCCAGGATCATGGACCTGGACCGGGCCAGTGAAGTGCCGTCCAAAGAGGAAGTGGCGCTGTGGAAGGCCATGTTCGAGCACATGAAGGAAGCCGTCATAGTGGGGGGCGAGGACACGGTAATAAGGATGGCCAACCCGGCCTCGGTGGAGCTCACGGGGGAGGACCCGGTGGGCAAGAGCTTCACCCGCTACCTGGAGGGGATCGAGCACAGGAAGGCCATGGAGGCATTTGAGGCCGTAAAGAACGGAGAGCACCGGGACCTGGAGCTGGAGGTGACCGCGGTTGGAGGCAAAAAGAAGACTGTCAAGGTAAGCGCCGTGCCCGCGGCCGACCGCGGCATCATGGCCATATACTCTGACGTGACCGAGATCAAGAAGAGCGAACAGATGCTCCGGGACCTGTCCGCGTTCCAGGACCAGCTCATGAACAACACCACCCTCCCCCTGGTGGGAATGGACCTGGACGGAAAGATAACCTTCTGGAACCGGGCGGCGCAGCGGATGTTCGGCTACTCCGCGCAGGAGGCCTCGGGCAAGACACCCGAGTTCCTAATAAAGGGAATGGAACCAAGTGAGCTCCGAGACCACATCCGCCGCCTGAGAAAAGAAGGGGACCTGGCCGAGGAAGCCAGGATGACAAATAGCTCGGGCGAGGAGTTCAAGGTCTTTCGCGTGGACACACTGGTGAGGGACGAACAGGGCCAGGCAGTGGGAATCCTTTCAATGCTCTTCGACCTTTCCGAGCGGCAGGCATACGAAAAGGAGCTAAAGCAGAAAACCCAGCAGCTCGCCCTGATTAACGATATAGTGGACTCCATACGCACCGGTCTGGGGCTGGAGACCGGCCTGGGAGGAGTGCTGAGACTGCTCTCGCGTGCGCTCCCCTTTGACCTGGGGGCCCTTACAATAGGCGAGCCAGGCGCCGACCAGATCATGGTCATCGGATACATACCCGAGCAGAACAGAATATACAAGGAGACCATCAGACTCTACGATGACGCCGATGAGGTCAAGAAGTTCATCTTCAGTAAAGAGACCTCCATTTACAAGGATGCTTCAACCATAAGACCGGAGCTTGTGCCGGACTCGGTCAAGGCCCACGTGCGAAAGCTCGGACAGGAGGGCTTTAAGTCCCTGATAAACTATCCCTTGACCTACAGGGACGAGGTTCTGGGCGCCCTGCACATCACATCCAAGAGGCCGGATGCCTTCACTGATTCGGACCTCGCAAACATCGCGCCCATGGCCGGGCCCATAACCATGGGGCTGGTAAACGCCAGGCTCTTCAGCCAGATCCAGCAGCATAACATCGAGCTTGCAAGCCGGTCCTCGTGGATGGAGGAGACCATAAGCTCCGGGCAACACATTGACCCGGGCATGCAGCCCGAGCAGGTGCTCTCCACACTGCTCGATCCTTACCTGAAAGCGCATCAAAGACAGCACCTCACCGCCTGGCTCAAGGACCCGGAAACCGGAGAGCTTTCGCTGGCCGCGGCGCACAGGTACCAGGAGCAGGAGTTGAAAAGGGAGCTGGAGCTGAACCACGAGTTTGTAAAGACAATCCAGGGAGATCAGGAGGTTAAGGAGCTGCGCCTTACCGGAGAAGGCGACACTTACAGGCCGCTCCTGCAGGATGCAAAGAGCGCGCTCATAGTGCCGCTCGCGGCCATGGACACCTGGCTGGGGGCCATCATCCTGGAGAGCCACCATAAAAACGCCTTTACCGACCAGGAGCAGCTTGACGTGCGGATCATGGCTTCACACATCGCCGGCACACTGCGCAATTTGAACTTCCTGCGGGACCTGGACCTCTCGCTCAGGTTCCAGAGGGGCATTATTGATAATGCCAACGCACTGGTGGTCATACTCGACCCCAACGGCAGGATATCACTGGTTAACAAGGCCCTGCAGGAGCTGGTGGGAGTGAGCGCGGACCGCCTCACGGGGAGGGATTACAGGGACATCTTCGAGAGGCACCTCAGGGTGGAGATGCCGGACGGCGAGAGGGTGGCCCTGGGCCAGGAGAACTTTAAAAAACTTGTAAGGAAAGTGCTCAAAGGCAAGAACCTGGAAAACATCCGGGTAACAATGACAACCCCGGAGGGGAGGGAGACCAGGGCCATCTTCAACACCTCCACCATACTGGACATGGAAGGCAGGTTCCAGGGGTTCATCGCCATAGGGCAGAACATAACGCGCTACCAGGAGCTTGAGAAGAACCTGCTCCAGGCGGAGAAGCTGGCCACCGTCGGGCAGATGGCCGCAGGGATAGCTCACGACCTTAACAACCCCATCACAGGTGTGCTGAGCTATGCCGAGATGCTGCAACAAAACGAGGGGCTTGACCAGCATGCCCGTGCCCAGTTGCAGAGACTGCAGGAGGAGGCTGAAAGAATCCAGGCGCTTTCAAGGAACCTGATGAGCTATGCCAGGCCCTCAGAGGAGTCGAGCTTCCCCTTGGACCTGAGGGAGCTGGTGCTGAACTCCTTGAGCTTCTCACATTACGAGCTCTCCAGGGAGCAGGTGAAGGTGGAGACTGATATCCCCGAGAGCCTGCCCCGGATAAGAGGCATAAAGGACCAGTTGCAGCAGGCGCTTATAAACCTGCTCGGGAACGCCAGCCAAGCCTGCGCGGAAAAAGGGGGCGGCAAGGTGGTCATATCGGCATGCGAGGGACAGGACCACAGCGTGGAGATAAAGGTCATGGACACGGGCCAAGGGATACCGCGCGATAACATGGACAGGCTCTTTGATCCCTTCTTCACCACCAAGCCCGAGGGCAAGGGCACCGGCCTGGGACTGCTCATCGTAAAGGAGATAATCGAGAGGCACCACGGCAGCGTGGACGTGCAAAGCGAGCCGGGAAAGGGGACCACGTTTACCATAACCCTGCCGGTGTATTCAAAGCAGGAGGCATGATGGCAAGTTTTCATGGCGGACAGATGGTTACAAAGGCCCTGCAGGAAGAGAAGGTGGGCCAGATTTTCAGCATCGGCGGCGGGCACATAGCCCACATAGCAGACGCCGCGGAGCGCTCGGACCTCGGTATCTACGACACCAGGCACGAGCAGGCCGCGGTGATGATGGCCGAGGCATGGGCAAGGCTCACCGGGCAGCCCGGTGTGGCAGTGGTCACCGCGGGCCCGGGTTTTACCAACGCCCTCACCGGGGTGGCTGACGCCCTTCTGGCCGGGGCCCCGGTGGTGATAATCGCCGGCGTGGTCCCCACAAACATGGTGGGCCGGCTGGACCTGCAGGAGCTGGAGCAGCACGACACCATAAAGCCGCTTGTAAAGTGGTCGAGGAGAGTGGAGAACCCGGAGAGCATACCCGCGACAATACACCAAGCCATGCACAAGGCAAGGTCGGGAAAGCCGGGCCCGGTGTACGTGGAGATACCAACGGACGTACTGGGAGCGGACGTGGACGAGTCGTATATAGACTGGGGATGCACGCTTGAGACCCCGTCACCGGCCCCGGACCCGGAGGCCGTGGAAAAGGCCGCGCATATGCTGGCCTCATCGGAGAGGCCGATAATAGTGGGCGGCTCGGGAGTGTTCTTCGCAAGGGCCATGGACGAGCTCAAAGAGTTCGTGGAGAGCACGCACGTGCCGGCTTTCACCTCGTCCATGGGAAAAGGGTGCCTGCCGGATACGCATCCTTATTGCTACGGGCCTTCCCTGGGCATCAGGCCGGGGCCGGCGCTGGCAGGGCTTTCCCAGGCCGACTGCGTGATACTGTGCGGGGCAAGGGTAAGCCTGTTCTTTGCACACGGCAGGCTGTTCAACAAGAACGCAAAGATCATTAACATAAACATTGACCCTGAAGAGTGCACCAGGAACAGGCCCGCGGATGTTTCCCTGACAGGAGACTGCAAGAAAGCTCTGGCAACACTAACTAAGGCACTCACAGGCAGGCTGGAGGTAGATAAGTTCGCAACGTGGCGAAAGACCCTGGAGGACGCGGGTAAGCAGTCCATGGAGAGCTTTGCTCCACAGCGCGACTCGGACCAGGTGCCCATACACCCCGCCAGGCTCATGAAGGAGATGGACTCCTTCCTGGGTGCAGAGGACCTGCTGGTGATTGACGGCGGGGACACTTCCATCTGGATGAACATGGTAAGGACCAACCACCGGCCGGCCGGGACCCTCGAGTCCGGCCTGTTCGGGTGCCTGGGAGTGGGCCTGCCCTTTGCCGTGTCAGCAAAGCTCGCGGACCCTGACAGAAGGGTGTTCGCAGTGGTGGGGGACGGCTCGGTGGGATTCAACTTCATGGAGTTCCATACCTCGATCCGGTTCGGGCTCCCCATCACGGTGATAGTGAACAACGACCAGGCATGGGGAATGGTAAAGCACAGCATGCAGCTAAAGTTCGGCATGGACCACACCGCGGGCACTGACCTGGGCTACGTGCCATATCACAAGATGGTGGAGGCTTTGGGAGGATACGGGGAAGAGGTAAGAGAGCCGGGCGGGATAAAAGGGGCACTGGAGAGGGCAGCGGGATCGGGAAAGACCGCGTGCATTAACGTCATCACCGAGACCGGGGTCATAAGCCCGGGCTCGGTGGCGCTCGCGGCCATCGGCCAGAGGGAGCTGCCCCTGGACGCCTTGCAGAAGGGGTCCGGAGGATATTGATTATTTTGACAGGAAGTGGTCTATGAGCTCAAAGGCCCGCTTGGCCTGATCCTCGGGCACCAGGAGTACGTGGAGAGTGTAACGGTTCTTTACGTGGTGTGCCCCGGGCCCCTGCAAAGGCGGGCTGGTCACGTCCGGGACCATCTTAACATCGAACTCGTCGCCGCAAAGGTAGCTCTTTACCAGCAGGGCATTTTGGAGATCATTCCTGTAAACCGCGGTCCAGTTAAAAAGCCTCATGTCTTCAGGATGCCCTCTTTGTGGATGGCGTCCGTCCTGGCAGGAGCCACCTGAAAAGGTAATTCAGGGGCGAGTTCGCCCTCCGGCGCATTGACCAGAGGTTCCGTATGCCCCATGCCGGCAAGCGGAGGATAGAGATAATAATGCGGGCCGGCTCCCGGGGCACGGGCCTGCTCGGGGCCCCCAGTTCCCGCATCTCCTTTGCAGCCATCACCCTCATCCAGAAAAGGTCGTCCCCGCCAAGCTCGGGCCGCCGTCCCCCCGGGAAGCTGGTGTTGTCCGGGGGAACCTTGTCCGCGAGCTTGCAAGGGGTAAGAGAAAAAAAGTGCTGCACCTTCAAAAGCGTCTCCTCGGGCTTTTCCAGGAGGTCGCTGAACTGTACAAGTAACACCTGGGCAGGATACCGCCCGGCCGCGGACAGGGCAGAGCCCACGTACCCGCGCCAAACCACGGCGCAGCCAAAGGGATGATATAGCGCCTCGAAGTTGCGCCTCACCCGCTCCGGCTTCCTGTCCCCCTGGTGCTTGTAGGAGAGCATGAACCCGTAAGGGTCGCGCATCATTATCACGAAGCGGGCATCCGGGATAAAAGCCATGATGCGGTCCACCCAGTTCACGTGGTGGGGGGTCTTCTCTATCCAGGCCCGCTTGCCCTCGGCATCCGCCACCGCGTTTGCAATGCCAAGGAATGCCTCGGAGGGCGAGAGGGGCCCATGGCCCAAGATGGCCGCGTCCACCAGGGAGTCCGCGTCATCGGCCTTGATGTTCTTGTAACACCCCGGGCCGCCCCCGGCAAGGCCCTTTATATACTCCCTGGCATGGGCGGCCACTTTCTCCAGTTCCGCCGGGGAATACTTGCCCTGCTCGCCCGGCTCGAGAAAGAACCTCCCGAAGAACGCGCTCTCCCCGAACACCGCGGCCTCGGGGTGCTCATTCAGGCACTTTGACAGCCAGGTGGTGCCGGCCCTTGACATGCCGGTTATAAAGCATCCACTGCTCTGCATAGCCGCTCCAAAAGGCGGAGGTCAACCGTCCGAGTCATTGCGCCCCTGCATAACCCCCGTTTTCCTTTTTGCACACCTTTTTCAGCATGTCAACGTAGCTCCCGGCAAGCACACTCCGGTCGTAGTGCTCGAGAACGTATCGCCTGCCGTTCTTTCCCATGCGCTCGAGCTTTACCCTGTCAGCGGCGAGGCGGGTAATGGCCCCGGCCATGGCCTCGGCGTCCTCGGGAGGCACGTACTCGCCCGCTCCCGCGGACTCGACCACCTTGCGTGCCTCGCCCCCCACTGCCAGGAGCAGAGGCCGCTCCATGCCCAGGTACTCGAATATCTTGGAGGGCAGCACCTCCTGGAAGAGGTCGCTTTTTCGCAAGGTCACAAGGCCAAGGTCGCATGCCGAGTAGAAAAGAGGCACCCGCCGTTTGGGCTGCTGGTCAATGAAAAAAGTGTTAGAAAGCCCCCGCTCCTCTGCTGTCTTCTTAAGCCCGTCCTTCTCTGCGCCCTCTCCCACGAAAACGAACAATACCATTTCATTGTCTTTTAAAATCTCGGCCGCCTCCAGCACCTTGTCAAGAGCATGGGCCATGCCAAGGGTGCCGATGTAGAGCGCAACGAACCTGTGGCCCCACCCGTACTCTTCCCGTATGGAGTTTTGCTTCTCTCCAGGACAGAAAAGCCTTGTGTCTATCCCATTGGTGACAACGCAGATCTTGTCCTTGTCCACGCCGTACCACTCTACTATCCTGGCGCGATACCCCTCCCCCACAGTGACGATCCTCTCCGCCCCTCTGTAGAGGAAAGCAGACACCTTCCTTAGCTGCCGCACCATAAAGTTGTCGCCCATAAGATCAACCGCGGACAAGGACTCCGGCCAAAGGTCGCGGACCTCGAACACGAACGGGACACCCATGGCCCTGGCCAGGATAAAGCCGGCCAGGCCGCACAAGAGCTGGGGGGAAGTGGCAACCACCACCTCCGGCCGGGGAGCGCGCAGCAGTCCCACAACAACCGCGGAGACCATGAACGACGCGTAAGACGCCATCCTCTTTACCACACCCTTGTTGGGCGTGGCGTAAACGTATGATCGTATCACCTCGATGCCGTCCCTCCACTCCCTCCTGCTTATCTTGAACCGGTCCTCCCCGGCCTTCACTCCGGTGGGGTGGTGCGCAAAAGCTGTCAGCACCGTGACCTGGTGGCCCATGCGAACCCACTCCCGGGCCGTCTCGTGCACCCGGGCCGAGGGCGCGCCCATCTCCGGGGGAAAGTACTGGGACACGTACAGTATCCTCATGACACCCTCTGGACCACGGTCTGGACTTCAACCGGAAGGGTCGTCTCCAAGGACCACGTAAGCCTCACTGTATCTCGCTCCAGCCCGTACTCCGGGTGATACCATGCCCGCTCCCTGCAAAGCCGCAGCCCTTTCGGGCCCTTCACCAAAACCTCGACCCTGGAACCGTCATGGTTAAGCTCCCATCCGCCAGGGGTTTCTTCAGCTTTCCATTCGGGTGATACAAGCAATCCGCCCTCCAGCCGGTGGCGCCTCCCCCCCTCGATCCGATCAATTATGCACAGGCAATCTCTGTCAAGCGAGAGCCTGCGATAGTGCCGCGGCCTGCCGGGAAGGTGATCATACCCGTCATGCCCTGCCGAGGTCTCGAACCCATGGCCTGAGAAATCCGCCTGCACGCCGACCGGCCTGGCCCGCCGGCCGGCCCTGAAGATGCTCCACACCTCGGAGGAGTCCTCTCCGTCTATGCACACGGTGTTATGAGAGCGGGTCGAGCGGTCGTAGAGCCGCCTCTCGTCCTGGTCATAGCAGTAGGTCCCCGGGTCCACGAAAAGCCGCGAGCCTCGATACGAGCACTCGATGGTAAGGGTGTCCGCGTGTCCGTGGCCGGGCTGATAGTCCGGCCCGATAGGACCCACGTCAAAGAACACGGTCCAGGGGTCTTTGTGCCAGGCCGCCATGCCGGAGTGGCTTATGAGCTTTCCCCCTGCTGGCAGCTCGGCGTCGAGCCGCGATCCAGCAAGCTCGGAAAAGGAGAGCATGCCGCCGGGAAGACACACCGCATTCATGGCCCCGTCATTGAAAAGCGGGACCTCGCCGTCCGGGTGGCGCATCCACTTTATGAAGTCGGCCATTCGCGCCCATGCACTGCGCATCTTATCCGCGGCTCCCTTGTCTTCCAGGAGCAGGGCGAGCGAGAGCACGTCTTCCATGGCGTGCACGTGGTACATGGGGCTGCGCTCAAAGTGGCCGCCGTCCGGGAGCACTTGCTCCTCCGCCTGAGAAACGGCCAGCTCCCGGGCCCTTCGCATCCACTTGTTGGCCTCGCCGCCCGAGAAGAACCTGCACGCCCATGCCAGGCCGGAGGCGTCCCTTAGCAGGTGGTTCCCGCGCAGGTCCCACTCGACGTGGTGATACAGGTATGATGCCTGCTTGAACGCGCTTTTTATGAGCTCTTCCCGGAGGCCCGGCTCCAGTGCATTCTTGTCCATGAGGTTCAAGGCGCTGATCCAGTAAGCCAGCCTTGTGGCGATGGTATAAGGGTTCCAGGCGAGCTCCCTTGCGCCCGGCTTTTCAATGTCGCATTTGGACAGCCAGTCCGAGAGCAGGCGAGAGAGCACACGTAACGCCACGCGGCCCAGCTCGCCGCCCTGGCGGGAGGCCTCGGCAAGATCGTATGCCCAGTAATGGTAATGCAGGGTATTGACCCACAGCCGGTGCTCGGATACGGGACCCAGCTTCCAGTCAATCTCCGAATTTTTCGCCAGGTCCTCCTTCCTGTTCAGGTGCTCGAACCAGCCCCTGGCAAGGCCCTCCACCCCTTGCTCCCCTGAAGCCCCGATCCTGTGGAAAGGGAACGGCACAGGAGTATAAGGCGCCGCGCCCGCGCGTTCTTGTTCCAGCCGGCCGGGAGCGCGCGGTGGCAAGAGCCTTTCAGCACGGTAAGCTATCCGCCACAACATCTGTGAGATGCTAAGGCGCCTTGCCGTCCTGATCAGCCTGGGAATATCTTGTGCTTGCATGGGGAAAGGAAAAGGAGGGATACAGGTAAAAACCCCTTAGGTCCAGGTGAGAAGGGCATGCAGTATGCGGCCCGCGGTCTTGCCGTCCCACATCTCGGGCCTGTGCCCCTTGTTTGCGAGCCCGTCAATCCGGTGGAATGCCTGGATAAGCCTGCGGCCGTCGCTTCCCACCAATTGGCAGGTGCCCCCGTGCTCCTCGATGGTCACGGGCCTCTCGGTGTTCAAACGCATTGTGAGGCAGGGTATGCCAAGCACGCAGCTCTCCTCCTGGATGCCGCCGCTGTCGGTGAGCACTGCCCTGGCGTTCATGTTGAGGCTGAGCAGACCGCAGTAGCTCATGGGCTCGGTGAGGATGATGTCGCGGCTCTTGGTAAAAGACTCCAGGAGATCGAACTCTCTCAGCCTGCGCAGGGTGCGGGGATGCACCGGGAACACCACCGGGAGCTCCGCGGCTATCTCGAGAAAGGCATTGAGCAGCGACCCCAGCACCTCGGGCAGGTCCACGTTGGATGGCCGGTGCATGGTGAGGAGCACGTACCCGTTCTTTTCAAGAGTGCGTTTCCCATCTTCCGGGCCAGAAGTCATCAGGCTTTGCGAGACCACCTCGGACGGGTCCATGGCCGCGGCCCTCTCGCGGTTCGCCTCCAGGGTGTCAATCATTATGTTGCCCACCCGCTTTATGCTCTTCTTTGGCCTGCCCTCGTTCTTCAGGTTCTTATCGGAGAACCTGCATGGCGTGAGCAGGAGGTCGCTTATCCTGTCTGTCACTATGCGGTTGAGCTCCTCGGGCATGGACCAGTCGTTTGAGCGCAGCCCGGCCTCGATGTGCGCCACCCGGAAGCAGTGCTTCTTCGCGGTGAAGGAGCAGGCCGCGGTGGCGTTCACGTCTCCCACCACCACCACCCAGTCGGGCCTCTCCCCCAGCAGCACCTTCTCGAACTCGATCATGGTCTGCCCCACCTGGTATGCGTGCGATCCGCTCCCCACGCCAAGGTAATGGTCCGGCTCGGGGATGTCCAGGTCGTGGAAAAAAGACCGCGACATGTTGGCGTCGTAGTGCTGGCCGGTGTGGACCAGCACGTGCTCGACCCCGCCCGAGGAGGCACCTTCCCGGTTGTGCTCGCGCACGGCCCGCACCAATGGCGAGACCTTCATAAGGTTGGGACGCGCGCCCACCACGGATAAAACCTTCAAACACGCTCTCCTTTAAAAAAACATGGGGACCCTGTCTACCCGATGTCAAAGGGGATGCCCTCGCGTATGCTCCTGACCGCGAGGATGGACGCCAGCGTCACCGCCCTCTGCTCGGCCCACGGAATGGGCGGCTCCCCTCCCTGGACCAACACCTTCGTGAATTCCTCGACCTCGGCCCGGTGTCCCTTGTCCTGCTGCAAGCCCCGGCTCCTGGTCCTCTTGCCGGCCCGGCTTGTCACTACTTCCCTGAATTCCTCGATCACCGCCACCCGGCCGCCTCCGATAACTTCCACCCGCTCCTTGGGGAAGGCCTTGTCACCCCCCGCCAGGTATGCCACGCTGGACACGGCCCCGTTTGCGTGTCTGAGGGTGATAAAGCACTGGTCGTCTTTTATCTCCGGGGCCCCCGGCCCACTGATTGACTCGGCAAACACCCGCACCGGCAATGACCCGGCCAGGAACACGGCCAGGTCTATTGCGTGGCAGGCCTCGCCTATGATGCGGCCGCCGCCCTTGATCTCGTCCTGTGTCCAGTGGTCGGTCGGGACCTCGCCCGCATTAAAACGGACCGCCACGGTCAAAGGCTCCTCGGCGTCCGCGAAGAAGTCCTTTACAAGCCGGGCCGCTCTTGAGAAGCGCCTGTTGAACCCGGTCATGATGATTGGTCCTTGCGCCTCGAAGAGCGCCTCCTCGATCTCGCGGAGCTCTTCCACGGTAATGGCCATCGGCTTTTCCACGAACACGTGCTTTCGTGCCTTGATGGCCTTCACCACCTGGGAGGCGTGCTGGTCGTGCCTGGTCAAGATGAACACGGCCTCCACTTCCGGGTCCGAGAACACCTGGTCCTCGCTGGATGTGGCGATCTCGAAGCCCAGCTTTCTGCCGGAGTGGGCCGCGGAGAGACCACCCGCGGAGCATATCACCCTTTTTCCCAGCCGCTCGTTTCTATCGAGCTCGGGCAGCAGCACTGTGCGTGCGAAGTTACCCGCGCCCAGGCATCCTATACCTGCCTTTGCGCCTTCGGGAGCGGGCTTCAATGTAATGCGGGTTTCCGCTTTGTGGGTGTCCGCGTCCGGGTACTCGATCATTATTCCCAGGTATGGCTCTGCTCCGCTCTCGATCAGTTCGTAGGCCTTGTCCGCCTGCTCAATGTCGAACCTGTGCGAGATCAAGGGAGAGAGGTCCAGGCGACCGGATGCCATCATCTGGAGCACGGCCTGCATGTTCCTCTGCTCGGTCCAGCGCACGTAGGCCGCGGGATAGTCCTGCCCCCCCTCTTCATAGCGCGGGTCGTAGCGGCCGGGCCCGTACGAGCAAGAGACCACCAACTCGGCCTCCTTGAAGTAGTAGGGCCTGCGGGGGAGGTCGAGGCCCACCGCTCCCACCGCGACCACCCTGCCCTTCTGCCTCACCGCCTCCCCAGCCAGCTCGACCGGCTGGCTGGAAGATGTGGACGCGCATATGAGCACCGCGTCGGCCCCGAGCCCCCCGGTAAAGGAGGCCACGTCCTTGTGTCCGAGGTCAGGCCGAGCCGCGTCCGCGCCCATTTTCATGGCCAGCTCGCACTTTTTTTCGTCAAGGTCGGTGGCGATAATGCGGCATCCCGCGGCCTTGAGTAGCGCCGCGGTGATCTGGCCCACCAGTCCCAGGCCGATCACGAATGCGTTGTCCCCCAGTCCGATTCTGGCGAGCCGCACCCCCTGCAATGCAATGGCGCCCAGGACGGTGAAGGCGGCCTGGTCGCTGGAGAGGCCCTCTGGCACCGGCGCGCACAAATGCCTGGGCACGCACACCACCCCGGCGTGGGGGCCGTTGGACGCGGCGCGCTGTCCGGGCTTTATCTCCTGCACTCCCCGGCCGCAGGCCAGCACCACACCGCATGAGGAGTAGCCCATTGTCATGGGCTCGTCCAGGCGCTCGATCACCTGCTGCAGGGTTGAGAAGAAGCCCTCGTTCTTTAGCTTCTCCAGCACCCGCCTTACCTGGTCCGGCCGCTCTCGGGCCTTGCCCAGGAGCGACTTCCTGGCAAGCTCCATTGCCATCTTCTCGGTCCCCGCGGAGATAACCGAGCGCTGGTTGGCTATGAGCACGTGGCCGGGCCGGACCATGGGCTCGGGCACCCGGGCAAGGCTGAGCTTCCCGTTCTTCAAGCTCTGGATCACCTGCTGCATCAGGTCACCTGCTCGTCCGCGTCAAGCACCGCCTTGGCCGAGACCTCGACCGAGCGTAAGCTGTCGCCGTGAAGACCTTGGGCCATGCGGCTGCCGATCTCGTTATACATTTTATCATAGGGCGCCATGCGGCTGATGGAGGACTTTCGCAATGTGCTTTTTCCGCTCTCCGATCTGTAAAAGCGGGTGTCGGTGATGGTCGCGGTGCGGTGGCCGAGGGCGAAGCGCACATGGTCCCTGAGACCCAACCGGGAGGAGCCGTGCTCCGTGATGGTGAGCGAGAGGGAGGCGCGGTTCTCCAGGTCCATCATGACCACGCAGTCGCCGTTTCTCAGCTTTGTCGCCTCTATCCTCTCGGGCCTGGACCACGAGTTCACAAACAGGAAGTGGTCAATCCAGTGGCAGCCGTTGCTTATGATCCTGCTTTTTGAGTTGGGCCAGTTGTACCAGTGGTTTTTAGGCAGCGGTACCTCGTAGGCGATTGCGATGCATGATACCGGGCTGGAGTCATCTATCTGCAGGTCTACTTTCAGGTAATGGTTGAAGGGGGTATAGCGCCTCTGAAACGCGAGGAACAGGCCTGCTTTGTCCTGTTTCATGATGCTGATTATTTTTTGGAGGTCTTGGCGGGTGGTTGCAAGCGGCTTTTCCACCATGGCCGCGGCGCCCTGCTCCAAGGCGTGGGCTGCAATGGGTGCGTGGGTGTGGTGGAACCCTGCTATCAGGTAGGCGTCGTAAGACTCGTCTTCCTGTGGGTGGGCCGATGTCCTGAGCTCCTGCTTGTAGCGGCTCTTTTTGCCCAGCTGTGCCGGGTCTATCTCGTGGATGCAGGTCACTTGCATGTGTCTTTTGATCCGGGGCAATATTACGTTCTTGGCGTAATGGCCCAGACCGAAGAGCGCTGCCTTGCGGCCGGGTTTATCCGGCCGGTGGCGCTTTTCCCCGTCCTCCGGGCCCTGCTTTGCCGGGAGCCTTTGAAGAGATTGCTGCGCACTTCGGCTTTGAAACACGGACCTTGTCTTCTCGAACGCCTCTTCTAATAACTCAAAGTCGAGGGGGCGTCCCGAGAATTCGCTCCAGCCGGAGAGCGACAAGTAGGGGAAGCCGTTTGACAGCTCGCCCTCGAAAACACTTTCCGGAAGGTCTAACCCCTGCGGTATGGACTCTATCGGCTGCACCAGGTGCTTATGCAGGCAGACCCTGTCCACGCAAGCTGGGTGGAAAGGGGCGATGAACATCACTTCCTGGCCGGGCTTAAATTTCCCTCCCGCCCTTTCCTCTTGGATGTAACCGAGTCCGCAGCAGAGGAACTTCCCGTTCCGGAGCTTCTCCGCTCTCCTGGACCTTATCTTCCTGAGCGTCTGGAGAGCGCCCACCTCGCGGAGGTAATCAACCACCCTGGAAAGGCTGGCGGGGTTTTCGATGTAGGCGTCACCTATTTTACTGATCCTCAGCCATGCGGCCACCTTGATGCGCACCTGTTCCTGATGCATGTGATAATCGCAGTAGCCGCCTTCCCACTTATGGCCGAGTATTCTCATGATGTATCAGGCGCCTTCACTGTTCAGGCGGGGCCGCATTCTCCGCCTTGTTCAGCTCGTAGATCTTGGCTTTTATGTTGAAGGTGTAGACGGCCTTGAAAAGTGCGTAATAGAGACCCGGCACTCCGTCCAGGAAGCCCAGACATATGACGTATCTGTATAGGAACTCCATCACCGGCACCCCGGGCAAAGACACGAACATCCTCTTCAGTGCCCTCCTCCTCTGTGCCTGTGAGCCGAAGAGCGAGGGCTGGAGGTCGCTGTTTTCGCCGGCGAGATAAACCATGGCCTCCCAGTTGGAGTAGTGGTTGTGCTTTTCGATGTAGCGGTCCAGGGACTCCAGGTTCTCGTGCCGCACCGGGTTTTTCAGCTTTCCCACTTTTCCGTCAACCACCACGTGCTCGTGCACCTCCATGTCGAGCATGGACTGGTCCTGGTCCTTCAGCCTCTGCTCGAACCTTGCCTTGCCCTTTCTGAAGAGGAACAGCTTGTAGAGCCCGGTGCCCCCGTACTTCAGCTCCCTGCCGAGGAAAAAGATGCGGTAGCGCAGGAAGTAGCCGTCGCAGTTGTGGTCCTGGATGGCGCGGCTGATCTCGTCTTTGAGCGGCCCTGTGATAATCTCGTCGGCGTCCACCAGCAGTATCCAGTCGTTTCTCAGATCGAGGGTGTCGAGCGCCCACTGCCTCTTCTTGGGCCAGCCGCCCCGGTAATGGAACTGGACCACCTCGGCGCCGTAGTCCCTCGCGATCTCTGCGGTCCGGTCCGTGCTTTGCGAGTCTATTACGTATATCTGGTCCGCCCAATCGTGAAGGGGATCGAGCGCGCGTGCGATGTTGTTGGCCTCGTTCTTTGCTGGTATAAGTACGGAGACCCTGCATTTTTCCCGGCTGTTCATTCAAGTTCTTCTTCAGCGCTAAGTCCGCACCCATTCAGGGGGACCGCCCCCTCCCAGCAGCCACTGGTAGGTCTTTTCCATCATGCGGGCGATATTGGGCCATGCGAAGTCGCTTTGCATCCACTGGCGTCCGCGCATGCCGAATTCCCTTAACTCTTCCCGAGGCATTGCCAGCACCTCCCGCAAGCACTCGGTGAGCGGTCCTTCCCCCTTTTCGATCCACCAGCCGCAGCGATGCTCGGCGAGGCCCTGCCAGGGCGCGCCTTTCGACACCACCGCTGGCAGTCCGTGGGCCAGGGCCTCGGCCACGGTCATGCCGAAGTTCTCGGAATGGGTGGGCAGCACGAACAGGTCGGCCCGCTGGTACATGCGGCTTTTATCATTGCCGTAGAGCGGCCCTCTGAAATGCACCCTCTTGACGTCGAGGGTGATTGCCAGTTGTTTCATCCTTTTCAGGTAGCCCCCCTGGTCGGGTCCCACTATGTCGAGCTCCCAGTCTGGGAAGAGTTCCTGGACCCTTCGCCATGCCTGCAAAAGCACGTCCACGGCCTTGGTGGGGTGCAGCCGTCCGAAGAAGAGCAGCCGTTTTATCTGGTTTTCATCTCCCCGTCGGTTTTGCAGCCTTGGCATTTCTATGCCGTTTGGAATTACAGCCACCGGGGCCTTGAAGCCCATGCCCCGGATGTCCTCGTATTCGCCCTGGCTGGTGGCGTGGAAGAGGTCTGTGGCCTTAATCGCATCCGACTGGTACAAGGTCCACATTATGCGCTTCTTCCACCGGGAGTTGTTCAGCGCCCACGAGGAGAGGGTCCCGCGGGGCGAGTTTACCAGCCTGCAACCGGTGCCCCTGACCGCCATTGCGGGGTAGACGTTGGGCATCATCCACAGGCTGTGGTTGTGCATTATTTGGGCGTCACTGGCGGACCCGCGGAGGCCCTTCTTCATGGCGGGGGAGATGCCCAGCTTCTTCAGCAGAGGATACCAGGGGTGAACCTGGAGCCTGCATTCACCGAGCTTCAGGGAGGGCATGGAGGCGAGGAGGTGGAGTTCCACCTGCAGTCCGCGCTCGGCCAGGGTCCTGCAAAGCGAGGGGACGGAATAAGAAGGACCCATGGCTTCTTCATGTATGCTGGGAAGAACATGTATGATTTTCATTCTGGATTCGTGGAGGGGAGTGGATTTATTCAAAAAGAAAAAAGCCACTACAGGCACGGCCCCGATAAAATATGTTCAGCCTTTGGCTCTTCAGCCCGCAGGATCCGCATCCATGTTATTATCACTGCCCGGCTTCGTAAACCTGACGGAACCGGACGGTGCCCTTTTCTATGGAGTAATGTTCGCAAACGTAGTTCCTGAACTTCTCGCTGTCGTACTTGCCGTCCTCTCCCTTCTCGATACTCTTTATATATTTTATCATTGCTTTGGCCAGCTCCTCCGATGTAGTCTCTTTTACAAGCCCATCAGGGAAGACCGGGGTCAATATCTCCGGTATGGCCCCGACAGGCGTGGCTATCACCGGCTTGCCGCTGGCCAGGGCCTCGAGAACGATAATTCCAAAGCACTCAAGGTCCATGGTCGGGAGCACGAAACAGTCACACGATCTGTAAAAATCGGTGAGCTCGTCATCATCCACCCTGCCCAGGAGAGTGACCCTGTCACGGAGTCCCAGCTTGTCTATTTTTTCTTGGATCAATGTCCGGAGCGGGCCTTCCCCGATAATCGCCAGCTCGAAGTCCCCCCCCTCTTCTTTTACCATGGAGGCCGCCCCTATCAATAACTCCAGGCCGTTCCTCGGCTTGAGCCCCCTCACGGTGAGAAGCACCGGCCTTTTTTCAGGCCTTCCAAGCTCATTTCTCCAGTCCACTTTCCCTCCCTCAGGATTGAAGCGCGAAGTGTTTACCCAACCGGGCAATACACTCAATTTTTCTTTGCCTTTCAGGCCGGGATGCTCCTTGATGATTTCCGACATGGTGAACATTGAAAAACAAGTGAGTGCATCAACCTTTCTAAAACAGTATCCCTCCATCCATCTTGCTAGAATAAGTGCGACTTTCTCTTTGGTCCTGTTTTTTATTCTGCCTTCCCCGATCCAGTTCTTTCCCGCCTTCATTTCCAGCACCCATGGAGAATGGATCGAATGTATTACAGGGACTTTATGTGCACCAGCGACACCAACAGCTCCTATCCCCATCAAAGGGTTATGTGAATGAATTGCATCAACATCATGCTTAGACAATATTTTATTTGCTGCACATCTAGTTTCGCGAATAATGTTAAATGCGTTTCTCGGATCAGGAGATGGTCGCTTTTTAATTGTTACTCGCAGAATGTTTATGCCATCCCTCACTTCGAATGCGGGCTTACAATGAAATGTATTCCGGCAGATTAAATAAACTTCGTAGCCCCATTTCACCTGCTGCATACATAATTCATAAGCCAGGCGTGATGCACCGGTAGGATTATCAATGAATGCATAGTCGGACAGGCTAATAACTACAGGTTTTTTAACCATCTGCTGTTAAAGTGCTTAATTTCGCCTTACTTTATATAACCAAGAGCCTTCAGCTTATGCAGGTCATGTTTCGTGTTAATGTCTTTATTGCTTCTAAATTCATCAATATTTAATAGGTAATCTTGCATGTACTGTCTCGCCTTTTCTAATTCGGCCTGTGATTCCTCATGGTTGATCAGGTTATTCATTTCACTTTCATCATTGCTAATACTGTAGAGCTCCTCCTTTAAATTTCCATATTTAATGTAATCAACGTCCTCGAAGAATACGGACCTTTGCGTGGTGTTAATCATCGGGAGATAATCGTCAATCTTCGATGAAGCCCTTTTATAAAATTCAGTAACCGCGTATTTTATCTGGTAATCATGATCGTCAAGAATGCCTGCATGACCTAAAATAAGATTATATATATATCTGTTTTCATACAAACTGTCGACATGACCTTTGCGGAGACCTCTAGGGTATTTGACTACCAGGTGTATATTTTTTAATATGTAACAAACCCCCAGTTCGTGACCTATTAAATTTCGTTCTCCCAGTAGTTCTCCATGGTCAGATGTGAGTATTATCATGAAGTCATTATACATATCTCTATCTTTTAAGAGATTTATAAGTGTATTTAACTCTTCATCAAGATAATTTATTTCCGCATCATATTGCGATACCAGATGCCTCCTTTCTTCAACTGTAATACTTCTATTTGTATTCATAATCTCATTCATTATTTCTCCACTTCCCTTTTTCATTATATTCTTGCTGAAGCCTGTATACCTATTCATCAAGCGAGGGGGTGGATAATAAGGGCCATGCGCGTCCATGTAATTTACAAATAAAAAAACAGGTCTTTTGAAACTTTTAGCGTCAAGGATTCTTTTTAGCAGAGAATTTACTTGCCCCGCTGTTTTATATGGAGTAAAGAGCGTATGGTAATATCTTACTGGGACCAGCTTTTTTAGTTTGCCCACAATATAATTTTTTAGATCCAACCGTGAGCTTTCAATACATGATGGATTCAGCTCATCGCTGAAATAATCAAAGCCTTGGTCAATGTTAACAGACTTACCTGCATAAGCAGGGTTGGCAGAGATGCCAATACATTGATAACCTTTTTCACTCAGCAATTCTGCTATCGTAACGAAATCTTTGGGAATGCCTCGAAAGTCATGGCCTTGACCTTTGCTGTCATATACATGGTGGGCTCCGTGGGATCTGGGATAAAGGCCCGTAAAGATCGAGGCGTGAGAAGGAAGTGTCCAAGGCGATACTGATATAACGTTAGAGTAAACCATGCTATCCTTCATAATCCCTTCCAGGAAGGGAGTAGTATTTCTTTCATAACCGAACGCTGACAGATGGTCCTTCCTCACAGTATCCCAAACTATTAAAATAATGTCACCATTACTTTCTTTGAGAACGTTTGTGCTATTATTATTGCTTTTTTTCAGGGCCGTGATGTCATTACGGTATAAATTACTGATAAATAAATTTAAAGATAGCAGAATCAATATTATGGCCGACATGTGCATATAGTTTATCCCAATATTTACAAATAACCTGTATGCGATACCGAGAAAAACACATGTGATTAAAGCTGATGAAAGATACCTATATGGAGCCTGTAAAAACATCTTCTCCGGGTTCGAAAATGGATAGAATAATATAACAGCTACGACTACCAAAGCGGTTATTGACAACTTCAGTTTGTCTCCACTGTCACTCCATTTCATGTACAGACCAAGAGCCAGCAATGAAGCCCCTAATGAACATATTTCTTCCTTGCTGGCGATAAAGCCAGAAATAGTAAATGATGCGTTGATGTATTCGAATAAAATAGTAAACATGAATAGCGCTATGGATATAAGCGCAGTATATAAAAAGTATCTTTTCTTTTCCAGTACGTATAGAGCGGCAATGCCGATTAAACTTAACGGGAAAAGAATAAGCAAATATATTGCTAGATTAATATAGTTGCTCTGGCCGGAATCGAGAATATAATTGACAGCTTGTTCAAACGTATACAACAATATGCCAGGCAAAAGACTGAAGGCGAATAGTGTAATTGTTTTAAATTGCATCTAAGAATTCTCCTTGTCCTGAATTTCTCAATTCGGCATAGAGTTATCTTGATTTATATTGACCGGACAGAACAGGAGGATGATAATTCTTCGCCCCGAGAACAGCTTTGCCGTCGCGGCCGTATTGAAGCAGAACGACTTTGCTCGATAATCTTCTCCTGTCGAGTATTGAGCAGCTCATGCCTATGGAAGCCATCCAAATGATATGGGAGGCCCCGTTTGCCATGCAGGTGTGGGACTTCAGGAAGAACCACAGAAAGAGTGTCAGGGCTACGGTGAAGGCGGGTATAAAGTCATCGTCTCTTTTATTGTATCTTAAGAACCTGAGTCCGGAGTTTGCTATCAGGCCGAAGTAGCACAGGAGGAATGCCGCCATTCCCAAGGCCCCCAGCTCGTGGTAGATCAGGAATGAGCCGGTGTCGCTGACGGTGGGCGCCACCTTGTCGCTCATGAAGGTGGCGGTCCTTCCCCCGGTGCCGGCGCCGAACCCGGTAATGGCGTTGTGCCGCTCTTTAATATTCCCGATAGCCCTTTGGGGAACAGACAGTCTTTTTGCGAGCTCCTCCGTATCTATTAGCATAGAGTAAAAACTTCTCTCTCTGCGGGGATTAAACCTCTCTGCCTTTTGTGTTTGTATTCTTATCATGTACAGGCTAAAAAAGACTATTATCAGGAGGATTGCAACAACGGCTCTCAAGGGTCTTGTCATTTTTAGATAGCCGGGCGACGCCTTCCAGATCAGCGAGGTCTCGAATACTATAACAAAAACGGTTAACAGGACGGCCGCCCTGATCCGGGACAAATAAATACCAACTGCACATAGAAATAGCAGCGAGAAAAAGATAAAGATTCTTTTGCCTGAGCGGGAGTTCATCAGGTAAGAGTAAAGCCATACGAACGCGACCAGGAAAACCTCGGCCATGATCTGGGGGGAGGCGAAGATGGACTCCACGTACAGGCTTTTAGTAAGGGAATGCCTTTCCTTGTAAATCCTGGTCGAGAATACGGACGGAAGCGAATCCCTCATGAACTCCTGCAAAAGGGCTATCAATATGGCGAAGAGCACGCCTGTAATGAATATGTATTTCGCCCTCCTTGTAAGATCGGGGTGAGATGCGAGGTAGTATCCCGCGACAAAAATCAGAACAGACAGCGTGTACGTCCTTATAGTGCTCATGAACACGATTGCGCTACCATATCGCCAGTATACCCACGCACTGGAGATAAAAGTCAAAACTATCCATGGAAGAAAGTATTTAGTGTAGTGATTTGGTATAACCCTAAGGCGGAAAAGTATAAGCAAGCCGGCCGCGAAAATGATTGCATCTTTTACCGCTGTGATCAGGACCGGCGTCCCCGGCAGGGTCTTTCTTACGCTCTCGTCAAGGAAGCAGACAGCAAGGCCCGCCAGGATGAGGAGATCAACTATCCAGTGCCTTTTCATGAATTATTCCAGTCCGTCTAAAAGAACCGGACCGCGCATGGCCTTTCTCAACGCCACAATAAATCCTAAAATTTCCCGGAACAGTAGCGGCAGCCACAGCCAGGGTCTCTTTATAGAGTAGCGGCTGATGACGCCGCCCCTCCTTTTCCGGAGATAGAGGACCATTTCTAAAAACCCGAAGTTCCTGAATGCGAAGTAGTAATCATTCATGGGGTATGAAAAAGCCATGGGATTGTATATGTCGCCGAAGGTCCTGATCCCTCCCGAGTCCTCGGCAAGGTGGACCAGCGAGGCCGCGGGCTCGAAAAACACGGCACGGCCGGACGCCCTGGCGGCCCGGAGCGCGAAGTCCGTCTCCTCCCGGTAGGCGCTGCCAGTGTAGTTCTGGTCGTAGCCTCCTATGGAGAGCGCAAACTTTCTTCTGACGCTGTGGTTGCATCCCCTTGGACTTTTGATCCACGCCTGCCTGGTGTAGTTAAGCGGGAAGGACAATGCATCCGCGGCCGGCTCGACATCAACAGTCAACCTGTCGGGAGAGAGCACCTGTCCGGCTACAATCATCACCTCGGGATTCAGATAGCAGCGCCGGTGGGCTTCCACGAACCCCGGGGCGAGCTCAACGTCATCGTCAATAAAGATCACCACGTCCGCACTGGACTCGAGCAGCGCCCTGTTCCTGGCC
>CAZYTX010000042.1:0-33533 GCA_964650485.1 uncultured bacterium | reverse complement strand
AACCTATGGGATAGTATCAGAGCTAAACAATAAACATTATGTTTCATTTCCCTTATGACGCCAACATGTCCGCGCCCCGTCGCCAAAGCTATGGAGCGTAGGAGACGCCCCGTCGGCTTAGCGTCTCTGGCGCGTCGGCGACCGTACTTATGTACTGCTGCCCGTCGGGCGATACTTTGGCAGGCGGGGACGCCCAGGGAAGACGCGAACGCCCAGGCGCCAATGGTTATCCTGCTTTCAGGCATACATCAATCGCCGGCCTTTTGGCTCTGGCACGGCATCTCCGAACTCTGTTGCAGTGTCAATCCAAAGTTGTATTGCGTCCTTTAGGTTCTTGAGGGCAAGCTCCTCGGTTTCCCCGTGAGCCGTGCAGCCCGGAAGCTCCGGCGCCTCGGCCACAAAGACTTTATCCTCATCACTCCAGTAAATTATAATTTCGTACTTTGACATCTACAGGTCGCCTCCAAGATTATATTTCAGTATCATTGGCCGCACCTGACGGACTTGATAGACTTTTGCTTTGCCGTCATCGCGTTGAATGTTGATTTTTTCTTCCACTCAGTCTTTCCCGTATAAATGATGACTCCCTCGAACAGGTTCTTCAAACCCCCGCTTCAGCAAAAGGCCCCGCAAATCATCAAACTTGATGTTTGCATCGGACTTTCCCTCAAGAATCTTTAGAATGAGTTTAGCATATCTGACCATCTGTACATAACTCACGCTTGCTTTGGTTTGGGTCCTGGCTTTTGTGGTATGAGCCTCCAGCCCCGCGCCTTTTCTGGCTGCCGCATGGGGCCTTGCCCGACCCCCTAAGTATCCACTGAAGACAGACTCAAAACCCAATTCTCACCCCTCACCGCTCATCCCTGAATCATTCCTTGCTCCTTCATTCTCTCGATCTCCTCCTCCCTGAGCTTCCTCTTGAATATCTTTTCGGTCACGGTGAGGGGGAACTCGTCTCGGAGCTCGATGAACTTCGGCACCGCGTATGGCGGGAGCTGCTCCTTGCACATTTTCATGACCTCGTCTTTGACCTTGTCCTTGTCATGGCCGGGGGCCACGCTGATGAACGCCTTTACCCGCTCGCTGCCGGGCCGGTCGGGGTCGGGCACGCCGATTGCCGCGGCCATCTCCACCCCGGGGTGCTGGAAGAGCACGTCGTCCACGACCCTTGAGTACACCTTGTTGCCGGAGATGTTTATCATGTCCTTTACCCTGTCCACGATGTAGAAGAAGCCGTCCTCGTCCATTCGTGCGATGTCGCCGGTGGGCAGCCACCCGTCCACCAGGCCGGCGCCGTGCTCGGGCCAGTACCCCTTCATCACCTGGGGGCCCCTGATCCACATCTCGCCGTGCTCGCCAAAGGGCACCTCGGCCCCGGCCGCGTCCACCAGCTTGCAGTCGGTGTCCACTATGGGCATGCCGATGGAGGCCTTCTTCTTCACAGACTGGCCGGTCTTCTTCTCGCGCTTGTTGGCGGCCTTCAGCAGGAGGGGGAAGAGGTATGTGCCCCCCCGCACTATCCTGGGGGCCCCGATGGCGTTCACTATGCTGCGCAGTATGGGCTTCATGAAGCCGGGTATGGTGAGGCCCCCGCCTTCCCGCTCGGGCAGGAGCCTGACCAGTCCGGTGAGGTTTGCGTGCGTGCATGGGCTGGTCTCGGTGAGCCCGTACCCCTCCTGCACCGGGGCCCCGGCGTCGGTCTCGTACTTCTCCGCCACCTCGTCCGGCAGGGCCGCGGAGCCGGAGAAGCCGATCACGCCGGTGCGGCCGGTCTTTTTCGAGGTCATCTTCATGTACTGTGTGGGGACCCCGACGTTGAACAGCGGCCGGTGCACCCTCATGAGCTCGACTATGGCGTCGGTGTCCCGCGGGTCCGGTGACAGCAGCATGTTCCAGGCTAAAAATATGGACGAGTGCATGGCCCAGTGGCCGTAGGAGTGGAAGAATGGCAGGCCCAGTATGATGGCGCAGTTGCCCTTGAGAAGGAACCGGGCGCTCTCGTTTTGCTCGATCATGCCCCAGGTCTGGATGACGTTCGAGACCAGGTTATGATGGGTCAGCATCACGCCCTTGGGAACGCCGGTCGCGCCCCCTGTGAAGGGCACCATGCAGAGGTCCTCCTCGGGGTTGATGCTGACCTCGGGCGGGCGGCCGCTCGATCGGGACACGAGCTCGCGGAAAGAGCGCGCGCCCTCGGGGGCCGCTGCCGGCTCGGGCTTTACGTAGTCGTCTAGCGAGGTCGCGATCACGTTCTTGAGCTCGGTGGTCCCGCGGACCTTTTTGACCTTTTCCATGGACTCGTCCATACAGAAAAGTGTTTCCACGCCCGCGGAGCCCAGCTCGAACTCCAGGTCCCTGGCCGAGTGCACCGGGCTGCAGGGCACGTTGGCCGCGCCGGCCTTCATGATGGCGTAGTCGGCGATGATGAACTGCGGCGAGTTGACCAGTATGGTGCCCACCCGGTCGCCTTTCTTTACCCCCAGCTCCGCGAGGGCCGATGCCAGCTTGTCAACCTCGCTGCCCACCTCTGCGTAGGTCATCTGCTTTTTCATGAAGGTGAGCGCCGGCCGGTTTGGGAATTCTCGCACCGCGTTGTCCAGGAAGGAGGTCAGCGGTATTTCTGGGTACGGCTCCATGGTGGTGGGGATGCCGCGCTCCTCCAGGTGCCGGAGCCACGGCCGGTCAAGGTAGCTCTGCTTTTCATTCATGGCAATGTTCCTTTCAAAAGGGGTTTTCAGGAAGACGATAGATTATCATGGGCCCGGAAGTCAATCCCTCGGCTTGAAGCCGGGGTCCTTGGACAGGATGATGCGGTCGAGGCTGAAGCCTCCTTCACGGGCGCGAACTGTAAAGGTGTGCGTTCCGGGCTCGATCTCCAGGAGCTCTGGGGATCGCGTCCACGCCCACCGGCCGTGCTGCGACCCCTTGCACCTTAGGGGCTGCTCCGGTTCTTCTCTGTCCACGCTTATCCATGCGGAGTCGGACTGCCTGCCGCCGAGACATCCCCACTCCCCGGGCGCCAGGCACCGGAGCCAGAGGTGGTATGCCCCGCCTTCCAGTCGGACGTCGTAAGAGAGCCCCTCGCTGTCGTCCCACGCGCGGTTCTTCATGTGCAGGCGGTTGTGGTCCTGCACGTACCCGCTCCCGCTGTAGCCCTCATACCTCGAACGTATGACCCAGGTCCCGTCCGCAAGGCGCGTGTAGTCCTCGGCCTCAATTGCGCATACTCCCCCGCGCTCCTCGTACACATACGGTCCCTCATTAAGCCTGTTCTCGAACCAGACCACGGAGACGCTCTGCGGGTCCACTCGCGGGTCCCAGAAGAAGCGGAACTCGATGTCGTCAATCCACCACTCCTCGCAGTTGGCAATGAGGTCCGGGTCCCCGTCTCGGTCGAGGTCAACCACGTTCACCTGGTCCCATTTCTCGCCGAAGATGGGCAGCACCATGGTCCTGCCCGAGCCCCGCTTGATCACGTGGGTGGTCCAGTTGTCCTCCCGCGGCCCGTCGCCCCGGTATTCCATCCAGAATGCCGCGGCCTTGTCCCCGGGCAGCTCGCCGCCCTCGTGAATGAGCATGCCGATGATGTCCTGCCTCCCGTCCCCGTTCAGGTCGGCCACCCGCACCGGCCTCGCGCGCCACTGCGCTACCGGGTCCTTCTCGATCACTATCTTTTCCCACGTCACCGGGTCGAGCCCGGTCTTCCTGAAGTAGTATATGCAGCAGGACGTCTGGGTGATGAGGTCCAGGAGCCCGTCCCCGTCCAGGTCGGCAACCGCCACCTGCGGCTTTGCAAAGAACTCGCTGCCCTCGTATACCACGTGCTTTGGCCAGGGGTCCTTCTGCGCGGCCGAACCGGGGCCGGGGTCCTCGTACCACAAGAGCTTCTCCTCCTCTTCGGGCGTGTCCAAGTCCGCGTTTGCAAGCACGATGTCCTTGTCTCCGTCCTGGTCAACGTCAGCGAGGACCAGCCCGTGGGCCGAGAACTGGTCTGGGTCAATATCGTGCACTTGCCACTTTGATAGGTCCCTGCGCCCGCTTTTCCCGGAGGGGGCCTGTATCCATATCACGCCGCCTTTTCGGTTGTTGCCCCCGTGTGTCCTGCCGCCCGATACGATGTCCAATGCGCCGTCTTCGTCCACGTCGCGGGGGACCACGAAGATGAGGTGTCCCCGGTCAATAGTCGCGGGTATGCGGCCGGCATCCACCCAGGCCTCCTCGTGGAGCGCGCGCTCAGGGGGAGGCCCCCACACGATCCGGACGCCGGGCTGGCTCCCCTCCCAGAAGGCCAGGCTGGACCAGCCCTGGGCGGTGACCAGGTCCAGGTTGCCGTCGCCGTCAAAGTCGCCCAGGGCCGAGTGCTCGGGGTTCACGCCCTTGCCGTTCTTCAGGGGCTCGGGCTTCCATGCGACAACAGTGGGCCACGGCCCTTTTGCCCTTTCATGCGAGCCGGGATGGAATGAGATAACGTATCGCTGGTCGAACTCGTAGTTGGTCACGTAGTCAATGAACCCGTCCCTGTTCACGTCGCCGGGGCCGAGTCCGTTGGCGCCCCGGAAGCGGTCGTCAACCGGGTGCATGGGCCAGGGCGCCTCCGCGCTTCTTCTCCCGGTCGGACCCGCTTCTGCGGCCACAAGGGAAAACGCCGCCGCTATGCAGATAAGAATGTAAAAGCGTCTCAACCTGTCAGTCTCCGGCGATGGCCCCGAGGATGCCGCTTACGAACTCGGCCTGGCTCCAGTTCGAGCCGATCAGGGGATCGAGCCCTGTCCTTGCCACCACCAGGTGGCGCGAGGGCACCACGGTGGAGTGCTGCCCCCTGGCGCCGGAGGTGGTGAAGGCGTCGTCCGGCAGGCGCGGGTCTATGCCGATGAGCCAGAACTGGGCCCCGTATCCCTTGTCGTCTTTTGCCGGGGCCGGCGTGGTGGTGTATTCCACCCATCCCTCGGGGAGTATGCGCTCTCCCTTCCATACGCCGTCGTTCATGTAAAGCAATCCGAAGCGGGCCAGGTCCCGGGGGGTGGTGTAGACCTGGCTGGAGAGTATGAAGTTGCCGTAGGGGTCAATCTCGGGGATGGTGTGGCGCATGCCGATGATGTTGAGGAGCGCCTTTCGTGGCATGGTCCAGTATGCCTGGTCGTCATCGAGCGTGTTCCTGATGGAGAGCACCAGCAGCAGGGTGTCGAAGTTGGAGTATTTCCAGCGGGTCCCGGGCTCTGCCTCGATCCTGGAGCCGGCGATCTCCCCGGCGACGTTTATCCCTCCCCAGTATGCCCTGCGGGTGAGGGCCCCCTTGCTTTTGAGTCCGCTGCTCATGTGGAGGAGGTTCTCGACGGTGATTTCCCCGCGGGGGTCTCCCTCGGTTTGCCACTCGGGTATGGGCGCGGGCTGGTCCACGCTTAGCTTTCCTTGCCCCGTCATGATTCCCACCAGTGCGTTGGTGATGCTCTTTGCCGTTGACCAGGTCCTGTACTGGGTGTGCATTCCCCAGCCCGGGGCGTAGCGCTCTGCGATGATCTGTCCCTTGTAGACCACCACCACGCCCAGGGTGTTGTGCGGCTTGTACTTGTCACCAATGAAGGCCAGCTCGACTGCACGGTTCAGCTTATGTTCGTCCACCTCCGGGGGCGGCCCGGCTTCCAGCAGCAGGTCCCCGTCCGGCCAGGGAATCTGGTCAGGGTCACCCGGGGCCCTCGGCATGTCCACCTCGGGCAGCATGTCCACGTCCTCCAGGGTCGCTCCCGGGGGCATGAGTACGCACCCGAACCCGTTCCGGTATACGGCCAGGCGGGGCGGCTTAAAGGGGTTGTAGCTCACCGTGACCGACTTTGTGTCGTAGTGAACCTCGGGAGCGGGCGCCAGGTGCACCGTAGGGTCCCCGCCTCTAAGCTCCTCATCCTTCACGTCAGCGGGGTCCCGGCCGGCGACGAACACACCGGAGCACATGAACCCCGCCTTGTAGCCCGCGGCAACGTGGCCCGGGTCTACCCGCCTGGCACGGCCGGGACCGGGGGCCGCGACCATGACCGCGATCAGAAAAATCATCCCAATAGGTATGGCTCGCCTGCCGCGGTTCAAGTCAACGTACATGCTTTCCTCCCTTTATTCTCTGCATGGCGCCCAGCTCGTCTATTACGATGAGGTCCGCCTCCGGGTTTTCAACGGCGCGGTTATAAACACTGCGTTTGCCACCACAAACAGGATCACCCGATACAAGAAAAATATCAAACAGGCCGGGGCGACTTGCGGCTTTCTGAATCGGCTGGAGCAGGAAGCTCGCTGCCCCTGTCCATGTTCAAAGCTTTGGCACTTCAAGTTACATGCTTCTTAAGGGACGGCGGAGGCGGAATAATAGTGGACCTGCAAAGGATTTCCCGGAGACGGGGGCTCCACCTTCAGTGGGAGTGTAATCCATAAGGTCCGGCCGCGGCAGTAATACTGGAAGGGCTCCAGGTCTTTGCCCTCGCTCATGCCGGGGTTGTATGAAAAGAGGTCCTCTTTAGTGCGGACGCTCATGGTGAGGGGAGCCGCTTTCAAGGATATGAGCGCGGGAGCGGACAATGTGGCGCGGTAAATCATGACCCCCATGACCGCGCTTTCCGTCGCCTGAGAAAAGGAGGTGATGAGAGCACTCCTGCGCATGGATCTGGTCCTTTTCCTGGCCTCTTGTGCCTGGTCCGAGCCGAATATTTGCGAGCCCATCGAGTAGAAAAAGGAGGCCACGTCGGGCATGGCCTGTTTGAGAAACTGGTCTCCAACCTTTATTAAATCCTGCTCTCGAAGCGAATCCCGCCTTATACGTATGAACCGTCCCAGTTCCCGGACCATTCTCCGCCTGGCCCCCTCTCTTTGATAATGCTCAGCCGCGATTATCAAAAACCCTCGCTTGTGCGCTCGGGACAGCCCTTGTCCGATGTCGTCATTTCTCCATGAAGAGGCCCGGAAGGCGCTGACCCTCGACGGCGGTGAAACAATGAAGAAGAGGATGAGGATCAGTATTGCCCATATGATTAATGCTGTCTTCGCCTTTTTCCCTTTCATTGCTGCCGGCAGCAGGCAGGCGCCCGCGGCGGCGGAAACGGCGAATGCGGGAAAAACGGCGACCCTAAAGCGCGCCGAGTAATACACTGTCGAGTAGAAAGCCGCGAACCAGACTATGGAAAGGGCAATTGGGCGCGCTCTCGGGTCCCTCAGCAGGGCGAAGAGGCCCGGCCCGAGCATGAGCAGAACCGCAAGGATCACGAGCCAGTCGAGCAGAACCAGCGATTCGATAATCACCGGCGGTAAAGCTTTGCCGAAGTCCCCGTTCCTTATCATGTGGGCCGCGGACTGATTAACGCGGAACAAGGTCGCCAGGAACCTGTTCAGCAGCATCCAGGCGGCCTTCTTGCGGTCCTCCTTGATACACTTCCAGGCCTTGCCTAACAGGAAGCGATCACGCTCCCCATAGGGTATTTCCTCTTTTGAGAAAAAAAGCACGTTATTCGCCAGGGGATTAACGCTGTGATATCGCTCCCTGTCATATTTATAGAATTCTTTAATCGGGGGCAGGCCCTCGTCAGGACCGAGCTCGCCGCAATATGAGCAACTGTATTGGTATCCCCCGTAGGTGTTTATGAATATCCATTCGCCGAAATGAGCCCGGGCCGCGAGAATCGAGGGAAAAACGGTAATCAGTGCCATGGCCCCGCACACCAGCCAGGGCGCGAGGTGAGTTTTAAAATCGCGCTTTTTTATTGCAACGGCCGCCCCCAAAAAAGCGAGCAGCGCCAGCATGGAAGAGAACTCGGGCTTTATAAGACATAGCATTCCCGCAGCCGTCCCTGCAAATACGGCCCGCGCTGTGCTCCCGGGCTTATCGAGCATGAGGTCAACCAGGTTAAGGGTGAGGATGAAGAGAAAGGCGGTCATCGCCTCCCTGTAGAAGCGGAAGAAGAAAAAAAGCAAGTCCGGGAAAACCACCAGCAACCCCGCGGCCATCAAGGCGGCCCTCCTGTTCAGGACCCGCAGGGTGAGCCTGTAGGTGAGAGCGGTGGTGGCGACGAGGAAAAGGCCCTGGAAAAGTCGAAGCAACAGCGGCTTGAAGCCGAAGAGCTCCATGCCCCAGGCCAAAAGTAAAGGGTAGAACACAGGACGGGCGGGGTCCGGAGGAAAGCCTCCCAGATAAATTCTAAGCCCCTGCTCGATATAGGTTACTGAGTCGTCACGTGGCCAGACACCCGAGGATAAAAAGGTCAGAAGCGCGACAGCCAGGCACTGAAAGAGGAGGAGGGCGATTAATCCCCGTGCCTTGGCGCCCCGAAAAAATTCTCCGCTCACATGGATGTACCTGGACAGTAATTTCACTCGAAGGCTTCCTTAATGGAAATCGCAACAGCTTGAATCCAGCCGGCTTCTCCGGCAATCCGCCGGATAAAAGGCCAAGAGTTCAAGTGCCCGTGACCACGAGATATAAATAAAAAGATTCGGGAACCGGCCAGGGTCTTCTTATCATATTAACGCCGCCATGTGAAGTGGGTAATCGTGCCTGGACTCCTTAATATACGCCGTCTCGGGCGGACGGATAGAATGGACGGAACAGTGGAAAAGATAAAAAAGTGCGCATGGAGGCAGCGGACAGGCATGGTGCCCAGGGACGGAATCGAACCGCCGACACGCGGATTTTCAGTCCACTGCTCTACCGGCTGAGCTACCTGGGCATGAATACAACAGCAAAAGCAAAAAAAATGGTAGCAAAGCTTGGGAGGGGTGTCAAGAAGCTGCGAGAACCCCTCAGAGAGGAGTCCTGGCGGACAGGAAACCACGTCGAGATATCTACAGCCGCAAAGCCCTTGAAATTAAAACCGAATTCACGCCGGGCCTGAATAAATTCCGCACCCGTGCCCTCTAAAAGCCATAATCACACGCCCCGCTTCCAGATAAGCCGGCAAACTCTCACCTGGAAAAGCCGAGCCCTCAGCTTGCCCGCCATCATCGTAATGAAAAAGTGAGAGGAGAGGACCTGAAATGAACATGGATTCATCAAAGTTTTTTATATATGCGTCGGCCTTGATCCTGCTGGTTGCATCGTCCGCCCGTGCCGACAAAGGCGTCCGGGCTCTTCCTGTTCTTAAGGGCGAGTCCGCGGACAGCCGGCCGGGGAGCCGGGTATCTTCTTAAGCCCGCACCTGGACGACGGCAGGGGGCTTTACTACTCGGCCCTTAAAGAGTATAGGAATACGCGGTTTGACGTGTTCGTGAGCTACCTGGACCACGAGGAGTTCGGGCCCTCCCGTCACCTGCCAATAGAGGGCGAGCGGACCATTATCTGCGGGCTGGTGCCCGATGCTCCCGCGGGCATGCCGCAGTACCTGGTGTTTTTGGAACTCCTGCTTCCGGTGCCTGCTTTTATCCTTTTGCGGCGCATGGCCTCCCGGTCTCGGGCAGATAAGAAATAAAAGCGCATTTGACTTGCCCGCCCGGATGGAGGGAAAATATCACGCGACTGTATTAAAGCGATCAAGAGGAAGGTGCGAGCCATGGAAGTTCTTTTGCAGGCCAAACGTAAGAAGTTGAAAAGCCTGTCCGAGTACGACTCCAAGAGGGTGCTCTCGGAGTACGGCATACCCGTTACCCGGGAGCGCCTTGTCAAGGGCCAGAAGGACGCGGCGGAGGCTGCGGAGGAGATCGGCTACCCGGTGGTGATAAAGGCCGCCGGGCCGGAGCTCACCCACAAGACCGAGCTTGACGCCATACGTGTGAACCTCGCCGACAAGAAGGCGGTGAGGGAGGCGGTGCGCGAGATCAAGGCCGCGACCAAGGGTCACAAGACCCAGGGGCTCCTGGTGCAGGAGATGGTGAAGGGTCAGCGCGAGCTGGTCATGGGTCTCATCCGCGACCCGCAGTTCGGCCCCTGCGTCATGTTCGGGCTGGGGGGCATATACACCGAGGTGCTCCGGGACGTGTCCTTCAGGGTGGCGCCGCTTTCCGAGGATGACGCAATGGAGATGATGGCCGAGATCAAGGGCAGCAAGATTCTGGAGGCCTTCCGGGGCATGGGCGAGGCTGACCGCGGGACCCTTGCCAAGGGCCTGGTGGCTCTGGGAAAGATAGGCATGGAGCAGGAGGACGTAAAGGAGGTGGACGTAAACCCGCTGATCCTGACAAGGGAGGGGAAGCCGGTTGCGGTGGATGCGCTGGTGGTCTTGGATTCAAAAAAGAAGTAGCACAAATCGAAAAGCCCGGTATGGGGCTGCCCTTCAGTCTTCTAATGGCCCGAGATACCGTGCCCGGAGGTGATTGAAATTAATCGCTTCTCTGCCAAGTTTTGTTATTGCTAGGTAGAGATCAAGGTCCGTTGTAAGAGAGCAAGTCACGCGTTTCGATTTCCGGATTAATCCCGTATCGGCTACTCCCAGCCGCTTGTAATATCCGCTCCTGAAAATTTCATCTTTGGGGACATGTGATTCTTTTGCGTTCCCGCAGATATAAGACAAAGTGGTCAGAAGTTCCTTGGATTGCGCTGGGTGAGTTTGTCTTACAAGGTTTGACGCCTCGGCAAGGCAATGCGAGGTGACCCAGAGCTTTTCGAATCTACTCAATATTGAAAGCAGCTCTTCGTAATCTCTCTCGGTAAAGGCCGAGGCTTTTGTTCTCTTGTGAGTTGCTATATAGGACTTATTGGTTGCTCCCACAGTCAACAGGAGCAGAAGGTTTGTGTCAATAAGAGCGCTTCTCAACTGGCCAGCTCGCGAATCTCGATTGACTTTACTTCGCCATCATTCTTTCCGATTTTGACGACTTTATATTCTCTTCTTAGGGGCTGTGTTTTTCCTTGCATATCACGAACTATGCTCGGAAGGCTTGGCATAGAAGATGGGTAATCCCAAGGCCGGGAGAACCCCACAGTAATTTCCCAGACACCTTTTGACTCATCAAAGAATATTTCTTCAAGACCTACGTTCGAGAGTTTTTCCCCTTTAAAAACATCTTTTGTATAATCAATCGCTTTTTGAACAGCTTCTTTTGCGTCCATTTTGCGCCTCCGCGATTCCGAAACATTCTACTCTTTCCTTGGCGTTTAAGCTGGCGGGGCCGACGGGAGTTGAACCCGCGACCTCTGGCTTGACAGGCCAGCGTTCTAACCAGGCTGAACTACGACCCCGCTCGAAGCGACTATTATATGGCAGGAACGCTGCTATTACAAGGTGGTAGGCGGGACAGGACTTGAACCTGCGACATCCGGCTTGTAAGGCCGACGCTCTCCCAACTGAGCTACCCGCCTGTTTTCAAGGAAAATAGTATAACCGCACCCCGGGATATGTCAATGACACGCCCCTCGATACAGCCTAGCAACCGGGCGGCCGACACGGATTGTTGCGAGGTCTATGTTGGTGGCGGCAAGGGCAGGAATCGAACCTGCCGCGAGCAGTTTTATCTACCCGCAGCCGGGTTTGAAGCCCGGTGGAGACACCAGTCCCCGTCCTTGCCTTTTGCATTGTTTGGGTCAAGGAGTCTGGCCGGAGGCCCCGCCCGCGGAAAATGGAACATTGTACTGGCGGCACTCAAGGGTCTGTCCCCCGAACAGCTCGCCCTTTATGACGCCGGATATTAATCTTACGCCGGCTACGTTCCAGTTGCTTTGCAGCTCTATCCTGGCGTCCGAGCAGGGGTACTCGGAAAGAAATACTTTTTCAGGTTCAGGGTCGTCATACCCGCTGAAAATTGCGTTCCCCAGGGTGTCATCCGTATCCGGGTTAAAGTAGACGTTGTTGCTGGCGTCAATGTTGGACTCATCAAAGGTGATTTCATAGACCTCCGACACCGAGCCGCCGCTTTCCGGGATGGCTTCCAATATGATATGCATCGGCGTCTGTCCATCAATCAGCCCGTAAACAGTGCTTCCGTAATAGCTCTCGGTTACAGATGCGCAGTCCACGTCGCATATCTCATCTTCGATGTCCTCGGCGCTGCACCCCAGCATGACGGCAAAAGCGCTCATACAGACGAGAGCCACAACCTGGATGAAGTGTCCTTTTTTCATTTCATCTCCCTCCTTTCACCGAGGGATTATACCCCATACATAAATATTTTCAAGGGTCAGGCGGATTTTTTACGGCTTTGGGGCCTTTCCTTCTGATCTCGCCCTGGCGCACGGTCACGCCCTGGTTGTCAAAGTAGTTCAGGAGGGGCACGGCGTACTTTCGCGAGGTCCCGGCAATCTCGCGGAACCTGGACACGGTTATAGTCTCATTTTTCTCAAGGTAATCGAGAAGCCCTTGCTTGGCTTCCTCCACCGCCTTTTTCTCGAAGAGGAACTCGCGGCTCACGCGCAGGAGCTCGCCCTCGCGCACCAGCCTGTCAAGGAACTCTCGTATCACCTGCTTTGGCAGGTCCGAGCCATCGAGCGCCTCGGATGTGGATGGCGGCGCCATGGGGGACTCGGAGTATTGGGCCCTTATCCTTGCCAGGGCCGCCTGGTCATCCGCTCCCAGGCTGGCGGTGTGCTCGGACAGGGCATAGGTGCCCTCGACCTCCCTCAGCACCCTGTGGGCTTTCAGGCGCTCCAGGGCGTTATGGAAGGGCTCCTCGGGCAGGTCGGTCCCCGCTGCCCTGGCTGTCCTCTCCCGGAGCTCCTGTTCCGAGAGCCCGGTATCAAGCTGTGGCAGGGACTGGTGATGCTCCTTCAGAATCTGCATTGCCCTGCTTACCAGCCGGTCCCAGGCCTCGCGGTGTATGACCCAGGGACCCGGATCGCTTCGCTCGCCCACATAGCGAGCTATGTGGGTTGCCCTTTCAGGAACCATGAGTATGATTTTTCCTTTTTCCGCCAGCCCGGCCGCGGCCTGGCCGGCCTTGTCCATCTCCACGTCCAGCTCCCTTGCCACCCGACTCCTCTTTATAAAGTAGCCAGCCTTTCTCACCTCCAGCTCGAACACCTCCTCCAGGTACCCTGACTCCCTCCTTTTCAGGTCCTCCACCACCAGGGCCTTCTTCCGCTTGTGCTTTACAGGGTGGGGGTCCAGGATGGTCCCTCCTCCCATGGTCCTCTCCGCGGAGAAGTCCCTTAAAATGAACGGGTCGCCAACGGCAGCCGGCGCCGGGCTCTCCAGCCTGAGCTGCACGTAACCCGCCTGTCCAGGCGACACCTGGTTCTCCTCCAGCAGCACCAGCCTGCCGAAGCTCTCGTGCGTGCCGATGTAGAACCTCACCCTGGACCAGTGGGGCACCGGCCTTGGAAAGTCCTCCAGCACCTCGATCCCGGCGTCCACCATGTAGGTGGGCCTCACCATCCCCGGTGTGGCCAGCATGTTCCCCCTTTTCACTTCGGTGCGATCGAGCATGCGCAGGTTTATGGCAGTGCGCTGTCCCGCCCTGGCCCGCTCGGCCTGCTCCCCGTGGATCTCTATATTCCTGGCCCTGGCCCTGCCCCCTTCTGGCAGCACCTCGAGCTCGTCGCCGGGCGACACCCCGCCCGACCACGGGGTCCCCGTGACCACCGTGCCCGCTCCTGCCAGGGTGAAGGAGCGGTCCACGAACATGCGGAAGTATGTGCCCCGCTCGCGCGGCTTGATGCCTTTTGCCAGCTCGTCTATCTGCTTCTTGAGCCGTTCAAGCCCCTCTCCGGTGACGCTCGAAAACCTTATGACCGGCGCGTCCTCCAGGAAGGTCCCGGAAACCAGTTCCTCGACCTCTTCCTCAACCAGCTCGATCAGCTCTTCGTCCATCAGGTCCGTCTTGGTGATGACCTTTATGCCCTTGTCCACGCCCAAAAGCCGCAGGATGTGCAGGTGCTCCCTGGTCTGGGGCATGACCGAGTCGTCCGCGGCCACCAGGAAGAGCACGAAGTCTATGCCGTGGGCCCCGGCCAGCATGGTCTTTATGAACCTCTTGTGGCCGGGCACGTCCACGATGCCTACCCGTATGCCGGAGGGGGTGTCAAAGTGGGTGAAGCCGAGGTTGATTGTAAGACCCCTGGCCTTCTCCTCGGAAAGGGTGTCGAGATCAACCCCGGTAAGCGCATTTACCAGCGAGGTCTTTCCGTGGTCAACGTGGCCGGCGGTGCCCATCACCAGAGCGGGGATCGCAGGCATCGCGCGCTACTCCGTCCCCTTGACCCGTTCCAGCGCGGCGATTATATGAGAGGCGTCTCCGGCAAGTATGGTCCGGCAGTCCAGGCAGAACCTGCCAGAGCGCATGCGGCCTATCACCGGCACGGGTGCATTCCTCATCCCTGCGGAGACGTCCTCGGCCTCCATGCCCGGTATCTCGATGCTAACCACGTAAGTGGGAAGCGGCTGCGCAGGGAGCGATCCCCCGCCGGCAAGGGCCTGGTCCCTGGAAACCTCGACGCGCGCATGCGGAAGCTCGCGCGAGATCCGGTCCGCCAGGTTTTTCGCGGAGCGCCTTATGCTCTCCGGCCGCCGAAGGAGAAGGGCCAGGGTGGGTATCTTCTTTGCGGCTTCATCAGGGGAGAGGTAATTTGAAAGCATGGCCTGGAGCGAGGCCAGGGTGGTCTTTCCCACCCTGAGCGCGCGCACCAGGGGGTTCCTCTTTACGTCCTCGATCACGTCGGCCCTGCCCACGATGAACCCGGCCTGGGGACCGCCCAGCAGCTTGTCCGCGCTGAAAGTAACCACGTCCGCGCCCGTGTCCACAAAGTGCCTGACCGGCTTTTCTCCTGGCAGCCCCTGCTTTTCAAGGTCAATCAAGAGGCCTGAGCCCAGGTCCATCATCACCGGCACCCCGCGGTCCCGCCCCAGCCTGACCAGGTCTGCGAGGTCCGCCTCCTCGGTGAAGCCGGTCATCCGGTAGTTTGACGTATGCACCTTGAGTATGAGCGCGGTCTCCTCGGTTATGGCGCTTGCGTAGTCCGAGACCCTGGTCCTGTTTGTTGTCCCCACCTCGCGGAGCATAGCCCCTCCCCGAGAGATGATGTCCGGCATGCGGAAAGAGCCCCCGATCTCGATGAGCTCACCCCGGGAGATCACCACCTCCCTGCCCCGGGCAAGGGTGTTCAGGACCACCAGCACCGCGGCCGCGTTATTGTTCACCACCAGGCCCGACTCCGCACCCGTCACCCGCCTGATCAGACTGGTAAGGTGCACGTGCCTTGATCCGCGCTCCCCCTTTGCGAGGTCGTACTCGAGGTTCGAGTAGGCGCCCAGCACGTCCTTCATCGCACCCATGAGCTCGGAGCTCAGGGGCGAGCGCCCCAGGTTGGTGTGGATCACCACCCCGGTGGCGTTTACCACCCGCTTGAGAGATGGAGACAACGTCATAAGAGCCCTCCTCTTTACCCGCTCGGCCATGAGCTTGCTCTCGATCTTGCCGTCCTCTCCGGTGGGCAGCCGGGCCCCTCTGTGTATCTCGGCCCGGACCTCTTCCACCGCCTCCCGGGTCCACTCGACCACCAGCTCGCGCGGCCAGGAGCGGCACAACTCGGCCACACCCGGAATGAGCATCACCTGGTTAATTGACGGCAGCACTTTAAGCATATCAGCTTTCCTTGTCTAAATCCTTCAACACGGAGAGGATGTCAGTGCTCGCGGGTTTTCTATAACCTGCTGAATTGTCATACTTTTTACGTTTTTTCTTGACATCTGTATAGTCAGATGTTAAATTTATATTGTCCATTACCAAGGGAAATGGACCCACAAAGGTTTCAGCCGCTGAACCGTATCAGCGGCTAATTTAATTATCACCACACTGGATTTCTCCTCATGTTTTGATAAGCAGAATCGCTGGTCACATTATAGGCGGTGATAAAATTAGCCTTTTTCATACTCTTTTCTACTTGAATGATCACAGCATATCTTTCGATCGGTAAGAGCGCTATTCTGTTAATTTTACCATGGGGCATTTTCCGTCTATAGACTTCGGCGCCAGGATTAACAAGTACTGCTCGAATCCAGCCCATTCGCCTTGCTCTCTCTTCACTGAATGCATCTTTCCTCGCACCCGGTTCTCTTGATGACTTCACGTAGAATGCATGCTTGAAATTATGGCCAAAGAACCAAACATCAATCCCGTCAAATGTGGTGATTGGGCTCTTGTTGATATACTCCCTTCTGAAATATTGCTCATATGTCGCCTCATCGGGCAATATTACAAGTGGCGGTAAAGGCATTACCAGCCCCCGCCAGGTTTAAATCTGAATACATTAAACTTTTGTTCATGCCTTGGAGTCGGACGTATTTCGTGCGCAAGCCTTTCCTCGATCTTAGCTACTATCATAAGCTTAGCATAGCTTTCAGACCCTTGATGGAATTTATAACTGACGGATCCTATTAACAGATCAGCCAGTTGCATTAAGTCCATTTCATCAGATGGTAAAGCCTGCACATCAATCTCTGATAATAGGTTTGATTTGGCCAAGCATTTCTTCAATGTATTAAGCCTGCTGTGAACACGGTTGGTCTTGGTGTCAACAAATATCCTGTACCTGTTTTTATCTAGAATCCAGTGATGGAGCATTTGATAGTAGAACTTATAGAACATGAGTTCTTTGTCTGCCTCATGGAACTTAACCGTATCTAGCTCACTCGCGTGGAGTACAATAGTCCTGAATCTAATTTCGTTGTCAAAGTAGAAATTTATAAGATCAACATAAAAATCAATCTTTGAAGGGCTCACTTTATTCCATTTAAATTCGCTATGGACATTGTATTTATCTCTTATTTCCTTTAAGGCTTGCTTGAATGCCCGGCGGTCTTCTGCTTTTATCCATATTCCACCAATAAGGACGAAGTTGTTTCTCGGCACAGGAGACTTAAACAGGTCCTGGCGACTCTCATCGCAATATATTTCGAATTCCATTATTTTTCCTTTATAAATTCATTACATTGCATGATATGGTGTGGTCTTGCTTTTGACAACATAAGGGATCTTATTGCTTTTCAACCTATTACAAAATGCGCCACTCTCATAGTGAATTGCGCCACCCTCGTAGTCATGACTCATCTGAAGGTGGCTAAATTAATCGCCATTCCCTGTCCCGGTTCTACTCAGGCCCCGAGGCCGTCTTTCAGCTTCTCCGCCATTTGCCGGAGGCGAGCATTGAACATGCCCCGGGCCTTTTTGGTGCGGCCGACAAGTCCGAGCTCGACCCCAGCCTCGACCTCCCTGGCCACCAGCCAGACACGGCGGTGATATATGAACAGGCTCTGCATCGCTCCCAGCACCAGCACTGCAAACCCGGCCCATACCACCGGCACTCCGGGGTCCTTTATTATCTTGAGCCCGGTCTTCAGGCGGGACTCTTTCGTGGTGAATGAGAGCGTGTACTCCCCTTCTCTCGACTTGTCGAAGTCCGGGAACATCTCGAACAGCTTTATCTCTCCCCCGAACTTGTCGTTAATAAAGCGCCACACCGTAAGCTTTGGCCCGAGCCTCCTGCCCATGCCCACGGCCTCCTTCTCAAAGTCCATTGCCACGAATGTAACAGACGTGCCCGCAAGGGTCCAGGGCTCTTCCAGCATGAGCGTTTTGCTTACAGTGTCCCCCTGCTCCACATTGCGGGCGGTGAGCCTTATCAGCGGCTCGAGCTTGTACGAGCTCTGGTATATGCCAAAGCCCTTGTAATAAAGCGGCTTGTTGACCTCGATGACCTTGCGGGCGACCTCCCGGCCCTGGTCCAGTATGGAGAGGTCGCAGATGTAGTCCGCGGGCGCCTTGGTGTCATCGTAATATTTTATCTCGAAGTCGTTGCAGGAGATGGTAAAGCCCAGTTGAACCTCGGCCTGGTTCTGCATGGAAAGCGCCGTGTCGCTCTTCTGTCCCGGCCTCATGTAGATGAAGGCGCTGAAAGGCCACATGCTGCCCATGATGGCCCCGATGAGAATAACCAGGATGCCGAGATGCGTTACCGGCGGGCCAAGCAGGCTCATTCGCCCGCTGGAGCAGAACGAAACCAGGGAGGGCCCGCTCTTTTCTCCGTGCTTTAAGGTGATTTCGCGGCGGGGGAGCTTGCCCCTCTTCTTAAAAGCCAGCTCCTCGGCCATGGATATCGCTTGTTCCGCGCTTTTCAGCTTCGTCTGGATTACATAGTCCGGCTCCCTGGGGGGCGGGGGGGCCTCGGTCCCCTTGTCCATGCTGAACTTTTTCACCTGTGCCGGCAGCCTCTCCACGGTGCATACCAGGAGGTTGGTGAAAAGAAGCCCGAGAAGAAGCTGGAAGAACTTTTCGTGGTACACGTCTCCCAGTCCCAGCCAGCCGGTGACCCCCAGGAAGGAGAGCACAGCAATGGCTGACAGCAGCACCAGCGTGAGCCTGGCAGAGGCGAACAGGGCTATGACCCTGCTTGCCGTGTCCTTTTCCCGCTCTTGCGTCAATCCTTTACGATCCTTCCTCCCACCACTATCTCGGGGATGCGGACCGTGGGCTGTGCGTCGGCCACCGGCACACCCTGGCCGTCCTTTCCGCAGGTGCCGATGGCCGTGCCCAGGTCATTACCCACCATGTCTATCTCCATCAGCACCCGGGGGCCGTTGCCGGTCAATGTCGCCCCTCTCACCGGGTCCCCCTGTTCTCCCTTCTCGATCAGGTGGCCTTCCTCCACCTCGAACACGAAGTCGCCGTTTACAGTGTTGACCTCGCCTCCTCCCATGCGCTTTACCAGGAGGCCCTTGTCCACGGACCTTACGATGCCTCCGGGGTCGGTACTGCCGGGAGCTATCATGGTGTTTGTCATTCTCACTATGGGCGGGTGGGCGTATGACTCGCGCCTTCCATTGCCCGTGCTCTTTTTCCCCGTCTTTGCCGCGAGCCTCCGGTCGTACATGTACCCTTTCAATACCCCTTCCTCCACCAGCACGGTCTTCTGGGCGGGAGTGCCCTCGTCGTCAATGGAGAAGGAACCGCGCCATCCGGGCACGGTGGCGTCGTCCAGCACGGTGACGAGAGGCGAGGCCACCTGCTGGCCCGCCTTGCCCGCGTACACGCTCATCCCCTGCTCTGCAAGGTCGGCCTCCAGGCCGTGGCCCACTGCCTCGTGTATCATGGTGCCGCCGGCCTCGGAAGCAAGCACCACCGGCATGCTCCCGGCAGGAGCCGGCCTCGCATCGAGGTTTTGCAGCGCCCTACTGGCCGCGGCTGAAGCTACCTCCTCGGGACCGCGCTCATTGAAAACCTCGAGACCGCCCGTTCCCCCCAGCGACTCGTGAGCCATCTGTATGCCGGAGTGGTCCCCTGCAATGGCGATCACGTATAATAAAATGTAGGTGACATTGTCCGATGCCATGAGCCCCTGGCTGTCAGCCACCGCGGTCCTGCGCACCTGGTCCATGTATAGCACTCTGACCTGCACGATCCTGGGGTCGGCCTTGCGGGCGGCCGCCTCTGCCTTCCACACCAGGTCCAGCTTGCAAGAGACATCCTTTTCTCGGGGAGGAGTCTTCGCAGGCAAGAGGTGTGCGCTCCACCCTTTTCCAACAGGGACCGGCTTTTGCTCTCCCCCCTTCTTTATCGCGGTGGAAGCGGTTTGCGCGCATTCCGTAAGCGAACTCTTGTTTATAAGGTCCGCGAAGCTGTACGAGGTCCGGTGGTCGTGGATCACGCGCACACCCGAGCCCGAGCGCCTTCCCTGTATCAGCCGCTCCACCCGCTGGTCCTCGACCTCGATCAGGGTGGAGCTCTTCTCCTCGGCGAACAGGTCCGCAAGCTCGCCACCCCTCTCCAGGGCGCGCTTCAACACTCCCTCGACCTCCACACCTGAAAGCAGCTCATCCTCTTGCATCAGCTTCCTCCGCGGTGAATTACTATTATCTCAATCGCTCTCAATATCGTCTGCAATGCTTTTTACCCCGGGGGGCCTTTCCACCCGCTCCCATTCGAACCTTCCGCGCAAACCACCCAGCACCGTCTCAAGCTCGCTCTCGCGGTCGGGGGCCACCAGTAGCTCGATCACCCCCTGCTCCTTGTCAAGCACCCTGCAGACGGCCATCCCCTCGTAGGCCTCCACAATAAATATCAGCTCCGCCATGTGCCTGCTGGGAAGCTTCAGGTACCACAGGTCTTTAAGCTTGTCTTCCATCTAAGGCTTTACGCTTTTATCAGAGCCAGCCCTGGGCCTCGAGGGTCTTCTTTACCAGGTCGCTCTGCTCCCGCGTTATGGGCGGGCAAGGCCCGGGAACGACCGAGGTTACGGGATGCCCCTGCAACCTGAGCGCTTCCTTTACCAGTGCCACGGTTGATGACGGCCTTTCAGGCGGGCCCGTATATGGCTTTGCCGCCATGGCCTTGAAGTAGGGGATGCTCACGGATGGAGCGTAGTCGAGCTCGGTCATAATTGGCAGCGCACCCAGTAGATGGTCTTGCAAGTCCTGGGCCTTGTCCATCTCGCCCTGGTCCATGGCATTGTACAGGGCCAGGCAGTCCTCGGGCGCTATCAGGGGAAGCGGGCACAGCACACCCGCGCCCCCGTTCTTCAAGGTGTGCCTCATCATGAACGAGCTGCCGGCGAACACCGCGGAAAGGCCGGTGCGGGTGAGCTTTATGATCCTCTTTAAGAATGACCTGTTCATAACCGTTATCTTGGCCCCGTGCACCCCCGAAAGCGCGGTCACCTGGGCTATCTCCTCGGGGGAGAGCACCGTGGAGGTGGTCTCGGGGAAGTGATAGAATATTATGGGCAGCCCGCCCTGGTTTGCCAGCTCTTTGAAATGAAGCTTTATCTCTTCGAGCCCCAGCCGCCAGTACATGGGAAGCGCGGCCAGCACCGCCTGACACCCCGCATCCCCGGCCAGGCGGGCGTACTCCACCGCTTCCCTGGTGCCGAAGGCGGTGGCCCCGGTGATGACAGGGATCTTTTTCGCGCCAGCCTCGCACGCCGTCCTGATGACCGTCCGCTTCTGCTCGCAGGTGAGGAAGGGGAAGTCGCCGTCCGAGCCCAGCACCACCGCCCCGTGCAGGCCGCTGTCAACGCAGTGCTCGATCAGGTGCGAGAGCCCGCTCTCGTCAACGTCGCCGTCATCTGTAAGAGGGGTGGGCACGATGCCCATGATTCCCTGTAGCTCGGGATTTTCCATCTCCTCCCCCAAAGCTAAAAGCTCGGTGTACGTCCGCCGGAAATATAACCCATGCCCCCCTTGCCTGCAAGCCGTGATTAATAAAAGGTTCGTGCAGAGGGCATCTTTGTGATAAAAATAAAGGGTTAAGTAATTATGGCGCCAGGAAAGGAGCTCGCCATGTATCCGTATCTTACCAGCGATCACGAGGCCCTGCGAGAACAGGTGAGAAGGTTTATTGACAATGAGATCATGCCGGTCGCCGCCAGGCTGGATGAAAACAACGAGTTCCCCATGGAGCAGTACCGGAAGATGGGGGGCCTCGGCTTTATCGGGCCTACGGCCTCCCCGGACTACGGGGGCGCCGGCGCTGATCTGCTTTCCACGGCCATCATCAAGGAGGAGGTCGCCCGGGGTGCGCCCGGCCTTGCCGTGAGCCTCAACGTTTGCTCGCTGAACTTCGTGCACTCGGTGGAGATGCTTGGCACCGAGGATCAGAAGAGGCGCTACCTGCCCGAGGTGATAAGCGGGGCCAAGCTTGCAAGCTGGATGCTGACCGAGCCCGAGGCCGGCTCCGACTCCCTGGCCCTGTCAACCATTGCCAGGCCGGAGAAAGGCTATTACGTATGTAACGGCTCCAAGACATTTATTACCAACGGCCCTGTTGCCGACTACTTCATACTGGTGGCCCGGCTCCCGGGGACCCAGCGCGCTCAAGGGGGAGTGCAGCTTATACTGGAGCGGGACATGGACGGACTACAGGTGGGAAACAAGTTCGACAAGATGGGCATGCGCTGCTCACAGCTCTCCGAGGTGTTCATGGAAGACGTAGCCGTGCCCGAGAAAAATCTTCTGGGAACCGAAGGGGACGGGTTCCGGGAGATGTTTTTGACGCTGAACGCGGAGCGGAGCATGGGGGCATCCACCAGCATCGGCATCATGCAGGCGTGCCTGGAGATATGCACCCGGTACGTAAAGGAGAGGAAGCAGTTCGGCCGGCCCATCGGCGACTTTCAGTTGGTACAAAAAATGATAGCGGAAATGGCCATGAACCTAGAGATATCGCGCACCTATTGCTATCACACGGTGAACATGGCCCAGGAAGGCAGTGACATAACGCGGGAGGCCGCCATGATAAAGCTGTTTGCTTCCCGGGCAGCGGTAAAGGCCGCCTCCGACGCGGTGCAGATTCACGGAGGATACGGCTACATAAAGGAGTACAACGTGGAGCGATACTTCCGAGACGCCAAGCTGGGGGAGATCGGAGGCGGGACCAACCAGATACAGACGCGGCTTATAGCAAGGGACATAATAAAGAAAGGAATATAGCGTACATTGGCAGGTCCGCGGAACTTAAGAGCTCTTAAGGCCCTGGAAAATTCAACCGGACCCGTTGAAAGTCCGTTTTTATCTGTGATAATAACTATTCGGACGGGAAAGAATCTATGTCCAGGGGACTGATGAGGGAATTCATCCGCAAATCCGGGTCCGGCATTACAGGCGCGCTTCTGGTTGTATGGTGCGTCGGGGGCGCGGCTCTTCTCTGGAGCCTGGCAGCCGGCACGGGGTGCGAGCGCTCGTCCAGGTTGAACGTGCTCCTGCTCACACTGGACACCACCCGGGCCGACCATATCCGTTGCTACGGACACAACATGGTGGAGACGCCGGCGCTGAACAGGCTGGCCAGGGAAGGGGTGCTCTTCGAGAGGGCTTACAGCCACGTGCCTCTCACCCTGCCGGCGCACACCTCCATCCTGAGCGGCACCGTGCCCTTGTATCACGGGGTGGCGGACAACGGCGGCTACCGGGTCCCGCCAAAGCTCGAGACCATGGCTGAGGTATTGAAAGAAGCCGGATACAACACCGCGGCCTTCATAAGCGCCGCGGTCCTGAAAAAGGTGTTCAACCTTGACCAGGGCTTTGACCACTGGGACGAGGAGGACATCGAGCCCCAGGTGGAGAGAAGCGCGCTGGTGGCCGAGCGGAAGGCGGACGTGGTCACGGACGCGTCCCTCGAGTGGCTGGATGAAAACACCCGCAAGCCCTTCTTCCTGTGGGTGCATTACTACGACCCCCATGCCCAGTATGAACCCCCCGAGAGTTACAGGGCACTTTACCGGAACCTCTACGACGCGGAGATAGCCTTCATGGACGCGCAGATAAAGAGGGTCATCAACAAGCTGATCGAGGCCGGAATATACGACAACACTCTCATCATAGCGGTGGGGGACCACGGCGAGGGACTGGGCGACCACGAGGAGAGGACCCACGCCACCTTCATTTACGAGTCCACCCAGCACGTGCCCCTGATCATGCGCATCCCCGGTGTAAAGGACCCCGGGCGCAGGATCAAAACCGTGGCCAGCCAGATGGATATAATGCCCACGGTGCTCGATTATCTTGGCATCGAGAGGACGCCGAACGAGGTCGAGGGCAAGAGCCTGCGGAGCATAATCGAGGCCAATCCCCACCCTTCGGGGGTGGAGAGGTTCGCCTTCCTCGAATCCAAGTGGGCCTTCCTGCATTACAACTGGTCTCCACTGGCGGGCATCGTGGGAGAGAATTACAAGTACATCAAGGCCCCCACCCCGGAGCTGTACGACCTTGAAGAGGACCCCGGAGAGCTGCACAACATAGCCGAAGAGGAAAAGAAGATCGCGGCACAGTTGCGGAGCAGGCTGGAGGAGATGGAGAACAGGTACGGCAAGGCCAGGCTGGACACCATGGAGGCCGACGTGTCCCCGGAGCTCCAGAAGCAACTGGAAGCACTGGGCTATATCGTGGGAAGTCACAAGGGCGACCCGGAAAAGGCGCTTGAAAAGGACCCCAAGGACTACAAGGACGTGATGCAACTGCTCATGAACGCAAACAGCGCCCTGGCCGCATCCAAGTTCAAGAACCTGCTGGAGATGAGCGAGAAGGCCCTGGAGAAAGACCCTGAGAACCCGCAGGCCCTCCAGAACCGGGCGGATGCACTCTTCGGACTGGGCAGGAACCAGGAGGCCCTGGAAGCCTACCGCCATTACTTCGACACCATCGAGGAGACACACGTGGGCTACAACAAGATCGGCTCGGTCTACATCAGGATGGGCGGCATCGCAAGGAGCGAAAAGGACTTCGAGACCGCTCAGGCCGAATACAGGAAAGCGATAGAAGCTTTTGAAAAGTCGCTGGAGCTAAGAGAACGCAATCCCTTTGCCCATTACTACATCGGCAGGATATATCTTGACCTCGGGGAGATGGAGAAGGCTCGCGAGAAGTTCGCACACCCTACTATTACAAACAACGAGCTGGGACACCTGGGCATGGCGGCGTATTACCGGAGGCTCCAGAGGCCCGGGCTTGCCGAGGCCGAGTTCAAGCGGGCCGAGGAGCTGATCGAGGACGAGAGCGTGCTCTACATGCAAGAGTACGCCCAGTTCCTCATGTCCCAGGAGAAATACTCCGAAGTGGTGGAACTGCTTGAAGATGCCATCGAGGAGCAGCCGTCCCTCGAGAACGAGCCCGCTCTCATGAAGGCGCTTAACGAGGCCAGGGAGAAACAAGAGTAAAAGGTTTGAGGGGTGAGTTGTGAGGGCCTACCCCTCGGACCTCAAACCTTATAACTCACTCACACCTTAAAACTTACACCTCTTTCAAACATTTGCATCGCAAAATAAACTTAAATAAAATAGCATTCTTTGGGCGGAGCGGATTCATGGCAAAACAAAAGAAAGTAGTGCTCGCTTACTCCGGCGGCCTGGACACCTCGGTTATACTTCGCTGGCTGATCGAGACCCATGACCTCTACGTGATCGCGGCCTGCATTGACCTCGGCCAGGGGGAGGACCTTGCAGGCGTAAAGAAAAAGGCCGCGGAAACGGGCGCCAGGAAGTCGCTCGTAATTAACGCCAGGCAGGAGTTCGCAACCGACTTCATATTCCCGGCGCTCCGGGCCAATGCGCGCTACGAGGACCTCTACCTCATGGGCACCTCACTTGCCCGGCCGCTGATCGCCAGGAAGCTGGTGGAGACCGCGCTGGCCGAGGGCGCCGCCTGCATCGCACACGGGGCCACGGGCAAGGGCAACGACCAGGTGAGGTTCGAGCTCACCGCGGCCGCGCTCGCCCCCGATCTCGGAGTTGTCGCTCCCTGGCGCGACCCGGCCTGGAACTTATCCTCCCGGCCGCAGATGATCGAGTACGCCAGGGAAAGGGGAATACCGGTGCCCGTGACCGCTGAGAAGCCCTACAGCTCTGACGCGAACCTCATGCACGTGAGCTGCGAGGGAGGGGTGCTCGAGGACCCGTGGAACCCCTGCGACGAATCAATGTTCACCATGACCGTGAGCCCGGAGAAGGCCCCGGCCAGGCCCGAGTATGTAACCGTCGAGTTCAAGAGCGGGAACCCGGTCAAGTTAAACGGCAGGAAGTACGCCCCCGTGACCCTGATCGAAAAGCTCAACCGCACAGCCGGCAGACACGGCGTGGGAAGGGTGGACATGGTGGAGAACAGGTTCGTGGGCATGAAGTCAAGGGGAGTTTACGAGACCCCGGGAGTGACCGTGCTCCACGCGGCCCACCGGGCGGTCGAGTCCATCACCCTTGACCGCGAGGCCATGTTCCTAAAGGACAGCCTGATGCCCCAATACGCAAGGCTCGCGTACAACGGCTTCTGGTACTCGCCCGAGCGCGAGGCCTTGCAGGCGCTGATAGACGACACCCAGGAGCACGTGAGCGGTACAGCAAGGCTGAAGCTCTACAAGGGAAGCTGCATGGTGGTGGGCAGGAAGTCTCAAGAGAGCATCTACGACCAGGCCCTGGTAAGCTTCGACCGGGCCGGAGGATACGACCAGAAAGACGCCACCGGGTTCATAAAACTGAACGCCATCAGGCTGAGAGCGCGGGCGGCCCGGGGAAAGAAGGCGTCAAAGACCAGGAAAAAAAGCGCCGGAAAAAGGAAAAAGACCTAATCGCAGGGGGTTTTAAGAATGCAGAAAAAGTACTTGCTCACCCCGGGCCCCACGCCCGTATCAGAGAGCACCATGGCTGCCATGGGACTGCCGGTGATCCACCACCGGCACCCGGAGTTCAGGGGCATCCTTTCAGAGGTCAGGGAGGGCTTGAAAGAGCTGTTCCAGACAAAGCAGGAGGTCCTGGTGCTTTCGAGCTCGGGCACTGGCGCCATGGAAGGAACAATAATAAACACCATGAGCCGCGGCGACCGGGTGGTGGTGGTCAGAGGCGGCAAGTTCGGGGAGAGGTGGGCCGAGGTCGCGGATGCTTACGGTCTCGAGGTTGACGCTGTTGACGTAACCTGGGGCCAGGCCGTGGACCCGGGCGAGGTCAAAAAAAGGCTTGACAAGGGTCCTGCCAAGGCCGTGCTGGTCCAGTTCACCGAGACCTCCACCGGGGTGGTGCATCCGGTGGAGGAGCTGGCCGACATGACCAGGGGGACCGACACCCTGCTCATTGTTGACGGGGTCACCGGGGTGGGGGTGTGCTCCATTCCCTTTGACGAGTGGGGAATAGACGCCCTGGTCACCGGCAGCCAGAAGGCGCTCATGCTGCCGCCCGGGCTGGGGTTCGCATGCCTGTCGGAAAAGGCCTGGCAGGCAGCCGAGAGCTCTGACCTGCCGAAGTTCTACTTTGACTTTAAAAAAGAGCTGAAGAATATAAAGGACAACAGCACCGCTTACACCCCGGCCATAACCCTGGTCATAGGCCTTTGCGATGTGCTCGCGAGGTGCAGGGAGACAGGGCTGGATAAAATCTATGCGGAAAACGAGCGCATGGCCAGGGCAACCAGGCAGGCCATGCAGGCCCTGGGACTCGAGCTGTTCGCGCCCGGGGCCCCCTCGCCCGCGCTCACCGCGGTAAAGGCGCCCGATGGCATGGACGCCCAGGAGATAGTGAAGGTCATGCGTGAGGAGCACGGGGTGACAATCGCCGGGGGACAGAGCCAGGCCAAGGGCAAGATTTTCAGGGTCGCCCACATGGGCCACATAAGCCAGTGGGACCTCTTGGTGGCGGTGGGCGCGCTGGAGCAGACGCTCATGGGCCTGGGCCATTCCTTCACACCCGGCGCAGGGACTGCTGCGTTGTTAAAAGCTCTGGGATGATCTATTGTATTATGCGCAATTCCTTATAAAGAGGCTTTTTAAATGTACAAGGTGATGATCAGGGACAACATGACCCCGGTGGCAAAGGAGGCCATGGAGGCGACCGGCCAGATAGAGGCTGTGATTGACAACGACAAGAGTACCAACGACCCGGAAAAGCTCGCGGAGATCATAGCCGACTTCGACGCCCTGGCCATAAGGAGCGGCACCAGGGTGGACGCCCGGGTCATGGAAAAAGCCGGCCGGCTGAAAGCCATCGGCCGCGCCGGCATGGGCGTGGACAACATTGACGTGCAGGCGGCAACCAGCAAGGGGATAGTGGTCATGAACGCGCCGGGTGGAAACACCGTGACCACCGCGGAGCACGCCATCTCCATGCTGTGCGCGCTTGCAAGGCACATACCCCAGGCCACCGCTTCCCTGCGGGAGGCCAGGTGGGAGAAGAAGAAGTTCCTGGGGGTCGAGATCACCGGGAAGGCCTTGGGTATTGTCGGCCTCGGCCAGATCGGCAGGGCGGTGGCTGAGCGGGCCCGGGGCCTGAAAATGGAGGTGGTGGCATCAGACCCTTACGTGACCCAAGAGGCTGCCAAGGCGCTGGGGGTGGAGCTTTTGGGGCTGGACGAGTTGCTTGCAAGGTCGGACTTCATCACCCTGCACGTGCCCAGGCTTCCGGAGACCAGGAACCTGGTGAACAGGGACACCATAGGGAAAATGAAGCAGGGGGTGAGGATCATAAACTGCTCCCGCGGGGAAGTGGTGAACATTGACGCCCTCTATGAGGCGATGGAGAGCGGAAAGGTGGCGGGAGCGGCCCTGGACGTGTTCCCCAAGGAGCCGCCCGACCCGGGCTGGCCCATATTAAAACACCCCAACCTGATAATGACCCCCCACCTGGGCGCCTCCACCGGAGAGGCCCAGGAGAAGGTGGCGCTCATGATCGCCCAGCAGTTGTCCGACTACCTGATAAAAGGCATGATCACCAACGCGGTGAACTTCCCATCCATCTCTCCCGAGCATATGGAGCTTATAAAGCCATACCTTGACCTGGCCGAGAGGATGGGCGCCATGATGGGACAGCTCACCAGGCACATCCACAACCTCAGAGTCACTTACAGCGGCGAGGTGGCAAGCTACGACACCCGGCCCGTAACCCATGCAGCGCTCAAGGGACTCCTGGGCGCGTACACGGACCAGCCGGTGAACTACGTGAACGCGCCGGCCATAGCAAAGAGCAAAGGCATGCAGGTGAACGAGACCATAAGCAGGGAGACGCACGATTACACCACCCTTATAAAGCTCAGCCTGGACGCGCACGACCAGGAGCTCCGCGACGTGTGGGGCACCATATTCGGCAAGAAGAACCCCAGGATAGTAAGACTGGGAAGGATCTACATGGACGGCATACCGGAGGGGCCCATACTGGTGATACAGAACCATGACAAGCCCGGGGTGATCGGAAACCTGGGCAACACCCTCGCCCGGCACGAGATCAACATCGGCAGGTTCCAGCTTGGCAGAAGGGACGAGCAGGCATTGTGCATGGTGAACATTGACTCGCCCGTGGGCCAGGAGGTCATCGAGGAGATCAAGTCCCTGCCGCATATAATCTCCGTTAGCCAGTTGTTCCTGGACTGATAGGACCTGGAGAACTTTCATGCCGGTTGTAGTGATGGTGGGCGCCCAGTGGGGCGACGAGGGCAAAGGCAAGCTGGTGGATTTCTGCTCCTCCATGGCCCACATGGTGGTCCGCTTCCAGGGGGGGAACAACGCCGGCCATACGCTGGTGGTTGACTCCGAGAAGACCATACTTCACCTGGTGCCCTCGGGGGTCATGAACCAGGATGCAACGTGCGTGATCGGAAACGGGGTGGTTATAGACCCTCAAGTCCTCATACAGGAAATAAACCTGCTCCAGGAAAAGGGGTTTCTGAAGGACGGGAACAAGCTCCTCATTAGCGACCGGGCCGCGCTTATCATGCCATACCACCGCCTGATGGACGTGTCGGGCGAGAAGCTGAGGGGAAAGTCGGCAATAGGGACCACCGGGAGGGGCATCGGGCCTGCCTATTCAGACAAGATAGCGCGCACCGCGCTCCGCATGCATCACCTCCTGGACACGGCAAGGCTCTCGGACGGGCTCTCGCAGGCACTGGAAGAGAAGAACCTATTTCTCGAGGCCATCCTTGAACAAAAGCCCTTTGACTTGGAGCAGCTTTTAGAGGAGTTCAAGGGCTATGCTGAAAAACTTAGACCTTATATCGGCAACGCCTCCAGGGCCGTGCAGAGCGCCATAAAAGAGGGAAAGAACGTACTCTATGAAGGGGCCCAGGGCGCCCTGCTAGACATTGACCACGGAACCTACCCCTACGTTACAAGCTCCAACACCACCGCGGGCGCGGCATGCACCGGCACCGGAGTAGGACCGAAACAGATTGACAAGGTCATGGGCATCACCAAGGCATACACCACCAGGGTGGGCGGAGGCCCTTTCCCCACCGAGCTCGATGACGAGATCGGAAAGACGCTCCGGGACAGGGGGGACGAGTTCGGCGCAACCACCGGCAGGCCCAGGCGATGCGGGTGGTGGGACGCCTTTGCCGCGGCATACGCGGCCGGGGTCAACGGGCTGACCGAGCTGGCCGTGACCAAGCTGGACGTGCTCACCGGGATTGATCCCTTGAAAGTCTGCGTGGGGTACCAATGCCGGGGAAAGACCTTAAAGGACTTCCCCCCGGACCTGGAAGACCTGGCCGCATGCGAGCCCGTGTACGAGGAGCTGCCCGGCTGGCAGGAAGACCTGTCCGGGGCGTCGGACCTTTCAAGCCTGCCCGACAACGCCAAGGCCTATGTAAATCGCATGGCCGAGCTCACCGGAGTGCCCGTGACCATGGTCTCGGTGGGAAAAGAGCGGGAGAAGACCATCGTTCTCAAGTCCCCCTTTGGCGACTGAGCCTTTGCTCTACTCCCAGAAATCTGCAAAGGCGTTTATCTCGTTCGCGCGGCTGTAGGCTGTGTATGCCGATAGCAGGTGGCAGACCCATCCCAGCCACCCTCCGGTCCCTATCCAGAAGCCGGGGGTTATGATAAGCCAGAATATGCCCCGCAGCCAGTCGCCGTTGTATATCTGGCCGACCCCCGGCAGGATAAGGCTCAGCACAGTGGACAATGTGGGGTTCTTCAACCTTTTCCCTCCGTTCTCACATCATAGGGTAGCGCACACAGCTTGCCTGTGTGCGCGAGCGCAAGCGAGCAGGATAAAGTGCACCCGAAGACATAAAATTCATCACTCTATTTCCAATACATGCATCCTGCGCTTTCGTGCGCCCACATAGCAAAGCTATGTGGGTTACCCGCTACCCGCCCCGGCTGCATTACGACCCCTCCGGGGGGCCGCCTCCACCGCCGGGCGTCTCCAGATCTCCTTTCTCGACCCTCCTTGTGAAGTGCTTGTAGAGCCTCCAGGTGACCCAGAAGGAGAAGATGAAAATCAAGGCAGGAATGATTATTCCAATAGCCAATTTCTCCTCTTCCTGCTTTGCCAGCGGTTCGGGCCCGCTTATGGCCATCTTTGACTCCTCGGGCTCCTCAACCATCTCACCGGCGTATGCGTCCGCCCCGGCCTCTTTTGCAGCCGGCTCGCTCAACACGAATATTACAACCACGGCTATGCCGACCACCGCAATTATCCCGGCCAGCACGCCCCATGCTCTGGGGGTGAAGACCTTTTCGGCTTTTACCATCCTCTTGCGATAGTTGTAATAGGCGAGCAGAAGCCCCAGTGAGCTGACCCCGTAGGCCATGGCCATCCCGAGTATCTTTCCCATGGATTCATCTATCATCTCACGCCTCCCACCGGGTGGTTTTATCCACGCGTTCGAGGTGAGTTTTCTGCATCTTCTCGAACTCCACTGACATGGCCTTGAGCTTGGGGTCTATGATCCTGTACATAAGGTAGATGCATATGCAACCCGCGATCAGTGCAAGGAAACCCCACCACAGAAGCAGCAGGGAACCCGCGACCCCTATTGCTATAAGTATGTATGAGACCGCTGAAAAAACGGAAGCCAGCACGTCGTGTATGGTCCACTCGTCCGACTCCGCGGGTGACCAGTCGGTTTCCAGAAGCCCTTTGTCGCGCGCGCTCTTTGCCTCCTCGATAAGCCCGCGTTTTATGGCCTCCTCCCGGACCGGGCCCCAGAAGCCCACCGGCCGGGCCTGCACGTAGTACTGCACCAGGTGGTCCATGTCGTCGGGCCTGGTAAGCCAGGTCACGGGCACGTAGATAAGGGCCACCAGCACCGCCAGCAGCCAGAAGCTGGCCCAGTCGGGCAACTGGGGCAGCACTCCCAGCTCCGGGAGAACGAACACCACCAGCCAGCTCATGACCAGGTTGGCTATCCAGCTCGAGAGGTACCCCCAGGAGTTGAAGCGCCACCAGATCACCTGCAGAATGGACGGCACCCAGATGCCCGCGGCCTGGAGCCACAAAGCGAAGATCAGCCAGGCGGTGATGGACTCCATGGAAAGACCCAGGATGAAGCTGCCGATAAGAAGCAAAAGAGTGTTCAGGCGGCCCACCCACACCAGCCGCTCCTGGCCGGCCTCCGGGTTTATGTAGTGGTGGTAAAGGTCCCGGGTGGCGTAGAGGGCTCCCAGGTTCAGGTGCGTGGAGATGGTTGAAAGGTGTATGGCTATGATAGCCGCGAAGAACATGCCGATGAGACCCACCGGCAGGTACTCGAAACCAAGCTTGAACCAACCGAACTCGTACTCGCTCTGGTCGCTGATCTCCGGGAACATGACGAAGAAAGCAAGGATGGCCACCGCCCAGAAGGAGTTCCTGAAGATGGCTGCCAGGCCGCCCGCCCATATCGAGTAGGATGAGTCGCGCACCGAACGGGCGCTCTGGATGCGCTGGGCCTCGGGGTACCAGTCAATGAAGTTGCCCATGCCGATCCCGCCGAAAAGGGCCATTATCATGAGGGTGATGATGTCCAGGGCGTAGAACTTGCCTCCCTCCAGTCCGGCGAACCCGTCGAAATGGAAAGGGTTTAAGCGCCAGGCCTGTTCCAGACCGGCCAGCTTGTCAACGATTGCCGTGGGTCCGCCGGCCTCGGCTATTCCCCACAAAGACACCAGGGTGATGACGATGAAGCTTATCACCCCCTGCTGGAAGTCGGCCATGATAACGCCCCAGTAGCCCGCGGTGAGCACGTAGATGGCGCATATGGACGTGAACAGGGTCACTCCCATCCAGTTGGGCCAGCCGAAAAGGTAAAAGCACACCTTGCCCATGGCCGCGGACACCCAGGCCAGCACGAACATGTTCATGAAGGTCTGCCACCCGGCCAGCCAGCCGCGCAGCAGCTCCGCGCCCACCCCCGAGTAGCGAAGGTTCTGCCACTCGGCCTGGCTCATGGCAAGCGAGCGCCGGAAGATGCGGGTGGACACGAATGCGGACACCGCGCACCAGGCGGAGAAGAACGGGTACCAGATGCCGCGCATGCCCCACTTGTAAATGGTCCCCGTGATCCACATGGGCGTGTCCGTGGCCGTGTGGGTGGCATACACCGAGGTGGCGGGGAGCCACCAGGGGAGGCCGCGGCCGGCAAGGAAGAAGTCCGACTCGCTACGCTTGCCCAGCCGGTAAAAGATAACCCCGCAAATGATCATGAGCAGGATGAAGAGAACCGTCCATGCCCAGTCCAGTAAGGTGAGCTCAGCCACCAATCTAAACTCATCCATTAATAACACCTCCGAGACCCATACTTACAGGAGCAACAGCGCACGCAGGAAAAAATCATACTCCCTTGCCGGAGGAGATGTCAAGGGAAAGCCGAAATCATGAGCCCTGTCAATATGAAAAAGCCCGGTTGCGAAATTGACTTTCCGCAACCGACATGATAATTTTCAATAAATGAACCGGAATCACACCGCGGTTTACCGACAGTGGGACCAGCCAAATGACGACTTCGTTCCTGGCATGCCCGCGGACCGGATAAGCCTTGTCTGGCCGCTGACCCGCGAGATAGCATCCCTGAGTAAAAAGCACGATGTTGAACGAAGACTACAGAGACATGTTACTCGCCTTGTCCGAAGAGGAGGTTAGGTTCCTCCTCGTGGGCGCATATGCCATGGCCGCACACGGTTATCCCCGGGCCACCATGGACATTGAAGGACTCGAGGTACATGTTCCATTAATTGATGACCTGATCCGAAACAAGAGGGCATGCGGGAGACCCAGAGACTTATCTGATGCCGAGGCCCTGGAAGCTCTCAAGGACCCGGGAGAAAATGCTTCACCGGACAAGGCATAGCGTGCCCGCGCTTGTTTTCCGGGAGCAGGTTCTGGGCCCGCCGGCTACTCCGGGAGTGGACTGATCGGAAAAGGGGGCAGGGGGTCCCTGCTTACAAACCGCCCCGCCATTGTGCACAAAGAAGCGCCG
>CAZYTX010000041.1:0-33574 GCA_964650485.1 uncultured bacterium | reverse complement strand
GCGCTTCTTTGTGCACAATGGCGGGGCGGTTTGTAAGCAGGGACCCCCTGCCCCCTTTTCCGATCAGTCCACTCCCGGAGTAGCCGGCGGGCCCAGAACCTGCTCCCGGAAAACAAGCGCGGGCACGCTATGCCTTGTCCGGTGAAGCATTTTCTCCCGGGTCCTTGAGAGCTTCCAGGGCCTCGGCATCAGATAAGTCTCTGGGTCTCCCGCATGCCCTCTTGTTTCGGATCAGGTCATCAATTAATGGAACATGTACCTCGAGTCCTTCAATGTCCATGGTGGCCCGGGGATAACCGTGTGCGGCCATGGCATATGCGCCCACGAGGAGGAACCTAACCTCCTCTTCGGACAAGGCGAGTAACATGTCTCTGTAGTCTTCGTTCAACATCGTGCTTTTTACTCAGGGATGCTATCTCGCGGGTCAGCGGCCAGACAAGGCTTATCCGGTCCGCGGGCATGCCAGGAACGAAGTCGTCATTTGGCTGGTCCCACTGTCGGTAAACCGCGGTGTGATTCCGGTTCATTTATTGAAAATTATCATGTCGGTTGCGGAAAGTCAATTTCGCAACCGGGCTTTTTCATATTGACAGGGCTCATGATTTCGGCTTTCCCTTGACATCTCCTCCGGCAAGGGAGTATGATTTTTTCCTGCGTGCGCTGTTGCTCCTGTAAGTATGGGTCTCGGAGGTGTTATTAATGGATGAGTTTAGATTGGTGGCTGAGCTCACCTTACTGGACTGGGCATGGACGGTTCTCTTCATCCTGCTCATGATCATTTGCGGGGTTATCTTTTACCGGCTGGGCAAGCGTAGCGAGTCGGACTTCTTCCTTGCCGGCCGCGGCCTCCCCTGGTGGCTCCCCGCCACCTCGGTGTATGCCACCCACACGGCCACGGACACGCCCATGTGGATCACGGGGACCATTTACAAGTGGGGCATGCGCGGCATCTGGTACCCGTTCTTCTCCGCCTGGTGCGCGGTGTCCGCATTCGTGTCCACCCGCATCTTCCGGCGCTCGCTTGCCATGAGCCAGGCCGAGTGGCAGAACCTTCGCTACTCGGGGGTGGGCGCGGAGCTGCTGCGCGGCTGGCTGGCCGGGTGGCAGACCTTCATGAACATGTTCGTGCTGGCCTGGGTGTCCGCGGCCATGGGCAAGGTGTGCTTTTACCTTTTCGGCTGGCCCAACTGGATGGGAGTGACCCTGTTCACGTCCATATGCGCCATCTACGTGCTCACCGCGGGCTACTGGGGCGTTATCATGGCCGACTTCCAGCAGGGGGTGATAAGCTTCATCGTCATCACCCTGGTGTCTTTGTGGGGAATAGCCGAGGCCGGCGGACCCACGGCAATCGTTGACAAGCTGGCCGGTCTGGAACAGGCCTGGCGCTTAAACCCTTTCCATTTCGACGGGTTCGCCGGACTGGAGGGAGGCAAGTTCTACGCCCTGGACATCATCACCCTCATGATAATGGCCCTTTTCGGCGGGATCGGCATGGGCAACTTCATTGACTGGTACCCCGAGGCCCAGCGCATCCAGAGCGCCCGTTCGGTGCGCGACTCATCCTACTCGATATGGGCGGGCGGCCTGGCAGCCATCTTCAGGAACTCCTTCTGGGCGGTGGCCATCCTTGCTTTCTTCGTCATGTTCCCGGAGATCAGCGACCAGAGCGAGTACGAGTTCGGTTGGTTCAAGCTTGGTTTCGAGTACCTGCCGGTGGGTCTCATCGGCATGTTCTTCGCGGCTATCATAGCCATACACCTTTCAACCATCTCCACGCACCTGAACCTGGGAGCCCTCTACGCCACCCGGGACCTTTACCACCACTACATAAACCCGGAGGCCGGCCAGGAGCGGCTGGTGTGGGTGGGCCGCCTGAACACTCTTTTGCTTCTTATCGGCAGCTTCATCCTGGGTCTTTCCATGGAGTCCATCACCGCCTGGCTGATCTTCGCTTTGTGGCTCCAGGCCGCGGGCATCTGGGTGCCGTCCATTCTGCAGGTGATCTGGTGGCGCTTCAACTCCTGGGGGTACCTCTCGAGCTGGATAGCCAACCTGGTCATGAGCTGGCTGGTGGTGTTCGTTCTCCCGGAGCTGGGAGTGCTGCCCCAGTTGCCCGACTGGGCCAGCTTCTGGCTGCTGGCGGTGCTGGTGGCCCTTATCTACGTGCCCGTGACCTGGCTTACCAGGCCCGACGACATGGACCACCTGGTGCAGTACTACGTGCAGGCCCGGCCGGTGGGCTTCTGGGGCCCGGTCCGGGAGGAGGCCATAAAACGCGGGCTTATCGAGGAGGCAAAGAGCGCGCGCGACAAAGGGCTTCTGGAAACCGACTGGTCACCCGCGGAGTCGGACGAGTGGACCATACACGACGTGCTGGCTTCCGTTTTTTCAGCGGTCTCATACATACTTATAGCAATAGGGGTCGCGGGTTCCCTGCTGCTTCTGTGGTGGGGTTTCCTTGCACTGATCGCGGGTTGCATATGCATCTACCTTATGTACAGGATCATAGACCCCAAGCTCAAGGCCATGTCAGTGGAGTTCGAGAAGATGCAGAAAACTCACCTCGAACGCGTGGATAAAACCACCCGGTGGGAGGCGTGAGATGATAGATGAATCCATGGGAAAGATACTCGGGATGGCCATGGCCTACGGGGTCAGCTCACTGGGGCTTCTGCTCGCCTATTACAACTATCGCAAGAGGATGGTAAAAGCCGAAAAGGTCTTCACCCCCAGAGCATGGGGCGTGCTGGCCGGGATAATTGCGGTGGTCGGCATAGCCGTGGTTGTAATATTCGTGTTGAGCGAGCCGGCTGCAAAAGAGGCCGGGGCGGACGCATACGCCGGTGAGATGGTTGAGGAGCCCGAGGAGTCAAAGATGGCCATAAGCGGGCCCGAACCGCTGGCAAAGCAGGAAGAGGAGAAATTGGCTATTGGAATAATCATTCCTGCCTTGATTTTCATCTTCTCCTTCTGGGTCACCTGGAGGCTCTACAAGCACTTCACAAGGAGGGTCGAGAAAGGAGATCTGGAGACGCCCGGCGGTGGAGGCGGCCCCCCGGAGGGGTCGTAATGCAGCCGGGGCGGGTAGCGGGTAACCCACATAGCTTTGCTATGTGGGCGCACGAAAGCGCAGGATGCATGTATTGGAAATAGAGTGATGAATTTTATGTCTTCGGGTGCACTTTATCCTGCTCGCTTGCGCTCGCGCACACAGGCAAGCTGTGTGCGCTACCCTATGATGTGAGAACGGAGGGAAAAGGTTGAAGAACCCCACATTGTCCACTGTGCTGAGCCTTATCCTGCCGGGGGTCGGCCAGATATACAACGGCGACTGGCTGCGGGGCATATTCTGGCTTATCATAACCCCCGGCTTCTGGATAGGGACCGGAGGGTGGCTGGGATGGGTCTGCCACCTGCTATCGGCATACACAGCCTACAGCCGCGCGAACGAGATAAACGCCTTTGCAGATTTCTGGGAGTAGAGCAAAGGCTCAGTCGCCAAAGGGGGACTTGAGAACGATGGTCTTCTCCCGCTCTTTTCCCACCGAGACCATGGTCACGGGCACTCCGGTGAGCTCGGCCATGCGATTTACATAGGCCTTGGCGTTGTCGGGCAGGCTTGAAAGGTCCGACGCCCCGGACAGGTCTTCCTGCCAGCCGGGCAGCTCCTCGTACACGGGCTCGCATGCGGCCAGGTCTTCCAGGTCCGGGGGGAAGTCCTTTAAGGTCTTTCCCCGGCATTGGTACCCCACGCAGACTTTCAAGGGATCAATCCCGGTGAGCACGTCCAGCTTGGTCACGGCCAGCTCGGTCAGCCCGTTGACCCCGGCCGCGTATGCCGCGGCAAAGGCGTCCCACCACCCGCATCGCCTGGGCCTGCCGGTGGTTGCGCCGAACTCGTCCCCCCTGTCCCGGAGCGTCTTTCCGATCTCGTCATCGAGCTCGGTGGGGAAAGGGCCTCCGCCCACCCTGGTGGTGTATGCCTTGGTGATGCCCATGACCTTGTCAATCTGTTTCGGTCCTACTCCGGTGCCGGTGCATGCCGCGCCCGCGGTGGTGTTGGAGCTTGTAACGTAGGGGTAGGTTCCGTGGTCAATGTCTAGCAGGGCGCCCTGGGCCCCTTCATAGAGTACGTTCTTTCCCTCTTTTATGGCGCTCTGCACGGCCCTGGAGGCGTTGCCGATATAAGGTCTAAGTTTTTCAGCATAGCCCTTGAACTCCTCTAAAAGCTGCTCCAAGTCAAAGGGCTTTTGTTCAAGGATGGCCTCGAGAAATAGGTTCTTCTCTTCCAGTGCCTGCGAGAGCCCGTCCGAGAGCCTTGCCGTGTCCAGGAGGTGATGCATGCGGAGCGCGGTGCGCGCTATCTTGTCTGAATAGGCAGGCCCGATGCCCCTCCCGGTGGTCCCTATTGCCGACTTTCCCCTCAGCTTCTCGCCCGACACGTCCATCAGGCGGTGGTATGGCATGATAAGCGCGGCCCGGTCGCTAATGAGGAGCTTGTTCCCGTCCTTCAGAAACCCCTTTTCCTGGAGCAGGTTTATTTCCTGTATGAGGACTTGAGGGTCTATAACCACCCCGTTTCCGATCACGCACGTTGCATCCTGGTTCATGACCCCCGAGGGCACCAGGTGAAGTATGGTCTTCTCGGAGTCAACCACCAGCGTATGGCCGGCGTTGTTCCCCCCCTGGAAGCGGACCACCATGTGGGCCATGGAGGAGCAGAAATCCACCAGCTTGCCTTTGCCCTCGTCGCCCCACTGGGCGCCCACCATCACTACAACCGGCATGAAAGTTCTCCAGGTCCTATCAGTCCAGGAACAACTGGCTAACGGAGATTATATGCGGCAGGGACTTGATCTCCTCGATGACCTCCTGGCCCACGGGCGAGTCAATGTTCACCATGCACAATGCCTGCTCGTCCCTTCTGCCAAGCTGGAACCTGCCGATGTTGATCTCGTGCCGGGCGAGGGTGTTGCCCAGGTTTCCGATCACCCCGGGCTTGTCATGGTTCTGTATCACCAGTATGGGCCCCTCCGGTATGCCGTCCATGTAGATCCTTCCCAGTCTTACTATCCTGGGGTTCTTCTTGCCGAATATGGTGCCCCACACGTCGCGGAGCTCCTGGTCGTGCGCGTCCAGGCTGAGCTTTATAAGGGTGGTGTAATCGTGCGTCTCCCTGCTTATGGTCTCGTTCACCTGCATGCCTTTGCTCTTTGCTATGGCCGGCGCGTTCACGTAGTTCACCGGCTGGTCCGTGTACGCGCCCAGGAGTCCCTTGAGCGCTGCATGGGTTACGGGCCGGGTGTCGTAGCTTGCCACCTCGCCGCTGTAAGTGACTCTGAGGTTGTGGATGTGCCTGGTGAGCTGTCCCATCATGGCGCCCATCCTCTCGGCCAGGTCAAGGTATGGCTTTATAAGCTCCATATGCTCGGGAGAGATGGATGGGAAGTTCACCGCGTTGGTGATCATGCCTTTTATCAGGTAGTCGGACAACTGCTGGGCGATCATGAGCGCCACCTTCTCCTGGGCCTCTCCGGTGGAGGCGCCCAGGTGGGGGGTCATTATCAGGTTGGGGTGTTTTAATATGGGCCAGCCCGGGTCGGGCGGCTCCTTGGGGAACACGTCCAGGGCCGCTCCCGCCACCTTTCCGCTCTCCATCGCCTCATAGAGGGCGTCAATGTTCACCACTTCCCCGCGGGAGCAGTTTATGATCCTCACCCCCTGCTTCATTTTCCCTATGGTGTCCCTGTTCACCAGGTTCCTGGTCTCCGGAAGCCTGGGCACGTGCAGGGTGATGAAGTCCGACCTTGCAAGCAACTCGTCCAGCCCCAAAAGCTCCACCCCCAGCGCCTTGGCAGCCTCTTGGGTCACGTAAGGGTCTGATGCCACCACCTCCATTTTCAGGCCCCGGGCCCGCTCAGCCACCGCCCTGCCGATCTGGCCGAGGCCGACAATACCCAAGGCCTTCCCGGTGATCTCGACCCCCAGGAACTTCTTCTTCTCCCACCTGGCCTCCCGCAGGGAAGCGGTGGCCTGGGGTATGTGCCTTGCAAGCGCGCACAGCATGGAGATGGCGTGCTCCGCGGTGGTCACGGTGTTTCCACCCGGCGCGTTCATGACCACTATCCCCTTGCTGGTTGCCGCCTGCACGTCAATGTTGTCCACGCCCATGCCGGCGCGGCCGATGGCTTTCAGCCGGCCGGCTTTTTCCATGACCCGGGCGTCCACCCTGGTGCCGCTCCTTATGGCCAGGGCGTCGAAGTCGGCTATGATCTCCGCGAGCTTTTCCGGGTCGTTGGTACTCTTGTCGTTGTCAATCACAGCCTCTATCTGGCCGGTCGCCTCCATGGCCTCCTTTGCCACCGGGGTCATGTTGTCCCTGATCATCACCTTGTACATTTAAAAAGCCTCTTTATAAGGAATTGCGCATAATACAATAGATCATCCCAGAGCTTTTAACAACGCAGCAGTCCCTGCGCCGGGTGTGAAGGAATGGCCCAGGCCCATGAGCGTCTGCTCCAGCGCGCCCACCGCCACCAAGAGGTCCCACTGGCTTATGTGGCCCATGTGGGCGACCCTGAAAATCTTGCCCTTGGCCTGGCTCTGTCCCCCGGCGATTGTCACCCCGTGCTCCTCACGCATGACCTTCACTATCTCCTGGGCGTCCATGCCATCGGGCGCCTTTACCGCGGTGAGCGCGGGCGAGGGGGCCCCGGGCGCGAACAGCTCGAGTCCCAGGGCCTGCATGGCCTGCCTGGTTGCCCTGGCCATGCGCTCGTTTTCCGCATAGATTTTATCCAGCCCTGTCTCCCTGCACCTCGCGAGCACATCGCAAAGGCCTATGACCAGGGTTATGGCCGGGGTGTAAGCGGTGCTGTTGTCCTTTATATTCTTCAGCTCTTTTTTAAAGTCAAAGTAGAACTTCGGCAGGTCAGAGCTCTCGGCTGCCTGCCAGGCCTTTTCCGACAGGCATGCGAACCCCAGCCCGGGCGGCAGCATGAGCGCCTTCTGGCTGCCGGTGACCAGGGCGTCTATTCCCCACTCGTCAAAGGGAATGGAGCACACCCCCACCCCGGTGACCCCGTCAACAATGAGCAGGGTGTCGGTCCCCCTGGTCATGTCGGCCAGCTCCTCCACCGGATGCACCACCCCGGTGGAGGTCTCGGTGAACTGGACCAGCACGGCCTTGGCAGGACCCTTGTCAAGCCTTTTTTTGACCTCGCCCGGGTCCACGGCCTGGCCCCAGGTTACGTCAACAGCGTCAACCTCGAGACCGTAAGCATCCGCGACCTCGGCCCACCTCTCCCCGAACTTGCCGCCTCTGACCACCACCACCCGGTCGCCGCGGCTCATGGTGTTTATTATTGTTCCTTCCATGGCGCCAGTGCCCGAGCTCGAAAGCACCAGGACCTCCTGCTTTGTCTGGAACAGCTCTTTCAAGCCCTCCCTGACCTCTGAAAGGATGCCCCTGAACTCCGGGTGCCGGTGGTGGATCACCGGCAGTCCCATGGCAGCCATGGTGCTCTCTGATACGGGCGTGGGGCCCGGGGTGAGCAAGTACTTTTTCTGCATTCTTAAAACCCCCTGCGATTAGGTCTTTTTCCTTTTTCCGGCGCTTTTTTTCCTGGTCTTTGACGCCTTCTTTCCCCGGGCCGCCCGCGCTCTCAGCCTGATGGCGTTCAGTTTTATGAACCCGGTGGCGTCTTTCTGGTCGTATCCTCCGGCCCGGTCGAAGCTTACCAGGGCCTGGTCGTAGATGCTCTCTTGAGACTTCCTGCCCACCACCATGCAGCTTCCCTTGTAGAGCTTCAGCCTTGCTGTACCGCTCACGTGCTCCTGGGTGTCGTCTATCAGCGCCTGCAAGGCCTCGCGCTCGGGCGAGTACCAGAAGCCGTTGTACGCGAGCCTTGCGTATTGGGGCATCAGGCTGTCCTTTAGGAACATGGCCTCGCGGTCAAGGGTGATGGACTCGACCGCCCGGTGGGCCGCGTGGAGCACGGTCACTCCCGGGGTCTCGTAAACTCCCCTTGACTTCATGCCCACGAACCTGTTCTCCACCATGTCCACCCTTCCCACGCCGTGTCTGCCGGCTGTGCGGTTGAGCTTTTCGATCAGGGTCACGGGGGCGTACTTCCTGCCGTTTAACTTGACCGGGTTCCCGCTCTTGAACTCGACGGTTACATACTCGGGCCTGGCCGGGGCCTTCTCCGGGCTCACGGTCATGGTGAACATTGATTCGTCGCAGGGGTTCCACGGGTCCTCGAGCACCCCTCCCTCGCAGCTCACGTGCATGAGGTTCGCGTCAGAGCTGTAGGGCTTCTCAGCGGTCACGGGCACCGGTATTCCCCTTTCCCTGGCGTACTCGATCATCTGCGGCCGGGAGGATAAGTTCCAGGCCGGGTCGCGCCAGGGAGCGACAACTCCGAGATCGGGGGCGAGCGCGGCCGCGGTGAGCTCGAACCTCACCTGGTCGTTGCCCTTGCCCGTGGCCCCGTGTGCGATGCAGGCGGCGCCCTCGGCCAGCGCGGTCTCCACCAGCTTCCTGGCGATCAGCGGCCGGGCAAGTGAGGTGCCCATGAGGTAGAGGTCCTCGTAGCGCGCATTGGCCCGGAGCGCCGGGAATATGAAGTCGGTTGCGAACTCCTGCCTGGCGTTAATTACGAGCGACTTCCTGGCGCCCGTTTCCGCGGCCTTTTTCTTTACGCCTGCAAGGTCCTCCCCCTGGCCGAGGTCAATGCAGGCCGCGATCACGTAGAGGTCATGGGTCTCGATCAGCCAGCGAAGTATAACCGAGGTGTCCAGGCCGCCGGAGTAAGCGAGCACTACTTTCTTTTGTTTTGCCATGAATCCGCTCCGCCCAAAGAATGCTATTTTATTTAAGTTTATTTTGCGATGCAAATGTTTGAAAGAGGTGTAAGTTTTAAGGTGTGAGTGAGTTATAAGGTTTGAGGTCCGAGGGGTAGGCCCTCACAACTCACCCCTCAAACCTTTTACTCTTGTTTCTCCCTGGCCTCGTTAAGCGCCTTCATGAGAGCGGGCTCGTTCTCGAGGGACGGCTGCTCCTCGATGGCATCTTCAAGCAGTTCCACCACTTCGGAGTATTTCTCCTGGGACATGAGGAACTGGGCGTACTCTTGCATGTAGAGCACGCTCTCGTCCTCGATCAGCTCCTCGGCCCGCTTGAACTCGGCCTCGGCAAGCCCGGGCCTCTGGAGCCTCCGGTAATACGCCGCCATGCCCAGGTGTCCCAGCTCGTTGTTTGTAATAGTAGGGTGTGCGAACTTCTCGCGAGCCTTCTCCATCTCCCCGAGGTCAAGATATATCCTGCCGATGTAGTAATGGGCAAAGGGATTGCGTTCTCTTAGCTCCAGCGACTTTTCAAAAGCTTCTATCGCTTTCCTGTATTCGGCCTGAGCGGTCTCGAAGTCCTTTTCGCTCCTTGCGATGCCGCCCATCCTGATGTAGACCGAGCCGATCTTGTTGTAGCCCACGTGTGTCTCCTCGATGGTGTCGAAGTAATGGCGGTAGGCTTCCAGGGCCTCCTGGTTCCTGCCCAGTCCGAAGAGTGCATCCGCCCGGTTCTGGAGGGCCTGCGGGTTCTCAGGGTCTTTCTCCAGGGCCTTCTCGCTCATCTCCAGCAGGTTCTTGAACTTGGATGCGGCCAGGGCGCTGTTTGCGTTCATGAGCAGTTGCATCACGTCCTTGTAGTCCTTGGGGTCCTTTTCAAGCGCCTTTTCCGGGTCGCCCTTGTGACTTCCCACGATATAGCCCAGTGCTTCCAGTTGCTTCTGGAGCTCCGGGGACACGTCGGCCTCCATGGTGTCCAGCCTGGCCTTGCCGTACCTGTTCTCCATCTCCTCCAGCCTGCTCCGCAACTGTGCCGCGATCTTCTTTTCCTCTTCGGCTATGTTGTGCAGCTCTCCGGGGTCCTCTTCAAGGTCGTACAGCTCCGGGGTGGGGGCCTTGATGTACTTGTAATTCTCTCCCACGATGCCCGCCAGTGGAGACCAGTTGTAATGCAGGAAGGCCCACTTGGATTCGAGGAAGGCGAACCTCTCCACCCCCGAAGGGTGGGGATTGGCCTCGATTATGCTCCGCAGGCTCTTGCCCTCGACCTCGTTCGGCGTCCTCTCGATGCCAAGATAATCGAGCACCGTGGGCATTATATCCATCTGGCTGGCCACGGTTTTGATCCTGCGCCCGGGGTCCTTTACACCGGGGATGCGCATGATCAGGGGCACGTGCTGGGTGGACTCGTAAATGAAGGTGGCGTGGGTCCTCTCCTCGTGGTCGCCCAGTCCCTCGCCGTGGTCCCCCACCGCTATGATGAGAGTGTTGTCGTATATTCCGGCCTCGATCAGCTTGTTGATGACCCTCTTTATCTGCGCGTCCATGAAGGCTATCTCCGCGTCGTAGAGGTTCCGGTAAAGTGCCCTGTAACTCTCGGGGGGTTCATACTGGGCATGGGGGTCGTAGTAATGCACCCACAGGAAGAAGGGCTTGCGGGTGTTTTCATCCAGCCACTCGAGGGACGCGTCCGTGACCACGTCCGCCTTCCGCTCGGCCACCAGCGCGCTTCTCTCCACCTGGGGCTCGATGTCCTCCTCGTCCCAGTGGTCAAAGCCCTGGTCAAGGTTGAACACCTTTTTCAGGACCGCGGCGCTTATGAAGGCCGCGGTGTTGTATCCGGCTTCTTTCAATACCTCAGCCATGGTCTCGAGCTTTGGCGGGACCCGGTAGCCGCCGTTGTCCGCCACCCCGTGATACAAGGGCACGGTGCCGCTCAGGATGGAGGTGTGCGCCGGCAGGGTGAGAGGCACGTGGCTGTAAGCCCTCTCGAAGAGCACCCCTTCCCTGGCCAGCCTGTTCAGCGCCGGCGTCTCCACCATGTTGTGTCCGTAGCAACGGATATGGTCGGCCCGGGTGGTGTCCAGTGTGAGCAGGAGCACGTTCAACCTGGACGAGCGCTCGCACCCCGTGCCGGCTGCCAGGCTCCAGAGAAGAGCCGCGCCCCCGACGCACCATACAACCAGAAGCGCGCCTGTAATGCCGGACCCGGATTTGCGGATGAATTCCCTCATCAGTCCCCTGGACATAGATTCTTTCCCGTCCGAATAGTTATTATCACAGATAAAAACGGACTTTCAACGGGTCCGGTTGAATTTTCCAGGGCCTTAAGAGCTCTTAAGTTCCGCGGACCTGCCAATGTACGCTATATTCCTTTCTTTATTATGTCCCTTGCTATAAGCCGCGTCTGTATCTGGTTGGTCCCGCCTCCGATCTCCCCCAGCTTGGCGTCTCGGAAGTATCGCTCCACGTTGTACTCCTTTATGTAGCCGTATCCTCCGTGAATCTGCACCGCGTCGGAGGCGGCCTTTACCGCTGCCCGGGAAGCAAACAGCTTTATCATGGCGGCCTCCCGCGTTATGTCACTGCCTTCCTGGGCCATGTTCACCGTGTGATAGCAATAGGTGCGCGATATCTCTAGGTTCATGGCCATTTCCGCTATCATTTTTTGTACCAACTGAAAGTCGCCGATGGGCCGGCCGAACTGCTTCCTCTCCTTTACGTACCGGGTGCATATCTCCAGGCACGCCTGCATGATGCCGATGCTGGTGGATGCCCCCATGCTCCGCTCCGCGTTCAGCGTCAAAAACATCTCCCGGAACCCGTCCCCTTCGGTTCCCAGAAGATTTTTCTCGGGCACGGCTACGTCTTCCATGAACACCTCGGAGAGCTGTGAGCAGCGCATGCCCATCTTGTCGAACTTGTTTCCCACCTGTAGTCCGTCCATGTCCCGCTCCAGTATAAGCTGCACTCCCCCTTGAGCGCGCTGGGTCCCCGGGAGCCGGGCCACCAGTATGAAGTAGTCGGCAACAGGGCCGTTGGTAATAAATGTCTTGGAGCCGTTACATACGTAATAGCCTTTCTCCGGCCTGGCAATGGTTGACAGGGCCAGGGAGTCGGAGCCGGCCTCGGGCTCGGTCAGCATCCAGCTTGCAAGCTTGGCCCCGCTTATCACCTCGGGCAGGTAGCGCCTCTTCTGATCCTCGGTGCCAAGCATCTCCACCGAGTGCACGAAGTTCAGCGAGCAAACGTTGAGGCTCACGGCAAGGCCGGGCGCACCCCGGGCGACCTCCTCCTTGATGATGGCCGTGGAAAGCAGATCAGCGCCGGCGCCCCCGTAGTCCGGGGAGGCCGTAGGCCCGATAAAGCCGAGGCCCCCCATCTTCCGGTACTGCTCCATGGGGAACTCGTTGTTTTCATCCAGCCTGGCGGCGACCGGCATGATCTCATTGTCAATAAACCTTCTCACCTGTTCTCGCAGGGCCTCGTGATCGCTGGTAAGATACGGATACATGGCGAGCTCCTTTCCTGGCGCCATAATTACTTAACCCTTTATTTTTATCACAAAGATGCCCTCTGCACGAACCTTTTATTAATCACGGCTTGCAGGCAAGGGGGGCATGGGTTATATTTCCGGCGGACGTACACCGAGCTTTTAGCTTTGGGGGAGGAGATGGAAAATCCCGAGCTACAGGGAATCATGGGCATCGTGCCCACCCCTCTTACAGATGACGGCGACGTTGACGAGAGCGGGCTCTCGCACCTGATCGAGCACTGCGTTGACAGCGGCCTGCACGGGGCGGTGGTGCTGGGCTCGGACGGCGACTTCCCCTTCCTCACCTGCGAGCAGAAGCGGACGGTCATCAGGACGGCGTGCGAGGCTGGCGCGAAAAAGATCCCTGTCATCACCGGGGCCACCGCCTTCGGCACCAGGGAAGCGGTGGAGTACGCCCGCCTGGCCGGGGATGCGGGGTGTCAGGCGGTGCTGGCCGCGCTTCCCATGTACTGGCGGCTGGGGCTCGAAGAGATAAAGCTTCATTTCAAAGAGCTGGCAAACCAGGGCGGGCTGCCCATAATATTCTATCACTTCCCCGAGACCACCTCCACGGTGCTCTCCCCCGAGGAGATAGCCCAGGTGACCGCGCTTTCGGGGGTGCACGGGGCCAAGATAACGGTTATGAACAGGTCATTCTTAAAGAGGATCATAAAGCTCACCCGCACCGGCCTTTCCGCGGTGTTCGCCGGCAGCTCGTTCATGATGAGGCACACCTTGAAGAACGGGGGCGCGGGTGTGCTGTGCCCGCTTCCCCTGATAGCGCCCGAGGACTGCCTGGCCCTGTACAATGCCATGGACCAGGGCGAGATGGACAAGGCCCAGGACTTGCAAGACCATCTACTGGGTGCGCTGCCAATTATGACCGAGCTCGACTACGCTCCATCCGTGAGCATCCCCTACTTCAAGGCCATGGCGGCAAAGCCATATACGGGCCCGCCTGAAAGGCCGTCATCAACCGTGGCACTGGTAAAGGAAGCGCTCAGGTTGCAGGGGCATCCCGTAACCTCGGTCGTTCCCGGGCCTTGCCCGCCCATAACGCGGGAGCAGAGCGACCTGGTAAAGAAGACCCTCGAGGCCCAGGGCTGGCTCTGATAAAAGCGTAAAGCCTTAGATGGAAGACAAGCTTAAAGACCTGTGGTACCTGAAGCTTCCCAGCAGGCACATGGCGGAGCTGATATTTATTGTGGAGGCCTACGAGGGGATGGCCGTCTGCAGGGTGCTTGACAAGGAGCAGGGGGTGATCGAGCTACTGGTGGCCCCCGACCGCGAGAGCGAGCTTGAGACGGTGCTGGGTGGTTTGCGCGGAAGGTTCGAATGGGAGCGGGTGGAAAGGCCCCCCGGGGTAAAAAGCATTGCAGACGATATTGAGAGCGATTGAGATAATAGTAATTCACCGCGGAGGAAGCTGATGCAAGAGGATGAGCTGCTTTCAGGTGTGGAGGTCGAGGGAGTGTTGAAGCGCGCCCTGGAGAGGGGTGGCGAGCTTGCGGACCTGTTCGCCGAGGAGAAGAGCTCCACCCTGATCGAGGTCGAGGACCAGCGGGTGGAGCGGCTGATACAGGGAAGGCGCTCGGGCTCGGGTGTGCGCGTGATCCACGACCACCGGACCTCGTACAGCTTCGCGGACCTTATAAACAAGAGTTCGCTTACGGAATGCGCGCAAACCGCTTCCACCGCGATAAAGAAGGGGGGAGAGCAAAAGCCGGTCCCTGTTGGAAAAGGGTGGAGCGCACACCTCTTGCCTGCGAAGACTCCTCCCCGAGAAAAGGATGTCTCTTGCAAGCTGGACCTGGTGTGGAAGGCAGAGGCGGCCGCCCGCAAGGCCGACCCCAGGATCGTGCAGGTCAGAGTGCTATACATGGACCAGGTGCGCAGGACCGCGGTGGCTGACAGCCAGGGGCTCATGGCATCGGACAATGTCACCTACATTTTATTATACGTGATCGCCATTGCAGGGGACCACTCCGGCATACAGATGGCTCACGAGTCGCTGGGGGGAACGGGCGGTCTCGAGGTTTTCAATGAGCGCGGTCCCGAGGAGGTAGCTTCAGCCGCGGCCAGTAGGGCGCTGCAAAACCTCGATGCGAGGCCGGCTCCTGCCGGGAGCATGCCGGTGGTGCTTGCTTCCGAGGCCGGCGGCACCATGATACACGAGGCAGTGGGCCACGGCCTGGAGGCCGACCTTGCAGAGCAGGGGATGAGCGTGTACGCGGGCAAGGCGGGCCAGCAGGTGGCCTCGCCTCTCGTCACCGTGCTGGACGACGCCACCGTGCCCGGATGGCGCGGTTCCTTCTCCATTGACGACGAGGGCACTCCCGCCCAGAAGACCGTGCTGGTGGAGGAAGGGGTATTGAAAGGGTACATGTACGACCGGAGGCTCGCGGCAAAGACGGGGAAAAAGAGCACGGGCAATGGAAGGCGCGAGTCATACGCCCACCCGCCCATAGTGAGAATGACAAACACCATGATAGCTCCCGGCAGTACCGACCCCGGAGGCATCGTAAGGTCCGTGGACAAGGGCCTCCTGGTAAAGCGCATGGGAGGAGGCGAGGTCAACACTGTAAACGGCGACTTCGTGTTCGAGGTGGAGGAAGGCCACCTGATCGAGAAGGGAGAACAGGGGGACCCGGTGAGAGGGGCGACATTGACCGGCAACGGCCCCCGGGTGCTGATGGAGATAGACATGGTGGGTAATGACCTGGGCACGGCCATCGGCACCTGCGGAAAGGACGGCCAGGGTGTGCCGGTGGCCGACGCACAGCCCACGGTCCGCATCCCCGAGATAGTGGTGGGAGGAAGGATCGTAAAGGATTGACGCAAGAGCGGGAAAAGGACACGGCAAGCAGGGTCATAGCCCTGTTCGCCTCTGCCAGGCTCACGCTGGTGCTGCTGTCAGCCATTGCTGTGCTCTCCTTCCTGGGGGTCACCGGCTGGCTGGGACTGGGAGACGTGTACCACGAAAAGTTCTTCCAGCTTCTTCTCGGGCTTCTTTTCACCAACCTCCTGGTATGCACCGTGGAGAGGCTGCCGGCACAGGTGAAAAAGTTCAGCATGGACAAGGGGACCGAGGCCCCCCCGCCCCCCAGGGAGCCGGACTATGTAATCCAGACGAAGCTGAAAAGCGCGGAACAAGCGATATCCATGGCCGAGGAGCTGGCTTTTAAGAAGAGGGGCAAGCTCCCCCGCCGCGAAATCACCTTAAAGCACGGAGAAAAGAGCGGGCCCTCCCTGGTTTCGTTCTGCTCCAGCGGGCGAATGAGCCTGCTTGGCCCGCCGGTAACGCATCTCGGCATCCTGGTTATTCTCATCGGGGCCATCATGGGCAGCATGTGGCCTTTCAGCGCCTTCATCTACATGAGGCCGGGACAGAAGAGCGACACGGCGCTTTCCATGCAGAACCAGGCCGAGGTTCAACTGGGCTTTACCATCTCCTGCAACGACTTCGAGATAAAATATTACGATGACACCAAGGCGCCCGCGGACTACATCTGCGACCTCTCCATACTGGACCAGGGCCGGGAGGTCGCCCGCAAGGTCATCGAGGTCAACAAGCCGCTTTATTACAAGGGCTTTGGCATATACCAGAGCTCGTACAAGCTCGAGCCGCTGATAAGGCTCACCGCCCGCAATGTGGAGCAGGGGGACACTGTAAGCAAAACGCTCATGCTGGAAGAGCCCTGGACCCTTGCGGGCACGTCTGTTACATTCGTGGCAATGGACTTTGAGAAGGAGGCCGTGGGCATGGGCAGGAGGCTCGGGCCAAAGCTTACGGTGTGGCGCTTTATTAACGACAAGTTCGGGGGAGAGATAAAGCTGTTCGAGATGTTCCCGGACTTCGACAAGTCGAGAGAAGGGGAGTACACGCTCTCATTCACCACGAAAGAGTCCCGCCTGAAGACCGGGCTCAAGATAATAAAGGACCCCGGAGTGCCGGTGGTATGGGCCGGGTTTGCAGTGCTGGTGCTGGGAGCGATGCAGAGCCTGTTCATATATCACCGCCGTGTCTGGCTGGTGGCCAGGGAGGTCGAGGCTGGGGTCGAGCTCGGACTTGTCGGCCGCACCAAAAAGGCCCGGGGCATGTTCAATGCTCGCCTCCGGCAAATGGCGGAGAAGCTGAAAGACGGCCTCGGGGCCTGAGTAGAACCGGGACAGGGAATGGCGATTAATTTAGCCACCTTCAGATGAGTCATGACTACGAGGGTGGCGCAATTCACTATGAGAGTGGCGCATTTTGTAATAGGTTGAAAAGCAATAAGATCCCTTATGTTGTCAAAAGCAAGACCACACCATATCATGCAATGTAATGAATTTATAAAGGAAAAATAATGGAATTCGAAATATATTGCGATGAGAGTCGCCAGGACCTGTTTAAGTCTCCTGTGCCGAGAAACAACTTCGTCCTTATTGGTGGAATATGGATAAAAGCAGAAGACCGCCGGGCATTCAAGCAAGCCTTAAAGGAAATAAGAGATAAATACAATGTCCATAGCGAATTTAAATGGAATAAAGTGAGCCCTTCAAAGATTGATTTTTATGTTGATCTTATAAATTTCTACTTTGACAACGAAATTAGATTCAGGACTATTGTACTCCACGCGAGTGAGCTAGATACGGTTAAGTTCCATGAGGCAGACAAAGAACTCATGTTCTATAAGTTCTACTATCAAATGCTCCATCACTGGATTCTAGATAAAAACAGGTACAGGATATTTGTTGACACCAAGACCAACCGTGTTCACAGCAGGCTTAATACATTGAAGAAATGCTTGGCCAAATCAAACCTATTATCAGAGATTGATGTGCAGGCTTTACCATCTGATGAAATGGACTTAATGCAACTGGCTGATCTGTTAATAGGATCCGTCAGTTATAAATTCCATCAAGGGTCTGAAAGCTATGCTAAGCTTATGATAGTAGCTAAGATCGAGGAAAGGCTTGCGCACGAAATACGTCCGACTCCAAGGCATGAACAAAAGTTTAATGTATTCAGATTTAAACCTGGCGGGGGCTGGTAATGCCTTTACCGCCACTTGTAATATTGCCCGATGAGGCGACATATGAGCAATATTTCAGAAGGGAGTATATCAACAAGAGCCCAATCACCACATTTGACGGGATTGATGTTTGGTTCTTTGGCCATAATTTCAAGCATGCATTCTACGTGAAGTCATCAAGAGAACCGGGTGCGAGGAAAGATGCATTCAGTGAAGAGAGAGCAAGGCGAATGGGCTGGATTCGAGCAGTACTTGTTAATCCTGGCGCCGAAGTCTATAGACGGAAAATGCCCCATGGTAAAATTAACAGAATAGCGCTCTTACCGATCGAAAGATATGCTGTGATCATTCAAGTAGAAAAGAGTATGAAAAAGGCTAATTTTATCACCGCCTATAATGTGACCAGCGATTCTGCTTATCAAAACATGAGGAGAAATCCAGTGTGGTGATAATTAAATTAGCCGCTGATACGGTTCAGCGGCTGAAACCTTTGTGGGTCCATTTCCCTTGGTAATGGACAATATAAATTTAACATCTGACTATACAGATGTCAAGAAAAAACGTAAAAAGTATGACAATTCAGCAGGTTATAGAAAACCCGCGAGCACTGACATCCTCTCCGTGTTGAAGGATTTAGACAAGGAAAGCTGATATGCTTAAAGTGCTGCCGTCAATTAACCAGGTGATGCTCATTCCGGGTGTGGCCGAGTTGTGCCGCTCCTGGCCGCGCGAGCTGGTGGTCGAGTGGACCCGGGAGGCGGTGGAAGAGGTCCGGGCCGAGATACACAGAGGGGCCCGGCTGCCCACCGGAGAGGACGGCAAGATCGAGAGCAAGCTCATGGCCGAGCGGGTAAAGAGGAGGGCTCTTATGACGTTGTCTCCATCTCTCAAGCGGGTGGTAAACGCCACCGGGGTGGTGATCCACACCAACCTGGGGCGCTCGCCCCTGAGCTCCGAGCTCATGGGTGCGATGAAGGACGTGCTGGGCGCCTACTCGAACCTCGAGTACGACCTCGCAAAGGGGGAGCGCGGATCAAGGCACGTGCACCTTACCAGTCTGATCAGGCGGGTGACGGGTGCGGAGTCGGGCCTGGTGGTGAACAATAACGCGGCCGCGGTGCTGGTGGTCCTGAACACCCTTGCCCGGGGCAGGGAGGTGGTGATCTCCCGGGGTGAGCTCATCGAGATCGGGGGCTCTTTCCGCATGCCGGACATCATCTCTCGGGGAGGGGCTATGCTCCGCGAGGTGGGGACAACAAACAGGACCAGGGTCTCGGACTACGCAAGCGCCATAACCGAGGAGACCGCGCTCATACTCAAGGTGCATACGTCAAACTACCGGATGACCGGCTTCACCGAGGAGGCGGACCTCGCAGACCTGGTCAGGCTGGGGCGGGACCGCGGGGTGCCGGTGATGATGGACCTGGGCTCAGGCCTCTTGATTGACCTTGAAAAGCAGGGGCTGCCAGGAGAAAAGCCGGTCAGGCACTTTGTGGACACGGGCGCGGACGTGGTTACTTTCAGCGCGGACAAGCTGCTGGGCGGTCCCCAGGCCGGGTTCATCGTGGGCAGGGCCGACGTGATCGAGGACGTAAAGAGGAACCCCCTGGTGCGCGCGCTCAGGGTGGGAAAGACCACCCTGGCCTCGCTCCAGGCCATGCTTTCAAATTACCTCTCCCCTGATGAAGCCGCAAAGAAGATACCCACCCTGGCCCTTCTCCTTCGGCGGCCGGAGAGCATAAGGCGCTCCGCGAAAAACCTGGCGGACCGGATCTCGCGCGAGCTTCCGCATGCGCGCGTCGAGGTTTCCAGGGACCAGGCCCTTGCCGGCGGGGGATCGCTCCCTGCGCAGCCGCTTCCCACTTACGTGGTTAGCATCGAGATACCGGGCATGGAGGCCGAGGACGTCTCCGCAGGGATGAGGAATGCACCCGTGCCGGTGATAGGCCGCATGCGCTCTGGCAGGTTCTGCCTGGACTGCCGGACCATACTTGCCGGAGACGCCTCTCATATAATCGCCGCGCTGGAACGGGTCAAGGGGACGGAGTAGCGCGCGATGCCTGCGATCCCCGCTCTGGTGATGGGCACCGCCGGCCACGTTGACCACGGAAAGACCTCGCTGGTAAATGCGCTTACCGGGGTTGATCTCGACACCCTTTCCGAGGAGAAGGCCAGGGGTCTTACAATCAACCTCGGCTTCACCCACTTTGACACCCCCTCCGGCATACGGGTAGGCATCGTGGACGTGCCCGGCCACAAGAGGTTCATAAAGACCATGCTGGCCGGGGCCCACGGCATAGACTTCGTGCTCTTCCTGGTGGCCGCGGACGACTCGGTCATGCCCCAGACCAGGGAGCACCTGCACATCCTGCGGCTTTTGGGCGTGGACAAGGGCATAAAGGTCATCACCAAGACGGACCTGATGGACGAAGAGCTGATCGAGCTGGTTGAGGAAGAGGTCGAGGAACTGGTTTCCGGGACCTTCCTGGAGGACGCGCCGGTCATAAGGTTTTCGAGCGTCACCGGAGAGGGGCTTGAACGGCTCAAGAAGCAGATAGACGAGCTGGCAAAAGGCATCAAGCCGCGCGAGCGGGGCACATACTTCCGCATGTTCGTGGACCGCTCCTTCACCCTGGCAGGAGCGGGCACGGTGGTCACGGGGACCCCGTGGTCGGGCGGGGTGTCGCCCGGCGACGAGCTCGAGGTGCTGCCAGAAGGGGGCAGGGCCAGGGCCAGGAATATAGAGATCCACGGGGAGCAGGCCGAGCGGGCCAGGGCGGGACAGCGCACTGCCATAAACCTGCGCATGCTCGATCGCACCGAAGTGAAAAGGGGGAACATGCTGGCCACACCGGGGATGGTGAGGCCCACCTACATGGTGGACGCCGGGATCGAGGTGCTGGAGGACTTTCCAAGGCCGGTGCCCCACTGGTCCAGGGTGAGGTTCTACATCGGCACGCACGAGAGCTTCGGCAGGCTGGTGCTGCTGGAGGAGAACCAGGTGTCGCCTGGACAGGCGGGTTACGTGCAGCTCAGGCTGGAGAGCCCGGCGCCGGCTGCCGTTGGCGACCCGTTCATTTTAAGGGACTTCTCCGCGGAGAGGACCATGGGAGGAGGGACCATCCTGGACCCCCACCCTGTAAAGCACAAGCGGAAGAAGGCCCTGGTGGTGGAGGACCTGAAAAGGAGGGAGTCAGGGTACCTGGAGGAGGTGTTCGAGCTGGAGGTGAGAAAGGCTGGCTACTTTATAAAGAGGAGTCGGGTGGCAAGGGAGCTGGACGTGGAGATGGACAAGGCCGGCCAGGCCGCGGCCGGGCTGGCGGAAAAAGGAAAAATCATACTCATGGTTCCTGAAAGGGCAACCCACATAGCTCGCTATGTGGGCGAGCGAAGCGATCCGGGTCCCTGGGTCATACACCGCGAGGCCTGGGACCGGCTGGTAAGCAGGGCAATGCAGATTCTGAAGGAGCATCACCAGTCCCTGCCACAGCTTGATACCGGGCTCTCGGAACAGGAGCTCCGGGAGAGGACAGCCAGGGCAGCGGGGACCGACCTGCCCGAGGAGCCCTTCCATAACGCCCTGGAGCGCCTGAAAGCCCACAGGGTGCTGAGGGAGGTCGAGGGCACCTATGCCCTGTCCGAGCACACCGCCAGCCTGGGAGCGGATGACCAGGCGGCCCTGGCAAGGATAAGGGCCCAATACTCCGAGTCCCCCATGGCGCCGCCATCCACATCCGAGGCGCTCGATGGCTCGGACCTGCCAAAGCAGGTGATACGAGAGTTCCTTGACAGGCTGGTGCGCGAGGGCGAGCTCCTGCGCGTGAGCCGCGAGTTCCTCTTCGAGAAAAAGGCGGTGGAGGAAGCCAAGCAAGGGCTTCTCGATTACCTTGAGAAAAATGAGACTATAACCGTGTCCAGGTTCCGCGAGATTGCCGGGACCTCGCGAAAGTACGCCGTGCCCCTCCTGAACTACTTTGACAACCAGGGCGTGACCGTGCGCCAGGGCGAGATCAGAAGGAAAGGCCCCAAAGCCGTAAAAAATCCGCCTGACCCTTGAAAATATTTATGTATGGGGTATAATCCCTCGGTGAAAGGAGGGAGATGAAATGAAAAAAGGACACTTCATCCAGGTTGTGGCTCTCGTCTGTATGAGCGCTTTTGCCGTCATGCTGGGGTGCAGCGCCGAGGACATCGAAGATGAGATATGCGACGTGGACTGCGCATCTGTAACCGAGAGCTATTACGGAAGCACTGTTTACGGGCTGATTGATGGACAGACGCCGATGCATATCATATTGGAAGCCATCCCGGAAAGCGGCGGCTCGGTGTCGGAGGTCTATGAAATCACCTTTGATGAGTCCAACATTGACGCCAGCAACAACGTCTACTTTAACCCGGATACGGATGACACCCTGGGGAACGCAATTTTCAGCGGGTATGACGACCCTGAACCTGAAAAAGTATTTCTTTCCGAGTACCCCTGCTCGGACGCCAGGATAGAGCTGCAAAGCAACTGGAACGTAGCCGGCGTAAGATTAATATCCGGCGTCATAAAGGGCGAGCTGTTCGGGGGACAGACCCTTGAGTGCCGCCAGTACAATGTTCCATTTTCCGCGGGCGGGGCCTCCGGCCAGACTCCTTGACCCAAACAATGCAAAAGGCAAGGACGGGGACTGGTGTCTCCACCGGGCTTCAAACCCGGCTGCGGGTAGATAAAACTGCTCGCGGCAGGTTCGATTCCTGCCCTTGCCGCCACCAACATAGACCTCGCAACAATCCGTGTCGGCCGCCCGGTTGCTAGGCTGTATCGAGGGGCGTGTCATTGACATATCCCGGGGTGCGGTTATACTATTTTCCTTGAAAACAGGCGGGTAGCTCAGTTGGGAGAGCGTCGGCCTTACAAGCCGGATGTCGCAGGTTCAAGTCCTGTCCCGCCTACCACCTTGTAATAGCAGCGTTCCTGCCATATAATAGTCGCTTCGAGCGGGGTCGTAGTTCAGCCTGGTTAGAACGCTGGCCTGTCAAGCCAGAGGTCGCGGGTTCAACTCCCGTCGGCCCCGCCAGCTTAAACGCCAAGGAAAGAGTAGAATGTTTCGGAATCGCGGAGGCGCAAAATGGACGCAAAAGAAGCTGTTCAAAAAGCGATTGATTATACAAAAGATGTTTTTAAAGGGGAAAAACTCTCGAACGTAGGTCTTGAAGAAATATTCTTTGATGAGTCAAAAGGTGTCTGGGAAATTACTGTGGGGTTCTCCCGGCCTTGGGATTACCCATCTTCTATGCCAAGCCTTCCGAGCATAGTTCGTGATATGCAAGGAAAAACACAGCCCCTAAGAAGAGAATATAAAGTCGTCAAAATCGGAAAGAATGATGGCGAAGTAAAGTCAATCGAGATTCGCGAGCTGGCCAGTTGAGAAGCGCTCTTATTGACACAAACCTTCTGCTCCTGTTGACTGTGGGAGCAACCAATAAGTCCTATATAGCAACTCACAAGAGAACAAAAGCCTCGGCCTTTACCGAGAGAGATTACGAAGAGCTGCTTTCAATATTGAGTAGATTCGAAAAGCTCTGGGTCACCTCGCATTGCCTTGCCGAGGCGTCAAACCTTGTAAGACAAACTCACCCAGCGCAATCCAAGGAACTTCTGACCACTTTGTCTTATATCTGCGGGAACGCAAAAGAATCACATGTCCCCAAAGATGAAATTTTCAGGAGCGGATATTACAAGCGGCTGGGAGTAGCCGATACGGGATTAATCCGGAAATCGAAACGCGTGACTTGCTCTCTTACAACGGACCTTGATCTCTACCTAGCAATAACAAAACTTGGCAGAGAAGCGATTAATTTCAATCACCTCCGGGCACGGTATCTCGGGCCATTAGAAGACTGAAGGGCAGCCCCATACCGGGCTTTTCGATTTGTGCTACTTCTTTTTTGAATCCAAGACCACCAGCGCATCCACCGCAACCGGCTTCCCCTCCCTTGTCAGGATCAGCGGGTTTACGTCCACCTCCTTTACGTCCTCCTGCTCCATGCCTATCTTTCCCAGAGCCACCAGGCCCTTGGCAAGGGTCCCGCGGTCAGCCTCGCCCATGCCCCGGAAGGCCTCCAGAATCTTGCTGCCCTTGATCTCGGCCATCATCTCCATTGCGTCATCCTCGGAAAGCGGCGCCACCCTGAAGGACACGTCCCGGAGCACCTCGGTGTATATGCCCCCCAGCCCGAACATGACGCAGGGGCCGAACTGCGGGTCGCGGATGAGACCCATGACCAGCTCGCGCTGACCCTTCACCATCTCCTGCACCAGGAGCCCCTGGGTCTTGTGACCCTTGGTCGCGGCCTTGATCTCGCGCACCGCCTCCCTCACCGCCTTCTTGTCGGCGAGGTTCACACGTATGGCGTCAAGCTCGGTCTTGTGGGTGAGCTCCGGCCCGGCGGCCTTTATCACCACCGGGTAGCCGATCTCCTCCGCAGCCTCCGCCGCGTCCTTCTGGCCCTTGACAAGGCGCTCCCGGGTAACGGGTATGCCGTACTCCGAGAGCACCCTCTTGGAGTCGTACTCGGACAGGCTTTTCAACTTCTTACGTTTGGCCTGCAAAAGAACTTCCATGGCTCGCACCTTCCTCTTGATCGCTTTAATACAGTCGCGTGATATTTTCCCTCCATCCGGGCGGGCAAGTCAAATGCGCTTTTATTTCTTATCTGCCCGAGACCGGGAGGCCATGCGCCGCAAAAGGATAAAAGCAGGCACCGGAAGCAGGAGTTCCAAAAACACCAGGTACTGCGGCATGCCCGCGGGAGCATCGGGCACCAGCCCGCAGATAATGGTCCGCTCGCCCTCTATTGGCAGGTGACGGGAGGGCCCGAACTCCTCGTGGTCCAGGTAGCTCACGAACACGTCAAACCGCGTATTCCTATACTCTTTAAGGGCCGAGTAGTAAAGCCCCCTGCCGTCGTCCAGGTGCGGGCTTAAGAAGATACCCGGCTCCCCGGCCGGCTGTCCGCGGACTCGCCCTTAAGAACAGGAAGAGCCCGGACGCCTTTGTCGGCACGGGCGGACGATGCAACCAGCAGGATCAAGGCCGACGCATATATAAAAAACTTTGATGAATCCATGTTCATTTCAGGTCCTCTCCTCTCACTTTTTCATTACGATGATGGCGGGCAAGCTGAGGGCTCGGCTTTTCCAGGTGAGAGTTTGCCGGCTTATCTGGAAGCGGGGCGTGTGATTATGGCTTTTAGAGGGCACGGGTGCGGAATTTATTCAGGCCCGGCGTGAATTCGGTTTTAATTTCAAGGGCTTTGCGGCTGTAGATATCTCGACGTGGTTTCCTGTCCGCCAGGACTCCTCTCTGAGGGGTTCTCGCAGCTTCTTGACACCCCTCCCAAGCTTTGCTACCATTTTTTTTGCTTTTGCTGTTGTATTCATGCCCAGGTAGCTCAGCCGGTAGAGCAGTGGACTGAAAATCCGCGTGTCGGCGGTTCGATTCCGTCCCTGGGCACCATGCCTGTCCGCTGCCTCCATGCGCACTTTTTTATCTTTTCCACTGTTCCGTCCATTCTATCCGTCCGCCCGAGACGGCGTATATTAAGGAGTCCAGGCACGATTACCCACTTCACATGGCGGCGTTAATATGATAAGAAGACCCTGGCCGGTTCCCGAATCTTTTTATTTATATCTCGTGGTCACGGGCACTTGAACTCTTGGCCTTTTATCCGGCGGATTGCCGGAGAAGCCGGCTGGATTCAAGCTGTTGCGATTTCCATTAAGGAAGCCTTCGAGTGAAATTACTGTCCAGGTACATCCATGTGAGCGGAGAATTTTTTCGGGGCGCCAAGGCACGGGGATTAATCGCCCTCCTCCTCTTTCAGTGCCTGGCTGTCGCGCTTCTGACCTTTTTATCCTCGGGTGTCTGGCCACGTGACGACTCAGTAACCTATATCGAGCAGGGGCTTAGAATTTATCTGGGAGGCTTTCCTCCGGACCCCGCCCGTCCTGTGTTCTACCCTTTACTTTTGGCCTGGGGCATGGAGCTCTTCGGCTTCAAGCCGCTGTTGCTTCGACTTTTCCAGGGCCTTTTCCTCGTCGCCACCACCGCTCTCACCTACAGGCTCACCCTGCGGGTCCTGAACAGGAGGGCCGCCTTGATGGCCGCGGGGTTGCTGGTGGTTTTCCCGGACTTGCTTTTTTTCTTCTTCCGCTTCTACAGGGAGGCGATGACCGCCTTTCTCTTCATCCTCACCCTTAACCTGGTTGACCTCATGCTCGATAAGCCCGGGAGCACAGCGCGGGCCGTATTTGCAGGGACGGCTGCGGGAATGCTATGTCTTATAAAGCCCGAGTTCTCTTCCATGCTGGCGCTGCTCGCTTTTTTGGGGGCGGCCGTTGCAATAAAAAAGCGCGATTTTAAAACTCACCTCGCGCCCTGGCTGGTGTGCGGGGCCATGGCACTGATTACCGTTTTTCCCTCGATTCTCGCGGCCCGGGCTCATTTCGGCGAATGGATATTCATAAACACCTACGGGGGATACCAATACAGTTGCTCATATTGCGGCGAGCTCGGTCCTGACGAGGGCCTGCCCCCGATTAAAGAATTCTATAAATATGACAGGGAGCGATATCACAGCGTTAATCCCCTGGCGAATAACGTGCTTTTTTTCTCAAAAGAGGAAATACCCTATGGGGAGCGTGATCGCTTCCTGTTAGGCAAGGCCTGGAAGTGTATCAAGGAGGACCGCAAGAAGGCCGCCTGGATGCTGCTGAACAGGTTCCTGGCGACCTTGTTCCGCGTTAATCAGTCCGCGGCCCACATGATAAGGAACGGGGACTTCGGCAAAGCTTTACCGCCGGTGATTATCGAATCGCTGGTTCTGCTCGACTGGCTCGTGATCCTTGCGGTTCTGCTCATGCTCGGGCCGGGCCTCTTCGCCCTGCTGAGGGACCCGAGAGCGCGCCCAATTGCCCTTTCCATAGTCTGGTTCGCGGCTTTCTACTCGACAGTGTATTACTCGGCGCGCTTTAGGGTCGCCGTTTTTCCCGCATTCGCCGTTTCCGCCGCCGCGGGCGCCTGCCTGCTGCCGGCAGCAATGAAAGGGAAAAAGGCGAAGACAGCATTAATCATATGGGCAATACTGATCCTCATCCTCTTCTTCATTGTTTCACCGCCGTCGAGGGTCAGCGCCTTCCGGGCCTCTTCATGGAGAAATGACGACATCGGACAAGGGCTGTCCCGAGCGCACAAGCGAGGGTTTTTGATAATCGCGGCTGAGCATTATCAAAGAGAGGGGGCCAGGCGGAGAATGGTCCGGGAACTGGGACGGTTCATACGTATAAGGCGGGATTCGCTTCGAGAGCAGGATTTAATAAAGGTTGGAGACCAGTTTCTCAAACAGGCCATGCCCGACGTGGCCTCCTTTTTCTACTCGATGGGCTCGCAAATATTCGGCTCGGACCAGGCACAAGAGGCCAGGAAAAGGACCAGATCCATGCGCAGGAGTGCTCTCATCACCTCCTTTTCTCAGGCGACGGAAAGCGCGGTCATGGGGGTCATGATTTACCGCGCCACATTGTCCGCTCCCGCGCTCATATCCTTGAAAGCGGCTCCCCTCACCATGAGCGTCCGCACTAAAGAGGACCTCTTTTCATACAACCCCGGCATGAGCGAGGGCAAAGACCTGGAGCCCTTCCAGTATTACTGCCGCGGCCGGACCTTATGGATTACACTCCCACTGAAGGTGGAGCCCCCGTCTCCGGGAAATCCTTTGCAGGTCCACTATTATTCCGCCTCCGCCGTCCCTTAAGAAGCATGTAACTTGAAGTGCCAAAGCTTTGAACATGGACAGGGGCAGCGAGCTTCCTGCTCCAGCCGATTCAGAAAGCCGCAAGTCGCCCCGGCCTGTTTGATATTTTTCTTGTATCGGGTGATCCTGTTTGTGGTGGCAAACGCAGTGTTTATAACCGCGCCGTTGAAAACCCGGAGGCGGACCTCATCGTAATAGACGAGCTGGGCGCCATGCAGAGAATAAAGGGAGGAAAGCATGTACGTTGACTTGAACCGCGGCAGGCGAGCCATACCTATTGGGATGATTTTTCTGATCGCGGTCATGGTCGCGGCCCCCGGTCCCGGCCGTGCCAGGCGGGTAGACCCGGGCCACGTTGCCGCGGGCTACAAGGCGGGGTTCATGTGCTCCGGTGTGTTCGTCGCCGGCCGGGACCCCGCTGACGTGAAGGATGAGGAGCTTAGAGGCGGGGACCCTACGGTGCACCTGGCGCCCGCTCCCGAGGTTCACTACGACACAAAGTCGGTCACGGTGAGCTACAACCCCTTTAAGCCGCCCCGCCTGGCCGTATACCGGAACGGGTTCGGGTGCGTACTCATGCCCCCGGGAGCGACCCTGGAGGACGTGGACATGCTGCCCGAGGTGGACATGCCGAGGGCCCCGGGTGACCCTGACCAGATTCCCTGGCCGGACGGGGACCTGCTGCTGGAAGCCGGGCCGCCCCCGGAGGTGGACGAACATAAGCTGAACCGTGCAGTCGAGCTGGCCTTCATTGGTGACAAGTACAAGCCGCACAACACCCTGGGCGTGGTGGTGGTCTACAAGGGACAGATCATCGCAGAGCGCTACGCCCCGGGCTGGGGAATGCACACCCAGTACAGGACCTGGTCAACGGCAAAGAGCATCACCAACGCACTGGTGGGAATCATGACGGGGCAAGGAAAGCTAAGCGTGGACCAGCCCGCGCCCATACCCGAGTGGCAAACCGAGGGAGACCCCCGCGGGGAAATCACCGTCGAGAACCTCCTCCACATGAGCAGCGGACTCAAAAGCAAGGGGGCCCTCACCCGCAGGGCATACTGGGGAGGGATAAACGTCGCCGGGGAGATCGCCGGCTCCAGGATCGAGGCAGAGCCCGGGACCCGCTGGAAATACTCCAACTTCGACACCCTGCTGCTGGTGCTCTCCATCAGGAACACGCTCGATGACGACCAGGCATACTGGACCATGCCACGAAAGGCGCTCCTCAACATCATCGGCATGCGCCACACCATCCCCGAGATTGACCCCTACGGCAACTTCATACTCTCCAGCCAGGTCTACACCACCCCCCGGGACCTGGCCCGCTTCGGATTGCTTTACATGAACGACGGCGTATGGAAGGGAGAGCGCATACTCCCCGAGGGATGGGTGGAATACACCACCACGCCGGCCCCGGCAAAAGACGACAAGGGATACGGGGCCCAGTTCTGGCTCATCGGCATAGACCCGCGCCTGCCGGACGACGCCTTCACCACCTCCGGCGCCAGGGGGCAGCACTCCACCGTGGTGCCCTCGCGCCACCTGGTGGTGGCAAGGACAGGGCTCGATCCCCTGATCGGCTCGAACTGGAGCCAGGCCGAGTTCGTAAGCGGCATCCTCGGGGCCATCGCCGGAGACTGACAGGTTGAGACGCTTTTACATTCTTATCTGCATAGCGGCGGCGTTTTCCCTTGTGGCCGCAGAAGCGGGTCCGACCGGGAGAAGAAGCGCGGAGGCGCCCTGGCCCATGCACCCGGTTGACGACCGCTTCCGGGGCGCCAACGGACTCGGCCCCGGCGACGTGAACAGGGACGGGTTCATTGACTACGTGACCAACTACGAGTTCGACCAGCGATACGTTATCTCATTCCATCCCGGCTCGCATGAAAGGGCAAAAGGGCCGTGGCCCACTGTTGTCGCATGGAAGCCCGAGCCCCTGAAGAACGGCAAGGGCGTGAACCCCGAGCACTCGGCCCTGGGCGACTTTGACGGCGACGGCAACCTGGACCTGGTCACCGCCCAGGGCTGGTCCAGCCTGGCCTTCTGGGAGGGGAGCCAGCCCGGCGTCCGGATCGTGTGGGGGCCTCCCCCTGAGCGCGCGCTCCACGAGGAGGCCTGGGTGGATGCCGGCCGCATACCCGCGACTATTGACCGGGGACACCTCATCTTCGTGGTCCCCCGCGACGTGGACGAAGACGGCGCATTGGACATCGTATCGGGCGGCAGGACACACGGGGGCAACAACCGAAAAGGCGGCGTGATATGGATACAGGCCCCCTCCGGGAAAAGCGGGCGCAGGGACCTATCAAAGTGGCAAGTGCACGATATTGACCCAGACCAGTTCTCGGCCCACGGGCTGGTCCTCGCTGACGTTGACCAGGACGGAGACAAGGACATCGTGCTTGCAAACGCGGACTTGGACACGCCCGAAGAGGAGGAGAAGCTCTTGTGGTACGAGGACCCCGGCCCCGGTTCGGCCGCGCAGAAGGACCCCTGGCCAAAGCACGTGGTATACGAGGGCAGCGAGTTCTTTGCAAAGCCGCAGGTGGCGGTTGCCGACCTGGACGGGGACGGGCTCCTGGACCTCATCACCCAGACGTCCTGCTGCATATACTACTTCAGGAAGACCGGGCTCGACCCGGTGACGTGGGAAAAGATAGTGATCGAGAAGGACCCGGTAGCGCAGTGGCGCGCGAGGCCGGTGCGGGTGGCCGACCTGAACGGGGACGGGAGGCAGGACATCATCGGCATGCTCATTCACGAGGGCGGCGAGCTGCCCGGGGACAAGGCCGCGGCATTCTGGATGGAATACCGGGGCGACGGGCCGCGGGAGGACAACTGGACCACCCACGTGATCAAGCGGGGCTCGGGCAGGACCATGGTGCTGCCCATCTTCGGCGAGAAATGGGACCAGGTGAACGTGGTTGACCTCGACCGAGACGGGGACCCGGACCTCATTGCCAACTGCGAGGAGTGGTGGATTGACGACATCGAGTTCCGCTTCTTCTGGGACCCGCGAGTGGACCCGCAGAGCGTCTCCGTGGTCTGGTTCGAGAACAGGCTTAATGAGGGACCGTATGTGTACGAGGAGCGCGGGGGAGTATGCGCAATTGAGGCCGAGGACTACACGCGCCTTGCGGACGGGACCTGGGTCATACGTTCGAGGTATGAGGGCTACAGCGGGAGCGGGTACGTGCAGGACCACAACCGCCTGCACATGAAGAACCGCGCGTGGGACGACAGCGAGGGGCTCTCTTACGACGTCCGACTGGAAGGCGGGGCATACCACCTCTGGCTCCGGTGCCTGGCGCCCGGGGAGTGGGGATGTCTCGGCGGCAGGCAGTCCGACTCCGCATGGATAAGCGTGGACAGAGAAGAACCGGAGCAGCCCCTAAGGTGCAAGGGGTCGCAGCACGGCCGGTGGGCGTGGACGCGATCCCCAGAGCTCCTGGAGATCGAGCCCGGAACGCACACCTTTACAGTTCGCGCCCGTGAAGGAGGCTTCAGCCTCGACCGCATCATCCTGTCCAAGGACCCCGGCTTCAAGCCGAGGGATTGACTTCCGGGCCCATGATAATCTATCGTCTTCCTGAAAACCCCTTTTGAAAGGAACATTGCCATGAATGAAAAGCAGAGCTACCTTGACCGGCCGTGGCTCCGGCACCTGGAGGAGCGCGGCATCCCCACCACCATGGAGCCGTACCCAGAAATACCGCTGACCTCCTTCCTGGACAACGCGGTGCGAGAATTCCCAAACCGGCCGGCGCTCACCTTCATGAAAAAGCAGATGACCTACGCAGAGGTGGGCAGCGAGGTTGACAAGCTGGCATCGGCCCTCGCGGAGCTGGGGGTAAAGAAAGGCGACCGGGTGGGCACCATACTGGTCAACTCGCCGCAGTTCATCATCGCCGACTACGCCATCATGAAGGCCGGCGCGGCCAACGTGCCCTGCAGCCCGGTGCACTCGGCCAGGGACCTGGAGTTCGAGCTGGGCTCCGCGGGCGTGGAAACACTTTTCTGTATGGACGAGTCCATGGAAAAGGTCAAAAAGGTCCGCGGGACCACCGAGCTCAAGAACGTGATCGCGACCTCGCTAGACGACTACGTAAAGCCCGAGCCGGCAGCGGCCCCCGAGGGCGCGCGCTCTTTCCGCGAGCTCGTGTCCCGATCGAGCGGCCGCCCGCCCGAGGTCAGCATCAACCCCGAGGAGGACCTCTGCATGGTGCCCTTCACAGGGGGCGCGACCGGCGTTCCCAAGGGCGTGATGCTGACCCATCATAACCTGGTCTCGAACGTCATCCAGACCTGGGGCATGATCGAGCAAAACGAGAGCGCCCGGTTCCTTCTCAAGGGCAACTGCGCCATCATACTGGGCCTGCCATTCTTCCACTCCTACGGCCACTGGGCCATGCACTCGTCCATATTTTTAGCCTGGAACATGCTGCTGTCACCGGACCCGCGGGACACCGACGCCATAGTCGAGCTCATGAGGGTGCACCGGCCGCTGTTCAACGTCGGGGTCCCCACACAGTACATGAAGATGACCTCGAAAAAGACCGGCCGCACCGGCGTGATCGGCTTCTCCGGCTCCGCGGCCCTGCCGGACGAGGTGGCGGAGAAGTACGAGACCGACGCCGGGGCCCCGGTGCAGGAGGGGTACGGGCTCACCGAGACCAGCCCATGCACGCACGCAAACCTCACCGGACTGGTCAGGCTCCTGCCCGAGCGGGAAGGCGGGGGCCTCACCATACCCGGCTTCATGAAGCCCATACTGCGCAGCATAGTGAACGCCATCGGGGCCCCCAGGATAGTGCGGGGGGGCACATACCTCTTCCCCCTCCTGCTGAAGGCCGCCAACAAGCGCGAGAAGAAGACCGGCCAGTCTGTGAAGAAGAAGGCCTCCATCGGCATGCCCATAGTGGACACCGACTGCAAGCTGGTGGACGCGGCCGGGGCCGAGGTGCCCTTTGGCGAGCACGGCGAGATGTGGATCAGGGGCCCCCAGGTGATGAAGGGGTACTGGCCCGAGCACGGCGCCGGCCTGGTGGACGGGTGGCTGCCCACCGGCGACATCGCACGAATGGACGAGGACGGCTTCTTCTACATCGTGGACAGGGTAAAGGACATGATAAACATCTCCGGCAACAAGGTGTACTCAAGGGTCGTGGACGACGTGCTCTTCCAGCACCCCGGGGTGGAGATGGCCGCGGCAATCGGCGTGCCCGACCCCGACCGGCCCGGCAGCGAGCGGGTAAAGGCGTTCATCAGCGTGGCCCCCGGCCATGACAAGGACAAGGTCAAAGACGAGGTCATGAAAATGTGCAAGGAGCAGCTCCCGCCATACGCGGTGCCGAAGTTCATCGAGCTCCGAGACGAGTTCCCCCTCACCGTGACCGAAAAGATATTCAAGAGGAAGCTCAGGGAGGAGGAGATCGAGAGAATGAAGGAGCAAGGAATGATTCAGGGATGAGCGGTGAGGGGTGAGAATTGGGTTTTGAGTCTGTCTTCAGTGGATACTTAGGGGGTCGGGCAAGGCCCCATGCGGCAGCCAGAAAAGGCGCGGGGCTGGAGGCTCATACCACAAAAGCCAGGACCCAAACCAAAGCAAGCGTGAGTTATGTACAGATGGTCAGATATGCTAAACTCATTCTAAAGATTCTTGAGGGAAAGTCCGATGCAAACATCAAGTTTGATGATTTGCGGGGCCTTTTGCTGAAGCGGGGGTTTGAAGAACCTGTTCGAGGGAGTCATCATTTATACGGGAAAGACTGAGTGGAAGAAAAAATCAACATTCAACGCGATGACGGCAAAGCAAAAGTCTATCAAGTCCGTCAGGTGCGGCCAATGATACTGAAATATAATCTTGGAGGCGACCTGTAGATGTCAAAGTACGAAATTATAATTTACTGGAGTGATGAGGATAAAGTCTTTGTGGCCGAGGCGCCGGAGCTTCCGGGCTGCACGGCTCACGGGGAAACCGAGGAGCTTGCCCTCAAGAACCTAAAGGACGCAATACAACTTTGGATTGACACTGCAACAGAGTTCGGAGATGCCGTGCCAGAGCCAAAAGGCCGGCGATTGATGTATGCCTGAAAGCAGGATAACCATTGGCGCCTGGGCGTTCGCGTCTTCCCTGGGCGTCCCCGCCTGCCAAAGTATCGCCCGACGGGCAGCAGTACATAAGTACGGTCGCCGACGCGCCAGAGACGCTAAGCCGACGGGGCGTCTCCTACGCTCCATAGCTTTGGCGACGGGGCGCGGACATGTTGGCGTCATAAGGGAAATGAAACATAATGTTTATTGTTTAGCTCTGATACTATCCCATAGGTTGACATGCTTGTTTGCCTCCTTTCTCAATGGGTATGATTGATCT
>CAZYTX010000040.1:0-34309 GCA_964650485.1 uncultured bacterium | reverse complement strand
AGGTCACGTCGGAGCCGTTCTTGCCGAACACGCACCAGTCGGCCATTGGTATCTCGCCTGTCACGAACCTGGCCAGGTCAACCCAGGTGTCCGGTGGTATGCTGGCGCAGTTCATCTTCTTTCTCTGTTTTTCCGCGGCCTCTTCCACCGCGGGGTGCCCGTATCCCAGCAGCACCGCCCCGTAGGCGCACATGTAGTCTATGTACTCGTTCCCGTCCACGTCCTTGAACCTGGCGCCCTTTGCCTCGGTGGAGAACACGGGATGTGAGCCAAAGGTGAGAAAGAGCGGGGTCCGGGGCATTGGTATACCGCCCGGGATTACTTGTTTGGCCTCCTCGAACAACTTGTAAGACCTTGAATTGTCATAATCACCCATAACTTGCACCTCCTTCTTACCACTGCTTCATTAGGCACTCTTTTAGAACCTGCTTGTTACCGAAAGGGTTACGGGAAAGGCCAGGGGTACGTTCTCGCCGATTACGGGACCCCCCACCGATGCCGACACCTCGGCATCCCCGGACACCTGGTATATCAGCCCCAGGTTGAAATCGAACAGCATGCTTTCGTCTCCGAGCCCCTCTCCGTCCAGCTTTGTCTCGGACACGGTCCTGTATCCCGCTCCCGCTATTGGCGCCAGCCTCTTAGTTGCCTGGTATATGAGCATTGCATCGAGGTCGTAGCCGTCTCCGGGGTTTGCGGAGACGTCTTTATTCTCTGAGCCCGCCTTGTTATATACCACATCCGCCTCTCCGGTAAATATTCCCCTTGCCGAGGCCCTTGCCTGGAGGTTCTTCCAAGTATACCTCATGCCCAGCTCTGGGTAGTAGTTGTAGCCCGGGTCGCCGGTGCGGAAGTTCTGCAGCTCCCCGCTCTCCTCGTAGTGGTACTGGCTGCCGCCCGTGGGCAGGGAAGCTATCACCCCCAGCACCAGGTCCGCTTGTTCGGTGGAGTATATCGAAGCCTTGGCCCCGGCATACAGGTCTCCGATGTCCCCGCCCCTGGTCTGCTCGACCTCGCCGGTCTTGTAGGGAATGCCTGCCAGCACCTCCAGCCGGTCAATGATCCCGTACTCCAGGCCCACATCAGCCACGAACATGTTGTATGGCCCGTCCGTGTCCTGCGGCTTTCCATCGCTGTCCAGGTAGGTGGCGGTTGCAAAAGACTTGACCGCGAGGCTCGCCCGGAAGCCGCTTTTTTTGGGCAGCAGCGGTCTTTCAACCTCCCTTTCAGGATAGTCCTCCCAGGGGGCGGCGCCATCTTCCGCTGCCCCTGCCTGAAAAGACATCAGAACAAAGACCGCGTTCACCAATGAGGCCCGCTTCATCTCACTCGCCCTTGTCCTGGGTTATGTTCTCTATCCTCTCAAGGATGGCTTTCGGGTTCCGGTTCTGCTGGTACTTCCCGTTTATGAACAGGGTGGGTGTCGCGGTGAGCCGTATTTTTGAAGCGTCCCTGATGTCGGTGATGATGTAGTCTTTGTAAGTCTCGTTCTCGATCGCCCTGTCGTACTCCTCCATGTCAAGACCGATCTCTTCCGCTGCCTCTCTTAGGAACTCGGGGGAGAGCTTCCTCCTGTTGGCGAAGATCTTGTCGTGCATCTCCCAGAACTTGCCCTGCATGTGCGCGGCCACGGCCGCGGCGTGCGCTTCCTTTGAGTGCCTGTGGCGCGGATTGGGCACGTTCTTGAACACCAGGCGCACCTGCTCGGGTTTTTCCTCCACTATCTTTTTTAGCTTTTCCCCGAGCATCTGGCAGTAGGGGCATGTAAAATCGCTGAACTCGACCAGGGTGACCGGCGCGTCCTCTGCCCCTATGGCCGGGCTTTTTTCCAGGTTAAAGGAGTAGGTTTTCTCCGGGTCCGGGCCCCTTCTTCTTTTTTTCTTTTTGGCCTTTATCTCTATGTCCTCGATCCTCTGGAGCAGGTCCTCGAGCTTGTCTTGCAGCAAGGCGCCGTCGCTCAGCACCACTTCTGCCCGGGGAAGCTTTTCCGGGTCATGGAGCGCGGCAGTAACCTCTGAGCTCTCCTGTTGCTCCTGTAAGAGGTTTTGAATGAACCCGGCGCTTTTTTCCAGGTCGGACCAATCTGCATTTTCGACGTTCACTCCGTTTATGAACACCTCGGGAGTGCCGCGCTTGCCTGTCCGGGCCAGTTGTGCGGCCTGGCTTTTTATCTGTTGTTTGTACTCATTATTCTGGATGGCCTTTTCCACCGCTTGCTTTTCCATTCCGGCTTGTGATGCTATCTCGACCAGTTTTTCCTCTGATATCTCTCTCTGGCTTTCAAATATCTTGTCCTGCACATCCCAGTATTTCCCCTCTGCGTGTGCGGCCATGCCAGCCTCCGCTGCCATGCACGAGCCTTTTCTGAACCTGCGGTCCACTGCCTCGTTGCAGTCGCTGTTCAAGGGGAAGTTCATGAAGACCACCCTGAGTTCATCTTTGAACTTCTCCGCCAGCTCGGCCGCGGTCTTTGCAAACACGCGGGAGCCGGGGCCTTCGAAGTCTATGAACGCCGCCATTGTGAGGTTGGCGTCGGGCGGGCCCATGGCCGGCGCCCCTGAGAGATCGAACTGGTGCTCTTTTGACCTGTCCAGGCCGGGCCCGGGCTTTTCATCCGATGTCTTCCGCTCTATCTCCTCGACCTGCTTGTCTATCTTTGCAATGATTCCGGTGATTGAAGAGCCGTCCCTGGCTGCTGCCACCACAGCCTCCGGCCCGGTCCCCGTATCTTGCCCTCCTACGCAGGCGTAGAAGCAGATTACAGGCAATGATATAAGGCTCATGACGAGAGATCGTTTCAGCATTTGTTCCTCCCTGTTGTTATTTTTTTTCGAGCGCCCTGCCCGTGCAATGGTTTGCTTACTCGATTGTCCTGGCCGAGTCCAGCAGGTTAATCACGCTGTTCGGGTTTTGTATCTTGAAGTAGCCGTTGACAAATACGCTGGGGGTCGAGTGCAGGCCCATCTCGTTTGCAAGCCTTATCTGCTGGTTCAGCTTCTGCTCGTGCGCGCCGTTTTCCAGGCTCTGTCTCATCTTCTCCTTGTCAAGTCCCAGGACATCGGATGCATTTACAAGGCTGTTCTTCACCTCTTCTTGCTTCTGCTCGTAGTCTTTTTCATTCCTGGGCCTTGCCGGGAATATTGTTTTCTGGTGGTTGAACACGTATTGGTAGAACTCCCAGAACTTGCCCTGGTCCATGGCCTCGAGCGCGGCCTGGTGTGCCAGGTGTGCATAGGGGTGGAAGGGGAACCCGTCCCGGTACTCCGACACCAGGGGCCTGTTAACGAAGATGAGTCTCACCTTGTCGGGGTGCTTCTCCACCAGCTCGTCCAGGGCCGCGGCCATGCGGGAGCAGTAGGGGCACTGGAAATCGGAGAACTCGACCAGGGTCACCACCGGCTCGGCTGCCCCCTTCACAGGCAGTCCGGCCAGGTTTTTAAGCTCAAAGGTCTCTATAGGCGGGTCCGCAAGGTCGGCCACCTTGCCTTTTATCAGCTTCTTTATCTCGCTGAGCAGTATGTCCTTTACCTGGTTGTTGGCCTTCTCCACAACCTCTCCCACCTGCTCCACGCTGTTTTTCTCCAGTTCGTCCAGCCGCCCATCCAGGGACACGCCGTCAGAAAGCTCCACCTTCACGGCCCCGGAGCCTCCCCCGCGGGCGACAAACCCCAGCGCAAACCCCAAAACCACTCCCACAACCACGGCCGCCAAAACAGGGACCCAGCCCCTGCTCTTTGCATCCGGTCCATTCTGACTCATTGTAATGCTCCTTCTTTTCGTATGTTACCTGGAAAATACCTTTATTATCCCTGGCTGTCAATCGCCGGGAGCTCATTGTCTTAAATTAAAGAAGGGCTTTCTGCTTCGAACGCGAGAGGTCACTTGGAGGGTGTGAGCGGGCTTATCTGCACCGCGATGGTTGTGGTGTACTCGGCTCCGCTTGCCGGGTCCTTGAACACCACCGGCAGTCGCAAGGTCCCTCCCGCGGTGAGCTGGGGGTTTCCCCACCTTGCCACCACCAGTTGTCCAGCCTGGCCTGCCTGGGCCTGGGTGGCCTGCTTCTGAGCCGGGGGCGGCGAAGGCGACGCTGCCGCGGGCTGAGGCTTCGGCTGTGGCGGCTTCTGTTGCTGCTGCATCGGCTGCGGCGGAGGAGCGGGCTGTGCTGGCGCCGGGGCCGGCGGGGCTTGTGCCGGTGGCGTCTGTGCCGGTGGCGTTGTTTCCTGCTCAGGCTGTGGTTGGGGCGGCGGCTGCTCTCCCATCTGCTCTCTCATCTGTTCCGCCTGCTTTTGGGTCATGGCGATGAACTCGTCCGAGAGCCCGTATGCCTCCTCCGGCCCCTCGTGCGAGGTCTTTGCCTGGAGCTCCTTTCCCTCCCGGAGCTTCTTTAACACCATCTTGGATATGGTTGTGAGAGACTTCAGCACCCCGTCCCCGGTTATTGCGGTGGACTCGAAAAAGGGCGCGTTGTACTTGTTTAGCTGCCGGTGCATGTCCTCGACCCCCTGGACGTCCGGCATGTCCCTCTTGTTGTACTGGATAACGTGTGGTATGTCTCGCAGGGCCCTTCCCTGCTCGGCCAGGTTCTCCTCCAGGTTCTGGTAGCTCTGTACGTTGTCGTTTTTCAGCTTGTTCTGCGAGTCGGCCACGAACACGATGCCGTCCACGTCCTGGAGCACCTGCTTCCTTATGTTGTTGTAGAACACCTGGCCAGGCACGGTGTAGAGGTAGAACCTGGTGTTGAGACCCTTGACCTCGCCCAGCTCCACGGGCAGGAAGTCGAAGAACAGGGTGCGCTGGCTCTTGGTGGACAGGGTCATGAGCTCTCCCCTGTGCTCCGGCATGAGCTTCGAGTATATGTAGTGGATATTGGAGGTCTTACCCGAGAGTGCCGGCCCGTAATAGACGATCTTTGCGTTGACTTCCTTTTTCTCGTAATCAATGACAGCCATAAAATAATCTCCTGCACCGGCCTTTAATGCTTTGCCCCCGGCCTCGATTTCTGCTCCTTCCTCTGGAGCATCCTCTTGGCCTGGGTGGATATCTGGGTGGGAACGTTCTTGCTCCGGGCCAGGTCCCGGAGGTCCTTGTCACGGAGGTGGTTCATGAATCGCATGGAGTCGTGGAGCGGGGTCTTGGGGTTGTTGACCAGGTTCAGCTTGACGTGGTAGTTCTTTGTCCACTCCCTGCTCCCGGCTATCCCCCTTATTACGTCGTCGGAGACCGACCTTGACCTGCTTATGCCCTCGATCTCGTTGTCGGTGAGCCTGGGGCTTTTAAGCACCGAGCTGGACACCACCTTGTTGGCGTCTTTTATCAGCAGAGACCTCGCCTGCTTGCCTCCCATCAGGGCCAGCTTGATCTTCTCCGAGACCTTCATGCTCTGGACCTTTTTATAAAGGTTCTTCTCGAGCTCATCCTCTTCTTCATCCGTTTCCACGGCATGGTCGGTGATGAGCTCGGAGTCAAAGGTCATCTTTGCCCAGGGGGAATCCTCGATGGTCACCGCCTCCACTTCATCCTCGCCACCCTCGGTGACCGCTGCGACTTCCTCTTCTTCTTCCTCCTCCTCCACTTCCTCGATCTCGACCTCCATGCCCTCGCCTTCGGGGGCCTTCTTGGCGGAGCGCCTGGACTCCATCTCCACGAACTTGATTATCCGGTCAAGCTGTGCCTGCCCGGTGAGCACGTTCTCTGCCAGGGCGTCCACTATCTCCGGCGCCCGCAGCATCCTGATCTGGTTCTGGGTGATGATGTCCACCACCCTCTTGTTATGGAGCGATGCCTGATAGACCACGGTGTCGTCGTGGGTTGAGCGGTTCAGGGCCACGGCCTCCTGTATGGAAGAGTCCGGCTCCAGGTTCGTGGCCAAAAAATGCAGTATCAGGGGATGCGTGTTCGGATCCTGGGCAATGGTCTCCAGTATGTTCTCGGGCATGCCGGCAAGGCTCTTTTGCGCGGTCTGGCTGAGAGCATTGTCATCATCCCTGGTGAGTGAGAAGAGAACGCGCACCAGGGATGCCGGAGGAATGGGCAGCATTCCCCGGGCGGCCATCATCTTCTGTTCCTTGGGCACCTGTTCGCCCACGTAGCGCTCGAGCTCCGCGGGCACGGAGTAGGAAATCTCGCTGAGTCTGTGCATCACACCCCCGTGTTTTCGTCCCTTGCCAGGACTCCGTCTCCGCCTGAAGCAGTAGGCGGACTATTCCTTTACTATGATAGCTCCCTTGAAGCCAGAGCGCTGCAGGTGGCGCTGGGCTTTCCTCGCCTGCGACCTGGATGCATAGCCCCCCACCCGGAGCTGATCCAGGGTGACCTGCTTGGTCTCCGACCTGATGGTCACCGGTGAAAGGCCGGCTTTTCTGATCTTTTCTCTCGTGCGCCTGGCCGTTCCATAATCCCCGTAAGAATAGGCCCTCACCTTGTACCCGTCGGGCTCGGCCAAGGCCTCGGCCTTGAAACCCATCGAATCCAGCCTGGTCCTTATTTTGTCGGCCTCGCCCTTTTCAAGGTCCTCGCCCACCAGCACGTGGTATACTTTCAGGCTCCTGGACATGGGCACGTAGTGATAGTCCGAGTAGCCCAGTTTCTGTAGCCTCTCCTGCGGCTGCTTTTTGCTGGCCTCCAGCATGTACGCTCCCACCTGCACCTTGTAAGGACCTCCAGTGGACCGCACCGCGGGCTTGGCGTTTTTGGTCGCTGACTTTTTTCCCGTCCCGGTCTCAGCAGCGGCTTTTGCGAGCTCTTCACTCTCCGCTTGCTTGTCCTCTGCCTGCTTTGTCGGCTGAGTCGGCGCGGCTTTCTCGGCGCCGCTGTTTTTTGAAGGCGCCGTCTTGGCCGCGGCCTTTTCCCCGGGCTTTTCCTGGGAAGCGGCTGGTTGAGCCGGCTTTTCTTGCGCGGGTCTTTCCCGAGCTTTCTTTGCAGCCTTCTTATCAGAGGGCTTGTCGGCCGCGACTATCTCGGCAACGTCCGGCTTGAAGAGTATGCTCATGGCAAAGTATGTTCCCCCCAGACCGACCGCCACCACCACCAGTCCGATTACTATCCAGAGCCAGTTGCGGGCAAGGAACCCTTCTTCTCCGCCCTCGTCAGCCGGCTGCTCTTGTTCCGGGGCTTGTTCCCCGGGCCCCGTCTCCCCCGGGGCCACTGGCGGCGGAGGAGCGGCTTGTCTCTCCTCTTGAGCCTGGTCCCTGTCCATGGGAAGCTGATCGCCGCCCTCAGCAGGGCCGGCTGCCTGCCCGGAGGGAGGCTCGAAGAATTCATCTATTGAAGGGCTTTCCTCATCGGGCTTTTTCTCGGCCGGCTGGAAAAAATCGTCTAATGAGGCTTCGGCCCCGCCCTCGTCAAAGTCAAATTCATCTTCCGCCATTTCACTCCCTCCTGGTTTTCATCCGCTTCCGCCTGGAGCTTGGATTTCATCTCTGTTCAATTGCTTGTAAGCACCCGGTCATTATTTTATATCCTAAATCGGTGTTGCGTCAAGCCGGTATTGTCATTACAAGGCCTTAACACACTCTTTCTCAATATGATTCAACCCCTTGAAATTAGAAAAAAATTAATTTTTTTTAATGTTCATTTTTAGGGTTGACAACAATTTTGTTTGCCGTGTATAATTCTTATCTGGGTTTTAATAGGACGAGATGTGGAGTATAAGTTCCAGCCGACTAGCGCAGTAGATCCTTATTGGAAATAAGTTCTTAGTTTTGTGTCAAAACAAGCTATAACTCTCGGCAGGGACAGGGATTATATTTTCCCGGCCCGGGAGATTTAAGATAAAGAGTAAAAAGGCGCCAGAGTAGCGGCATCGGGCAAGGTTGTTATTTAGGATCAACTATCTGGTGGAAGAAATGGAATTAATGAAAGGGAGGAATAGCGCTAATGGCAAAATCGGACACTCCCCTTCTTGACGAACTCGAGAAGGGACCGTGGCCAAGTTTCGTAAAGGACATCAAGATGGCGGCGGAGAAGCACCCCGATACCATGGACCTGCTTCGCCAGCTTGAGCTGTCCTACAAGGAGAAAATCGGTCACTGGAAGCACGGCGGCATTGTGGGCGTTCTGGGATACGGCGGCGGCGTGATAGGCCGGTACTCTGACCGCCCTGACCTTTTCCCCGGCGTAGAGCATTTCCACACCCTGCGCGTCAACATGCCCACGGGCTGGTTCTACACCACCGACGCCCTTCGAAAGGTGTGTGACGTATGGGACAAGCACGGCAGCGGCATGACCAACATGCACGGTTCAACCGGGGACATCATACTCCTGGGCTGCCGCACGGAGGAGCTCCAGCCCACCTTTGACGATCTCTCCGAGATCGGTTTCGACCTGGGCGGCTCCGGGTCGGCTTTGCGGACGCCGTCCGCGTGCGTGGGCCCGGCCCGTTGCGAGTGGGCCTGCTACGACAGCCTGGACGCCTGCAACGACATCACCCACACCTTTCAGAGCGAGCTCCACAGGCCCATGTGGCCCTACAAGTTCAAGTTCAAGTTCTCGGCATGCCCGAACGACTGCGTGGCCGCGATCGCCCGCGCCGACTTCTCGCTGATAGGGACCTGGCGCGACGACATAAAGGTTGACCAGGAGGCGGTGAGAAGCTACGCGGACGAAGGCATGGACATCCAGTCGGAGATCGCGGACATGTGTCCCACTCACTGCATCACCTGGGACGGCAAGAACCTGAAGATTGACAACGCAAACTGCACCAGGTGCATGCACTGCATCAACAATATGACAAAGGCCCTGAGGCAGGGCGACGACAGGGGCGCGACCCTGCTGGTGGGGGGCAAGGCCCCCATCCTGGAAGGAGCCATGATGTCATGGGTGCTCATACCCTTCATGAAGATGGAGAAGCCCTACGACGAGCTGAAGGAGCTGGCGGAGAAGGTATGGGACTGGTGGGACGAGAACGGAAAGATGAGGGAGCGCATGGGCGAGCTCATTGACCGCGTGGGAATGAGGGTGTTCCTCCGCGAGATGGGCATGAAGCCGGTGCCGCAGATGGTGAAGGTCCCGCGCTTCAACCCCTACGTGTTCTGGTGGCCCGAGGAGGTCCCGGAGAGGACCGCGGTCAAGGAAGCTGGATGATAGAGATAAAACTGCTGGGGACAAACGAGAAAGGAGATGCAAGATGAGCGAAACTGATATTGGCCCTCCAGATTATCACGAGTTTATGCCTCCGGTGATAAAGAAGAACTATGGACAGTGGAAGTACCACGAAACACTGGAGCCGGGCGTGCTCGTGCACGTGGCCGAGTCCGGGGACAAGATATGGTCGGTGAGGGTCGGGGGAGCGAGGCTGATCGCCACCGACCGCATCAGGGAATACTGTGAAATAGCTGACAAGTTCTGCGACGGTTACATGCGCTTCACCAGCCGCCATAACGCGGAGTTCCTGGTCTCGGAGGAGAAGAACCTGAAGCCGCTCCTGGAAGACCTCAAGAAGAGGGGATACCCTGTGGGCGGGACCGACAACGGTCTGACAGGCATAGTCCATACCCAGGGCTGGGTACACTGCCACACCCCGGCCACCGACGCCTCCGGGGTGGTCAAGGCGGTCATGGACGAGCTCATAGACTACTTCCATGACAAGAGGCTGCCGGGAAAGTGCAGGATAGCACTGGCGTGCTGCCTCAACATGTGCGGCGCGGTGCATTGCTCGGACATCGCCATACTCGGCATCCACAGGCTGCCGCCCGTGGTTGACCACGAGAAGCTGCCAAAGATTTGCGAGGTCCCGACCACCATCGCATCGTGCCCCACCCTGGCCATCAGGCCGGACCCCAAGACCAAGAGCGTGCAGGTCAACGAGGAGCGGTGCATGTACTGCGGCAACTGCTACACCATGTGCCCGGCAATGCCCATGGCCGACCCCGAGGGCGACGGCATATCCATATGGGTGGGCGGCAAGGTGAGCAACACCAGGTCAGGGCCGGCCTTCTCAAAGCTGGCCATCCCGTTTTTACCCAACACCCCCCCTCGCTGGCCGGAGACGGTGGACGCAATAAAGAACATCGTGGAGAAGTACGCAGAGGGGGCCAAGAAGCACGAGCGCGTGGGTGAGTGGATAGACCGGATCGGATGGGAGAAGTTCTTCGATGTGACCGGGATCGAGTTCACCGACAAGCACATTGACGACTATAAGCTCTCATATACAACTTTCCGCAGCAGCGCGCAGTTCCGCTACTAGGAAGGCTTTTGGATTGCGGCTTTGTAAATAGGGCCGCGGGAAAGAATGAGACCGGCGGCCGCTTGATGATCGGAGGGCTTCGGGGAAGCTCGGGAAAGACCGCTGTAACCCTGGGCATAATCGGGGCCCTGAAAAAAATGGGCATCGAGGTCGGGGCCTTTAAGAAAGGTCCCGACTATATTGATGCCGCCTGGCATGCGGTGGCCACGCAGTCGCCCTGCTACTGCCTGGACGTGTTCATGATGGGCGAGGGAAGCGTGGTCCGCCAGTTTGCGAGAAAGGCCCCTCCGGAGGGGGTGGCGGTTATCGAAGGAAACCGCGGGCTCTTTGACGGTTTTGATAAAGAGGGCAGCTACTCCACTGCGGCGCTTTCAAAGCTCCTGGACGCCCCCCTCATCCTGGTGGTGGACGCCGCCAAGATGACGCGCACGGCCGCGGCCCTTGTCACAGGCTGCATGCAGTTCGACCCCTCGCTCAGGATCAAGGGTGTCATACTGAACAGGGTGGCAGGGACCAGGCACCGCGAGATGGCGGTCAATGCGGTGGAGAGTTCGACCGGAGTGCCGGTTCTGGGGTGTGTTCCCAGGCTTTCCAGACAATACGCTCCGGAAAGACACCTGGGCCTGGTGACGCCCGAGGAGACGCCTGACGCAAGACTCCTGGTGGAGGAGGTTTCAGAAGAGATAAGCGGACACCTGGATGGCGAGAGGATTAAGGATATAGCCTTGTCCGCCGGCCGGTTCGAGCCGGACGTTGCGCAAGAGGAGAAGGGCTTCAAGGCGTCCGCGCCGATAAGGATCGGGGTGGTCAGAGACAGCGCTTTCCCGTTTTACTACTTCGAGAACCTGGAGGCCCTTACCAATGCGGGGGCGCAGCTCGTATGGATCAACTCGATTGATGACCCGGAGCTGCCGGACATCCATGCGCTCTACCTGGGCGGCGGCTTTCCCGAGACCCACGCTGCGGTTCTGTCCGCTCGGGTGGGTTTCAAGGAGTCGTTGAAAAAGGCGGTGGACTCAGGGTTGCCCGTATACGCCGAGTGCGGGGGCTCGATATTCCTTGGCCGGCGGCTGTATTACCGGGGCGAGTGTTTCGAGATGGCGGGGATACTTCCCGTGGACTACGAGTTCTGTAAGAGGCCCCAGGCCCACGGGTACACCTTCTGGAGGGTGGATTTCGAGAACCCCTTTTACCGGGTGGGAGAGCTTATCCGGGGTCACGAGTTCCATTACACCCGGGTGCGGGAATGGAACGGGAACCGCCCTCACACCGCGGTCAAGGTAGAGCGGGGCGTGGGGTTCGGAGACGCAAGGGACGGGATCCGTGTGGGAAACGTGGTGGCATTTTACGGCCACGTGCACGCGCTTGGCTGCCCCGAGTGGGCGGAAGGCATGGTCCGCGCGGCCGAGCGATACGCAGAGGGCCGTTAAGAGGAATATAGGTATAAGCCAGCTTTGGGTAACGGCTGAGTAAGGACTTAAGCAATCAAAACAGTAAAAGGGGAAAGGAGGTTTACGCTATGCCGATGGCAACTTTGGGAGGAAAAGAGATCGAGATTGACGAGGACGGGTTCATCCAGGACCCCGATGCCTGGGACGAGAACGTGGCCGCGGACCTGGCCAAGACGGAGAACGTGGAGGAGCTGACCGAGGAGCACTGGAAGCTGGTCAATTATCTGCGCGAATACTATCTCAAGTTCCAGATAGCGCCCATGATCAGGAAGCTGTGCAAGGAGACCGGGTTTAACCTGAAGAAGGTCTACGAGCTCTTCCCCAGCGGCCCTGCAAAAGGGGCCTGCAAGGTCGCGGGGCTGCCCAAGCCCACGGGTTGCGTATAACCCGACCTCAGAAAGAGGCATGGGCCCCGCGTGCCGGGCCAAGAGTAATCCCGGCGGCGCAGCAGTATAATCAGGGCAGGTAGCTAGATGCTGAAGAACTTCTTGTTGGAGCACAGAGACGCCGTAGTGAAAAGATGGGTCCAGCTTGTACTGGAGACCTACCCTGACGACGCTTCCAGGTTCTACAAGCAGGAGAAGGACAGGTTCGCAAACCCGGTGGGTTCCAATATCGCAGAGGCCGTGGAGCGCATCTATGATCTTTTTGTGGATGGTTCAGCTCTCCAGGAGCTTGCCGGCCCCATGGACAACATAATAAGGATCAGGGCGGTGCAGGAGTTCACGCCTTCCAAGGCGGTGGGGTTTGTATTCCTTTTGAAAAAAGCCGTAAGAGAGCGGCTTTATAAGCAGAACCCCGATATGGAGACCGTCCGCGAGTTGATCGAGTTCGAGGCCGACGTGGACCGGCTGGCCCTTCTGGCTTTCGAGCTTTACATGGGGTGCAGGGAGCAGCTCTACAACCTCCGGGCCACCGAGGTCGAGAACCGGTCGGTCAGGGTTCTTGAAAGGGCCGCCAGGAAGCTGGGCTACTTCCCGGAGGATGAAGGAGAGCGCGGGCAAGGTCCCGGATGAGTCCCGGCTAATGAAGACGAGGTAGTGACAGATGAAAATTGTTCTTCCACTGGTCGCGGTGGGGCTGCTTTCACTGGTCGGTTTCGCCGGCTCATACGTGCACCCGGTGGTGTTCGGGGTGATAGTGCCCTACGCGGCGATTCTGGCTTTCATCGGCGGGATCATCTACAGGGTGGTGAAATGGGCCCGGTCGCCCGTGCCCTTCAGGATACCCACCACCGCGGGCCAGCAGAGGTCCCTGCCCTGGATAAAGCCGTCAAAGACCGACAACCCCTCCAGCCTCCCCGGGCTCATCGGCAGGATGGCCCTGGAGGTGCTGGTGTTCCGCTCTCTTTTCAAGAACACCAGGGTGGAGCTGAAGAGCGACAAGGACCTGGCATACGCCCAGGAGTTCTGGCTGTGGGCGTTTGCGCTCGTCTTTCACTGGTCGTTCCTGATCGTGTTCCTCAGGCACTTCAGGTTCTTCACCGAGCCGGCCCCCTTTTTCGTTGATTGGATCCAGAGGGTGGACGGCTTCTTCGAGATCGGGGTGCCGGTGCTCTTCATGAGCGGGGCGGCGCTGCTGGTGGCGGTGACCTACCTCTTTTTCAGGCGCGTCTACTACCAGGAGATGAGATACATATCCTTGAGCTCGGACTACTTCCCCCTCTTCCTTATCATGGGGATAGCGATAAGCGGCATACTCATGCGCCACTTCATAAAGGTGGACCTCGTGGAGGCAAAGGAGCTGGCTGTGGGAATCTTCAGCCTGAGCCCGGTCATACCCGGCAAGATAGGCTTCATGTTCTACATTCACCTGTTCCTGGTGTGCAGCCTGATAGCATACTTCCCCTTCAGCAAGCTGGCACACATGGCCGGGGTGTTCATGAGCCCCACCAGGAACCTCATAAACAACAACCGCGAGAAGATGCACATAAACCCTTGGAACTACCCGGTAAAGGTCCATACCTACGAGGAGTGGGAAGAAGAGTTCCACGACTTGATAAAAGATGTCGGACTGCCAATGGAAAAGGAATAAGAAATGTCAGAAGACGCACCCAAACCGGACGTGTTGCTGAACACTATTGATTACCGTCCTCCAAAGAAGGACTGGATGGACGTGCCGCCCGAGTTCAGGCCCGGCAACTGGTGCTACAGCGGGGACCAGAAGAACGTCAAGTACTTAGACCTTCCAAACCCCCGCAAGTGGCAGCCATGCGACGAAGACTGGAAGCTGCCCGAGAACTGGAAGGAGATAATCCTCGAAGGCATGAGGGAGCGGCTCGAAAAGTTCCGCTCCTTCAGGCTGTTCATGGACATCTGCGTGCGCTGCGGGGCCTGCGCTGACAAGTGCCATTACTTCATCGGAGGGGGGGACCCCAAGAACATGCCGGTGCTCAGGGCCGAGCTCATGCGCTCCATCTACAGGAGGGAGTACACCCTGGCAGGCAAGATCATGGGAAGGATGGTGGGCGCCAGGGACCTCACCCTGGACGTGCTGAAGGAGTGGTTCCTCTACTTCTACCAGTGCACCGAGTGCAGGCGCTGCTCGGTGTTCTGTCCCTACGGCATAGACACCGCGGAGATCACAATGATGGGCCGCGAGCTCCTCAGCCTGGTGGGACTCAACATTGACTGGATCATAACCCCGGTGGCAAACTCCTTCAGGACAGGGAACCACTTAGGCATACTCCCCCACGGGTTCGTGGACTCCATCGAGTTCGCGGTGCAGGAACTGGAAGACATAACCGGGGTGAAGGTCGAGGCCCCCATAAACAAGAAGGGCGCGGAGATACTGTTCATAGCGCCTTCCGCTGACTACTTCTCCGACCCCCACTTCTTCACACTGCTGGGATACCTGGCCCTGTTCCACGAGATCGGCCTGGACTACACCTGGAGCGCTTACGCCTCCGAGGGTGGCAACTTCGGGCTGTTCCAGTCCCACGAGATGATGAAGCGCTTGAACCACAAGATGTACGCCGAGGCCGAGCGGCTGGGCGTGAAATGGATACTGGGAGGCGAGTGCGGACACATGTGGCGTGTGGTGCACCAGTACATGAACACCATGAACGGGCCGCCCGACTTCCTGGAGCAGCCGGTCTCGCCCGTCACCGGCACCAGGTTCGAGAACGCAAAGTCGGCCAAGATGGTCCACATCTGCGAGTTCACCGCGGACCTTATAAGGAACGGCAAGCTCAAGCTGGACCCCTCCAGGAACGACAACGTGAGGGCCACCTTCCACGACTCCTGCAACCCCGCCCGGGGCATGGGCCTTTTGGAGGAGCCGCGCTACATAATAAACAGCGTGACCAACAACTTCTTCGAGATGCCCGAGAACACCATCCGGGACCAGACCTACTGCTGCGCCGGGGGCGCCGGTCTGGGCACGGACGAGTTCATGGAGATGCGGATGAGGGGAGGCTACCCCAGGGGCAACGCCGTCCAGTACGTGCGCGACAAGCACGACGTGAACCGGCTGCTTTGCATATGCGCCATTGACAAGGCGGTGCTCACCACCCTCATGGGATACTGGGCCCCTGAGGTCGAGGTGGGCGGTATCCACGAGCTGGTGGCAAACGCCCTCATCATGGAGGGCGAGAAGGACCGGACCACCGACCTGCGCGGAGAGCCGTTGCCGGGCAGGGAAGAGGCCCCGGAAAAAGCTGAGCAGGAGGGCGGAGCCTGATGTATGACACGGTCAAGGTAATCGCCGGGCTGGCGGTCTTCTTCCTCTTTTTCACCTCGCCCATCTGGTACAACCGGGTGAGCGGCAAGGGGCCGAAGATGGAGGAGCTGGACCTGGGACCGGCGAAGGCTATATCCGAGAAGTGCGTTGAAGACACCGAGTGGATGAGGGACAACCACATGCAGCTCCTGGACGACTGGAGGGACCTGGTGGTCAGGGAGAACAAAAGACTCTACAAGGCCACGGACGGTGAACAGTTCGAGATGAGTCTCACCGAGACATGCCTCAAATGCCATTCCAACTACACCACCTTCTGCAAGAGGTGCCACGACTACAACGTTGAGGACCCCTTCTGCTGGGACTGTCATATGAATGAAACCGAGGAGTCCAGGTAATGGATAAAAGAGACTTCCTCAAGCTGTCAGGACTGGCCGCCCTTGGGGTTACAGGGGCAAGGGCCGCATGGGCCTTCCAGGACGTAAAAAATAACGTTTCCAAACACGAGAACGCCCTCACCGGCAAAAGATGGGCCATGGTCATTGATCCCCGAAAATGCCCCGAGGGGTGCACCGCGTGCATGGAAGCCTGCCACAGCACCCATAACGTGCCCGATATTGTGGGCCGCCCCGAGGGGGACCCCCGACACGAGATCAAGTGGATCTGGAGCGAGGAGTTCGAGCACGCCTTCCCCAGCCAGGAGCACGACTACGTTGCCGAGGAGGTAAGGCGCCTGCCCGCCACCGTGCTCTGCAACCACTGCGACAACCCGCCCTGCGTGCGGGTGTGCCCCACCAAGGCCACCTGGAGGCGCGAGGAGGACGGGGTGGTGATGATGGACATGCACCGCTGCATTGGTTGCCGCTTCTGCATGGCCGCGTGCCCCTACGGGTCCAGGAGCTTCAACTACCGGGACCCGAGGCCTTTCATTGATAACATTGACCCTGCTTATCCCACCCGCATGAAGGGCGTGGTGGAGAAGTGCACCTTCTGCGCGGAGAGGCTGGCCATAGGAAAGATACCAGCGTGCGTGGAGAGCTGCCAGAGGGTGCTGCGCGTGCGCGACCCCGCGGACGCGGCCCTGGTCTTCGGCGACCTGGACGACCCCGGCTCGGACGTGAGGAGGCTGCTCAGTGACAACTATGCCATCCGCAGGAAGCCGGAGCTGGGCACTTTCCCCATGGTATATTACATAGTGTGAGGCTGTCATGATAGAGAAGGTTTTAAAAGGCTCTTCCAAGTACTATGGCTGGCTGGCGTTCCTGCTTTTCGTGTGCGTCGTCGCCCTCGGCTTCTACCTGTGGCAGCTAAGCTTCGGCCTGGGCATCACCGGCCTCTCCAGGGACGTGTCCTGGGGATTCTACATCGCCCAGTTCACCTTCCTGGTGGGCGTGGCCGCCTCCGGCCTCATGGTGGTGCTGCCCTATTACCTGCACGACTACAAGGCATTCGGAAAGATCACCATTTTGGGCGAGTTCCTGGCAATAGGCGCGGTCTCCATGTGCGGCATGTTCATCTTCGCGGACATGGGGAGGCTCGACCGCATGACCAACATTTTCCTCCACCCCACTCCCAACTCCATCATGTTCTGGGACGTGGTGGTGCTCTCCGGGTACCTTGGCCTGAACGTGCTCATCGCTTTCCCCATGCTGTGGGCCGAGAAAAAGGAGAAGCCGCCCCGGGCGTGGGTGAAGCCGCTCGTTTACATATCCATAGCCTGGGCGCCGCTCATCCACACCGTGACCGCTTTCCTCTACGCCGGCCTGCCCGGGAGGCACCTGTGGCTCACAGCAATAATGGCCGCCCGGTTCCTGGCCTCGGCATTTGCCGGCGGCCCGGCCATACTGCTGATCCTGTACATGATCATGACCAGGACGTCCAGCTTCAAGACCGAGCTGGACCCGGTGCCAAAGCTCACCCAGATAGCGCTCTACGCCATGATAACCAACATGTTCTTTCTGGGCCTCGAGTTCTTCACCGCTTACTACAGCCAGATACCGGCTCATATCCACTCCCTGGAGTATCTTTACTTCGGCCTCCACGGCGAGGGCTCGCTGGCGCCCTTCATGTGGACCTCCATGGTGGTGGGAATAGCCGCTATTATACTGCTCCTGTTTCCCCAGGCCAGGAACAACAGGACCGCACTGGTGGTGGGGCTCACAGGAATATTCCTGTCAACCTGGATTGACAAGGGGCTCGGACTGGTGGTGGGAGGTTTCATACCCAACCCCCTCGACAAGGTGGTCGAGTACACACCCACATTTCCGGAGCTCATGATCTCCGCCGGGATATTCGCCGCGGGGGCCTTGATCATAACCCTTCTTTACAAGCTGGTTATAGGCGTCAGGGAAGAGGTGGCCTAGTTCGGACACAATCAGTTTTTTGTGATAATATAAAGGGTCAGGGTAAGTAGACAGTCCCGGAATTTCCAGCTTGGCCGCGGCGGCCAAGCTGGAACAGTAGCAAAACTAAAAGGAGAGTTATCATGTGGAAGGTAGAAGTAGACCATGATAAGTGTGACGGGTGCGAGAGCTGCGTGGACATCTGCCCCTTCGAGGTCTTCGAGATGCAAAACGAGAAGTCCGTGGTGGTGAACATGGAGGAGTGCGAAGGGTGCATGAGCTGCGTGGAGTCCTGCCCCCAGGAAGCCATCACCGTGGAGGAGATGTAGGAGCTTCGGTCACAGACCCATTAACCCGAACTGGCCCCGGCCACATGCCGGGGCCAGTTATTTATAATTCATGGTGGGAGCGAGCTTCCGCTCGCGATTATCGAGACCGAGACCGGAAGGTCTCTCCCGCAGCTCAAGCCGGTGCAGGCTGGTTGATCTCCAGCACCTCCACGTCAAACATGAGCCTGGCCCCGGCCAGGGGATGGTTCAGGTCGAACACCACCTCGTCCTCGTCCATGGAGATAACGGTGATGAGAAAGGAGCCGCCTTCCTCGTCCCGCACCCTGAAAATCATGCCCTCCTCAAGGTCGGCGCCCTTGTCCACCAGGTCTTCGCGGTTCACCACCCGCACGGCCTCGGGATCACGGTGACCGAAGGCATCCGAGGGCTCGACCTCGAAGCTCTTCTTCTCCCCCTCCTCCATTCCCATGATGCCCTGCTCCAGCGAGGGTATGACCTCCTCGCGGCCGGTGATAAACTCGAGCGGCTTGTCCTCGGGGTTGGACTCCACAAGCTGACCGTCCGAGAGCTTGATCCCGTAGTTCAGCTTCACCTTGCAGTTCTCTTCTACCTTCATTTTTCTCCTTTCCTTTCAAGCATTGTGTGATAACCAATGTTACTAACCTAACCAGGGTTGCGCAAGTTGTCAACATGTCCATTTTATAACCACGCCCGCCAGTAACCGGGACACAAAGACAAAGATAATGTGATTGATCCATGGACTTTTGTTAAAATTGGCATGAAACAAGCTCTTGCTTACTTAACTCTAAAGCTAAAGCAGATGAACAATCCACACGGTCGAGATCACGCGCCAAAGCTCGAGCGGCCGGAGCCCGCCCCCGGTGAGCCGTCCTATGAGGCGGACCATAAAGCCGGCGCCCCCTCCCCGGTCGCTCGCGGTACTGTCTTTGGCCTGTGGTCCAGGATGTGGGACCTGCCATGGTGGGCCCGGGAACTCGTGCGCAAGCTCCTACATATCGGGGTGGTGGTGCTGGCCCTGCCGCTCAGGTGGCTGGGGTTCTGGTACGGCATGGGCTTTGCCGCGGCCGCGCTGGTATGGAACGGCGTGGGCATGCCCAGGCTTTTCAGGTTCACATTCCGCGAAGACGAGGAACGGGCCGGCTACTCGGTTGGCATGCTCACTTATCCCCTGTCCGTGGTGTTCCTTATGTTATTCTTTCCCCTGCCCATTGCCGCGTCCCAGTGGGCCACCCTGAGCTTCGGCGACGGCTCCGCCACCTTGATCGGCCGCTTCTTTGGAAGGGCGAGGCTTCCCTGGAACAGGGAAAAGACAGTGGAAGGTTTGTGCGCCTTCCTGGTAATGGGGACCCTGGGCTCTCTGTTCTTCTTCTCGTTCACCATGCCGAATGTGGCCGGCTCCAGCTTCTTGTGGCAGGGGTCCCCGCTTCTCTCTTACATCAAGGGCATGGGTTTCACTGAGGTCTTTATAATCTGCGGGGTGTCCACGGCTGTTGCCGGCTTCTTCGAAAGCCTGCCCATACCGCACGTGGACGACAATGTTGCCGCGCCCCTTGCGGGGGCTCTCACCAAGCTTTTGCTTTGCTATCTTTTGTAATCTCGGACTAAACTTGAAATGACCGCGCATGTGTATAAAATCAAAAATGTGCGCCGCTTTAGCAGCACGGGAATCTTGCCATAAGTTCTATCATCCGGTGCGAGCATGGAACCACAAGAGTTTGAAGTAAACAGGAGGAGCGGTAAGAGCCTCCGGGGACTGATATTAATTCTGCTCTTTTGCCTTGCCGGTCTGGCAATCTCCGCGGAGCTTCTAAGAATACACCTCGCCGTGGGTCACAACCCATCGCAGGGCTTCGGGTGCCAGGTTGACAAGGTGGTTGACTGCGGGGTGCCGGCTCTGAGCGAAGAGGCGCTTTTCCTGGGGGTGCCGGTGCCGGTGTGGGCCATCCTCACCTACCTGGGAGTGGCCGGCCTGGCGCTCGCGAGCCTACTCTCCACAAGGACGCCCCTTCGGGACGCCGCGGATTACGTCCTCCTAATATCATTATGGTCCGTGGGCTACTCGGCATATCTGGCTTACGTGTCCGCCTTCAAGCTCGAGGCATACTGCGCATGGTGCACGGGCCTGTACTTCGTGAACCTCGGTCTTCTGCTGGCCTCCTTAATGGGGGCATCGCCCCTCTCGGGATGGCCGGGCAGAAGGCGTCCGGAGCTCCGCTGGCTTGTTTCCGACCCGGTGAAGCTGTCCTTTGCCGTCTTCATGGTGGTAGTGGCCGCGACCGCGGTGGCCGTGCTCCACGCCCGGTCAGAGCGTCCGGTAAAGCTGCGCATGGCAACAGGCAAGGAGATAGACCTCGCAGGCGACCCCATGTACGGGTATTTGAGGGCCCCGGTGACCATCATCGAGTTCAGCGACTACGAGTGCCCGGCCTGCCGGAAGATGCACGAGACCATCCGCGCCCTGCTTGACAAGTATGACCAGGAGATCAGGCTCTTCCACAAGAACTATCCACTTGACTCCAAGTGCAACCCGGAGATGAGCTGGCGCATGCACCCTTTTGCATGCGAGGCCGCCTGGGCCGCGGAGTGCGCTTATAACAAGGGCAAGTACAAGGCTTACGCCGAGAAGCTCTGGCGCGCCAAGGACTTGAGCAGGTCCGCGCTCATTACTATGGCAGAGGAGGTAGGCATGGACCCAAAGGCATTCGAGCAGTGCATGGATTCCGAACAGGTGAAAAGGGAGGTCCTGCGCGACATCGAGGCCGGGCAGGAGATGGATGTCTTCGCCACCCCCACCTTCATAGTCAACTCCTACGCTTTCACCGGTTACCAGGACCTGGAGTGGTGCTCCAGGCTGATCGAGAAGTTCCTGCAAGGAAGGCCCATTCCCTCCGCGGGCCAGCCCGTCAAGTGATAGATAGTCCAGGCAAAGGATTGTATCACGCAAAGGCGCAAAAGCGCAAAGTAAAAATCAAAATAGATAAAATGCTTGGCAGAAAGGGCGCCCCGATCAAAGAAATTTTATCATTCTTTGCGTCCTCTGCGCCTTTGCGTGAAATAAATTGCGGCGCCCCCGCTATGCTGCGGGGGCGCCTTCAGGCAGGGCAGGCAGCGTGGCGGTCACTGAGTTGGAAAGGCCAGTATCTTCAGGAGAAAGTCCTCCTCCCTGAAGAGCTCCATCCCCCGATCTTGCGGAAGCGCGCACAGGGAGCTCGTCTGCTGTTCGTGAAGCTCCTTTTCTTTGCCGTTCCCTGCCGGGAACTTGAGCATCGAGTGCAGCACCGCCTGCTCCATGTTCATGACCAGGGCCTCGATGGAAAACGGCTTTTCCATGAAGGAGTACGCTCCCAGGTTATAGGCGTCCGCCACCAGTGTGTCGGAGCGGTCGCCGGTCATGAAGATGACCGGCACCCTGGGGTAGATGGCCTTGACCTCCTGCATGAGGTCGAGACCGTCTCCATCAGGCAGCCACTTGTCCAGCACCGCGGCATCGGGCGCGGTGCTCGAGAATATCTCCCTGGCCTTCTCACAGGACCCGGCCACGTGGAACCGCCAGTCAGGCCGGATGGAACTCACCATCCTACTCATGTTCTCTGCCGTCCTTACATTGTCGTCCACTACCAGCATGTTGGAATGCATTAACTGACCTCCTCCTGTTTATTGCTTTTCCCGGTTCAATCTTTTAAGGGATGTCCAGTCCAGTCACTTGCGGGCACGCGCTTCTGCCACCCTTATAAGCACCAGCTCAAGCTCGGAGAGACGCACCGGCTTCTTCAGGTACGAGAACACGTAGTGTTCCACCGAGTCCTCCGCGGTGAGCACGTTGTCCATGAATGACATGATCACCTGGAGTGCGTCCGGCAGGAGCTCGTGCACTCTTTTGACCACCTCCAGGGCCTTGTGGACAGGGCCGATGGGGTCTATCAGCACAACATCTTGCTCTCCGCCTTGCTCTCCGCCGACAGCTTGAACATACTCGTCAATGGAGGCGTAGGTCTCGACCTCGTGGCCCAGCCTTTCCATGAAATCCCCCACAACCCTCCTTGAAAGTGCGTGATCGTCAATCATAAGCACTTTCATGTCTGCACCTGCGTCATCCACGTCAGTCCTCCGCGTCCCCGGTAAATTTTCCGCTGCCTCCTTCATATGCAGAGCCTATAAAGCAAGCCGCGTGCCGAAACGGGAATTAAATTAAAAACCTTTGTTTTCGCGAAGTTAAGGAATGGGGCAAAATGAGGGGAGTGGGCGTGAGAAGTGAGTATCTCAAAATGTGTTTAATAAAAGTTGCTAAATTGCCCAGGGGGAATTCTTGCTAATGCGCTCAGCAGAGGTCGTACTTTTTTATCTTGTACCTCAGGGTGGAGTAAGGGATATCGAGCTTCCTGGCAGCCTGCCTGCGGTTCCACTTGCAGCTATCGAGCGCATGCACGATGCGGTCTTTTTCCTTGTTCCCCGAGGTCTTTTGCCGTGGTTTTTTCCCGCTCTTCTTCCAGGGCAGGTTCAGGTGCTCGGGCTTTATCTCCCCCTGCCCGCACAGCATGGCCGCCCGCTCCACCATGTTCTTGAGCTCCCTTGCGTTTCCTGGAAAGTCGTAGCTTAAAAGGGCCTTTTCCGCATCCTTGTCAAAGCCCGTTACCATGAGTCCCCTGCCATTCGTGTATGCGCCCAGGAAGTGCTTTGCGAGCGGCATGATGTCTTCTCTGCGCTCCCTCAGAGAGGGTATGTCAATCTTGAACAGGTTCAGCCTGTAGAAGAGGTCCTGGCGGAACTTCCTCTCCTCCACCAGCCTCTCCAGGGGATGGTTGGTGGACGCTATCACCCGAACGTCCACGGGATTCTCCTGGGAACCGCCCACCCTCCTGACCGACCTGGTCTCCAGCACACGCAGAAGCTTGGCCTGGGCAGGCTGGGAAAGGTCCGCGATCTCGTCCAGGAACAGGGTGCCGCCGTGAGCCATCTCGAAGCAGCCGGCCTTGTCAGCGGTCGAGCCGGTGAAGGACCCTTTTACGTGACCGAACAGCTCGCTCTCCACCAGGGTGTCGGGCAACGCCGGGCAGGAAACCGCGATAAAAGGCTTCTTGTCGCCTCCCATGAAATGTATCTCACGGGCCACCACCTCCTTGCCCGAGCCGGTCTCGCCCGAGACCAGCAATGTGTCGCAATGGCCCTGCACCGCCATCTTGATCTGCTCCTTGACACGTATCATGGCCGGGCTCTCCGCAACCATCCTCCCGCCCCGCTCCCTCTGGTCCTCGATGGCCTGCATCCCCCCTATGGTCTCCAGCAGCCGCCTGGTCTCCCTGCGCAGCCTGCCCAGGCGCGCGGCCTTTCTCACCGTGGTCTCCAGGTCCATGAGCTTGACCGGCTTTGTAAGGAAGTCGGCCGCGCCCAGCCGCAGGGCCTGTATGGCCATTTCCATGTTCCCGTGCCCGGAGAGTATCACCACCGAGAGCTCCGGGTCCGACTCCACCGCCTTCTCCAGCACGCTCAGGCCGTCCATGCCCGGCATGCGTATGTCCAGGAGCGCCACGTCGTAACCGCTCTGCTTGATCTTCTCGAGCCCGCTCTCGCCCTCGGACGCGGAGTCCACCTGGTGCCCGCACTGCTCCAGGTATGGAGTGAGCGTGCGGTGCACGATGGACTCGTCGTCAATTATAAGTATCTTGAGGCTGCTATTTTCCAGGCTCTCCACTATTGAGACATCCCCCTTGCCGGCGCCGCTGCCAGTGATCGGAAGCTTGTAAAATAAAGTAATGCCTGTATCACAGCATTGCAATACCTTGCCCGATCCTTGCAAGACCCTCTTTTATGTTCTCCATGGAGGTGGCGTAGGAAAGCCGCACGTAGCCGGGCGCGCCGAACGCGCTCCCCGGCACCGCGGCAACCTTGACCTTATCGAGCAGGAACTTGCAAAACTCCACGTCGTCCTTGATCTTCTTGCCTTTAAAGCTCCTCCCCATGTAGCTCTCAAAGCTGGGCAGCACGTAAAAGGCCCCCTGCGGCCGGTAGCAGCTAACGCCCGGCATCTTTTCCAGGGTCTTTAAGCAGTAGTCGCGCCTCTTCTTGAACTCGCCAACCATCATCTTCAAAAACCCCTGCGGACCGGTGAGCGCGACCAGGGCCCCCGCCTGTGCGAAGCTGGTGGGGTTCGAGGTGCTCTGTCCCTGGATCTTGCCCATGGAGGCGATCACCTCTTTCGGGCCCGCGGCGTAGCCTATGCGCCAGCCGGTCATGGAGTATGTCTTGGACACCCCGTTCACCACTATGCACCTCTGGCGCAGCGGCTTCCTGGCCACGGTGGCTATGGAGTTGAACTTGAACCCGTCGTAGACAATGGACTCGTATATGTCGTCCGAGGCCACATAGCAGGAGTGTGGCTCCAGCACCTCGCAAAGCTCCGCGAGCTCCTTCCTGGAGTAGGCCGCGCCCGTGGGGTTTGAGGGGCTGTTTATCACCACCAGCCTGGTCTTCTTTGTGAGGGCCCCCTCGAGCTGGGCCGCGCTCATCTTGAATCCCTGGTCCATCATGGCAGGCACTATCACCGGCCTGGCATCGGCCAGAAGCGCCATGTCAGGGTAGCTCACCCAATAGGGCGCCGGCACCACCACCTCGTCACCACGGTTCAGCACCGCCATGAAAAGGTTGTAGAGCACGTGCTTGCCACCGCAGGAGATGATCACCTGGTTCTTTTTATATGAGAGCCGGTTGTCGCGCTTGAACTTACTTGCCACAGCTTCCTTGAGCTCGTCCGTTCCCGAGGCCGGGGTGTACTTGGTAAAGCCCTGGTCCAGGGCCTTTATCGCGGCCTTCTTTATGTGGGACGGGGTGTCGAAGTCCGGCTCGCCCGCGCCGAACCCGATCACGTCTATGCCCTGTCTCTGCATGGCCTTGGCCGCGGCCGTGACCGCGAGCGTTGCCGAAGGCTTTACCTTCCTTACCCTGCTGGAAACCTCCATTGTGCGCTCCTCCTTTACTTTTTTAAACAACGAGTCACGAAGACACTAAGCTTTTTCTTTCTTCTTTGTGCCCTTGGTGCCCTTGTGGTTACAATATCTTATCAACTCTTCCCGCCTCCAGGGCTACCCACACGGATTCTGATCCGTGTGGGTAGCCGAAGGTTACAGGTGCCATTAATCATGCTTTTAGGTTGCACATGAAAAATTTGAGATCATCTACACTCTTTTTTTTTGTGCCGCCCTTTCAGGGCTTAACTATGTTATTGCGCATCTGGCACCCAGGGCTGCGCCCTACCGGGCTTGCCCTGGGCTATAGACTGCCGCTCTTTCAGAGCTTTAATGTTTATCCACCTCATTTTCTATCCAGGTAAGCTCGCATAAAAATTCTTAACCCTTTTCCCCTCGCCCCTCGCTACTCGCTCCCCGCTTCTTCTTCGGTCCAATCCTCTTTTTCAGCTCCCGCTCCACCAGGGGCGGCACCATGCCCTTGACCGATCCCCCGAGGTGCACGATCTCCTTTATCAGGCTGGAGCTCAAATGGGAGTAGCTACCCTCGGTCATCATGAACAGAACCTCCACGTCCGGCTTCAAGGTGCGGTTGGTCTGGGCCATGGATATCTCGTACTCGAAGTCCATGGTGTTGCGGAGACCGCGCAGGAGTATCCTCGCATCCTTCTCGGCAACGAAGTCAACCAGCAGCCCCTTGAAGGTCTCCACAGAAACGTTGTCAACCTCTTTTGGCAGCACCTTCTTCCAAAGCTCCACCCTCTCCTCGGTGGTGAACACGTACCCCTTGGAGGTGGACTCCGCCACAGCCACTATCACCCGGTCGAACACCCCCGCGGCCCTTGCCACCAGGTTCACGTGGCCAAGGGTGGGAGGGTCGAAAGACCCGGGGTACACCGCTATAACCTTGTCTTCAGCCAAGATTCTCCTCCTTTCCCGCGGCGCCTGCACGCATAATCCAGGATAATACCTTTTTTGACCGAAAAAAAATTTTTACCACAGCTCTCTAGCAATGTAAACCTTTGACCGCGGAGTTGAAGGACTGGGTGGGAAAGGAGGTCGGCCTCTCCGAGTGGTTCGAGCTTGACCAGGACAGGATCAACGCCTTTGCAGAGTGCACCGAGGACAGGCAGTGGATTCACGTTGACAAGGACATGGCAAAGAACGGGCCATTCGGCGACACCATCGCCCACGGTTACCTGGTGCTGGGATTGCTGTCATTTTTCAGCTACCAGAACAAGGTGGTCCCGGGAGGCATCAAGATGGCGGTGAACTACGGGCTCAACAAGGTGCGCTTCATAAACCCGGTCAAGGTGGGCTCGAAGATAAGGAACCGGGCCGTGCTCAAGGACGTGACCGAGAAGGGCGAGGGCCGCATCCTCATGATCACCGAGAACACCGTGGAGATCGAGGGTGAAGATAAGCCGGCCATGGTGGCCGAGTCCCTGGGCATGCTGTTTGTATGATTAAAAGCACCTGGTAAAGCCGCAGAGCTGGCAGGTCATGCACCCTTCCTTGTACTCCACCGGGCCGCCGCAGTCCGGGCAGGTGATCATGGAGGCCCCTTTCCGGTCCCTTGCCGGGTCCTGGTGCCCGGTGTGCGACCCGGACGGATACACGTCACCCACCTTGTGCGAGCCGTTCTTTTCGTAGGACGGGTACATCTCGATGGCCTTGGCAATGGCGTCAGCGCAGGATAGTATCTTCTGCCCCTTCTCCCACCAGGTGATCATGGGGCAGGATATCCCCTTCAACTGCCGCACTACCTCCTCCGCCTGAAGACCGGCCCGCAACGAAAGAGAGATCAGCCTGGAGACCGCCTCCGCCTGGGAGGACGCGCAACCACCGGCCTTGCCCATGTTGGTGAAGACCTCGAACAGCCCGTAGTCGTCCTCGTTGATGGTCACGTACAATGACCCGCAGCCGGTGGGCATCTTCCTGGTGATGCCCTTCACATGGTCCTTCCTCGGACGTGGCCGCAGGGTGCCGGGCTCGCGGTCGCGAAGGGGCTCCTCAGCCTCCTTTTCCTTTGTCTCCTTGATAAGGTCCAGGACCTGCTGGTCACGGGAACCCTGCCGGTAGACCGTGACCCCTTTGCAGCCCAGCTTGTAAGCAAGCTCGTAAACCTCTCCGATGTCCTCGGGAGAGGCCTCCTGCGGGAAGTTCACCGTCTTTGAAACCGCGTTGTCAGTGTAGTGCTGGAACGCAGCCTGCATGCGAACGTGCCACTCGGGCGAGGTGTCCATCGCGGTGATGAACACCCTCTTTATATCCTCGGGTATGCCCTCCACCTCCTGCACGCTCCCGCTTTTCGCAACCTGTTTCATCAGCTCCTCGGAATAAAACCCGTGCTCGCGGGCCGATGCCTCGAAGTAGGGGTTCACCTCGACCAGCTCGTCGTTGTCCATGCAGGTGCGAACGTAGCTGATGGCGTAGTAGGGCTCGATGCCCGAGCTGGCGGAGCAGATGATGGATATGGTGCCGGTGGGCGCTATGGTGGTCACCGTGGAGTTTCTGAGCCGCGGCTCTCCCGGCCGGTTGTAGATGGAGCGCTCGAACTCCGGGAAGGCGCCGCGTTCGTGGGCGAGCTCCGCCGAGGCCTTCCTCCCCTCCTCGCGCACGAACGACATCAGCTCCTGGCCAAGCTCGATGGCCCGCTGGGAGTTGTAGGGGATGCCGAGCTGCACCAGCATGTCGGCCCACCCCATGATGCCCAGGCCGATCTTCCTGTTCTTCTTGGTGTTCTCCTCGATCTCGGGCAGGGGGTAGCGGTTTGCGTCAATCACGTTGTCCAGGAAATGCACCGCGGCGTGCACGATGCCACTTAGCTTGTCCCAGTCTATCTTCCCGTCTTTTACCACCTTGCCCAGGTTCAATGAGCCCAGGTTGCAGGACTCGTACGGCAGCAGGGGCTGCTCGCCGCAGGGGTTTGTGGACTCGATCTTTCCAAGCTCCGGGGTGGGGTTGTCCGAGTTCAGCCGGTCAAGGAAAACTATGCCCGGCTCCCCCGTCTTCCACGCCTGGTACACTATCTGGTCGAAGACCTCTTTTGCGTTCCTGGTTCCCACTATGTCGCCGGTGCGCGGGTTCTTTATCTCGTAGTCGCTCCCCTGCTCCACCGAGCGCATGAACTCCTCGGTCAGGCCCACGGAGATGTTGAAGTTGGTGAGCTCGTTTGTGTTCTCCTTGCAAAGGATGAAGTCCATGATGTCAGGGTGGTCAACGTTCAGTATCCCCATGTTGGCCCCGCGCCTGGTGCCGCCCTGCTTGATCTCCTCGGTGGCAGAGTCGAACACCCTCATGAAGCTGATGGGGCCCGAGGCCACCCCCCGGGTGGTGTTGACCGAGTCGTTCTTGGGACGGAGCTTGGAGAACGAGAACCCGGTGCCCCCGCCCGACTTGTGGATCATGGCGGTGTGCTTTACCGCCTCGAAGATCGAGTCTAAAGAGTCGTCCACTGGGATCACGAAGCAGGCCGAGAGCTGCCCAAGCTCCCTGCCCGCGTTCATCAGGGTGGGGGAGTTGGGCATGAACTCGAAACCGGTCATGAGAGCGTAAAACTCGCCCTCCACCGCCTTCACGTCCGCCTCCGGGTCGTAGAGCCGGTCAATCTCAGCGATCACACGGGCCACACGCCTGAACATGTGCTCGGGCCTCTCAAGGGGGACCCCCTTGTGGTCCTTCTTAAGGTAGCGACGCTCCAGCACCCGCAGGGCGTTCTCAGGGATGTCCAGCGGCTCGTCCTCACCTTTTGTCTTCTTTTCCTTGCCCACGTCAATTCCCCACCTGAGCCTGAGCTCGCCAACCTTGGAGTCAATAAGCTCTTTTAATAGCCCGGGGGGAAGGTCCGGGATGTCCTCTGACTTTATCTCCGTCCGAACCTCCCGGACAACCCGCTCCGCCTGGTCAAGCGTGAGACCGCCCTCACGGATCAATGACTCCACCGTGCCGACAGCGTCAATCTTGAAGTCATGGGCCTTACTCTTGCCAGGGCCTTCTATACCTGAGCTCCACTCTTCGCTTTGTTCAGCTTTTCCAGCTTCAACACCGTCATCCGCACTCATTTTTCTCCGCCTTCTCTCTAAATTTTAGAAACATTTCCCCTTTTTCAAGGCTTTTTACACCTTGACCACTGACCCACATATCTGCTATGTAAGGCTTGCCGACTCTCTTACGAAGGATTGCTTTGTTGTGGCAGTTTCCATAATACCACTATATCTTGTGCTGTCAAGAGAAAATTTTAAAAAAATTTTTGCACAAGATTAGAGCCTTTTTTTTCAAGCACTTATAATGCTTTTCAACAGGTGGATAAGGTGTGGGAGAGGTGTGGATAAAAATCCGGCACCGGCTGAAAAGACGATCCTACCGGTGTCGTTTTTACATAAAGTAATACTTTAACTTTGATGAATAATTCTATCATAAAATTGATTTTTAACATAATACTCCACTGGAAGCATTTCTCTTGACATTGCCTTCTTACAACCTTTGCTGATAAGCTGTTTACCCCTCCTGCCAGCCCGGAGAGTAATGGCCCAGCTTTATCACGGTTAATTAAAAACTTCTAATTTAAAGTGCGCTGGCAGCCTCATGCGAGCCCCTGACCGCGGCTTCTTGCAAGCCCGCACCACCGGGACCTCGAACCCTACTCCCCGCTGCCCTCGCCCTTCGGGGCCTGGCCCACGGCCCTGCCCTGTTTGGCGAACAGGTTATGCACAAGCGCTATCACCGCGCCTGCCACGAACCCGTTCACGAACCCCCAGAAAAGCCCCACGATGCTCCCGCCCCAGCTCACACTGTAGCCCAGGTAATACACCTTCAACAGCCCGAGGGTGTGCCCCCCGCCATCCTGGACAAGCACCATCACAGTGGCCAGGAACACGACGCCTCCCAGCACCAATCCAGTGCCCAGAGCAAAAGACCAAGTATTGAGCCTCATTTCTTCTCCTCCTTTCATATCGGCTGGACCGCCTGGAACCCTTCCCCCTGCACCGGGAACGCCCGGCGCCCTCTCGATCACGCCGCCAAGTAGTACTTGGAACCATATCGCCCCGGCTCCCTGCACGGTGCTGCTTTGTGCATAATGCCGGGTCGGCTTGTGAGCAGGCACTCCCTGCCATCTAAACAGGACTGTATAGGAAAGGGGGCGGCCTTGTCAAGCGCTGCACATCGCGCGCCCATCGAGAACATCGGTGTCGCATCCATCGGTCCCCCCTCGTTTGATGTAGCTCTTGCCGGTGTTATTATCGCAAAGATATGGTCGAAAGGAGCAATGGCCGGCCGGGGACCAGGGCCGACTTCGCAGCCTTTATCGAAGGCTTCGCATCCCTGTGGGTGCAGGTGGTCCTCATCCGCAGGCTCATGGCCACCTTCTCGGGAAACGAGCTCACCATCGGCATTGTGCTCTCCGCCTGGATGGTATGGACCGGCCTGGGAACACTGCTCCCCGCCCGCTACTCCGACCGCATAAAGAGCCCGGCCAATGCACTGGCCCTGGTGTTCATAGCCGCCGGGCTGGTGCTCCTTCCCGCGGTGCTTTTCACCGCGGGCATCAAGGCCTGGCTGGGAGTGCCCCGTCCGGAGCTGGCCGGGCTGCCCATGGTGGTGCTGGCGTCCTTTATCATCACCGGGCCGGTGTGCTTCCTGCTGGGCTTTGCATTCAACCTGGCAGCGAGGATGCAAGAGGACTTCCAGGTGGCCGCAGGCAGGGCCTACCGGTTCGAGGCACTGGGGGCATTCGCCGCAGGCCTTGTCCTGGCCTTCTGGTTCGGAGGAAAGGCATTCCCGGTAACCCCGGCCCTGTTCATGGCCATCATACTCGTCACCGCCGGCATGGCCCTGCCGGAAAGGACCAGGAGCCGCTCGTGGGCCTATGTGCTCGCAGCCGAGTTCGTGGTCCTGGCCGCATTCCTGGCATTTGGAGGCAGGGACAAAAAGGGCAACGTTGACCAGCTTTACGAGAAAATCTTCTGGAAGGACCGGCAGGTGCTGTGCTCCTTTGACTCCAGGTACGCATACCTGGCAGCGGTGCGCGAGGGGGGCGAGACCACCATATACGAGGACGGGTCCCCCGCGGCAACCTTCCCCAACCCCGGGGCAACCGAGGTAATGGCGCACCTCCCCCTCTCCATGTGCAACTCCCCGCACCGGGTGCTCCTCATTGGAGGCGGCTTCTCAGGCATGGCCGAAAAAGTTCTCCAGCATCCCATAAAGAGCCTGGAGTACGTGCAGATTGACCCAGGATGGATACGACTGGAAAGAGAGCACGCACACGGATTCAAGGACGTCATTAGTGACCCGCGCGTGAAAGTCATACTGGGCGACGGCAGGGCATGGCTCTTCGAAAATAAGCGAAGATACAACGCAATAATCGTAAACCTCTCCGACCCCTTCACAGCGGCGCTGAACCGGTTCTACACCGCGGAGTTCTTCGAAGAGGTGAGAGACTCCCTTGCAAAGGGAGGCGTGCTGGCGGTGACCGCGGGCATAACCCCTGACAACCTCGCATACACAAGGGGACAGATGGGGCTGCTCGCAGGCACTGTAAAGACCGTCCGGAGCGTGTTCCCGCGCCTGGTGGTGCTCCCCCTGCACGATAACATCATCGTTGCCGGAGACGAGAACTCCCGCCTCACAACCGACCCCGGACGCATCCAGGCCGTGCTGCAACAGCGCGGCGTGGACACCTTTTACGCCGACAAGGGCATGATCGCACCCAACCTGGTCCCCGGGATAATAAGCAGGGTGAAGAAAAGCATTGACAACGCCTCGGTGAAAATTGACCGCGACCTCCACCCCAGGGGCTACATGTACGCCATCATGCTGTGGGCCGAGAGGGCCTCCCCAGCGGTGCACAAGCTCATCAGGGTCCTCTCCCCCGACGGCCTGGGTCTCCATCCCCTCTGGCTGGCTCTGCTCCCGGGCCTGGTGCTTGTCACAGGCGTCCTGGCGGGGCAGAGGAGCCCTGTTCAATCGGGCGCCGTGCTGGCCACCGGGGCCTCCGGGTTCGCTGCCATAGTGATCGAGGTCTCGGCCATGATCTCCTTCCAGATGCTGCAAGGCTCGGTGTACTTTGCCATGTCTTTGCTCACAGCCTCCTTTATGGCGGGGCTCACCGCGGGGGCCTGGGTATGGGAGAGGCTCAGGCAAAAGGCCCGCCTTATCAGGGTGCAGATCGCACTGGCCGCATGGTCCGCGATAGCCATGGCACTGGTATACGCCATGACCACGGGCGGCCTCCGCGGCCCGGCCGGCACTGCCGGGTTCTGCCTGGTGCTCCTGTGCCAGGGGGCCGTGGCCGGTGCCCTGTTCCCTGCCGCGGGAGAGATGCTCATAAGGACCGGGCACGAGGTGGGCCGCGGCACGGGATGGATCAACGGCGCAGAGCATATGGGAAGCGCCCTGGGCGGCATGCTGGCCGGGGTGGCCCTGGTGCCGGTCTTCGGTGTGACCGGCTCCATGATAGAGGCCGCGCTGGTGGCCGCGGCAGCCTGCGCCGTGACCATTGTGGGAGAGGCCTTCCGGTCTCGATAATTCCCCGAATGTGGGAGAGGTCTCCTGATCTCGATTATCGCGAGCGGAAGCTCGCTCCCACAAGAAGCTCGCTCCCACCTGTTGGAGAGGCCTTCCGGCCTCGGCATCCATCCTACTTCCCCCACCTCGCCCTGGCCAGGGACCGGTAGTCCCCGCCCGGGTATATCTCGAACCCTTGCAGACTCGCATCCATGGCCACCACGTTGTTCGAGTGCCACAGGCTGAGGTACGGCAGGTCACGGGCCACAATCTCCTGCACAAGGGCGTATATCTTTGCCCGCTCCTCCCTGGACCCGGCCTTGCGACCCGCCTCCAGCAGACGGTCAAGCTCCGGGTTCCTGTACCGGTTCCGGTTGGCGCCCCCCGGCGGCACGCTGTCCGAGTGGAACGCCAGGTAGTAGATGTCAGGGTCCGTGATCCCCACCCAGGTGAGCGAGTACATCTGGAAGTTGCCGGTGCGAACGTCCGAGAAAAAGGTCCCCCACTCGTGCGAGCGGACCTCCACCTCGATGCCCGCCTCGCCAAGCTGGTCCGCAACAGCCTCGGCTATCCACCTTCTGGTCTTGTTCTGAGAGGTCTTGTAAACCAGCGTAAAGCGCGGCCCCGGCCCGGACGGGTCCTCGTAGCCCGCCTCGTCCAGGAGCTTTCGCGCCTTGGCAGGGTCATAGTCAAAACGAGCAACCTCCGGGTTGTAGGCCCAGTGCGACGGCGCCAGGATGCTCGTGGCCAGGCTCACCGTGCCCTGCAGCAGGCACTCCGCTATCTTCTCCCGGTTGATTGCATGTGCGATTGCCCTCCTAACATCGAGGTCCGATAGCACCGGGTCATCAAGGTTGAAGCCGATGTAGGAGTAGTTGATCCCGGGCCTCATCAACACCCTGATCCCGGGGGGCTCCCTTAAAAGCGGGATGTCGTCCGGAGGCACCGAGTTCTGCAAAAGGTGCACCTCCCCCCGCTCCAGGGCCATCACACGGGTCACGTTGTCAGCCAGCACACGGAACACCACCTCTTTCATGAACGGCTTGGCCCCCTGGTACCTCGGGTTAACCCCAAGCTCCACCCGCTCGCCCGGCTGAAAATTCTCCACCATGTAAGGCCCCGACCCGAATGGCTCTCTGCCGAACTCAGGGCCCTTTTCCTCCGCAGCCTCCCTCGGCACGATGCCCATGGTAAGCTCGGTGAGAAACGGCGCAAAAGGCTCCTTCAATTCGATCCGCACCGTGTATCGGTCCAAAGCGCCCATGCGCTCGATCCTATCGAGCAGCACCCGCCGCGGAGAGCGCAGTTCCTCGCTCCCAAGGCTCTCGATGGTGTAGAGCACGTCATCCGCGTTTATCTCCGACCCGTCAGGGCAGAGCCTGTTCTCATGCAAGTGGAACACGTAGGTGAGCGGGTCGAGCTGTTCCCACTCGCGCGCAAGGTCGGGCCCGGGCTGCGAGTCGCTGTCCAGCTTTACGAGACCCTGGAAGATGAGCGGCAGGATGCGGGTCGAGTAGGCGTCCTGGGCGATCCTGGGGTCGAGCGACGTGGGGTTCCCTTCCAGGCCCACCACCAGCCGCGCCGGGTTTTCCCTGGATCCCTCCTCCCTGGTGCACGACACCCCGGCAAGGAGTGAGAGAATTGATAGCGCGACCACGCGCCTTATACTTATGCGCATTATTATCTCTGAAAAAGCCGGTCCCCGAGATTTAAAAATCATCTTACAGCCAAAGTGCAATAAATTCAATGCATTGCGCAAACCGGCGTCAACCCCGGCTTGATTTGCCGTATACCCCTGTGTACGGCGCCGTTTCCACGCGCAGCCGGCGCCGTTTCCCCCCGCATACGCCAAAACACGCCGCCAAGTAGTACTTGG
>CAZYTX010000039.1:0-34741 GCA_964650485.1 uncultured bacterium | reverse complement strand
TACTAGGAGCCGATTGAATTCAAAGGCCAGGAATACTATGGTCAGGCCCAGGTAATCAGCGGCCTCCGGGAAGAAGGCAATCAAGAGCCCCGCTGCCGCTAATACCATGGATATCTTATTTACCGCAAGACTAGTCCTGGCTTGGCTCATTTATCCTCAACTCTTCCAGGCTTCACTTCTTCCTTAAAACGAAGCCCGCCAGTGCATACACGTTTTTTAACGGGTCCCATGATCCCGCGCGTGCCTGGAACGCAAGCGCTGTCTCCCTGTCGCAGGGCGCCCAGCGGTTGTCTCGGTCCTTCGTCCAGAAGGTCTCCTTCTCAACAGTATAGCCTTCAAGCAGCCGCGGCAATCTCATTTTTCCATAAATCCGGGTGAGGGGAGCAAACACGGCGTCTTGTCCCGCGGGCACGGTAAGCAGCATGACGGCGCCGGGTTTCATGAGCTCACGAAGACGTGCCATGGCTTCGAGGTCTCCGTCAGGCCGGTCTTTTGTAACGCCGTAGCGTCCTGCCAGTCCCACGTGCTCGACAGTGGAGCAGTTGATAACGAGGTCGAATTTCCCGGGGGCAAGGGAAAGTTCAAGCAGGTCCGCTTCGAGGAACTTCAGCCGGGGGTGGAGGTAAAATTGATCAGCGGGCTCGAGGTCCACCGCGGTCACGTTGAATCCGCGCTGGGCCGCAACCAGAGCGAGCTGGCTTTGGCCCGGCCCGAAGTCGAGTGCCTCGCCCGGACCCGACGGCATTTGCGAGGCGACCCATGACCATTCTATGTCCCTGTCTCCGGCGAGGTTTTTGATACTCTGTTTACGCGTCCTTCGTTTCAGCCATCGCAGTGAACGGTACATCCACGTCGGCAGGTTGACGCCGACCGATACATATTCCTGTTTGCTTCTGACCACGTTGTTTCCCGTCCGTATTATATCTCTTTCAACCAGACCTTGAAAATCCCATGCTCCTTATCACGTACACCCCGAGGCGACGGATCGCCCTGAAAATGTTGGCAGGGTCAACCAGCACGGCATGGAAGGCAAAGGTGAAAATTACCGGCCAATATCGACCTCCGCTCCAGGCGTAGTCAATACCACGCAGGTAGGCATTGCTTTTTGCACGTCTTCTTCTCTCTCTAAGCTCTCTTGGCAGCCCCGGCAGGCTGAAGAACTTGTCTGTCAACTTCACACATGTCAGGGCAGTGCGCCACTGATGAGAGGTGTCGTCTGGGAGACTCCGTGCATAAGCAAGGAGGAGGGGAATATGCCTGATTTCTCCCTGAAGACCTGCTCGGAGCCAGAACTCATGGTCCATCTTCTGATGAAAGCTCGTGTCCAGCCAGCCGGCTTTGTCCAGGACACGGCGCCGTATGAAGGAAGCCGGCTGGGGAATACAGTGATCGCAGTTAACAACAGCATACTCGAGGTCCCATTCGTGGAGGTATGACATTCCAACCATATTGCCATTGAGGTCTGTCCTTCCGCAATTGCCATAGACAACGTCAACTTCCGGATGAGACTGGAGATAATCTACCGCATGACTGACAGCACTGGGCAATGCCCACATATCGTCGGCGTTCAGCCATGCCAGAATCTCGCCCCTGCTCATCATCCAGCCCTTGTTAATAGCATCGCCATGACCGTTGTCCTTCTCCGAGACCCACTTGATCCTGTCACCGTAGCTCTTGAGTATCTCCAACGTGTTATCGGTCGAGCCTCCGTCCATAACAATGCACTCGATGTGAGGATAGTCCTGCCCGAGCACGCTTTCAATAGTGGGCGCAAGGAAGCGGGCCCTGTTAAGGCAGGGGATGACAACGGAGACGAGAGGCTGGTTCATCGTTCTGGTCCTATACTTGTATATATATCTGATTCCGGCAGGTCGTCTTTGGCCAGGCCCCAGTTTTCGTCGTTGAACATGATGGGTTTGCGCTCCCGCCGCATCTTTATGGTCCAGGCGTCAAACTGCGCATTGCTCAACCTGGGAATGCCGGCTTCATCCAGTCGCTTGTATAATTCTTGTTGGCCGTCCGGCGTCCAGCCGGAACCCGTACTATGCTCGATATGATAGATCCTCATCGGGTCTTGCAGCACCTTTTCCCAGAATCCGGAATGGTGGGCCGCATGGCAGAGCAAAGAATCCATATGAAGGGAATACATTTCAAGTTCCGGATACCCGCGAAGAAAGTACCAGTACTCCACGGGCAGTAGCGTAAAGTCCCCGCAGGCGTTTGTATGCAAGCGCTTTACCCGGGTAACCGGGAGTATGCGCCAGTCCTGGATCTTTTCGTAGATATGCCTCTTCAAGGTGAACTTGTTATAAATATAGGAAGGATACTCCGGGCCCAAGCCGAGAGTACCATGACGTTTTGCGATTCTTATGACATGATTTCGGCAATATTCAAGCTGCGCTTCAATCGGTAGTTCCAGGGGCACCTGCGCTGCCACGTCGCGGCGGTCTATGCGGTACATTGGTCCCAGCCGTAAGCGGAGTCCTGCCCAGAACCGTATCAATTCATCGGAGAATAGAATATCAATGTTTGTAGCCAGCATGAACCGGCCGCGTGCCCGCCGGATGCCCACGTTCTTGCCAATCATCTGGAACAGGGGAAGCCGGTCCGAATGCTTGAAGCGGCGGTGAACCTCCTGCGGCACCTCGATTATTCGCACGCTGCACGGACCGGGGTCGTCCGGCCATTGTAGCGCCTCGGCCAGCTTGGGCCGCTCTTGGGGAGGGTTCCACTCCACTAAAATCAGCTCGGCGGCAAGGTCGTGTCTCTTGCATTGGGCCAGAAGGCCGTTCACGAAGAGTTGCATCCGGTAGAGCAGGTTGCCGCCGTGGTCGTCGTTGCGGCTGGTGGCAACGATGCTTATGTACGGTGAAGGCAATCCCCGAGCCATTATTTTTTTATTCCTAGAAGTATCCAGCTAGGATTGATCCAGAAGAGACTCTCCATGTGATGGTCAATCCAATCCCGGTTGCTTTCAATCGTGCTCACCACTTCTTTTACCGACTGGCACTTTTTCCTGACCTCTTTATCCGGACAGAAGTCATGCCACATGAGGATCCCTCCTTTGCGCAAAAGTTTCAACGCTTTTTCAGTGTCGCTCAGGATCACCCGGGGCTGGTGTCCGCCGTCTATGAGTATAGAGTCAAAAAAAGCCTCTGGATACTGAGAGATATCCCACTCCGTGCTGTCGCAATATATTTGACAGACCCTGTTTCCCAAGTCCTTCTCAAGATACTTACGGCCAATGTACCCTATGCTATCCGTGCGATACCAGTCCTTCTTATAAGGCAAGCCTATTTTTTTTGCCCATTCTTGTATTTTCTTCCTCTCGTTTGCAGTATGGCAATATGCGCTTTTTCCTTTTGGTGAGACCTCGCCAAAAGGAATATTTATTGTCCACACCATGGCCTTACATTCCTCCAGGCAATAAAGGACCCCCTCCCCCTGCCATGTTCCGAACTCCAGGTGCCGCCTCGGCTTGAAGTTTCTGTAAATATACCTAAGTATAGGTGAGTCGTCACTATCCATATTCCATTCGCCCAACGGTTTCGACAAGGAAGAATCTGGATGTTTCAAAGGCTCCTTGAAGCCAAGCTTTCTGTGAAGATCTCCGACTGGGACAGTGAATATATCCATAATTACCTTACCCTCAGTAAATCAAACCAGTTGAAATTACTATTGCAAAATTCGAAATACAATACCGTCTCTAATTCCGCAGGCGCAAGGCGTCTCTTTAACTTCTCTAGATCGTACCACTCGGCCCATTGTGTCCCAGGGCCATCAGTCACCTCACCCCATTTATTAAACGGCTTTTTCCCATCTCGTTTCCAGCGGGCCTCGGGATACGACAATTCTATCCAGCGTCCGCCAATTGGCAAATGTTTGGTAATCTCGTTCGCTTCCATTTTAACTATGTCGAATGGAGCGTGATGCAAAATTACTTGGCACCATATAGCATCATAGTCCTTCGGTAGAACAGAAAAAGAATCAGTGTCTTCCTTATAGCAGAACTCGACACGATTCAAACCTAGCAACTCACAGAGCCTTTTCACAAGACGCAGATTGCACTCCACTATACAACAAAAATCACTCTTGCGCCATTCCACGCAAATGTTATGCCGTCAATCCCCAACCCGCAGCCAACATCCATAACCATCTTATCGCGAAGCACGTCTTTATAAATTAAATGATACCAGCCCCGCACATCGAACCTGTCACCCGTAGTTTCGTTTAACTTTTCAGCACGCCAAATTTTTAATAATTCCTCATTGTCCATTTGCAGGAGGCTTTCAGTCATAACGCGTGTTATACCAGCCGCTGGAACCTCTCTCCATTTTTCACGCAGTAATTGAAATGGACAACTCCATTTATCCTTGTCAAAAGTTCCCTGATTTTGTCTGGCAGCCAGCTTAAATTTCCTTCGTAGCAACATTCGACCTTTCATTAATAAAAACAATAGTAAAGATTGTCTGATACTCTCATTAAAATATCAATAACTATGCAAATCTCGCTAACGCCTTCCGTCTGAAGACATAAACTCCACTATCAAACGATAAGAACGGTTTGCTAATACCCTCTATAATTATAGCTTTATGTATTTGCAACTCGATTAAGAGGTCGCAACTTGCTCTCAATAGGTTCTTGTGGAGATAAATATTCATCAATCGCTGAATCAATTTTCCTGAAATTAATAATATCGGGAAAGACCAGAATCCTGATCATGCTAAAAGCTTTGTTCGTAATATATTTCCGGATCATTCGATCTTGCAAGTATTTAAACAGGCAAGATATTTTTCTGCTATTTTTCATTGTTGCCGCATTTCCATCATCTTTCGTGGACTTTCTTTGCAAGCTTGTTCCTGGTAAAATACGTATGTTAATATAAGAATCGCCCTTCGTGTTCTATCTGTTGAAGGTTCGTCCGACCCAAAGCATCGGATCATATATTCCGATGCAGCCAGGACACCCCTTGTTTGCCACATCATACAGCATTTTTTTTCTGTATTTAATATATTCATCACTCCACCATATATCGTAAAAAGGTTCATCTGATGCGTATCCGGCAATGTATGTATCCTTCAAAAGATACCAGCAGGGAATCACTTCGCTCCCGCTGCCTATATGAACCTGCTGAATATTTGGACAGACTCCTGGCTGACGAGGTTTTACCAGATCCCCATTTTCATCCACTGAATGGTAGCTCAAGGCATGTCCGGGTATCAGGTAGTTTTCGATCATTGTTCTTTCGTATTCTGGCCCAATCCCCGGCCAGACCAAGATCGGCTTTATTGTTGCCTCATCAGCGCCGACCTCTCTCGCTTCCTCCCAGAAGGTTTCTACATCATCCTTGTTCTTTTTATGGACTACCATCTGCAAAACTATTTTAGGAGAGGTTGCACCCTGTTCTTTTTTTATTTGGACAAGTCGTTCAACGTTTCTCTTCAGCTTGGATAAGCTGCCTTTGATACGAGTTGAATCGTACTTTTGGGCATCGCTGCTATCATACGCAATCAGGATTCTAGAGGGTTTTGCCTCAAGAACCTGTTCTATTTTCCTCTCAGTGAGAAGTTGTGCGTTGGTGGTCAGTGTGGTATGAACTCCTGTCTTGCCTGCCTCGATGATAATATCAAACAGATCTTTATTGACAAGAGGTTCCCCGCCGGTAAACTCAACCTCGGTAGTAAATGGTTCCATGTACCTCCATATTCTTTTGTAATCGTCATATTCCATAAGGGATTTTCGCCGGAAACTCTTAAGATCTCTAAGAACACAATACTCGCAATTGAGCGGGCATAACGCTGATATCTCCACGTTTATCTTCTTCGGCAACCCGTAAAGGTCTTGAATTACTTTCTTGGCCAGGTAACGGGCATGCAGCCTCTTGTCACTAACTGGTATCTTGTCTTGTTCGTTTTGTATTGCCTCATCCAGATCGAAGTTCCTCATAACGGATCCAGCATTCGGATATTCGTCTATAAAGCGTCTCAGATGTTCCTGTATCTCTTCACCTGTCTTATCTTTAACCTCACTTGGAACTTGCAGTGCGTTCAGAGATGAATAGGGATCTATTCGTTTTCTTTGGCGATAGACAGCTCTTCTTGCCCTTGCTGGAGCCCGCTTGGCAAGGCTTCTTATCCTCGCTATCGTTGAATCACTTCTGGTAAAAAGGGGAAAGCCTGGGTATAAATGGCGCTTGACCTCGGCGAACTTCTTGCGATCGTATACCCTGAAACCTTTTCGCGTTATTTCCGTTATAAAATCGATGATAGATCTTGCGCCCACAAACTCAGATTCCCCCCTGCATAGCCTCTCAAAACGCTCAGTTTCGTCGGTGATGAAGTTTATTCCTGATATTATCATAACGTCGCCATAGCACTGCTCAATTGGACATGGAAGTTTGTCCTTCTTTTTAGTCACGAAGAACGTTTCATCGAGACGTTTTGGGAAAGCTGAACCATGGCAACAAGGTATAATTTCCTTCTCCCCGTTCATGTTGTACGCAATAAAGTCCTGGCCTCCCCTGCAATGGATGCCTTTCGAATGAATGCCGCCGAAAACCTGAAGGCCATGAGTATTAAGAGTCATCATATCTAGCAGAGAAATAGATTCATCGAGGCTGTAATCACGAGGATATATACGTCCGCGCCACTCGCCGGTAAGTATAGTAACTGCGCACCCGATATTCTGATTATGCAGTATTTTCATGTTCTGCTTTATTTTAGGAAAATGTTCTGGTATGCCAATGTACTTCACAAAATTTAGAATGCCGTATTTCCTAATTAAATTAGTCCTTTGCTCGATAAAATTAAAGGAAATATTACATATGAGATGATGGCTGATATTCATAAAGCCCAGCCAATCTCTATCCCACGATTCCAAAAGATCATTGAGATAATCAATATCAACACAGATATTAGTATCTATTGATACGACATGTCCATGTTCACCAGCGATCTTCACAAATTCTTTAATGCCTGGATGAATAAGAGGTTCACCTCCGCTGAGATAAAAATGTGTATTGGGTATATTGCATATAAGATCATGAACTTCTGGAGACTGAAGAAAGTCCACCTCTGATATTCTTTTTAGCAAAGAATGCCTGTTGCGTTTCATTGGCGCGGAACAATAGGAACAACTTAAGTTGCACGCAGGGGAAGCAAAAAGTTGTATAAAGGGCATGGACGAAAGTTCATGAAAGTTCATCTTCTTCACCAGATCATGGAACCTTTCGGCTTATGATAATTATCCTCATTAAGAGCAACTAGCACCAAGAAAGCTCAACTGCCATTGATAATTTGACAAAATAAAACCTTCTTGGGTTCTATACCAATTAGTGTCATAGTTACGGTTATCAAGAATGCGGAATGCATAAAAGGTTCTAAGATAATCTAGTCGTTCATTTGCACTTCGCACATCCATATCAAGAAAATACTCACCTGGAGCCAAAAGTAAAGGATCCATCCTTGCCTTGACAAGATAGTTGCCAACATCCAGCTTCTCAAAAACGCCACGGTCAATAGCACTGTTACTTCCTAGAATCTTTATATTGTCTTTCGAGAATACTCCCAATCCTATAGCCACCTGTTCTACGGGCTTTCTCACCGCAATATTAATTTTTAACTCAAGCGGAGAACCTAAGGGAATACTTGCGTCGTTTCCAAAGCATTTCATTTCCACTCTTTCAACACGTATCTTTTCTCCATGATTTTCCGGGCGATAAATATTGGATGTGTCCATGATTCTGTGTCTCTTCTCGACTGATGTAGCTAAATATTTGTCAACGCATTTATGTACATCCCCGATAAAATCGATTATACCATGTTGCAATATAAAAGCCCTGTTAGAAAAGCTGCGGATGGCGGTCATATTATGGCTAACCTGTAGTACAGTCCTCCCAGCTCTGCTTATTTGGCTTACTTTATTAAGGCACTTCTTCTGGAAGGCGGCGTCTCCCACTGCCAGGACCTCGTCCACCAGCAGTATCTCGGGCTGGAGGTGCGCTGCCACGGCGAATGCCAGCCGCACCCGCATGCCGTCCGAGTAGCGCTTGACCGGGGTGTCGAGGAACTTCTCCACCTCGGCGAATTCCACGATCTCGTCGAACTTTTTCTTGATCTCCGCCCGGCTCATGCCCAGGACCGCGCCGTTCAGGAAGATGTTCTCGCGTCCGGTGAGCTCGGGGTGAAAGCCGGTGCCGACCTCCAAGAGGCTCGCCACCCTTCCCCGCAGCTCGACCCTGCCTTTTGTCGGCTCCGTAATTCTTGAGAGTATCTTCAAGAGGGTGGTCTTGCCGGCCCCGTTCCTCCCTATAATACCCAGGACCTCGCCGCGGTCAACCTGGAAGGACACGTCCTTCAATGCCCAGATGGTGTCTTCGGCGTCTTCGAGCAGGCTCTTCCCGGTAAGCCTCCTCGCTCTTGACTTGAAGTAATCCACCGCCGCGGAGCGCAAAGAGTAGTCCAGCTCCTGCCGCGCACCTATGCGGTACACCTTTGAAAGTCCATCAACTCTGATCGCGGTTTCCGCCATAACCGATCACCCAAAAGCTCCCATCTCAAATCACGTCGGCAAAGGTCCTCTCAACCCTACGGAAGTACGCTACCCCTGATAAAAGCATAACCAGGCCGATGGCGCAAGAGAAGGCGAGCTCCACTCCCGGAAAGGGCGCCCCCAACAGCGACCAGCGGAAACCTTCGATGATGCCCACCATGGGGTTTAGGATCAACAGTCCTCCCAGGAACTCGAACTTCTCTGTCACCTCATGGTAAGGATACAACACAGGCGAGGCGAACATCCACATCTGCAAGAGGAAGCCGGTGGTATATTTCACGTCCCGGAACCTCACGTTGGTGGCCGAGAAAATCATTCCGAAGCTCGTGGCCATCATGAAAATGAGCGCCATGAACAGGGGCAGGGCCAGGACCTCCAGGCCCGGAGAAAACCGGTAAAACGCCATGATGGCCCCGAGGATGAAAAGCGATATGAGGAAATCAACCACGGCCGAGAGAGAGGCCGCGGCCGGGATAATAATCCGGGGGAAATACACCTTGGTCACCAGGGAGGTGTTGGTCACTATGCTGTCGCTTGAACGCTTGATGCCTTCCGCGAAAAAGGCCCATGGAATGATGCCGGCGAGTACGAAAAGGGGATAAGGGAAGCCGCCCGAGTCTATCTTGGCCAGACGGTTGAAAAGGGTGAACACAATCATCATTACCGCGGGTTGCAGGACCACCCACAAAACTCCCAAGAGGGCCTGCTTGTAGCGGATGGACACGTCCCGCCAGCTCAAGAAAAGCAAAAGCTCCCGGTAACGCCACGACTCCTTTAACAAGGGAATGATGCCCTGTCGGCCGGCCTCGATTACAAGGGTCGGACCGGTTGAGTCACCTGTAGTTGTCTCGACTCCGCCCCCTGCCACGGCTTGTGTGTGCTCAAACGACATGGATTCAAGTCACCAAGATTTCATGATGTATATTAGCATTTTGGGGCACAGAATCAAGAAGGCGGCCCCCGCGGCTCCCATGCCCCGGCCGCATATTAACCTTCAGAATCGCGGAGGCCTTCATCGGGCTTTATGCAAAGCACGTTGCAGTGGGCCCTGTGGATCACCCGCTGGGTCACGCTGCCCAGAAAGAACCTGGTGAACCCGGAGTGGCCCTGGGTGCCCATGACGATAAGGTCGAACCCGTCCTCCTCAGCGGCGTTGGATATCTCGATGTAGGGAACACCCACCTTCACCATGGCCCCGGCCCTGGTGCTCCTCTCTTCGCAGTCCGCGGCGATCTCTTTTAGCTTCGACTCCGCCCCATCCTTCATCTGCCGGGTTATGTCCTGCTCCACCCCGGGCGAGAACACCGGGTCGAGCCAGGTGCTGGCCTCGGCCATGGGAGGCACGTGCACCACGTGCAGTAGTGTGAGCTCGGCCCCGAGAAGCTCCGCCAGGAAGCAGGAGTACTCGATCACAGCCCCCGTGATCTCGGAGAAATCAAGGGGCACCAGTATCTTTTTGATGCTGAACTCGGGCATTCGATCCCCTCCTTAATCAAGCTCCATGAAGATGCCGATGAGCTCGCTGGTGGTCTTTGCAATGGGCTCGAGCTCGGATTTTTCCACCTTGTCCAGGGTGTCGTGCTCGTCCAAAAGGTAATAAGGGCACCCGATCCAGGAGATCACCGGCACCCCGGCCACCAGCACGTAGCCCGAGGCGTCCGAGGTGGGGGCCCTGCCGAAGAAGTCCGCGGGGATGACCGCGGTGGCCTTGGCCGGCTCTTCCTGCAAGGCCCTTTTCACCGCGCCCACCACCGTGGGGTCATGGGAAGTGAACATCACCGTCAAAGCCAGGTCACCGGTCTCCTTGTACTCCCTCCCCGCTTCCTCCACCTCCTTGGCTGCAAGGTGCTCGAGAGTGATCAGTATTCGCGTGCGATCCATGATGTCATCGTGACTGCGGGCGAATTCGTGACCCCCCAGGGACCCGTAGAAATGTCCAGCGTCGGCCACGAACACCAGGGTCTTGGGCCGCTCATCTCGAGGCACCCTGGACCATGTCCAGGCCTGGGCAAGCACCTGGGCCACGCCGGCCCCGTCCTCCACCGCGCCCTTGAACGGGCTGTCGTGGTGCGAGGTCACAAGGATAACCTCCTCCGACACCCCGGGGAGCACTCCCCACACGTTGTGCATCACACCCTCGCGCTTCTCTCCATCCAGCATCAGGGTGGCCCGGGCCCCCTCCTTTGCGAGCTCGCGCAGCCGCTCGCCCTCGTGCTTTCCGATCCACAGGCCGGGCATGGGCTTCATGATCCCGTCGTAAGGCCCGTAATGCGAGTTGGAACCAGAGGGCTGGTCGCGCAGGATCAGGCATATGGCCCTGGCCCCCCGCTTGTACGAGTTCCAGTAAACGTCGTTTGCAGACGCCTCCTCCGCGGTGGCCTCGCCTATGAAGTTCTGCCGCACGAAGTTCAGGTACTGGCCCGCCCCCATGGTGAGCGAGCCCCCGGGGTCCGAGACCAGGTAGGCCGCCCCAAAGCCTTTCAGCAAAAGCCCGGTGGGAAGATACGGGAAGGGGACCTCGGCAACCACTATCTTGCCGGATATGTCTTTATCTTTAAAGTCCTTGGGCTTTCCCTCGCCCACGTAGACAAGCGGGGCCTCCACGCCCTCCGGGCCGGAGAACGCGGTGTTGACCACGAAGAAGCTGTCAATCTCCTCGCTGCCCGCGCGCAGGGACCAGCGCTCGGCCTCCCATACGGTGATGGGCACCGGGTCCATGGTGACATCGGACAGCCCGATCTCCCGCATTTGCTCGGCCACCCATCTCTCGGCCTGATGGCCGCACTCGGTGCCCGGCCTCCGGTGCGGAGTCTGGCAGATGCCTTGTATCCAGGAGTAGATGGTGTCCTGGTCGGGAGTGGAAAGCTCTCCCTCGTAGAGCTCCAGGGAGCGCGCCACCCGGCCGGACTTTATCTTCATTCCCCATACCGATGGCAGGCGCCCCGCCAGCCTGAGTAACGCCCTGGTCAGGCTGGTCTCCTGTACTATCCTCTCCTCTCCCTCCGCGCCCAGCACGTGAGGACTTATTGCACAGATAAGCACAATAACAAGCGAAAAAGCGGCCAGGCCCTTTAATCCATGCTTTCTCATTTTCTCTCCCCTTCCTTGCCCTGTTAAAAAGGCATGATAATGTCGCGCCAGGTCGCGCCGAACCCGACGCCCCTTTGCTCCATGTCTTTTTTCACCTTGCCGAGCCTCTTTACAAAGTCCTTCCAGTCACGGTCATCTTTTTTCGACCAGGTGACCTCCGCGTGAGCCAGCACTCTCGGGAATGCTTTCTCGTCAATGTTCTCAAGGGTCACTCGCTCTCCCCACAGGTTCACCTCGCCGCCCAGGATGCGGTGATGATACTCTTGTTCGAGCCTCTCGGGTATTGGCTCGAAAAGGTAGAGGTTCTTCAGGGTGAAGGCAAGTTGCGGGTAGTCTATGTAGCAGTGGGTGACCGGGGAGACCACCGAGTCATGCCCGGCCCGGGCCGCCTGGGCCGCAAAGCCGTGCTTTCGCCAGGCCTGCACCATTGACCCCTCGGGCGCGTAGCCCGTGATCTCGTCCCAGCCGATCATGGTCTTGCCGTGGTGCTGCAATATCTCGTTCACCCTTTCCACGAAGTAGCTTTGCAGCCCGTGCTTGTCAGTGTAGCCGTGCGCCTGCATGAGCTCCCGGTTGCCCGGGTGGTTTAGCCAGTCAATGGCCAGCACCTCGTCGCTGCCGATGTGCACGTAAGGGGAGGGGAAAATCCCGGAGAGCTCCGCGAAAAGCGTATCAAGGAAATCGTATACCTCCTCTTTTGACGGGCACAGCGCGGTAGGGTATATGCCAGGGCCCTGTCTCACCGGCGTCTTCTTGCCCGAGCAGGAAAGCTCGGGGTAAGCCGCCAGCATGGCCGACGAGTGGCCGGGCACGTCTATCTCCGGCACTATCATCACCTGCCGGTCCGCGGCATAGGTCACTATATCTTCGAGCTCCTCCCGGGTGTAGTAGCCCCTCATGTCCCGGGCCTCGGAAAGCCTCTCGAACCTGCCTCGGGGAACACGCTTGCCGTTCTTATCGAACTTAACGTCGCGGATGGCCTCTAACTTCTTGCTTGAGAGGTTACTCGTTATTCCGCCCTTCTGGTGGAGCCTGGGGAATGCCTTGCTCTCGATCCGCCAGCCCTGGTCGTCCACAAGGTGCCAGTGCAGCCTGGAGACCTTGAGCTCGGAGAGGATGTCAATGTACCTCTTCATAACGTCCGCGGGCAGGAAAGACCGGGCCGTGTCAAGGAGCATGCCGCGCCAGGCAAAACGGGGGTAGTCCCTGATGCTCGCGGCGCAGACCTTGACATGGGAACCTGATGAATGGATCAACTGCATGAGGGTCATGAGGGCGTTGTGGAACCCGTGAGCAGTCCGCGCGCTAATTAGCATTGACTCACCCGCGTGCAGCTTATACCCCTCGTCTCCCGGCGCTTCTCCCCGGGGAAGCATGTTCGCAAGTCCGCACTCCTCCACCACCTCGTTCACCAGGATGGACCCCTCGCACGCCCGCTCATTGGCGAGACCTGAGACCACCTCGATCTCGAGGTCGTGTCTTAGCCTGACCTTGTCCGCGAATATCTCTGCGCTCTTGTGGAAAGCCTTTGCCGCGCCTTCCGGGAGCACAACCCGGGCCCCGGGCTGCAATGTTAGCTCAATGTCGAGCCGCTCGGCCGAGACCGGCCTGGGCACCAGGGGGAGCGGATCACAGCTTGCCCTAACGACACTTTCAGGCATGGCCGCTAACATGGCCGCGGCCACCACAGGGACGAGTAAAAAACGTGTAAGTCTCATGTGACACCTCTTACGGACTTTCCAGCATGTGCCGGTTACGGTATTTTTCCAGGTCCCGCTCTTCCTGTCTGGCGATGTTCCTGATCCGGGCGGCTATTTCCTGTGCCTCGGAGTTTCCAGGCGACAGGCGCGCATACTCAGTCGCCGCCCTTTCAAGGGAAGAGACAAGACCGGGCGCCAGCAGCTTGGTGGGCGCCTTCTTCCTCTGCGAGATCTCGTAAAACCGCTCCAGCACCATGCGCTCGATGTACCAGGCCGCCCGGTTTTCAGGGTCCAGCTCCAGAGCGCTTTCAGCCTCCCGGAGCGCGAACAGGAGCTGGCCCGCCTTGTAGTAGTCCTTTGCCTTGTCAACGTGGGCCTGCGCCGAGCTTCTCACCGGCCAGGGATCACCTTCTCCGTGACAATCGTACACGGTGATCACACGGCGGAACCGGGGGAAGTACCTGGAGTAAATGATGTGCGCACCTGAGAGAGGCTTTAACCCGAAGGCCAGGGGCAGGAGGGCCGGCCGCAATGACTTGGTGGTAAGACTGTCTATGACCACGTAATCTATCCTGTCATCCCTTATGAGCTGCTCGATCTCGGGTATGGTCTTTGGTATTGACTCGTTCTTCTCCTCGTCAAGGTACCAGCTCCCATCCAGGTAATAGGCGGTGAAGGGCTTGCGGGAGCAGATGACCTGGCCGGGCGGCACCAGGTCCATGGCCTTGATCTCCATGGCCGCCTGCTTGTGGCCGGAGGCGTACTTGTTGTACGCGGTGGACTTGTCCATCCTGTGGGAAAGACCGATGTAGTGGTAGAGGCCCGACCCGAACGCGGACAGCACCAGCAGGACAGGGATAATGAACGAGAGAGCAGACCGAAACGAGCGGCTCGTATACGAGGCCGCCACAAGGCCCGCGTCGAACCCCAGGCCCAGGAGCGCGAGGCCGGGCAGGAACTTCAAGAGGTCCGGCCCGGGATTCGGAATTGACACCAGCACCGCGCCCAAGGCGAGCATGCCGCCGCTGGCCATGGCCGCCCGGAGGGGCGAGTCAGTGCTCTTGTACCACGACTCGGGCAGGAGAAAAACAATGCCAGTCATGCACACGGCGAACACGCAGCCCGCGGCGATGAGTGGAAATATGAAGGACCCCCTGGCGTTGTCGTAGATGGCGTTGAACTCTTTGGCCATGCGGGGGTCCAGGCAGAGCGGGGCGATAAATACAAAGGCCACGGCTGCCAGGGGAAGGATGAAGGTGAGTGCAGGGTTGACTCCCTCTGCCGGGCCCTCGGCCTCTCCTGTATTGTAGCCTATGAGCCGGGTCATCATCCGGGTGATGGAGACGGCCCCGTGGCCGGCAAGTACCATGCCCGCGGCCATCAATGGATACATGTAGCGGGCGTCAACCATGTAGGGCGTGACAAGGGCGTACAAAGCCCAGAGCTGCACTATCCACACCGCGGCCCACGCCCCGAAGAAAAGCCGTTGCCAGTCCCGGGTCACGGTAAAGTCCCGGATAAAACCGGCCAACCCTGCCACGATAAGGGCCAGGACCATTGCGCCCCACTTCTGCACAAGCTCCTTGCCATAGGCCCCCATGTTTTTCACCGTCTTCACCACAAGCGCAGGCGCGATCTTTATAAGACCTGCCACTCCCTCGATCTCCTCGCCACCCAGGAACTCGGTGCCTTTCTCCTTGCCCCGCAGCCGGTCCCGGTCGAAGCGGTCTCCCCCGAAGGTCTGTATCTGCCTGGTGATGCTGGTGGTGGGCATCTGCACGGTGAGGCCCCACTTGCCGGTCCGCAGCCGGATGTGGGCAAGGTAGGGGGACATCACCACCAGGGAGGACATGACCAGCACAAGCACAAGCGCGCCGGTGCGCCGCCAGGCGAGCTGGTCAATCAGGCCGAACTTGATGATAGCGCCTGCCGCCACTATGGGCGTGCAGGTGATGCCCACGTCGCGGGTGAGGTAACAGAGCACGCAAAGCACCCCGGTAAGGGCGAACATCTTCACCGAGGGCCGCAAAAGCGCATAGGTCGAGACCGCGATCACCCCCATGTACATCGCCGTGAAGGTGGCCTCGGTAAGCACGGGGGATGCATATTCCAGGGTGAAGGGATGGAACATTAAAAGGGCGCTCGCCACCAGCCCCGCCTTCCTGGAGAAAATCCTGGAGGCCGCGAAATAGGCGCCCGCCAGAGTGAGCAGGCTCATCACCAGGGACACGCTTATACCCACCTTCAAAAGGTCGGCCTTGCTGAAGGCGAAAGCGGAGATCAAAAGAGAGTAAAAGGGAGGCAGCCGCCTGCTTTTGATGAACCCTTCATCAAGCTTATAGTCGCTTGAAAAGATCTCGCCGCTGCGGATCTCTTTTGCAAGGTGCATGTACTGGGTGGAGTCGGGATAGATAATGGGCTCCCACACGGTTATGGAAAACCGGAAGAAGAGCCCTATGATTATGAAGACCGGAAGCGGCCACCATGAAGGCAGGCGGTCCCAAAGGGGAGCCGCGCCCGTTTCCTTCTTCGGAGGGGGCGAAGGATGCGCGCCCCTGTCCTTCCTGTCGCTCTTTGCAGAGGGCTTCTTGGCAGGGGCGGTCGGAGCAGGGCCTTTGCCCTTCTTGGCGATCTTTCCGGCCTTGCCCTTGTTCCTGGATTTCTTCTTGCCGGACATCTTATCTCACATTATAGGGAGCAAAAAAGCGTCACGTCAATCACCGAATAAGTTAGCATAAGAGAAGCAGGGTTAGAGATATTTGCGCCCCCCATTTCAAGACAGCTTTCATTGACAGGATGCAGGCGCTGGTATAACCTTCTTTGCATGGGCAAGAAATCCAGGAAGAAGAAAACAAAGGCTGCTGAAAAGCCGCAGGTAAAAGAGGCGGACAAGAAAGAGCAGGCCTCAAAGAAGTGGGTCTGGGCGGTCATGGGTGCAGTGGTTGTCTTGGGTCTCGCGGCCGGGGGGGGCTTCTACGTGCTCTCGGCTCCACCGGTTGACAAGGTCATACTTATAAGCGTGGACACCTTGCGTGCGGACCACCTGGGCTGCTACAACCCTTCGGTCAAGGGCACGGACTCCATAGACGCTCTCGCCGGGGAGGGCGTGCTTTTCGAGGACGCGGTTGCAAACATCACCAAGACCACGGCCTCGCACGCCTGCATGCTGAGCGGCTGGTACACCTGGTCCCACGGGGTCCGGGCCAACAACCGCGTCATACCCCAGGAGGTGGTGCTGCTGCCGGAGATATTGAAGGAGCACGGCTGGACCACGGGCGGGTTCGTAAGCCTGTCCACGGTAAAGGGAATATACGGGTTCACAAGGGGGTTCGACGTCTACGACGACCAGATGACCATATTAGGGCCCGCGGCAACCGGCAACACCGAGCGGCGGGCCATGGAGACCATAGACAAGTCCCTGGCGTGGCTGGGACAGCACCGCAATGAAAAGGCATTCCTGTTCTTACATCTCGCCGACCCGCACGGCCCTTACTGGCCGCCCCAGCCTTATCAGAGGGACCTGCCAAAGCCCCGGCCCGATCGCACCCTGCCGCTCGGGTCTCACAACTACGTGGTAAACGCCATTCCAAAGTACCAGGTCATAAGGGGCCACAAAGAGATTGATTACTATGCCATGAGGTACATGGCGGAGATAAGGTACGTGGACGACAGCCTGGGAAAGTTCTTTAACACTCTAAAGGAATGGGGAATCTACGATAAAAGCCTCATCATTTTCACCTCGGACCACGGCGAGGCTCTGGGAGAGCACGGCCAGTGGTTCCAGCACGGCTCGTCTCTTTACTTCGAGCAGGCCGAGGTTCCGCTTGTGGTCAAGTACCCGGAGATCAAGCCTGCCCGGGTCAAGGGCCTGATCGAGCTGGTGGACATTCCGCCTTTTATCCTGGAGTACCTGGGGATCGAGGTGCCCGGGCACATTGAAGGGAAGAGCTTCCTTGCCTGGACCCGGGACCCGGCGCTGGAGCCTGACAAGCTGTGGTACGGCGACATCACGGTAAAAGAATTCGACATCACCGGGATACAGGTGGAGGGCATGAAGCTCTTATACGAGTCCGGGTCAAAGAGACATCAGTTGTTCAACGTCTCCGAAGACCCGGCCGAGAGCCGCAACCTGGCATCCAGCTACCCCGAAATCGTGGACAAGCTCGACTACCAGCGCAAGCTTTTCATATCCACCAGGCGTGGCCTCAAGTCCCACCGGCCCAGGCTCCCGCCCGAACAGAGGCGCAAGGAGAGGGAGGCCCTGCGCTCGCTCGGGTACCTGGAGTAGCGCTGGAACCTGTTATGTGCTTTGCATTGATTCTTAATTATGAACGATCGAGCTGAAAGCATTTTCAAGAAATTTTTTACAGGCTGTATTGTAATCGGGGCCGCGGCCGGGCTTGTCCGCTGCGATAAAATCAAGGGGCTTTTCAAGCCGGGGATTGACAACGTGGTTCTCATAAGCATTGACACCCTGCGCGCGGATCACCTGGGCTGCTACCACCCCTCGGTGCGCGGCACCCCGGTGATGGACTCCCTTGCCGAGGAGGGGGTGCTTTTCGAGCATGCCCTGTGCAACTTTCCCAAGACCACGCCCTCACACGCCACCATGCTCACCGGGACCTACTCCTGGACCCACGGGGTGCGCGGCAACAACAGGCGCATACCCGAGGAGATCACCCTGCTCCCGGAGACACTTAAATCAAAAGGCTTTGCCACCGGAGGCTTCGTAAGCCTGTCAACCATGAAAGGGGTGTTCGGGTTCGACCGGGGGTTCGACCTCTTCAACGACCACCTGCCATCCCTGGGCCCCCCGGAGACCGGCGACCGCGAGCGCAGGGGCATGGAGACAGTGGACGCGGCAATTGACTGGCTGTCCGGTCACGTGGATGAGAGGTTCTTCCTGTTCCTGCACCTGGCCGACCCGCACGGACCCTATGCCCCGCCCGAGCAGTACACAAAGGACGTCGAGCCGGAGCAGGGCGACACCGCCAACCACCTGCCCAGGGGAAGGCACAACTACGTGTTCGACTCCATACCCGCGTACCAGTACCTGGAGGGACATCACAGCGCGGAGTTTTACAAGCAAAGATACATGGCGGAGATAAGGTACGTGGACGACTGCCTCGGGGCATTTTTCGACAAGCTCAAAGAATGGGGCGTCTATGACAGAAGCCTCATCATCTTCACCTCGGACCACGGCGAGGCCCTGGGCGAGCACCACCAGTATTTCCAGCACGGCTCGTCGCTTTTCAACGAGCAGGTGAAGGTGCCCCTGATGGTGGCCGGGCCCGGGATCAAAAACCACAGGGACACAGACATGGTGCGCACGGTTGACATCGCCCCCTTCATCCTGGACGCGCTGGGGATCGAGGTCCCCGAGGACATGGAGGGCAAGAGCTTCCTGCCAAGGCTCAAGAAGCGCGTGCCCGAGACCGGGCTTGTATGGTACGGCGACCTGCTGGTGCGGGGGAGCGAGGTGCTGGGAATAGAGAAGCAGGGCATGAAGCTGGTAACGGAGTCCAGGGGAAACATCCGCATGCTGTTCGACCTTGAGAAGGACAAAGGAGAGACCCGGAACCTGGCCCTGGAGAATAAAGAGCTTGCAAGCACGCTTGAGAAAGAGCTAATAGACTTTAAGAGAAGCTGCAAGGGGCTCAGGGCGCACCGGCCCAGGGTGACGCCGGAGGAGCGAAAGAGGATAAAAAGGGCCATGAAGGCGCTCGGGTACACGGGCGAATAGGAGACTCATATGAAAGACTACGATTTGGTGATCACCGGCTCCGGGCCGGGCGGGTCGTAGCTGGCCGGGCAAATGGCCATGGCCGGGAAGTCTGTCTGTCTCCTTCTTATTTAGCGCCTTTTGCAAAACTAAGTTTTTAAGTGCGGGGGCTCCAAAGCAGTTGCGCCGAATAAAAAGCGGACCCTTTCGTTTCAGAACAGTCACTGACTAACCTCTTTATCTCGTTGCGCCATTGCGTGGTTGCGTCAAGCCGTGCATTGAAATCACCCCTTGCAGCCTTGAAATTTACGCCGGCATTACTAACTTTCACGTTTGAATGACTTGTGCCCTTTATTTATAATTATCAGAATTGGTTGAAAGGAGTGGAAGTGTGACCAAACCTTACATGGGAAAGATCCTTTGGGTGGACCTGGACGACCACAAAGTCTGGGACGAGGAGATACCGGACGAGGTTTACCAGCAGGTCCTCTCTGGCATGGGGCTTGCCGCCAAGGTGCTCTTCAGGGAGATACCAAGAGGGGCCAACCCGCTGGGGCCTGACAACGTGCTCGGCCTGGTCTCCGGGCTGCTCACCGGCACTGGCGCGCAGATGACCGGGAGGTGGCTGGCCACCGGGAAGTCGCCGCTCACCGGGGGGTGGGGGGACGCCAACGCCGGCGGTCAATTCTCCCCGACCATAAAGCGCGCCGGATACGACGGCATATTCGTGAAGGGCGTCTCCGACAAGCCCGTCTACCTTGTGGTCAACAACGGCGAGGCCGAGATAAAAGACGCCTCGCACATCTGGGGCATGGACACGGTGGAGACCGAGGAGCGGCTGGAAGCGGACCTTGGCCTGAAGAACGCCAAGGTCGCCTGCATAGGCCCCGCGGGAGAGCGCCTCTCATGCATCTCCGGAATCGTCACCGACAAGGGACGGATAGCGGCCCGGTCCGGCCTGGGAGCGGTTATGGGGTCAAAGAAGCTGAAGGCCGTGGTCTGCGCCGGGACCAACAAGCCCGGCGTGCACGACCCCCAGAGGATGAAGACACTCAACCGCGAGTTTGTCGAGTACGTGAAGGAGCACCAGGACACCAGCAGGCGCCCCCTGCTCAGCCGCCTGCTCTCGCGCCTGCCAAGGTTCGCACACTGGACTATGCGCACTCCCGGCTGGATGATCGTCTCGCCCCTGGTTTCCTACGGCACGCCCATGTGCACGGTGACCTCCGCGGAGTCCGGGGACTCGCCCGTAAAGAACTGGAAGGGCTGGGCCAGCCAAGACTTCCCCCTGTCCACACACTCGAGGAGGCTGGGGCCGGGCCTGGTGGTCGAGAACCAGAAGAGGCGCTACCATTGCCACTCCTGTCCCATAGGCTGCGGGGGCATACTGGAGCTTTCCGGCAAGACCAGGTTCAACCTCACCGAGGTGCACAAGCCCGAGTACGAGACCCTGAGCGCATTCGGGAGCCTCATACTCAACAACGACCTGGAAGCCATATTCATGATTAACGACATGTTAAACCGCGCCGGCATGGACACCATAGCCGCGGGCAGCGCGGTGGCGTTCGCCATGGAATGCTACGAGAAGGGCGTGCTCACCCAGGCGGACACGGACGAGCTGGACCTCACATGGGGCAACAGCGAGGCCGTGCTTGAGCTGGTGCAAAAGATGATAAAAAGGGAAGGTATAGGGGACCTTCTGGCTGACGGCAGCAGGAAGGCCGCACACAAGCTCGACAGCCGGGCCCGCGAGTTCCACATGAACGCCGGGGGCCAGGACCTGCCCATGCACGATCCGCGTCTTGATCCCGGACTGGCCGTGTCCTACACCATGGAGCCCTCGCCAGGAAAGCACACCAACTACTCTTACACCTCCTTCGAGCTGTACGAGCTGCACAGGATATTCAAGGGCCTGCCAACGGCGAACACCCTCTACCGCAAGGCATCGAGGCTCAAGACCGAGGACCGCGAGATACTGTTGTCCGTGGCCAGCAAGTTCATGCAGATAGTCAACGGGGCCGGCTCCTGCCTGTTCGCGGTGCAGACCGGACCCGACTACCCCCTGATAAAGTATTTGGAGGCGGCCACCGGGTGGAAGCTGCACCCCTGGGACTACCTCATGATTGGAGAGCGTATACAGCACATCAGGCAGTCTTTCAACATAAAACACGGCAGGGTGCCATCCAGGGACTTCAAGCTGCCCGACCGGGTGGTGGGCGAGCCTCCCATGGAAGGAGGCCCGCTCAAGGGCACCAGGATACCAATCGAGCAGCTTGACAAGGACTTTGCCGCGGCCATGGGATGGGACCAGACCGGGATGCCGCTCCTTAACAGGCTGCGCGAGCTCGGGCTCTCGGACGTGGCCGACGACCTGGTCACGGGATAAAGGAGGATGACATGTGGTCAAGGCCCTACATGGGAAAGGTGCTCTGGGCGGACCTGGGATCGAGAGCGACCCGTGAAGAAGAGATACCCGACGAGCTCTACCAGCAGGTGCTTGCAGGAATGGGGCTGGCCGCAAAAATCCTCATGCGCGAGATTCCCAAGGACGCGGACCCCATGGGGCCGGACAACGTGCTGGCGCTGGTGCCGGGTCTGCTCACCGGTACCGGCGCCCAGATGGCCGGCAGGTGGATGGCCGCGGCCAAGTCGCCGCTCACCGGCGGGTGGGGGGACGCGAACGGAGGCGGCGACTTCTCGCCCTCGATAAAACGCGCAGGATACGACGGGATATTTATAAAGGGCGTGTCCGAGAATCCCGTGTACTTAAACGTCACTGACGAGAAGGCCGAGATAAAGGACGCCTCCCACCTGTGGGGCCTGGACACGGTGGAGACCGAGGAGCGGCTTAAACAGGAGTGCGGCAAGAGCGCCAGGGTGGCATGCATAGGACCGGCAGGGGAGAACCTCTCCCTCATCTCGGGAATAGTGAACCAGGGCGCCAGGATAGCGGCGCGCTCCGGGATGGGCGCGGTCATGGGGTCAAAGCGGCTGAAGGCCGTGGTTGCCTCGGGCAAACAGAAGGTCGCGGCCCATGACCCGGAAACGATCTCGAAGCTGTCAAGGGAATTCAGCCAGTGGATAAAAGAGGGAGACAAGGGCGGCAAGTTCATGACGCCCCGTATAAACAGGTTCATTGCCAGGTTCATGAGGTTCTCGCCACTGGTGTTCGGCGCGGCCGGGGACATGATGCGGACCATGCTCAGGACGTACGGCACCATCGTGAACAACATCATCGGCGCGGAGACCGGGGACTCGCCCATCATGAACTGGAAGGGCACGCCCCTGGACTTCCCTTTGGCCACCCACTCGGGCAAGCTGAACCCCGGAAACGTCTTAGCTCATCAGAAGAAGCGATACCACTGCTACTCCTGCCCGCTGGGGTGCGGCGGGGTGCTCGACCTCTCAAGCACCAACACCGGGCTCACCCACTCGCACAAGCCCGAGTACGAGACCATGAGCTCCTTCGGGAGCCTCATCTTGAACAACGACATCGAGGCCATATACAAGATAAACGACATCATGAACCGCGCCGGCATGGACACCATCTCCGCGGGGAGCGCGGTGGCATTCGCCATGGAGTGCTTCGAGCAGGGCGTGCTCACCAAAGAGGACGCTGACGGGCTGGACCTCTCCTGGGGAAACCCGGAAGCGGTGGTCGAGCTGGCGGGGAAGATGGTGAAGAGACAGGGGCTGGGCGACCTGCTCGCGGACGGGGCTAAAAAGGCCTCGGAGCGGCTGGGAAAAGGCTCGCAAAGCCTTGCCATGCACGCCGGGGGGCAGGACCTGCCAATGCACGATGGAAGGCTCGACCCCGGCTTCGCAGTGGCATACTCCATGGAGCCCACGCCCGCCCGGCACACCAACTATGCATACCTTTACCTGGAGATGTTCGCCCTGCACAAGATTTTCCCCGGCCTCCCAAAGGTGGACATGCTCTACAAAAAGGCCCATCGGCTGGACACCAGAGACAGGGAGAAGCTTTTGTCAGCGGCCAGCAAGTTCGTGCAGGTGGTGAACGGCTCCGGCGTGTGCCTGTTCGCGGTGCAGTGCGGTCCCAGCTTCCCCCTGATTAAGTATTTGGATGCGGCCACCGGGTGGGACAAGTCCGCATCCGACTACCTGGACATGGGCGAGAGGATCCAGCACATGAGGCAGGCTTTCAACGTGGTGCACGGCAAGGTCCCGGCAAGGGACTTCAAGCTGCCCGACAGGGCCCGCGGAGAGCCGCCCCTCCAGGCCGGGCCGCTAAAAGGGGTGCGCATACCGCTGGCCGAGCTCAACCAGAACTTCGCCGCGGCCATGGGATGGGACCACATGGGCAGACCCCTGGCTGACAGGCTGCGCCAGCTCGGGCTCGACGACCTGGCCGGGAAGCTGGAGACCTTTTAAGCTCTGATACAGATTTGGCGGCAAATATATCCTAATGATAAAATCAGGGCAGGCGGTGAGAAATGCTGCCACCTGCTCAACTCAAGCCCTGGTTCAGTCCCGAGGAACTGGCGGTGTGGGTGCGGGAAGCGCCCGGCAAGGACGCCTATCAGAGGCGGCTTGCCATCTGGTTGACTCATCCGCGCAAGCCTGCTCCTGAAATCGCTGATCTCTTTGCCGAGGATTAATGCCATATGTTTGACGGCGAATTAGTATAAGGCACTTGGATCGGAGACATGAATTAATGTTTGGCAGCTAGCTTGGCATTTCCTGGCCAGGGAATTTCAGTATTGACCCCCTCACCTCACCTTTTCAGCTTGTAGTTTGTCTCGAAGGAGTTCATCAGGTCCAGGTACTGCTCCAGGTAGCGGGTGAGCAAAAAACTCTCCCGGACGCTCTCCCGGGCCCGCTCTCCCATCTCTTTGCAGAGCTTGTCGTCTCTCACCAGCTCCACGATCCTGTGCGCGGCCTCCTCCACCGATGAGACCAGGAACCCTGTGACCCCGTCCTCGATCTGGTAGCGTATACCTCCCACGTTGCCGCCGATTACCGGGGTCCCCTTCCACATGGCCTCGGCCACGGTCAGTCCAAACCCCTCCCGTATGGACTTCTGCAAGATTACAGTGGCCCGCCGCTGCAGGGCGTTCACCAGGGCGGTGTCCTGCTGGCTCATGATGATGGTGCGCTCGTCACTCTTGTTCAAAAGCGACTGGTACACCTCCGGCCCCTCGGGGTCGTCGGTGGCAACGTTGCCCAGGAGCACCAGGGTGCAGTCCACCTCTTTCCGGGCCATGTTCACCGCCTCGATCACCCCGTTCGGGTCCTTCCACTTGTCGAACCTGGACACCTGGGCAAGGAGCGGCTTGTCCTCGGGTATGCCGTAGTGGCCCAGCCGCTCCTCCACCTCCTCGTCCGACATCTCCCGGTTCTGGATGGAGAAGGGGTCTATGGCCGGGGGGAAGAACACCTGGGGGGTGTCGAGTTCCTGCTTGTAGTCCTCCAGGCTCACCACCACCGCGTCGTACTTCTCGATGTGGGACCTGAAGTAGTTCCACAACCCCATGTCCGGCGCGGTCAGGTCCACGTGGCAGCGCCATATCCAGGGGCCCTTCTTGCGGTAGTGGTTAATCATGGGCAGGGGCTGGGGGTCGTGTATGATCACGAAGTCGTGGTCCAGGTGGTTCCTGACCGAGTTCTCGAACACGATGGTTTCGTATATCTCCCGCTTCCTCTCGGAGAGGTTTATGGCGCCGCCGTGGAGTGCGTTGTGCATCTTCTTGGTGATGGAGAAGAAGTCCGGGCTCCCCTGCAGCACCCTCCAGCCGGTCTTTATGCCGAGGCTGTTGAAGAGCAGCGACATTGACGACAAGAGCGCCGCCACCCCTCCGCCGTAGTAGGTGGAGTTCACGTTGGCCACGTGAGCGTCCCGGAGCCTCCCCGCCTTGTTGTATATCCTATTGATGGTCTCCGCTCCCACGTACCTCTCGTAGTCGTCCACCTTTATCAGCTTGAAGCCTTTGCTTTCAGGTATGTTCATGCTTTTCTATCCTCCTTTTCCAAGGCTTATACTTTCAGCCACGCATCATCTCACTGAAAAGCTTGTCCGTATCTTCTCTTTTGCACAGCCCGGTGCCTGGGGTCATCACCGCCGCGGTGCCCGCGGCCACCCCATAGGTCGCCGCTTCCAGCAGCGTGCTCCCGCCGGCCAGCTTCATCACCATACCGCCCACCATGCTGTCACCTGCTCCCACCTTGCTCTGTATGGGCACTAGCGGGGCCTGGATCCTGTGGTGCTCATTAGCCGTGACCAGCAGGGCGCCCTGCGCTCCCAGGGACACCAGCACCGCCTCACTCCTGCCGGAAGAGATCAACTCTGAGGCCATCTCCCGCACGTGTGCCTCTTTCCTGCCCTCCAGGCCAGACACCGACTTTAGCTCGCGCAGGTTGGGCTTTAAAAGGAACACGCCTTCTTTTGCGGCCTGTTCGAGCGGCTCTCCCGAGGTGTCCACTATAACCCGGGCGCCCAGGGACTTCCCGGCCTCTGCCACCCTTGCATAGAAATCGCCCGGCGCTCCCCCCGGCAGGCTGCCGCTGGCAACCAGGTACTCGGGATGGGGGTCCAGGGATGAGACCTCGTTCAAGAGGTCTTCACACTCTTCACTTGAAATAGCCGGGCCGGGCATGCCGAAGCGGAACTGCTGCCCGGATGACTTCTCAAAAACTATCAGGTTCTCGCGCACCAGTCCGCTTACCTTTACTGGGCGATGCTCGATGCCCTCGCGGTCGAGCAGCTCCTGGAGCATGAGCCCCAGCGCCCCTCCCGAGGCGTAGAGTGCCAGGGATGACCCGCCCAGCCTGCTTATGGCCCTTGACACGTTGATGCCGCCCCCGCCCGGCTCGTAGGTCGGAGGGTCACAACGGAGCTTGCGCTCGGGCACTGCCTGATCAACCGCGGAGCTCTTGTCAACCGCGGGGTTTGCGGTCTGGGTGACGATGTTCATAATAAATCAGTAATGCTGAAATTTGTCATGTACAAGTCGTTTGCCCTCTACAGCAGCGGCGCGGCCTTCATCACCAGGGTCTCGTTCGTCCCGTCCATGATGGTTAAGAGCTTCGCGTCCCTCGAGTACTTCTCCACCGGGTACTCGTTGGATATGCCGTAGCCGCCGAACACCTGCACCATCTGCGCGGTGTGGAAGATGGCCTGTTCGGTGGCGTACACCTTTGCCGCCAGGCTGGTCTTGAGGTCGCCGGGAAAGCTTTTGTTCACCAGCCAGCTCGCCTTCCACAGCAGGGCCCGGGCCGACTCGATGGTCTGGAACAGGTCGAAGAGCTTGCGCGCGATTAGCTGGTGCTCGCGGATGGGCTTTCCGAACTGCACCCTCTGGCCGGCGTGCTCCAGCGCGGCCTCGTACGCGGCGCGCATGAGGCCCAGTGCCACGTATCCCACCCCCAGGTTGCCTATGGTGATGATGGCGTTATGCAGCATTGGATACTGCTCTCCGTGGGGGAATATCTGGTAGTGCTCCAGAACCTGGACCTCGTCGAAGAACACCGGCCCCTGGTTGAGGGTGCGCATGCCGATCTTCTGGAGCGGCTTGCCCCGGGACAGGCCCTGGGAGTCGCCCGGCACGATGAAGGTGCCCGAGCCCCGGATCCCCATCTTGGGGTCCACGCAGGCGAACACCACGTACACGCTTGCTATGCCGCCGTTGGATACGAAGTCGGACTTGCCCCCGGATATGTGCCAGGAGCCGTCCCGGTTGATTGCACCGGTGTGGTGCCTCACATCGGGGTCGTAGTAGTTCTTTCCGTCCGAGCCCACCTCAGGCTCGCTCGAGCACCAGGCGCTCACTATACTTGCCTTCTCGTCCTCGCAAAAGGGGACCACGTACCTGTCCACCAGTTCCTTGTTGTCCGAGGCCAGGAAAGCGATGAGCTGGGGCACAATCGAGGCTGCAATCAGTGTGGCTGCAAACCCGGGCCCGTGGCGCGCCAGCTCCTCCCACACCATGCCCGTGGTCTGCGGGTCCAGGCCCAGGCCGCCGTACTGCTCGGGAAGCGACATCTTGTGGAAACCCAGCTCGTAGCACTGCCCCAGCACCTTCCAGAAAAGCTCTCCCTGGTAGATGTCAGTGCGCTCGGCTTCCCTGTCAAGAGCGGCCTCGGCAGGGGCCACCACCCGCCTGCCGAAGTCGGCCGCTGTGCCAGTGATCTGCCGCTGCGTCTCGTTAAGCTCGAAGTCAACCATGTTATTCCTCTCCGCTAAGGTCCTCACTTATTGGGGGTCGCAAAGTCCGTCATCTTGAAGTAGTATGGAAGAAAGGCTTGTGCGTCCACTTCTTCCAGAACCTCTCCCGGCTGCATGGTGTTGTCGCTGATCATGTAAAAGCCCATGATGGCCTTCTCCACCTCGACCTCAGCCCAGGGGTCAGCGTCCGAGTGGGTGAACTTGATCTCGGGCGTTCCGATCTCCATGCTCTTCATCTCGATGTCGGTCTTCTGCCTGCAAAGGAGCACCGGTCCGTCAAACCCGGGCATGAGGTCTATCCTTGGCATTGCCTTGAACAGGAAGGTGGGTCCGGTGGGAGGCAGGTTCGGCAGAGTGCCGGTGAGTTCGAGCTTGACCTCGACGAAGCTGATGCCGTGTCGCTCCACCTTGCCACTGGCCACGCCGTCTCCCTTTTCCAGGCTGATGGTGGCCATCTTCTTGGGGAAGCCGAAGATGTCGCGGCCGTTGTATAGCCTGGACTCCAGGCTGTGGATGGGCATTGACAGGCAGTAGCTCCCCTGCTCATCCTTGTATTTGCATTGCAGGAACAGCGCCGCTTCCCTGTAGCCCGGCCCCAGGTTGGTCTCGGGGTACTCGGCGATAAAGAGCAGGCATCCGGGCGAGTCCGCGGGATCGAGCGGCGGCGGCAGAAGGCGCTCGGCCACCTCGGGCCGCGTCTGGAACATGGCTCCCAGCATGCGCGAGCCCGGGAAGTGGCGCTGCTTCACTGAGTAGTACGCATCCAGTTCCTGCTTTGTCTTTACAAACCCCATTCTCTCCTCCTATCAGGAAAACCTCTTGAATATCCCCATCTGGCTCTTCTGTGCCCCGATGATGGCCTTTTCCAAAAGAGCCGGCGAGATGCGGTAGAAGATGGAGCCGGCGACTCCCGCCGGCGTCATGATGAGCTGCTTTTTTCTTTTTTCCAGCATCTTGATGATAAGTGACGCTGCATGGTCCTGGGTATGGTGCGCCGGCCTGTCCGGAAGCACGAGGGACCCGTCCGCAGCCAGGATCCTCTTTTCCGGGTCGTGCTCGGTAAAGCCCAGGTAGACCACGCCCACGTGCACCTTCTCGCGGAACAGCTCGGTGCGCATGGACTCGGCAAGACCTGTAAGCGCCTTCTTGGTGGCGCAGTAAATGGAGGCGCCCGGCAGTCCGAACAGCCCTGCAATGCTGGAGATGAACACCAGGTGCCCCTTTTCCTCCACCAGGTGCGGTATTGCCGCCTTGCTCATGTATATGCACCCCATGAGGTTGGTGCGGGCCACCCTCGTGCATACCTCTTCCGATATCTCATTGAACTTCCCGCGCATGGACACCCCGGCGTTGTTCACCAGTATGTCCAGCCGGCCGAAGTTCTCTATGGCGGCGCTCACCATGCTCCGGGCCTGGTCCCAGTCGCCCACGTCCCCGGCGATTGAGGCCACCTCGCCCAGGGCGGAGAGCTTCTCCTTGGAGTCCGCGAGCCTCTCCTCCCCCCGGGCGGTGATCACCACCCTTGCGCCCCGCTGCAAGAGCCTTTTTGCGGTGGCGAACCCCACCCCCCTGCTGGCCCCGGTCACCAGTGCAACCTTGTCCTGGAAATAGTCCATTCTTATTCCCCCAGGTGCCCGTACTTCTTCAGGCTTTCAATACACTCTCGTATGGCATCCCCGATGGGCGTCCGCGGCATGCCCAGCTCCTGTATGGCCTTTTGCGGTGAGTAGTAGGTGTACATGAGCGAGAGCCTTGCCATGCCCATGTTCACCAGCGCCTTCCTACCGGTCATCTTCTCGAACAGCGACCCGAGCGCGCCGCCGAAGAGTATCGCTCCCCTCGGCAGCACCAGCTTTGGCGGCTGCCTGCCAACCTCTCTCGCCACCATGGTGAAGAACTCGAGGTAGGAGAGGTTCCGGCCTCCCAGTATGTAGCACTCGCCCGCCCTGCCCTTTTCCAGCGCGGCCGACGCGGCCCGGGCCGCGTCCCGCGCGTGCGCGAAGTTCCTGCCGCCGGGGGACGCGAACCTGATGTTCCTTTTTATGAACTGGCGTATGAGCTCGCCCGAGCTGGGCCTGGCGTCATACGGCCCGATCATGAAGGTGGGGGCTACTATTACCGCGTCCAGTCCCCGGTCCCTCACGTACTCCTTGACCAGGTTCATGGCCTTGTGCTTCGACTCCATGTAGGCCATGCCCTTGTACGCCTCCGGGAAGGGCGCGGTCTCGTCCGCGGGCGTCTCGATAGTGCCGGGCTTGAACGAGCTTGCCGAGCCCACGAACACCAGCCTTTTTATCTTCGCTGCCAGGCATGCGTCCAGTATGGCCCTCGTGCCCTCAAAGTTCACCTTCCAGTGGAGGTCCGATGGGGCCCACTGGTCGGTTATGGCGGCGCAGTGGAACGCCGCGTCACAGCCCTGCATGGCCTCCGCGAGCGCGGCGCTGCCCTCGGTCAGGTCTCCCTCCACTCTTTCGAGCGACAGCCCATCGAGCGCACTGGAGCGGCTGCCCGGCTGGATGAATGCGCGCACCGTGTCGCCTTGCCCCAGGAGCTCGCGAACAAGGTTCGCTCCCAGCAGACCGTCGGCTCCTGTTACCAGCGCTTTCAAGACAACCCCCTTTTACCCGTAAAGGACCAGCTCGACCCCGGTGTCTGAAAACGCCTTGCATATCCTCTCCAGGTCTTTTTGTTCCAGCTCTCCCGGGTCCTTGAAATCCCGGCCCCTGTCAAGCATCCTGTACTTGCCCCTTGCAAAGCCGTGATAAGGCATCAGGTGCACCTCTCCTTTATAACCCTTTTGTCCGAGGAATGAAACCAAGGCGGATATGGAGTCCGGGTCAACGTTGAAGCCGGGCACCAGCGGGACCCTGGGTATGACCCGTGAGGGGCCGGCCCGCTCGACTATTGCCGCGAAGTTCCCAAGTATGGCGCGGTTGTCAGCGGCGGTGGCCTGCTTATGCGCTTCCGGGTCCAGGTGCTTTATGTCGAATAGGAACAGGTCCACCCGATCGAGGAGCGCGGGAAGCAGGTCGGTGGAAAAGAAGCCGCAGGTCTCGAGCGCGGTGTGGATGCCTTGATCTTTTAGGGCTTCCAGGAGCCCCAGCAGGAAATCCTTCTGGAACGCGGGCTCGCCCCCGCTTATGGTCACTCCCCCGCCGGAGCCTTCATAGAAGGGCCTGTCCAGGGCCGCTCTTTCCACGACTTCCTGGACGCTTATCCGATATCCTATGGTCTCCATGGCCTGGTTGGGGCAGGCGCGTTCGCACTCTCCGCATACGTTGCACAGCTCATGGTCCCTTTTCACCCGGTCCTTTTCAAGGGAAAGCGCGCGCTGGGGACAGGCCTCTACGCATTCGCCGCAGCGGGCGCACCTTTCGACCCAGTAGCCCATCTGTGGCTCCGGGCTCTGCGACTCGGGGTTGTGGCACCAGAAGCATTGCAAGGGGCAGCCCTTGAGGTAAATACAGGTGCGTATTCCAGGGCCGTCGTATATGGCGTAGCCCTGGATGTCGAATATGGTCCCCTGCATGGATATTTTCTCTCAGGCGTGCTCGGTGCGGGCGATGATCTCTTCCTGGAGCTCCCTTCCCAGCTCCACGAAGTAGGTGGAATACCCTCCGATCTTGACGATGAGGTCGCGGAAGGACTCGGGGTCCTGCTGGGCCTTGCGCATCATCTCTGCACTGGCCACGGTGGGCTGCACCTGTGAGCCGCCCAGTTTGAAGTAGGTCCTGATAAGCGAGACCCATTTGTTGCGGGCGAGGTCGTTGTCGCCGATGCCGCTCGGGTGGAAGCGCACGTTTATGGCGCATCCCATGACGTGCTCGAAGGGCAGCGCCGCGATTGAGCGCATTGAGGCGGTGACCCCGTTCTTCTCCACGTTGTAGGGGTTGCATGATGCTGCGTACGGCCTTGCAGCCCTACGGCCGTCGGGTGTTGCAATGGAGAGCCTGCCGTCAATGGTGTGGGTGACCATGCTGATCACGTATGCCACCACCGGCCCGCCCATGAGGGTGCGGTACTTGTACGTGATCTTGAACATCCTGTCCATGACCTCGTGCACCAGCTTGTCCCCTTCCGGGTCGCCGTTGCCCCACTTTCCTGAGAGGTTTTGAATCTCGCGGTAGAGCTCTTCGTATCCCTCGAAGTCGTTGTCCACGGCTTCCATTAGCTGCTTGAGGCCAGTCATTTTTCGCTCGAACACGAGCTTCTTTATGACCCACAGCGAGTCCATCATGTTGGCGATGGAGTTGATCATGGATATGCCGGCGAACACGTACCTGCCCCCTCCCCGGGTCACGTCTTTATTATTTTTCAGGCAGTCCCTTACAAAGGGCGAGATCACGGGAGCGGGCAGCCTCTCCGCGAACACCTTGTCGCGGATGTTCGAGCCCTGCACGATCTTGTCCATGAAATACTCGGCCTGTTTGTAGAGGGCCTCGATGAGCTCATCGAATGTACGGAAGGAGTCGGGGTCCCCGGTTTTCAGCCCGTCTCCCTTTATGGTCCCTGCCACGAGCTTGGAGTCGCCGTTTCTGAGGGTGATGTCGAGGAGCTGCGAGAGCTGCATGGCGTTCGCGCTCATGGGCCCGGTGTTCCCCGGGCTGGTGGTCTCCACGCACCCCATGACCGCGTAGTTGTTTGCGTGTTTTTTCTCGAACCCCCTCCTTTTCATGGCCTCGACGTTGATCTCGTCGTTGAACAGGGAGAAGCTGGAGGTGCCCTGGTAGAGGTAGTCCGCCACCTTTTGCAGCACCTTGTCCGGGGTGTTTTGATGTATCCTCACCGAGACGTTGGTTATGGCCTTTGAGAGGTGTGCCGCGTCCAGGAACAGGTAGGTGAGCTCGTTTGTTGCGTCCTCCCCCTCCGGGGTCATGCCGGCCAGCGTAACCGGGGACGATCCCAGGAAGCGGTGGTAAAAGTTGGAGAGGATGTTGGACTCGGGCCTTATGTTCTGGGACATGATCTTGAGGAGCAGCTCGGAGAGCAGCTCGATTGCCCACTCCTTTGTGATCCTTCCCTGCTCTATATCCTTTTTGTAATAGGGGTAGAGGTCCTGGTCCAGGCGGCCGAAGCAGTGAAGGTATACCGGGTGGGCGGCCTCCACCGCAGTCTTCAGGGTCCACATGGACTGCACCGCCTCCTCGAAAGTCTCGGCCGGATAAAGCGGGACCTTGTTGCAGGTCGCGAGCATGGTTTCAAGCTGCCCTCTCCTGTCTGGGTCCGCTTCCTTTACAAGCTCCTGGTCTATCCTTTGAGCCAGGCGCTTGGCGAATATGATCACGCCCTGGAGTGCTATATATGCGGATTCCAGGAACTCCCTGTCCTCAGGGCTCATGCCCTCCTGCTGGAGCCGGTCCTCGATCTCCTGCTTAATGGCCAGGAGCCCCTTGTTCAACACGGGCTGGTAGTCGAGTATGATGTGGGCGTGGTAGCTCGCGATGGTGGCGCAGGTGGAGAGCATGATCACCTGCCTGGAGGTGTTTCCGGGGATGGCGAACACGAAGTCGCGCATCTCTTTTGAGAGGAGCTCCGAGCCCAAAAGCTCCTTTTCCACCTGGTCCACGGTGGTCTTTCCCTTCCAGTAGGGTAGGAGCTCTCTCAGCAGGAGCTCCTTGTCCTCGTCTTTTATCTGGTATGGGTTTATAGTGCGCTCGGACATGGTCTTGAACTTCATGTTGAGCGGCGCGGCCCCGCTCTTCCTGGAAATTTTCTGGTTCTTTACGAACTCTCCCAGCATCCTCTTTCTCACCATGTAGGACATGGCTTTGGCCACGGTGGACGCCCTGTACTTCATCATGGCCCTTTTGTCCAGCTCGGCCTCCAGCACGGTGTTGAACACGCCCCGCTCGATGTCCACTGGTATGCCCAGGAAGTGCTCGCACCAGCAGCCTGCTATGCGGTCATCCGGGTCGAGGTAATGGGTCATGTTCTCGTACACGTTCTTCATGGCGAGCGCCACACGCTTTGAGACGGGCATGCCGCCGCCCTCGGTCTGCTGCCAGCTTAGGGTGTAATACTTAGCCCGTTCGGTAGATATGTAGGCGGGCCCGGTCTGGTAGCGGCGGCGCATCCTCTCGATCCTCCGGCTGGGGCCCGGCTCGATCACCTCTTTTATTTTCCCGGCCGGCGCTTGTGCTGACATGGCATCCTCCCTGCTGAATAAGTCCCAATCCTTGTCCGTCCTATTAAAGTACTACATCCTGGGCGCCAAGTGAAGCGCCCTGAAAAAAGTCGGATGCGGGACGTGTTTTGACAAAATCCTTTTAAAGCCTTAAGAATACAAGGAACTGGAGCAGCAATATGCTAAAGGAACTGTTTTCGACTGTCCTTATTCCCGAGAGTCTAATGATCCCCCTGTTCCTGGTCATCGGGATAGGGGGGCTTTATTACGGCGCGGAGTTCCTGGTAAAGGGCGCATCAGAGTTCGCCCTCCATTTCAAGATCAAGCCGGTAATCATCGGTCTTACAGTGGTGGCGTTCGGGACCAGCGCTCCTGAGTTCATGGTAAGCCTCATTGCCGCGTTCCAGGAAGAGGCTGACGTGTCTGTGGGTAACATCGTGGGCTCTAACATCGCCAATATCGGTCTGATTATCGGCCTTACGGCCGCGCTTGTCCCCGTAACCCGGACGTCCAAGCCCAGCCGTTTCGAGTTTTTGTCCCTGGCAGGCGCTTCTGTTCTGCTCATTGTTTTCAGCCTCGGAGGGTGGATTGACAGGGTAGAGGGGTTGGCCCTTTTTTCACTTCTAATTGTTTTCCTCGTCTTGTGCTATCGGCATGGAAGCATGGGCCCTGCAGAGACGCCCCCTGATGTAATCACCCGGTCATTGTGGGTCAGCACTGCCCTCTTGCTCCTGGGTCTAGTGATCCTTCCCTTGGGCGGCCAGTTCATGGTCACCGCGGCCACCGCCCTGGCCCGCAGGATCGGAATCAGCGAGCTGGTTATCGCCATCACGGTGGTGGCCTTCGGGACCAGCCTCCCGGAGCTGGCCGCCTCCATGATGGCCTTTGCCAGAAAGCAGCAGGATATAGGTATCGGCAACATCATAGGCTCCAATATCTTCAACATCTGCTTCGTGATGGGAGTGGTGCCCATGATAAGGCCGCTCTCGGTGAACCCCGACCTGATGCCTTTCCATTACCCGGTGATGATGTACTTCATGCTGCTTTTAATCCTCTTCATGCTCCTGTCCAGGACCGTAAGCAGGTGGATGGGGATCACTCTTTTCGGTTCTTTTATACTGTATGTTCTCCTCTGCTATTCAAGAGCATGAGGACGCTTTTGCTTGCACTCATCCGGAGAAGGCGGGAGGGAAACCTGGCCGCCTGCTTCGCCAAAGCACTCCTTGTAATTCAGCAATTCCGCAACAGCGAAAAGACATCATCATAACTCATTATATCAACGATAGAAATCTTCCTTGGCCCATCGCTTGGCAAAGTCGCGATTAAAAAGGGCTTGGCTTTTTTCTCGATATTTAATATAATAGTATTAAATA
>CAZYTX010000038.1:0-34794 GCA_964650485.1 uncultured bacterium | reverse complement strand
GATGGTGCCCACGTTCACGTGAGGCTTGGTCCGCTTAAACTTCTCCTTGGCCATGGGCCTCCCTCCAAGAGCTTAATTCCCGGAGCAAACGCTCCTGTAACTTTTACCTCCTGTTTACGGCAAGTGGAGCCCACGATCGGGTTCGAACCGATGGCCTCTTCCTTACCAAGGAAGTGCTCTACCGCCTGAGCTACGTGGGCCGCGACCTTGACCGCCAATGAACCTGTTTATGCCGGGATCACCTGTCGGCTGTTTCCCTTGTAGACCGTGGAGCGGGAAACGGGATTCGAACCCGCGACATTCAGCTTGGAAGGCTGACGCTCTACCACCTGAGCTATTCCCGCGCCTGCATACTGTTATATCTTTTCTCTCTCCCCCGATTTATGAAAACACCTGGTGGAGGGGGGAGGATTCGAACCTCCGAAGCGTAACGCAACGGGTTTACAGCCCGTCCCCTTTGACCGCTCGGGAACCCCTCCTTTCAATCCGGGTTAAAAACGGGGCTTAACCTAGGTGGAGCTGGCGAAGGGAATTGAACCCCTAACCTGCTGATTACAAATCAGCTGCTCTACCGGTTGAGCTACGCCAGCCTGCGTGCAAGCTCCTACTTGAATCTTTCCATTTTATCTATTTAAGCAGTCGTTGTCAAGATAAAACCAGGGAAAAGACAAACTTATGCCTCTCCCTGGAAATCCTCAAAGCTCAATTTCTCCCGGGACATCATTCAGGAGCCTTGCTTTTCAAGAGCCAATTAACCATAATAGCAGATGCCGCCGAAACATTCAAGCTTTTTGTCTTGCCTTTCATGGGGATTTTTATCCGGAAGTCGGCCTGCCTTAAAACACCCGGTCTCACGCCCCTGCCCTCGGAGCCCACAATGAGCGCTGCTCTCTCGGTTACATCATCCGGGTCCAGGTCTTTTCCCCGGGAAGTGACCGCGGCAAAAATCCAGTAGCCTTTATCTTTCATCTCCCTCAAAGCACGGGAGAGGTTCTTCACCCGGCACACCGGCAGCCACTCCACTGCCCCAGCGCTCGCCTTGTGCACCACCGGGGACATCCCTGCGGAACGGTTCTCTGGTATCACTATCCCGGAGGCCCCCAGTGCCTCGGCAGAGCGTATGCAAGACCCCAGGTTACGCTCGTCTGTTATGGAGTCGAGCACGAGCACCACGTTAGGAGTGGCCTCCATCACCTGCTCGATCTCGGCATACTCGGGCAGGGGGGCTTTCGCGGCAATGCCCTGGTGGTCCCTGGAGCCGCAGCTCTGGCTGATCATCCTGTCAGGTGCCGTCGTCAGCTTTATGTCCGACGTCTTAGTCCTTGCAGCAAGCCCGCGTAATCGGGCCCCGCCTTTCTCGGACATGAGCAGCTCCGATACACTGGCCGGGCGGGCGTCCAGGAGGGCGGCCACGGAGTGCGGCCCGTAGATCCAGGTCTTTTTCATGGCCGGATAAATGTTATTGCTTCATCAGAGGATGTTCAAGCCCTGGTTCATTTTTGTCAAACCGGCTATACTGATGCGGTAAAAAGAAAGCGGCGGGGGAGCGTGCCCCCGCCGCGGGTTTTTTCATGAAAGGTCCGAGATCAATAGGGCGGCGGCATCGCACCGGTCCCTTCTTCCTCCTCTTCCTCCTCGGGCTTCTCAGCGACCATGCACTCGGTGGTGATGAGCAGCCCGGCAACCGAGGCCGCGTTCTGGACGGCCGTCCGGACCACCTTTTTGGGGTCTATGATCCCGGCTTTTATCAGGTCCTCGTACTCCTCGGTCTCGGCGTTGAACCCGTAGGTTAGCTGCTTTGCGCTCCTTACCTTCTCCACCACGATGGAGCCGTCAACCCCGGCGTTGTCCGCTATGGTGCGGAGCGGCCCTTCCAGGGCCTTCCTTACGATGTTTATCCCGAACTGCTCGTCGTCGTTTTCAGCCTCTACGCCTTCCAGCGCCTTGATGCTCCGGAGCAGGGCCACGCCTCCGCCGGCCACGATCCCTTCCTCCACCGCGGCCTTGGTGGCGTTTAGCGCATCCTCCACCCTGGCCTTTTTTTCCTTCATCTCGGTCTCGGTGGCCGCTCCCACCTGTATGACCGCCACCCCTCCGACCAGCTTTGCCAGCCTCTCCTGGAGCTTCTCCCGGTCGTAGTCCGAGGTGGTGTCCTCGATCTGTGTCCTTATCTGCTGGATCCTGCCCTTTATGTCCGCGGACTTTCCCGCGCCCTCCACTATGGTGGTGTTCTCCTTGGTTACGATCACCCTCTTGGCCCTGCCCAGGTCGTCCAGTGTGAGGTTCTCGATCTTCATTCCCAGGTCCTCGGAGATCATCTCGCCGCCGGTGAGCACCGCTATGTCCTGGAGCATGGCCTTCCTTCGCTCTCCGAACCCGGGGGCCTTGACCGCGGCCGCGTTCAGGGTTCCCCGGATCTTGTTGACCACCAGGGTGGCTAAAGCCTCGCCCTCGATGTCCTCGGCGATTATGAGCAGGGGCTTCCCGGACTTGGCCACCGACTCCAAGAGCGGCAGCAGGTCCTTCATTGCGCTGATCTTCTTCTCGTGGATGAGAATATAGGCGTCCTCCAGCACCGCATCCATCTTCTCGGCGTCGGTCACGAAGTAGGGCGAGAGGTATCCCTTGTCGAACTGCATGCCCTCGACCACCTCCAGGGAGGTCTCTATGCCCTTGGCCTCCTCCACCGTGATCACGCCTTCCTTGCCCACCTTGTTCATGGCCTCGGCGATGATGTCACCTATAAGCTTGTCATTGTTCGCGGACACCGTGCCCACCTGGGCTATCTCCTCCTGCTCCTTGGTGGGTTTTGACATGCTTTCAAGCTTGTCCACGACCGCGTCCACGGCCTTGTCTATGCCGCGCTTCAGGTCCATGGGGTTTGCGCCCGCGGCCACCATCCTGGCCCCTTCCTTGAATATGGACTCGGCCAGAACAGTGGCCGTGGTGGTCCCGTCCCCGGCCACGTCCGAGGTCTTGGAGGCAACCTCGCGCACCATCTGGGCCCCCATGTTCTCGAACTTGTCCTTGAGCTCGATCTCCTTGGCTACCGTCACCCCGTCCTTGGTCACCGTGGGCGAGCCGAAGCTCTTCTCCAGCACCACGTTCCTGCCCTTGGGGCCGAGAGTCACCTTGACCGCGCCGGCCAGCTTGCCAACGCCCGTGACTATCTTGTGTCTTGCGTCCTGCCCGTAACTCAACTGCTTTGCCATTTGATCTCTCCCCCTTTTTTACTTTTCAATGATGGCAAGGATGTCTTCCTCGCGCATCACCATGTAGTCCTCGCCGTCAAGCTTGACGCTGGTCCCTGCGAACTTCTCGAAAAGCACTATGTCGCCCTTTTTCACGTCAAGCGGCCTTATGGACCCGTCCTCCTGCTTCTTGCCGTCTCCCGCGGCCACCACCTTGCCCTGATAGGGCTTTTCCTTGGCCGTGTCCGGGATTATGATCCCGCCCTTGGTGGTCTCCTCCTCTTCGAGCTGCTTTACCAGCACACGGTCTTGCAACGGACGAATACTTACAGCCATGCTCTTGTCCTCCTTTTGTAACTTATTGAAATTAAAAAGATAAACGTTGCACTGCCCTTGCCTTGAAGCCGCACCTCAAGTTATTATTAATCATGAAACACCCCTTGTCAAGCCCTGTTTTCCAGGAAATTAGCACTCTGCGGCCCGGAGTGCCAGAAAAATGGTATTACAGGTTTCGGGAAAATGCAACCGGACATTTTAATTTGTCATTGACAGTGAATCTACAATTTGACTTTGCGGATTCACTACCCTAACTTAAGGCTATAAACGAGGATAAGGAGGTGAGCCGCAGTGACCGTAAAATATAAGATATTTCTGGAGAAAGAAGAGGCCGGCGGACACACCGTGCACGTGCCCGCTCTGCCGGATTGTCATACTCAGGGAGATGACGTGGAACAGGCTCTGCAAAACGCCAAGGAAGCGATCGAATGCTACCTGGAGAGTCTTAAAAAAGATGGAATGCCCATTCCCAGAATCACGGAAGAGTTGATTTTCGACATTGAAGTGGCAGCATGAGCAGCCTGCCTTCAGTAAGCGGAGAAAAGGCGGTCAAAGCACTGAGTAAAGCGGGATTCATGGAGCATCACCGTAAAGGAAGCCATGTTACCATGAAACATCAAACAGACCCTGGCCGCCGCATAGTCGTACCGGTGCACAAAGGGAAAGACCTGGGCAGAGGCTCCTCGCCATCATAAAGGATTCCGGTCTGACAGTCGAAGAATTCTTACAACTTCTATAAAACCCAGTTTTACTTTAACTGGCTTTGTCGGATCTACTCCATGCCGCGGCGCATGCCAGGACGAACACCGAGCATATGGTTGTCCACAGTCCCAGCTTGAAGCTTATCGGCTGGTACGCCATGCGCACCCTGTGCAGGCCCGGCCCTAGCGCCACTCCCCTGAAGGCGTAGTTTGTCGGCAGGATGCGCGCTTGTTTCCCGTCCACCCAGGCCTTCCAGCCGGGAAAGTACACATCGGTCAGGGCCAGCACCCTTTTCATCGCGGCCCTTGCCGTTAGCGTCACCTCGCCGGGAGCGTAGCCGTCAATGCGCACCCCTTCGCCTTTAACCCGGGGCCCCGCTCGAAACAGACCTGCCAGTCCCTCCACCGCCACGGTCCCGGCAGGGTCCAGCTTCCGGGTCTCGATCATCTCGAGCGCCTCTTCCCTTTCAACCTTTATGGCATCCTCGGCAAGGAAAGCCGGCGGCATGGCGCCCGGGTTCTCGAACACGCGGAACTCCGCGTGAGGCAGGTCCAGCATTTGGAAGTACCTGTCAGGGTTTTTTATCACGGGCTCCGCGATACACGTCTCGTTTGCGGCCGCGGCCACCACCAGGTCGCCCTCGCCCGGCTCCCCGGCGAGCCTTATCCCGGGCGAGCTGTAAGGCGCTTTATGAATGAGCCTTGCAAAACGGAGTCCCTTATCGCCCCTCTTGTTTTCAGTGACGGCCGTGTGCCACAGCCCGGCGCCGGTAGAGTGCGCTTCGAAGCTTAAGCTGTCTTTTTCCTGCATGAACATGTGTGCGCTCGCCCTGCCTGTAAAACACAAGAGGTCCCTCGCTTTTGCCCCTTTGCCTTTCCGTTCGACCCCGGCCTTATCATCGCCCGCCAGGAAGGGCGAGTCCGGGTATGCCAGGAAGAAGCGGGTCGCGAACTTGATGTTCCGCTGCTGTGCGAAAAGATAGCGGATGCCCATGAAGTTCAGCCAGGGGATGTTCCCGTCGGTTATGAATGCTCCCTCCTTGAACACCTTGGTGGCCTCCAGGTCCCCTATCTTGCCTCCCCTTTCCCGGAAGGTCCCCGGAATGACGGCGTTCAGGAACCGTGTGTAGCGGTCCACGGACACGGTTATGAACCCGTCCGCGGAGCGGGCGCCAAAAAGCACTCCCGTCTGCAAGGGAATGTCCATGCGCTCCCACCTGTCCCAGGCGTATATGCTCTGGACCCTGTGGAGTCCCGGCCGGCTTTTTACAAAACGCTCGTACCGGGGCGAGATGTCGAATCCCTCCGCGGGGTTATTAGGCATGGAGTACATAACCGGCGCGAAGTAGCAGGAAAGCGCCATTAGATAAAGCACCACGACCGGGAAGGCCCCCTGCCTGAGCCGCGCCGAAAAGAGGAGCGAGCATCCCACAAGGGCTTGAGCAATAACCGCGGCGTCCAATGCCCGGAGCCACCTGGTATGGCTCTCCTGCATGGTGGGCTCGGCAGCAGCCGCGAGCAACCCGTGGTTGAAAGCCGCAAAAAGCCACCATGCCCCGGCCGCGGCAACGCTCGACACCGCAACGGCTACAAGCCACTGGTGCCTGCGGGGCGAGTTAATCATGGCGTCCGCCCCCAGTGCGATCATGAGTGCCAGCACTATGTATGCGAGCAGCACTATCCTGGAGTGAGCCAGGAGCCCTCTTACCACCGGCAGGTGATAGAGCACCCACATCACCCCGGGGAAGTCGTGGATCAGGCTGAGACAATACAGGAGAGCCACCGCGGCCGGCAAAAGGACCGCGGACCTGCGTGCCCCGACCACGGCCGCTGCAACCGGCGCCAGCACCGCCCCCGTCAATAGGTATGGGACCCACACGCGGAAGTTGCGAGCCATGGACGACCATATCTTGAAGTACTCGTAGGTGAGACCTTCTCCCCTGATGCTGAGCCCGGTGAGCTCCAGCGTGGGCATGGCCTGAACCTGCGACGCAATGTATGCCAGGCAGAAGCAGGCGGCGAACAGCACGTAGCCCCGGAGCACCAGGCGCCATTGCCGGCGAAAGTAAAGACCGCCGGCCACGAGCACCACTGCCATGAGCTCGTAAGCGAGTCCCACAAGCTCGATCTGCCCGCCCAGGAACATCATCAGGTTGGCCAGTATGAACCCCATTACATAAAGGAGCCGCCTTTCCACCACCAGGCCGTAAGCCGCAAGGAACAGCCAGGGAGCGAAGCTCGCGGTGCGGATGTTTGGAAGGAAGTTCGCGAGCTCCTCTCTAACGAACACACCCGAGCTCACCAGCACGGCAAAGAGCGCGGCCCATTTGCTTGCGCCCAGCTTCCTGCAAAGGAAGAAGACGCCCAGGCTCCATAAAACGGCGTGGACCCACTGGTTGACCCACACCCCCTGCCCGTAGTCGAGCGCCGCGAATATGACGTTCAGCGGGTACAGGGAGGCTGAGTGGGACCATGCCAGGAAGGGCATGCCGCAGAAGAGGTGGGGTGTCCACAGCGGGAACTCGCCCGAGCTATAAGCGTCGTTTATAAAGAGCTGGTAGAGGAGCCACTGCGACTCGTCCTGGTACGAGGGGAACAGGGTCGAGGCCCCGGTGAAAAGGTAAGGGACGAAGTAAATGGAGACGTATAAGACCGCCGCCAGGACGCACCACGCGGTCCTTGTGCTCTCCTTGAACCGGGCGGGCCCCGAGCTGGCCATTACGCAAGCAGCTTCTTGAGCGCGGTCTCCCCGGTCATGCCCAGCGTGACGCCCATGTCCTCGGCAGCCTTGGAGACCATGATGATGGTCGCGGGAAGAAGGTCCTCGGGCTCAACCAGCGGCCTCTCGGGCGTGCCCTTGGCCAGGGCCACTGCCATGCCGAACTCCTCGATGACCTCGGGACTGAATATCCCGCAACCCACGATGCCCTTGTCCGCGGCGATGAAGCAGAACTGGCCTCCCTGCCAGCGCACGCTCACCCCGGTGGCTCTCCCTTCCATCATTGTCTTTGTCTTCACCTCGCTCATGACGCCTCCTCATAATATATTATACAAACGGCCTTTTTATGGATAGCATATGCTGACATGAAGATGCAATAAAGCCTTGGGCCGTGAAATTCGGGATGGAAGGCAATAAACCAGGCTTCTTTTGCCCTTTGGCCTGTTTGCACGGGTGAGCTGATGGCGGTTGAAAGGAGACATCTATATCTTTTGCTTGCAGGGCTTCTGCTCCTGTTCCTGTACCTGCCGGTGTTTATTTCAGGGGACCTGGCTGACCTTTCAGGGGACAGCGCTCGCTACATCCTGTTGGGCAAGGCCCTGGCCCGGGCCCGGGGCTTCGTAGAGATGGACAAGCCGGAAATGCCGCCCCACACCGAGTACGGGCCGGCCCTGCCCTGGCTCATCTCCTTGCTCATCCGTTCCGGGGCGTGCTCGCTTACGGTCTTCAAGATGCTCCCCGCGGGTTCCCTTGTTCTCTGCTTTTGGCTCAGCTTCCGGCTCGGAAAAGTCGAACTCGGCTCCAGGCTTTCCGCGGCCCTGGCCTGCCTGGTCCTGGCCTCGATCCCTTACATGGCCCGGTTCTCGAACATGGTCATGTCCGACCTGCCTTACACCGCTTTCTCGCTCGCCTCGCTCCTTCTTGTCTGCGTCCTGCTCTCCAGGAGATCGAAGAGTGGACCATTATGGACGCTGACCGGCCTTGTACTCGGGTCCTCTTTTCTCTTCCGGCAGGTGGGGATGGCCTTGTGGCTGGGCGCACTGGCAGGAACGGCCCTGACCCGCTCTTTTTCCATGCGAGAGCGTGCGAGGGTGATGCTCTTCTTGAGCCTCGGGTTCCTGGCCCCGGCGCTGGGGTGGTTTTCCCGGAACCTTCTTGTCGCGGGGTCGGTTGATCCCGTCCACCTGGACAAGCTGTTCCAGGCCCGGGCCTCGGACCCGTTCGCCGGGGCCCTGGGAGCCGGTGGTATCCTGAGACGCGTGGGCCGGGGGGTGCCCGACTACTTCCAGGCCTACTCCAAGGCGGCCTTTGACATGTCATGGCCGCTGGTGCATCGGCCGATAAGGCTGGCCGCTGCCGCCGCGGTGCTCGCGCCCGCGCTTCTCGGCTTTTTCGGGCGGCTGCTGCGGCGCCGCGGTCCTGTCGAGTGGTACGCGCTCGTATACGTGCTCATCATCCTTGCCTGGCAGAGCCATTACCCGCGCTACCTGGTGCCTCTGATCCCGCTGGGGTGCCTTTATTTTCTAAGCGGACTCGAATACGTGCTCGGAGCGGCAAAATGCGGTCACGAGAGCACCGGGGCCGGAAGACGGACAATCGTGTTGTGGGTGTTGCTTTTGCTCTCTCTTTTCAACCTTGGCGTGTTCGTAACGGACCTGGTGCTTTTGATGGGGGCGCCGGAGACGCCCGCGGTTGTGGAAGACCCGTCTGCGTGCAACGCACGGGCGGGCCTTGATGGGGTGGAAGGCCGGAGGATGGAGGAGCTTGCCGGCAGGATCAAGTGGGGCAGGTGGTACCAGTACCCGGAGATGTTGAAGAATGATCCGGAGGAGCAGGCGCTCAGATACCACCGCCTGATAGCCGCGGCCAGGTGGGCCGGCCGCGAGCTTGCTCCCGGCTCGGTCATGGCCGCGCGCAAGCCGCGGCTGACGGCATTCTACTCCGGCCGGCCGGTGCTGCAGTTCCCCCCGGAGACCCGGCCAGGGGCGCTGGCCCGAAAGCTCGAGCGGATGGGGGTCACCCACGTTCTCGCGGACGAGGCCTCGGCCGGCGCCCGGCTGATACTGAACCGTGTGATCCTGGAGATGCCCGGGTTTTTCTCTCCCGTCTTCTCCATAGGCGACACCCACGTGCTCGGCCTTAAATACCGTAATGAATAAGAGCTGCGCTTGTCACGACCCTCTGCTGCTAGTATGATCTTTTGTAGAACGGAGGACAAGATGGGATCGGGCAATGGCATGACGTACGAGGACGCGGGAGTGGTATCCATAGGTGAGGAGGGCTCCTTCAAGACGCTTCTCGAGTGGGTGTCAAAGAGCATGGAGGACCACCCCGAGGTCAAGGCCCAGGTGGGGCTTTACGCCACGGTCATAGACGTTGGCCAGAACATCGGCATAGCCATGAGCACCGACGGGGTGGGGACCAAGCTCTTGGTGGCCCAGCTCATGGACCGCTACTACACCGTGGGCATTGACTGCGTGGCCATGAACGTGAACGACTTGATATGCGTGGGCGCAAGGCCTATTGCCATGCTGGACTACATCGCGGTGGAGGACGCCACTTCGCCACTTTTGGGCGACCTGGGCAAGGGTCTTTACGAGGGGGCCAAGATGGCGGGCATATCCATACCCGCGGGCGAGGTGGCCCAGCTCCGGGAGATGATAAAGGGCGCGAGGGAAGGTTACGGGTTCGACCTGGTGGGCACGGCATTCGGCGTGGTGCCCATGGACATGATGGTGGTTGGCGAAGGCATTGTCGAGGGCGACGCGGTGGTGGGTGTCGCCTCCTCCGGGCTCCACTCGAACGGGTACACCCTGGCGAGGAAGGTGCTCCTGGACAGGGGCCCGGACGCCCATTTCGATGAGCTGGGCATGAGCGCCGGCGAGGCCCTGCTCGAGCCCACCCGCATCTACGTGCGGCCGGCCCTGGAGCTCCTGGATGCAGTGGATGTAAAGGCATTGATCCACATCACCGGCGAGGGGTTCCGCAACCTGCAAAGGGTGCGCTCCCAGGCCGGGTTCGTGCTGGACGACCTGCCCGAGCCGCCCCCCATATTCAGGCTCATCCAGGAGCGGGGAAGGGTGGGCCACGCGGAGATGTTCAACACCTTCAACATGGGCGTGGGCCTGGCCGCGGTGGTACCGGAGGACCAGGCGGAGCGGGCGATAGCGGCCTTTCAATCGCACGGCATGGAGTCGCGGGTGATCGGCCGGGCCGTGGCAGACCCTGAAAGAAAGGTTCTCATCCCTTCTCATAAACTGGTGGGCAGAGAGGACAGGTTCCACGAGACTTGACAGAAGGGGTGAAGGATTGAAGGCGCCTGCAAAGACGCAGGAAAAGATTAGGGCCCGGCAAAGGATACTCTTTAGACTGCGCCTGGTGTCGCGGCGCTTTCCCGGTCTTCAGTAGTTCACGGGCCCTGGAAGTCGCCCCTTGAATATCTGGGGGATGAGCCCGAAGCGCCGGGCCAGCTTTATGGCCGAGGGCACGCCCGCGCCCAGGTCGGCCGGCTGGTGCGCGTCCGAGCCGATGGTGATGCTTTTGCCGGTGAGCTCGGCGTATAACGCCAGTATGTGCGGGTCCGGGAAAGGGCTGTGGGGGGCCTGCCTGAGCCCCGAGGTGTTGATCTCCAGGGCCATCTCCCTTTTAATGGCCCCTTCCAGGATGCGCCGGAGGTGCCCGTAAAAGACGCCCCATTCCATCTCCTTTGTCTGGTAGTTCACGCCGAAGCGCTGCACCAGGTCCAGGTGACCCACCACGTCGAAAAGACCCGAGACCACCATCCTCTGCACCGTGTGGAAGTAGGCCTCGTACACCTCGCGGAATTCGTACTTGGCAAAGGTCTCCAGGGCCTCGTACTCCTCGGACACACCGAACTCGCCCTCGAATATGGAATGCACCGAGCCCACCACGTAATCATAAGAATGCGAGTCAAGGTGCGCCGCGATCTCGCCCTCCACACCGGGCACGTAGCCGACCTCCGCGCCCATGCAGATTATGAGCCGGTCCGCGAGCCTCTCCCTGGCCTCCTCCACCTCGGAAACATACGAGGCGTAATCATGAAGCCCGCTCACCGGGTCCCTGGGGTCGAGGTCAACGTGCTCGCACAAGCCGATGGCCTTCATGTCAAACTGTATGGCCCGCTCGCAGTACTCCATCACACTCCCGGTCCCGTCGTGTGACTGGCCCGAGTGCACGTGCAGGTCGAATGGGACAATGGAGAAGACCTCGCTCATCTCATCCTCCTCCTCCGGGCGTATCGCGGCCTGCGCGGGAAACCGGTCTTGCCGGCACGCCGCCGGATGTACAAGTACCCGGCCAGGAAGCCCCCAATGTGGGCGAGGTAGGCAGTGCCTCCCACCGCCATGCCGATGGAGGGCAGGCCGTAGAGCACCTGGAGCACGAACCAGAAGCCCAGCACCAGCCACGCCGGCACCATGAAGGTGGTGATAAAAAAGAACACGAAAACCAGGACGTGCACCCGTGCCCACGGATAAAGAACCAGGTAGGCCCCCAGCACCCCGGCGATGGCGCCCGATGCCCCCACCATGGGCACACCGGAATTCAGGTTGATAAGGATGTGGCTGAAGGCCGCGACCAGGCCGCAGGCAATATAGAATAGTGCGAAGCGCACGTGGCCCAGGTAGTCCTCCACGTTGTTGCCGAAGATCCACAAATAGACCATGTTGCCCAGGATGTGCAGCACCCCCCCGTGCATGAACATGGAGGTGAAAAGCGTGACCGGCGGGCTCAAGGCCGTGCTCCCTTGCAGGTTGCCCAAGAAGAGCTCCCTGGGGATCACGCCGGCCTGGATCACCGCCTGCCTGAAGGCATGGGCCCCCTGCAGCCTGAGGACCAGGAATACCAGGATGTTTATCACTATCAGCGCCACGGTGACGATAGGGAACCTTGAGGTCGGGTTGTCGTCTTTGTAAGGTATCATGTTTGAGGCGCCGTCATTTGAAGCTATCCTGCATTTATATCGAGGTCAAGCTCTATATATATCGAGAAACCGAACGGGATGGGTTAAAATAGAACAGGCGGGATGCTTTTTCCATTGGGAGGTGACCTGTGAAGGAAAGAGAATGGAAAGAACGTATTGCGATCAAGCCGGAAGTATGTCATGGCAAGGCATGTATAGCGGGCACGCGGATCATGGTTTCCATCATTCTTGATTACCTCAAGGCGGGGGAGAGCGTGGAGAGCATCTTGAAGCAATACCCCACGCTGAAGGAAGATGACATCCGCGCGGCTATGGCCTACGCAGCATGGCTTGCGCACGAGGAAGAACATCAGCCGCTCCATACGGAAACCACGCGATGAGGATCAAGTATGAAGGGGCCAACGAAACGGTTGATAGAATCGGGTCTGCTGGAGAAACTGGAACAAGGTCTTGCTGTGGTTGACGAAAATCGGGTACGATATCGTCTCGAGAATAAAGACCTGATCCAAAAATAGAGGTCAGGCTTTGCAACAGAGACTGCAAAAACTGATAGCAAACGCCGGGCTCGCATCAAGGCGCAAGGCCGAGGAGTGGATACAAAAAGGCCGGGTGACCGTGAACGGCGACAAGGTCACCGAGCTGGGGGCCGGGGCCGACCCGGACAAAGACGAGGTCCGGGTTGACGGGAAGCTCCTGCCGCCGGTGTACGAACACACCTATATAATGCTCCACAAGCCCGAAGGGTATGTCACCACCACCAAAGACCCGCAGGGCCGGCCCACGGTCATGGGCCTGGTAAAAAAAGTGAGGCGCAGGATCTACCCCGCGGGCAGGCTGGACTACAACACCTCCGGGCTCCTGCTGCTCACCTCGGACGGGGACCTGACAAAAGCCCTCACCCACCCCTCTTCCAGTGTGCCAAAGACCTATTACGTCAAGGTCAAGGGAAGGGTCGGGAACCAGGCCATACAGGAGCTGAGAAAGGGACCGGACATCGGCGGCGGTCCGCTCCAGCCCTCGGACGTCCGCTTCGTGAAGTTCAGCAGGGGACAGGGCAGCCACTCATGGATCGAGATCACCATCACCGAGGGGCGCACCCGGCAGATAAGGAGGATGTGCAAGGCCGTGGGCCACCCGGTGATGAAGCTGAAACGCACCGGCATAGGCCCGCTGAAGCTCGGCAGCCTCCAGCCGGGCGACTTCCGGCCCCTAACCGACCGAGAGGTCTCCAGTCTCAAAAAGATCGAGCATAAAAAGGCAAAGCCCGGCAGGAAAAGCCTTGCAAAGCGCGCAAAAAGCCCGGACAAAAAGCCCATAAAATGATGAGCGAGGGAACTTATCCCTTGGCGAGCCCGGCTTATCCCGCGGCAGGGCCTGACAGAGCGCTTATCCGGCCCGGGGCTTTCGTTCGCGCACCCTTTGCTTGATAACCCTTTCCCGCAATGATATTACTCTTTAACAAGGGAGCTTCCTCTTTTCCGCTAAATATTGCGGCATGAATCAGTTTCCTTGTAAAGGGCATCAAAAGTTACGGGGGCGCGGAGGTAGATGGCCAGGAAATGTCCTAAATGTGAGAGGCCCAATAACGACAGGGCTGAGCACTGTCTTTACTGCGGCGCACACATGCCTGCCGCCCCCCCGCCCGCTCCAGCCCGTAAACCCGAGCAGGAAAAAAAGGCGGCGCCGGAAGAAAGGCCCGCACCGAAAAAGCCTCCTCCCCCGCCCGAGGTCTACCTGGTCATGGTCTCTCCCTGCCAGGAGCTTCGCCCCGAATCCCTGGAGAGCTTCTGCAAGATAATGGGCATGGACAACTACACCGCGCGGCACAAGCTCAGCGGCCCGGCACCGTGGATGGCAAGGGCCTTTCCAGAGGCACAGCCCGCCCAGTCCATGGCGCAGGCGTTTTCGTCAATGGGCCTGGACGCCTACGTGATAAAGCAGAGCGGCATAGACAAGATAGCAAAGAGGGTGCAGGCCGCCGGGGTCCAAGAGATCGGCGATAGCGAGATGGTATTGCTTGACGGGAAAGGCTCGCAAGTGCCGCTGCCGTTCGAGGACATAATGCTGATAGTGAGGGGCAGGATCAGGGAAAGGCCCGAGCGGGCCGAGGACATGGAGGATGAGACCCCCTCGGTCAGGGTGGGTAAGATGCTTGCGGGAGAAGGGGACCAGGAAGGCATAAGGGGCAGGATCAGCAGGCTCGGGTGGAAGCCCAGGCCGGCTCTGATGAGGTGGGTGATGAGGGGACAGAGCATCGAGATCATGGACATATACAGGAAGAGCACCCCCCGGTCCATAAGGGTGGTGGAAACCGAGTTCGACTACTCGGGAATGGGGCAGGACATGAAGCACTCGAGCCTCCTCAACTTCAACTTCATGTTAAACCGCATCCGGGAGAACGCCCCCCGGGTCTACGTGGACCAGACCTTCAACGCCGTGGGATACACCATGAGCGATGTCCCCAGGGAGGACAAGGTGAGAATCCAGCTCGAAGCCGTGCTCGGCGCCAGCGAGAGCGCGAGAAAAATCTACGACAACCGGGCCCTGTTCGACCAGTTCTCGGCGACCACATACCTCCACCACCTGCGCCGGTCGGCAACGGGAAAAGGGTAGGTGTCCATTAAAGCCCCGAAGGGGCTGCAATTCATTAGCCCAAGGCAAGCCCGCAGCCTTCTTGCAGCAGGCTTTGCAAGCCCTTGATCTCGCGCTCTGTTATGCCCCTTTCGAGAAGAGGTGTTTTAACCTCGCTCTCGAAGTCCATGAACCAGGTCATTAGAACCGACGCGCCCTCTGGACCGGGGTTTATCCTGAACCAGGGACAGGCAGCGGTCACCATCACCGTCCTGCCCCTTTCAATGGACTCGGTCTCGCTCCCGCCCGTTAGGAGCGCGCTTCCCTGCAGCCCGGTGAGCGCCATGAAGGAGTCACTGCCGCGCTCCGGGGCCTGGTGGCTCCACTCGGCCCGGAGGTCCAGCCGCACCGTGCAGAAGAGCTGTGCGGCGTACAGCCAGGTTATGGCGTTCATGCCCGAGAGCATGCCCAGGCTCCCGGCGAACAGGAGCGAGGAGGGGGCCGGCTGGGCCGAGGTCCCCTGCCCGGCGCCCTTGAACGCGGCCCCGTACGCCCCCGCGCCGCTCTTCTCCAGGCCCGCCACGTAGGCCATCACACCCCTGCCGGGCGCGCACGGCATTCCAGCCGGTATTACAACGGCGCTTCCCGCTGAGACCTCGTGCTCTTTGAGTATCTCCTGGGCCCTGGACTTTTTAAGCATGGAAAGGAAGCCGGCCTGGTCGAGGCTCCTCTTCCTGCCGCAGTAGATGCGCGCGTCTCCCTCCGCCTCCAGCACCACCAGGGCCTCGCAAGGAGCGGGACCCTTTTTCTTCGCCCTGGCCGGCACGCGCACGGGCGCGTCGTCCAGGTCCGTTGCCACCAGGCGCACGTTGAAGGCAATGCCCTTATCAAGCACCGCCATGGCCCTGGGCCCCGTGATCTCCTCCCCGAACCTTCCAATCAGGCTATCGAGCCCGCGGCCGGCAAAGGGTCCATCCGAGACCACCATGCCCTTTTCCGGGTCAATGGACAGCTCCAGGCTTGCCGAGGCCAGGGCCCCGGAAAGGCGCGGCCTGCCCAGGCTGCTGACAAGCCGGTCCCCCCCGAAGGGCTCGGTCTCGTATTGCGGCTCCAGGTGCAAAAAGCACGGGGGCGCGTTTTGATTATCACTCGTCATTTGTATTCTGGCGCGCCGGCGAAGTTGCTGCTACAATACGGATCATGGACTTATTCGAGTACGACGGCCGACAGATTCGATGCCCCAGGATGGGCGACTTCGTGCCCTTCAAGTACTGCCGCACCGCGGGCCAGCCCTTCTGCTGGGCCATCATACAGTGCTGGGCCCCCCGGATAGACATCGGCCAGATACTGGCCGACAACTACTCTCCCGAACAGATAAGGCAGGGCCTTTCCAGGCCGCAGGGGGGCAGGGTCAAGAAGATGCTGGAGATCAGCCAAAAGTACAGCCCTTGACCGCCCGATCATTTAATCTCCTCCTTTGTCGGAAGCGACGATAGAACCCCCGCGCGCTCCAGGGTCTCCAGCACGTTTTCGCTTATAAGCTCATACCCGCCCGGCCCCGGATGCATGTCCGGGAAGAAGAGCCGGTCCCTGGCCTTCTTGTCCACGCTCCCGTCCTCTTCCATGAACCCGGGCCGGAGCGCCTTGTCGTTGTCCGCGAGCGGGGCTTTCATGGACCCCGCAACCTCGCGGATCAAGCGGTTGGGGCCGTAAAAGGTGTACTCCGGGTCGGATACGTAGGTCATGAGCACGGGCACGGCATGGGCGGCCCTAGCACGGGCGATTATGGCCACGAGGTCACGTCTCGCGCGCGCATACGTCTTTGCAGGCCCTTCGAGCTCGTGCGGGTCTTGCTTGCTGTGGATCACCCTTTTGCCGGTGCGGTCCCGGGCCCGCTCCTCTTTTGGCCCGGTCCAGTCCAGCCGGTGGAGGAGCACGTAAGCTCCCTTCACCAGGCGCACCCGGGTAAGGATGAAGTCCGCGGCCCTGGCGGTCCACGGCGCCGGGAGACCGTCCTGCATATCCGACCATGCCTGGTCCTTCCTGTTCCACCCGTTGTTCACGCCGGCCAGCACGATCACAGCCACGGGCTGGTAAGCGTCCAGCAACCCGGGCATACGCCTCCTTATCTCCGATGTGTTGGTCCCCGGGGCCCCCAGGTTCACCACGTCCGCGTCGTAACCCCTCTCCCTGAGCAGGCCCTCCAGCCGGGCGGGATAAGCCTCGCTGGCATCCACGCCCGCGCCAAAGGTGTGGCTGTCGCCCAGGCAGAGGATGGACGCTCCCGAAGACGGGCCCGCGCCGGCCGGCCTCGACCCGGAGCCGACAAGAAGGTGCCCGGCCTGGAGCGCGAGTTCCAGTCCCGTGACAAAGACAGTCGAGGCCAGTAAAAACTTTAATATACGCCTTCTCATTTGCCGTCTTTAGGGAGCGCCCGGCTCGTGCTCATCCTCCATAGATAGAAAAGTACCAGCAAAGTCTTTCTGGTTCAAAAACAAAAGAGGGGGCATAAGGCGCGGCTTTGCCTGATGTGAATCTTCTGATATCATGCAGTGGCCCGCGGGAACGAGTGACCGGAGGGCAAGGAGGAGGACATGAAAATACGCTTCATTCTTTCCGCTATACTGATAAGTGTGCTGTCGTGCTCGTGCGTCCTCAGGGGCCACAGGCTGGAGGTCCTGGACGCCAGGCTCCAGGGCCACGGCGTGGACGCCCCGGTAAGGATAGTCTATGACAGTAACGGGGTGCCGCACATAAGCGCTGAGAGCGACGTGGACATGTTCTACGCCCTGGGCTACATCATGGCCCAGGACCGCTTCTTTTACATGGACCTCATGCGCAGCTTGGGCGGAGGGGAGCTTTGCAAGCTGTTCGGCCGGCCGCTTCGCTACAAGGCCTACGACTTGCTCACCGCTGACAAGCTGCTGCGCTCCTTCGACTTCCAGGGCCGGGCAAATAGGGGGGTGGCCGTGCTGGACCCATCCGACCGCGCGCTGCTTGAGGCCTACGCCCGGGGGGTGAACCGTTATTTGAAGGACGCGGGCAAGCGGCTTCCAGAGTACAAGGCCCTGGGCGTGACCCCCGAGTTCTGGTCACCGGAGGACTCCCTTTTATGCATGGAGGTATACGGTCTTTCAATGACCTTGTGGAGCCTGTTCCACGAGTACTACGGCGAGCGGCTGATACGTGAGCTGGGACCGGAGAAGGCCGGGCTCTTCCGGATCGAGTCCCCGGAGTGGGGGCCATACATCAACGAGGACCTGGAAACCACCGCTCTCCCGGCCCTGCACTCTTTGTCCCGCCTCCTCTCCCGGCTGGGTCTGCTCTCGGGCCTGGGCTCGAACAACTGGGCGGTTGACGGGACCATGTCGGCCTCGGGCAAACCCGTGCTTGCCAACGACCCCCACGTGCCACACCTGCTCGCGCCCACCTTCTGGTACCACGTGCACCTGCACGGAGGCTCTTACGACGCCGCGGGCCTCATGTTCTCGGGCATACCGCTCATGGGAGCCGGCACCAACGGCCACGTCTCGTGGGGCATCACCAACGCCCGCTGCGACTACATAGACCTGTTCAAGGAGAAGGTGGACCCGGATGACCCGGGCCGCTACTTTTACAAGGGGGAGTGGCGCGAGTTCGAGGTGGTGGAGGAGACCATCGAGGTCAAGAATTCATGGGACGTTGATTTCACTTACCGCCGCTCGGTGCACGGCCAGGTGATCGAGGAGGCCGTCACCACCGTGGACATCCCCCCTCTGGACAACCGCGTTTACGCACTCCACCTGATGGAGGTGTGGCCGGAAAGGTTCCTCTCGGGTTACCTTGCTATACCAAAAAGCATGGACGCCCAGGACATGAGGCGCGCGGTCGAGGACATGAGGATGGGCCCGGTGGCCTGGAACACGGTCTATGCCACCGCGGAGGGTGACATCGGGTACCTCTACTCCGGGCACGCGCCCATAAGGCCGGACGGCCAGGGATACCTGCCGAGGACCGGCACCGGGGAAGGCGACTGGATCGGATGGATACCGTACGAGGAGCTGCCCCATACCATGAACCCGGAGAAGCACTTTATAGCCACCGCCAACAACAAGGTGGAGGGCCCGGACTACCCCTACTACCTGTGCTCGGGGTACAACCTGCCCTCCCGTGCCCAGCGCATAACCGAGCTTTTGTCCGGGCGGGAAGGGCTCACCGCACGGGACATGCAGGACATCCAGCTCGACGTCAAGGTGATGTCCGCACAGCGGTTCGTGCCGCTTTTCCTCGATGACCTGGAAGGCTCGGAGGAACCCGGGGTGAAGACGTGCAGGCGGCTGCTAAAGCAATGGTCAGAGCAAGGCTTTATGGCGGAGCTCGACTCCGCGGGCACGCCGGTGTACAAGCTTATCATGAAGCACATGGTGGGGCTCACCTTTGACGACGAGCTCGATGGTCTCACCTTCAAGATAGACCTTGCCGAGATGGGGGTGCACGCCCTGTGGGAGATCATGGAAGAGGAGGACAGCGAGTGGTTCGACAAGGTGGACACCGAGGAGCGCGAGACCAGGCGGGACCTCGTAAGGGAGGCCGCCATGGAGGCGCACGCCTACCTTACGAAGAAGCTCGGCAAGGACCCTGATAGCTGGCGATGGGGGGACCTGCACCGCCTGCGCCTGGGCACGGTGTTCAGCCTGATTCCCTGGAACAAGGATGCAAGGATAGGCACCTACCCCCTGCCCGGGACCGAGGAGAGCGTGAACAACTCGACCTCGCTGTTCATCGGACCGATCGGGTACCTGAGCATTGCAGGCCCTTCCAGCAGGATCGTGGTGGATATGGCGAAGCCCGGGCATCTGCTCTTCAACGCCACCACCGGCAACTCCGAGAACCCGGACTCGGCCATGTTCGACATCACCTCAGAAGACTGGGCCCGTGGCAGGTACCGCACCCTGAGCATGGCCCCGGAAGAGTATGAGCAGGGGGCCATGGCCGAGCTCATTCTGGAGCCGCGCTGAGGACGCCGTACTTTCTCTCGAGCTTTCTCTGCAGGCCGGGCGCGAGGGGGACCTCCGCTGGCAGGTCGGAATCATCCAGCACCGCGATCCTGGCAAAAGGTATGAGCAGCTTGTTGCGCCGCTCCTCTTTCTCCAGCGCTCCCTCGAAAGCGGCGAGGGCCAGATGCCGCCATTGGTGCAGGTTCGAGGACGTGAGGTGGATATTCGCCTGCATGTACCCGGGCGGGTCCCCGGCGCCGCATGCGCAGCCGCTGCTCGCGAGGCCGGGAGGAGAGAGCTCGATGCGGCCCGGCTCTTTTATCACCTCGAACTCTGTCATCAGCCCGTAGTGGTCGCTGTAGTTTATCATCTTTTCGTTCTTGGGGTCCTCGAACTTAGAGTCCATCTCCACCCGCGAGCTCACCGGCTTTATCCAGAACCCCTCGGCGCCGTCATAGTTCTTGTAGAATACGTGGTCTATCCTTGAGTAGTCGTTTTTCACCAATACGTTTTCGATTGAGAAGGTGGAGGGGTTCCCGCCGGGGTGGACCTTGTCGAAGCTGTTCTCGAACCCGGTCTTCTCGATAAGGAATTGGTACTCGAGCATCTCGGGGGAGACGTTGAAGTCGCCCGCTGCTATTACGCACCTGCCTCCGGGGCCGCGCTTATCCCTTACGAACCTGTCTATCTGGTACATGTGCAGGAGCCTGTCCACCTGCTTGGGGTCGCCGGGGATGTAGTCCCCCTGCTCGTCGAACACCGGGGTCATGCGGGCGATGGCGTGGGTGTGGAAGAAGTCGAGCGGTCCCCACGGCGTTTTCAGCTCCAGGTGCGCGATGCCCTTGCCTCCCAGCCACTCGATGTCGCGCCAGCCCCCTATTACCCGGTAGGGCTGGAACTCGTCTTCCTGGACGGGGAACCTGGAGATAAAGAGCAGTCCGGAGCCGTATACGTTCTTGTAATAGCGACTGTGGTCCGTGCGGTAGCCGCTCCGGGCGAGGCTCTCGAGCAGGGCCTTGCGGTGTCGCTTCTCGAAGGCCTCCTCCAGGGCGATCACGTCCGGGTCGAGCTCGGCTATCCTCCGGCCGATGGCCTCGGCCCTCTTCACCCGCGCCTTTGCTCCCACTATGCCCCAGACGTTGAAAGTGAGCACCTTTATGGTCGGCCGCTCACCCGCGCTCGACGCCGGGGCTTGCGCCATGATGGTCGCTGCTACGAGCAGGAGTGCAGTGGTGACCAGCTTTCTTTTCATGTGTCTTCTCTCCCTTGTCTTAGAGGACTTTCAGTGCAGTGCCTCCATCAGCAGGTCCCGGCTTATGGAGGAGCGCTGCAGCGGCGAGAGGGGCACGGTCACGGGCTGGGTGACCCGGCCTGCTATCACGATCCTTGCAGCGGGTATGACCCGGAGGCTGTAGCGGTTGTACCTTTTGTCCGCCCGGTCAAGGGCCTGGATGGCCCACTCTTGCCATGCGCGATAGTTTTGGGGGGTGAGCTTTATCCCCTCCTCCACGAGGTCGGCCCTGTCTCTTTTTCCCTGAGTCTCCATAAGTTCGACCTCCCTTGGGAGCTGGACATCCTCCGGTCCCTTTACAACCTCGAAGACCGCGAGCACCCCGTAGTGGTCGGAGATGTTCGAGACCTTTCCGTCCGAAAGGTTTATTTTCCGCTTTAATACTATATCGCATTGGAGTGGTCTCAGCCAGAAGCCCTGGTCCCCCTCCATGTTCCTGTAGAGCACGTGGTCAATCCTTGACTGGTCGAAGTCCACCATGCACAGGGTGTTCTCTGGGGTATAGGTGCTTTGGTACTCGCCGGGGTGTAGCTCGAAGAAGGGGTCGGAGAGCCGGGCGCGCTTTATGAGGTACTGGTAGCTCCACATGTCGGGTGAGGCGTTCAGGTCCCCGGCGAAGATGAGCGAGCGGGCGCCGGGCCTTTTCTTTTGCTCGATGATCCTGGCGGCGCTCTCCATCTCCAGGAGCCGGTCAATGGTCCTGCGGTCCCGGTCAATGTGGTTTCCCTCTTCGTCGTAGAGGGGCTTGAACCTGGATATGGGATGTGTGGCGAACAGGTCCACGGCGCCGTAAGGCGTCTCGAGCAGGCAGTGGCCCACCCCCTTGCCGGAGTACTTCTCCGGGTCGTAAAAGTCGCCGTCAACCCGGAAGAAGGTGTAGCCCCCGGACACCATGGGGAACCTGCTCACCACCATGATCCCGGTGCCGTAATGCTTCTTCCAGTAGTGCGCGGTTTCTATTTCGTATCCCAGCGCGGAAAGGCCGGCCACCAGCTCCCGGCGGTGCTCTTTGTTGAATGCCTCCTCGAACACGATCACGTCGGGGACGGGCCCAAGCTCCATGATGGCCCCGGGCATCAAGGGGATGCGCTCCTCCCGGTCGGGCGAGAAGAAGGCGTCGTAGACGTTGTAGGTGAGCACGGTTATGGTCCTTGCCGGACGGGCAGGGGCGGGCAGAAAAATAAGGGCCACAAACACAACGGCTGCCACGGACGCTGACCTTTTTTTCATGATACTCCTTCGTCTTGGTTTTTATTTCACGGCGCCTTGACGACCTTGATCCTGACCCTGGCCACGCCGCTTTTCACCATGCCGATCTTCTTTGCCGCGGCGTAGGACAGGTCTATGATACGTCCCTTTTTCCAGGGGCCGCGGTCGTTGATCCGGACCTTTACGGATTTGCCGTTCTCCAGGTTGGTGACCTTGACCACCGTGCCGAAGGGGAGAGTGCGGTGTGCCGCGGTCTTTTTGTACATGTTGAAGCGCTCGCCCGAGGATGTCTTCTTCATGTGGAACTTGCGGCCGTACCAGCTCGCCATGCCCTCCTCCATGTAGCCTTTGCCGGCTTTTGTGGGGGCTTTTTTCCTCCCGGTGCAATCTATGGCCGAAGCCGCGACAACGACGAGGGCCAATACAAGCAGATAGTATCTCATGGTTGTGTGAGAGGGCTTCCGCCCTCGATCGCGCCCGGAAGGGCGCACCCACATCGGCGGCCAGCTTTTGAAAGTGGGAGACCTTCCCATTTCAACACCTCGTTCTTTCAGTGTTCGAGGAGCTCCAGAAGCTCGGTCAGGCTTTTGATCCTGGCCGAGCCGGGCACGGGCTCGGGGTCCACGAACTCGTTTTTGAACCACACCGCTGGTATGCCCGCGGCGGCGGCCCCCAGCACGTCGCACCCCCACAGGTCGCCTATATGAAGTGTCTGGCCGCTCTTTACCCCGGCCATGGCCAGCCCTTTGAGGAAGATGCGGGGGTCGGGCTTTACCAGGCCCTCCACGGTTGAGTCTAGTATGAAAAAGAAGTACTGGTCAATGCCCACCTTCTCGCACTTTTCTTTTGTGAAACCGTCGTTGTTGGATATGAGCCCCAAGGGGTAGCCGGCATGATGCAGCTTTTCGATGATCTCCTTTGCGCCGGGTATGATCACCCGCTTTGGCCGAAGCTCCATGAGCCGCCTGAACAGCCTGGGGGCGATCTCCGGCGCCTGGTCGAGCAGTCCCAGTTCTTTGAAGAAGTGCGAGCTGAAGGTCTCGCGGAAGCTCTCCGGGGGGAAGGGTGCCCTGGGCAGCAGGTCCATTGCCGTCCGTATGTCGGCGTTGAAGTATGCTTTCTTTACCTCTTCCAGGGTTCGCGGAAAGCCGAGCTCGCCGAGTCCCATCGAGGCCCTCATGAGGTAAGAGGGCTCCGAGGAGACCAGGGTGTCTCCGAAGTCGAAGGTTATAAGTCTGGGGCTTTGGGGTGTTTTTGTCTCTTGCGCGCTCATTTTGCGCAGATTCTAGCACGGCGAGCGGTCTTTACCAAAGACGGCTTTTTCCGCGGCGTGATGGGCGGCATGAGATTCTCACATGGCAAAGCCCAGGGAGAAGGAGCTAAACTCTCCGGTGGCCTCGCCCCACTCCTGGTCAACCTTTGTGACCTTGGCCGCGGGCGGTCCTTTGTGGCACCACTCAAGCAGCTTCTCCAGCTTTTCCCCGTCACCCTCGGCCACCACCTCGACCGTGCCATCTCGCCTGTTCCGCACCCAGCCTACAAGTCCCAGGGAGACAGCCTGCTCCCTGGCGGAGGCCCTGAAGAACACACCCTGCACACGGCCGTGAATAATAAGATGCACCCGCGCCCCGGCCATCACTCACCTTCCGCTCATGCAGCTTCCACCTTGCTGAGGATCGATATCCCGTCTTTTGGCACTTCTCTGCCTTCTGATTTCAGGGCCACGAGATGTGACTCTATCGCTTGCCTGATATTCTCCAGGGTCTCCTCCACAGTGTTACCCTGGGGAAAACAGGAATCCAGGGCCGGGACCTCGGCCCAGTACCCGCCTTCCTCGGCCTTGTGAATGACCACTGTATATTCCATTTTTTCCTCCATTTATAAAAGAGCCATAAATTCTTCTTCACTTAAGCCCGACTTTCTGATCGCGGCTTTGAGCAGCTATCCTCAGCTCTCCTTTCCCAGGAATAGTCACGATAACTCCATTCGGCATTTTGATATTAACATGATCGCCTTTACCCGGCCTCTCTATCCCGCCGGCCTTGATGAAAGCCTTGATCGCTTCTTTGCCCCTAATACCTCTCAGACTTTGTGTCATTATTTTATTCTGGATTGGCAACAGAGGATTGTCAAGGACATGAACACTGATCCATGGATCAACACGTGAACTTTCAAGTAACCTCAGCTTCCGGCCATCACTCACCCTCCAGCATCTTTTCGAACTCTTTCTCGTCTGCTATGGGAACGCCCAGTCGCCTTGCTTTGTCGTACTTGCTTCCCGGCTCGTGGCCGGCGATTACGAGGTCGGTCTTCTTGGACACGCTCGTGGCCACGTGCCCGCCCAGCCCCTCGATCTTTGCCGCGGCCTCGGACCGGGTCATGCTGTCCATGGATCCTGTCAGCACCACTGTCTTTCCGGAGAAGGGTGACTCTGGCGCCTTTGCCTGGGCCGCGCTCCTGGGTTTCACCCCCGCCTCCAGGAGCTCTTTCACCAGCTTCCTGTTCTCCTCGCGGTCGAAGAATGCGCGCACCGACGAGGCAACCTCCGGCCCTATGCCCTGCACCTTGACAAGGTCCTCCCCCGAGGCCTCCATGACCTTTTCCAGGGAGCCGAAGGACCGGGCCAGCAGCCTGGCCACGTACTGGCCCACGTGCCTTATTCCCAGCGCGTACAGGAACCTGTCCAGGGTCACGTGCCTGGAGCCCTCGATGGCCCGGAGCAGGTTGGACGCGCTCTTGTCGGCCATCCTCTCGAGCTTTACGAGGTCCTGCTTTTTCAAGCGGTACAGGTCCTGGACCTCTTTTACCAGGCCCTCCTGGAAGAACTGCTCCACCAGCTTCTCCCCGAGACCCTCGATGTCCATGGCCCCCTTGGACGCGAAGTGCTCGATCCTCTCCTTGATCTGGGCCGGGCAGTTGATGTTAATGCAGCGGAGCACGGCCTCGTCAGGCGGCCTCTCCGCCCTTGCTCCGCAGGCGGGGCACCTCTCCGGCAGCTTGTACTCCACTCTCTTGCCGCGCCTGCCGTCGTCTATCACCTTGACCACCTCGGGGATCACGTCACCGGCGCGCTGCACCAGCACCTTGTCCCCTATGCGCACGTCCTTCCTGTTGATCTCGTCCTGGTTGTGGAGGGTGGCCCGCCTGACCGTGACCCCGCCCACGTTCACCGGCTCGAGCTCGGCCGCGGGCGTGAGGGCCCCGGTGCGTCCCACGTTCACGATGATGTCCTTTATCCTGGTGGTCTCCTGGCGTGCGGGGAACTTGAGAGCGATGGCCCATCTTGGCTCGCGGGACCTCTCGCCCAGCTCCTCCTGGAAGTCGAGCCTGTCAACCTTCAGCACCAGCCCGTCAACCTCGTAGTCCAGGCCGTCCCTCTTACTTACGAGCTCGCGGAAGAACTCCACGGCCTTCTCGATGTCCTTGCAAAGCCTTGTCATGGGGTTTATGGGAAAGCCCCAGCCCAAGAGTCTCTCAAGGCCCTGGCTCTGGGTCTCGAGCGCGGGGCCTTCTTCCATCTGCCCGATCTGGTAGCAGAAAAGCGCCAGGCTCCTCTGAGCGGTGATGGATGAGTCGAGCTGGCGGATGGAGCCCGCGGCCGCGTTCCTGGGGTTTGCGAACAGGGGCTCGCCCGACTCCGCCCGGTAGTCGTTCAGGTCATGGAAAGCCTGGACGGGCATGAACACCTCGCCCCGGACCTCGAGCAGCCGGGGGGGGGCCTCGTCCACCAGAAGCAGCGGCACCTGCTTTATGGTCTTCAAGTTCACGGTCACGTCCTCGCCGGTCACCCCGTCGCCCCGGGTGGCCCCCCATGCCAGCCTTCCCTTTTCATAGACCAGGTTTACGCCCAGGCCGTCAATCTTGGGCTCCGCGGTGTAGGAAAGCTTCCCGTCCAGGCCGAGGGCCTTTTTTATCCTCTGGTCGAACTTTCTCACCTCTTCCTCGTCCATGGCGTTTCCCAGGCTGAGCATGGGCCTTACGTGCTTTTTCTTGTCGAACTTCTCCAGCGGGGGCGCGCCCACCCTCTGGGTGGGGGAGTCCGGTGTCACCAGCTCGGGGTGATCCTCCTCCAGGTCTTGTAGCCTCTTTAATAGCCGGTCGTACTCCGCGTCCGATATCTCGGGGTCATTGTCCCGGTAGTAGCGGATGTTGTGATAGTTGATCCGCTCTCTCAGGTCTTCTATCTCCTTGTTAACGTCCACCTCAATCCCTCCGGGACTTTTGTTTCACGCAAAGGCGCGAAGGCGCAAAGAGTAATGCAAAAGAGATGCGGCTCTTTTAAGCCTTGCTAACGAAATCACGTCCCACTTTTTGCCGAGGTCCTTTTCCTCCGCTCGCGGAGCAGCTTCTCCTTTGTCCTTGCAAGCTCGGGCGAGAGCAGGACCGGGTATATGTCCGGGTTCCTGAGCCTCTTCATCTCCTCGCACAGGCTCTCGATTCCCTGGTCGGTCCTCTGCTTGATTTGTGCAAGCCCGGGAATTTCATGGACGAGCTTTCCCTTTTCCATGTGCTTTATGAGCAGGGGCTCTACCTTTGCAGCCTTGAAGGAGGTCTCCTCGTGGAACCTCTCCCGGTCAACGCCCTCGAGTTCACCCGCTGCCGGCAGCTCTTGCTCCGCGGGATAAAGCACGTCCGCTACGGGAGACCCCTGCCGGTTGAAAAGCCTTGCCACCTGCTTCCTTCCAGGGTCAGTGGTCTTTGCCGGGTTCCCGGCCACCTTAAGCCGGGGCCCCCATCCCCCTTCCCCCCGCGCGGCCACTATCTTGTACACGCCTCCCAGGGCGGGGTAGTCCCTGGACGTGATAAGGTGCGTGCCCACGCCCCAGGCGTTGATCTTTGCCCCCTGCCTTTTCAGGTCCGCGACCAGGTCCTCGTCAAGCTCTCCCGAGCCCACGATCATGGGGTCTTCAAACCCGGCCTCCACAAAGCGTGCATAAGCCTGTTTGGACAGCCTGGCCAGGTCTCCGGAGTCCAGCCTGATGGCCGCCCTCACCTCCGGGTTCTTCTCTCGAAGCTCCTTGAACACCTGGATGGCGTTGGGCACCCCGCTCTCCAGGGTGTCGTAGGTGTCCACCAGGAGGATGCTGGAGCGGGGGAACACCCTGGCATATGCCCGGAAGGCCTCGAGCTCCGAGTCGTGGCTCATGATCCACGAGTGGGCGTGGGTCCCGCGCACCGGTATGCCGAACATCTTGCCGGCCAGCACGTTCGAGGTCCCGGCGCACCCGCCGATGTAGGCAGCCCGTGCGCCTGACAGCCCGCCGTCGGGTCCCTGTGCCCTGCGCAGGCCGAACTCAAGCACCGGCTCGCCCAGCGCGGCTATGCTCACCCTGGCAGCCTTGCTGGCTACCAGGGTGGGGTAGTTGAGCGCGTTGAGGATGAAGGTCTCAACAAGCTGGGCCGCGGCCAGCCCTCCTTCCACCCGCACCACCGGCTCGTGGGGGAATACAATGGTCCCTTCAGGCGGGGCCCACACGTCGAGGTCAATCTCAAGCCCGGCCAGAAACTCGACCACGTCCTTGTCAAAGCCCACTTCCCCGGACAGGTAATCCAGGTCGGACTCCGAAAAGCGCATGGTCTGGAGCCCCTGCAGCATGGGCCCCAGCCCGGCGAACACCGCGAAGCCCGAGTGGGGTGGCAGCTCCCTGAAGAAGTACTCGAAGGCCGCGGGCTTTTCATGTATGCCGGTGCGGTAGTAGCCGGCGATCATGGTGAGCTCGTACAGGTCGGTAAGAAGGGTCATCTCCCGCCGGTCAACCCAGGGCAAAAGCAGACCGTCTCTGGACACGTGCCGGACCTCCCCCTTGCTCACCGCTCCTCCAGCTCCTTACTCGATGTCAGCGGACTTTATTATTTTAACGCCCGCTTTTGTCATCTCCTCAACGGCGTCCCGGGCCATGCCGGGCGGGTTGTCCACCGGCCTGGCGGCGTCCTCCACAACGTAGACCTCGAACCCCTGCCTGATGCCGTCAAGCGCGGTGTCCTTTACGCACACGTCCAGGGCAATCCCGGTAAGGAACACCCGCTTTACCCCCTTCTCGCCCAGCCTGTCCCCCAGGTCCGAGTCCTCGAAGCCCGAGTAGGCCTCCTTGTCAGGGTCCTGGCCCTTTAAGATATAGATGGCATCGTCCGGGGTGACAAGGCCGTCCCCGAACTCGGCCCCCTCGGTGTTCTGCACGCAGTGCCGGGGCCAGCTCCCGTGGGTGAACTCGGGGTCCTGGGCAAAGGAGCAGTGGTCCGGAGGGTGCCAGTCCCGGGTGAAGGCCATTGTGTTGAACTTGTTTTCCAGCTCGTTTATCAGCGGGATCACCCGGTCGCCGCCTGCAACACCCAAAGACCCGCCCGGCAGGAAGCACTTCTGCACGTCCACCACAATGAGCGCGTCCTTTTCACCCGCCTTTATTTTATCCGCCATTTTCTCCCCCCTTGATTTATAAATAAATAATGTACATCAGGCGCTTGTATGTCAACTGAAGTGGATGACAAGGGATGCGCGGAAGGCGGCTGTTTTCGGGTGCAGACTCAGTCGGTCGAGTAAAGGGACCTCTCGGCCTGCTCTATCACCGAGACGAACCCCTCGGTGGTGCTCTGCTCTCTAAGCATGGAAAGGAACTCGGGCTGGCGGGCCATCCTCGCTATGCGGGCAAGTATCTGAAGGTGGAGACCGGTCTCGCCCGGCTTGCCCCCGATAAGGAATATCACGTCAACAGGAAGGTCGTCCAAAGACTTGTAGTCAACAGAGCGCACCAGGGTGGCGCCTATCACAAAGGTGTCCGCGGCCCCGGCCACCTCGGCATGGGGAACGGCAAGACCGCGGCCCACTCCTGTGCTCATCTCGGTCTCGCGCTTTTTCAAGTTGTCCAGGAACGTGCGCGCGTCCTTTACAAGACCGCTCTCCTCCGCCCGGCTTGCGAGCTGCAAAAGCGCGTCCTCCCGGTCGTGAGCCTCAAGGCAAATACATACGCATTCCCTTGAAAGGTGGGTGCTGAGGGCAAGGCAACTGCTTTCAAAACCGCTGATTTCTCCCTGCATAACCACTCATTATGTAATCACTTGAACCCGCTCTTGTCAAGCCTGGACAGTGGAAACAAATTGTCTACAAAATTAGTGGGATTGCTTGGTTTTGCCGGGCACACAAACTATAATAATATAATAAATCCGGAACTTGAATATAATGAAAGAGAAGGTCGTTATAGGAACCAGGGGCAGCAAGCTGGCTCTGTGGCAGGCCCGGTGGGTTAAAAAAGAGCTCTCGCGCGAAAACCCCGGAATAAGCATCGAGGTCGAGGTCATAAAAACAAAAGGCGACTCCAGGTACGACCTCTCCCCGGAGGACTTCGGCAGCGAGGGCATATTCACCGCGGAGCTTGACAGGGCTCTCATAGAGGGGCGCATACAAATGGCGGTGCACAGCCTGAAAGACCTTCCCACCGGGCTTCCTCAAGGGCTTTGCCTGCCGGCGCTCACCGAGCGGGCCTCGGTAACAGACATTTTGATACTGAGCAAAGAGGTTGCCGATCAAATCCCGGGCAATGAGAAGGATGTCTCCATCGAGTCCCTGAAAAAGCTTAGAGGCCCCCTCAAGGTTGGCAGCGCCAGCCTGCGCAGGGCCGCGCTGCTCCGGCACGGGTTCCCGTGCATGGAGTTTATGCCCATCCGGGGGAACCTGGACACCCGTGTTGCAAAGCTCTCCGATGGTGACTTTCACGCCATCGTGGTTGCGGAGGCCGGCCTTTCCCGGCTGGGCCTGGAACTTGGCGACAACCGGGCCATACCCGTAACCCTGGACTGGTACCTGCCCGCGGCCGGCCAGGGGTCCCTGGCTGTGGAGACCGCGGACCAGGGGCGGGCCAGGGAGATCGCGGCCGGCATTGACCACAAGCCCACCAGGGAAGCGGTCACCGCGGAGAGGGCCGCCATGTCCGCACTGGGCGCGGGCTGCCGCGTGCCTGCCGGGTTCCTGGGCACAATCCGGGAAAACAGGATTAACTTAAAAGGCGTGGTGGCGCATCCAAGGGGCGAGCCCCTGGTCATGGCCGAGGTTGATGCTCCTTTGCATGACCCTGATGCCGCGGGCGCGGCGCTTGCCGACAAGCTCCTTTCAATGGGCGCGGCCGAGGTGCTGGGCGAGGTCAGGGGAGGAGAGGTCTCAGGAGCACACTCATGAAAAAGCAGGGAAAGGTGTACCTGGTGGGCGCCGGCCCCGGAGACCCGGGCCTGCTCACCCTGCGCGCCCTGGAGGTTATCGAGCGGGCCGAGGTGGTGTTGTTCGACCAGCTAGTGGACCCGGAGATACGCGAGCTTTTCCCCCTGTCCGCGGAAAAAATCTTCGTGGGAAAGGAGGGAGGGGCCCACCACGTGACCCAGGACCAGACCACCTCCCTGATCGTGGAAAAGGCCGGCCAGGGGAAGACGGTGGTAAGGCTTAAAGGGGGCGACCCGTTCGTGTTCGGCAGGGGCGGCGAGGAGGCCGAGGCATGCGCCAGCGCGGGTGTGCCTTTCGAGGTGGTGCCGGGGGTGACCGCGGGGGTGGCCGCGCCCGCGTACGCCGGCATCCCCGTGACCCACAGGGACGCCTCCTCGAGCGTGGCCTTTATCACCGGTCATCGCAGAGGCGACAAGGAGGGCCTGGACATTCCCGCGGCGGACGCGGACACCCTGGTCTATTACATGGGTGTTAAGAACCTGGACAAGGTGGTGGAGGCCCTCCGGGCCGCGGGCCGGTCCGGCGACACGCCCGTGGCCCTGATACAGAAAGGGACCACCCCGGGCCAGCGCACGGTGACGGGCGTTTTATCCGACATCTCGGAGCGGGTGTCAAAGGCCGGGCTTGCGCCGCCCGCGGTGATAGTAGCGGGTGAGGCCGTGAACTACAGGGACCGGCTGAACTGGTTCGAGAAGAGGCCGCTGTTCGGTCTCACCGTGCTCATCACCAGGCCCAGGCCACAGGCCGGGGAGCTTGGACGCATGCTTATCGAGAGGGGCGCCGCGGTGGTGTCAATGCCGGCCATAGATATCCAGGGGCTCGATGATTACTCCGTGCTCGACCGTGCCCTAAAGGAGCTTGGAACTTATGACTACCTGGTGTTCACCAGCGTGAACGGTGTGGAGGCATTCTTCATAAGGCTCTTTGATCTCGGCATGGACGCCAGGTCGCTCGCCGGGCTTGCGACCGTGTGCATCGGGCCGCGCACCAGGGACGAGCTTAAAAAGCACGGGGTGTGCACGGACGTGATGCCGGAGAAGTTCGTGGCCGAGTCTCTTCTGGATGCCTTCCCCGGGGACCTTGCAGGAAAGCGCGTATTAATTCCCCGGGCACTGGAGGCCAGGGAGGTGCTTCCCGAGGGGCTTCGCCAGAGGGGCGCCGAGGTCAACGTGGCCCCGGCATATTGCACCGTGGGGTCGGAGGAAATCACGCAGCCGGCGGGGGGCGTTGACGTGGTGGTGTTCACCTCGAGCTCGACTGTGGACCATTTCCTCAAGAGGGTGAAGCTGCCGGAGGGAGTGAAGACAGCGTGCATAGGCCCGGTGACCGCGGCCACTTTGCGCGAGCACGGGCTGGAGGTGCACATCGAGGCAAAAGAGCACACCATACCAGGTCTGGTGCGGGCCATCGAGGAGTATGCCGGTTAGAAAAAAGAAGCGAGCAGCGAGCAGCGAGCAGCGAGGGTCCCGGAAAGTTCTCCCGATTCCCGCTTCTCGATCCTCCACGGGTGGCCCATACAGTTTCGCAGAAACCTTATGGGTTCCGAAGCAACAGGTGCTCTGAAACAATGTAATGATATTATTATAATAATAGATGAGAGCGACGAGATGATAGGGTTAAGCAAGCTTTTAGTTGACAAAGAAGAGCCCTCGGACGAGCTCCGCTACGGGAGAGCGGGCCACCCTGGGGAGACCCCTTCCGCCAGCAACCGTCCCATAGTGGTGTACAACTGCGTGAAGAGGTGCAACCTGCGCTGCATTCACTGCTATGCGAGCGCCGCTGCCGGGGAGGACCCGGAGGTGCTGGACACCTCCGAGGCCAAGGCCATGATAGAGACGACCGCGGCTTTCGGTTGCCCGGTCATGCTCTTCTCGGGCGGGGAGCCGCTTCTTCGGGAGGACCTGTTCGAGCTCATGCGCTACGCCTCTGAAAAGGGCATGCGCACCACCCTGTCCACAAACGGCACCCTGATCACGAGGGGGGTGGCCGCGGAGCTTAAAAAGTGCAGCCTGGGCTACGTGGGCATAAGCCTGGACGGAATGGAGGAGACCCACGACAGGTTCAGGCGCGCCAGGGGCTGCTGGCAAAAGGCGCTCCAGGGTGTGGACAACTGCAAGGCAGAGGGTATCAGGACCGGGCTGCGTGTCACCCTTACCGGGCACAACTTCGAACAGGTCCCGGACATACTGGACCTCGCAGTGGAACGCGAGATCAACCGGGTGTGCTTTTACCACCTGGTGTACACGGGCAGGGGCTCCGAGCTAATGAATGAAGACCTGGACCACAATGAGACCAGGGACACCATGGACAAGATCATTCAAAAGACGATAGAGATGCACGAGGCCGGCCATGAAAAGGAGATACTCACCGTGGACAACCACGCGGACGGGCCGTATATATGGCTTTGGGCCAACAGGAACCGGCCGGAGCTTTCGGACCGCGTCCAGGGCATGATCCAGTCCAACCAGGCCAAGAGCACTGGCCAGGGCATATCCTGCGTGTCCTGGAACGGGGACGTAATGCCTGACCAGTTCTGGAGGGACAAGGTGCTTGGCAACGTGAGGACTAGCTCTTTCGAGGAGATCTGGACCAACCCCAAAAACGAGTTCCTTGCGAACCTCCGGAGGAGGGAGGAGCTGGTAAAGGGCAAGTGCGGGCGGTGCAGGTTCCTGGACGTTTGCCGGGGCGGGTTCCGGGCCAGGGCGGAGGCCAAGTTCGGCGACGTGTGGGCCGAGGACCCGGCATGCTACCTCACCTGGGAGGAGACCGAGCGGCCGGCAAAGGAGCAGGTTAAGTAATGACAATATACGAATTTACTCATGATGGTCTTCAAGAGATAAATGAGAGCTCATTTAGTGCCGAATCGCCTCCGGCGGGTTGTTTTTTTCAGGAGGCTCCTTATGCCTTCTGAACCCTTGGCCTTTATCAAGGACTGCATAAGCAATGGTCGCATACTCTGGACATATCACGTTAACATGCGCATGAAGGAGCGTTTTATCTCGCGATAAATGATCATTGATTCATTGGAAGAGTATGAGATTATCGAGTCATACCCGGAGGACAAATACATGCCGAGTTATCTTGTTTATTCAAGTTATGGAGATATTTTTCACGTACTCTTTGCCGCGGATTTTGAAAACAGAAACGTGAGGGTGGTAACAGCATATCTCCCCCAAGCGGAAATGTGGACGGATGACATGAAAAGGAGAAAAACGCCATGAAATGCCATTCCTGCGGAGCGGACTTGAGGGAAATTGAAACCGACCTCCCTTTCAAGCTGAACCAGAAGGCCATAGTCATCATCAAGCAAATGCCGGTCCTGCAATGCGAAAACTGCCGGGAATACCTGATCGAGGACCCGGTCATGGAGAAGGTGGAAAAAATTCTCGAGGCGGCCGGCGATAAGTCTGAGCTGGAGGTGGTGTCTTATGCCGCGTAAGGGGATACTGAACTATTGGAAAGGAACAGGCTGAGATGGGCTTTCCGAAGACCAGGCTGAGGCGGCTCAGGCGCACCGGTGCTTTAAGGCGCATGGTAAGGGAGACCAGGGTGCTTGCCCAGGACCTTATCATGCCATACTTTTTGGTCGAGGGCTCGGGCGTGCGCGAGCCTATCCAGAGCATGCCCGGCCAGGAGAGGCTCTCGCCCGACCAGGTGGTGAAGGACGCCCGCAGGCTGGTGGAGCTGGGCATTCCCGCTCTGCTGCTCTTCGGCGTCACGGACAGGAAGGACCCGGGGGCCAGCTACGCCTACGACCCCCAGGGAGCGGTGCAGCAGGCGGTGCGGGCGCTGAAAAAAGACGTGCCCGATATCTGCTTGATATGCGACGTGTGCGCCTGCGAGTACACGGACTCGGGCCACTGCGGCATACTCGACGCCTCGGGCGAGGACGTGGACAACGACCCCACCCTGAAGCTCTTGGCAAAGATCGCGCTCTCCTGCGCGGAGGCCGGCGCGGACGTGGTGGCGCCCTCGGACATGATGGACGGGCGGGTGGCCGCGGTGCGCGAGGCCCTGGACGCGCACGGGTTCGAGCGCACTGCCATAATGAGCTATGCGGCCAAGTATGCATCGGCGTTCTACGGCCCCTTCCGGGAGGCCGCGGGCTCGGGACAGTTCAAAGGGACCAGGAAGACCTACCAGATGGACCCGCCCAACTCGAGGGAGGCCCTGCGGGAGGTGGCGCTCGACATCGAGGAGGGCGCGGACATGGTCATGGTGAAGCCGGCTTTAGCCTACCTGGACGTGATAAAGACGGTGAGGGAGGCTTATCCCCTGCCCCTGGCCGCGTACAACGTGTCCGGCGAGTACTCGATGATAAAGAAGGCCGCGGAGAGCGGCCTGGTTGACGGGGACGCGGTCATAAGGGAGGCCCTTGTGGCCATCAAGCGGGCGGGCGCTGACATGATCATCACCTACTTCGCGAGAGAGGCCGCGGAGAGGGGCCTCTTGAAGTACTAGAGTCTCTGGCTATTGTTATTAGTATAGATATCGTGAAAAACAAAATGTTTGCTTCGCACAGAGGAACAGAGGGCACAGAGGAAAGAAAAAATCCGGTGATTTTTACATGCCTCTACACTCTTGTCCGAAACAGGACCAGGAAAATTTACCACAAAGTCGCAAAGGCACGAAGAATTAAAAGGATCAGGAGG
>CAZYTX010000037.1:0-34973 GCA_964650485.1 uncultured bacterium | reverse complement strand
TGCCGGGTCTTTGACCCCTCTTTTTTTGCCATGTCCAAATCCAGGTTGACATCAAGGTCTCGAATCAATGGTCCTGATCTTTTTAATTCTTCGTGCCTTTGTTAGCTTTGTGGTAAATTTTCCTGGTCCTGTTTTGGACAAGAGTGAAGAAGGGAAAAAGATACAAAAAGCTCGCAATTGGTCAATATAGATAATCACGGCGGAATTTTATCGCACAGACACACAGAGCATTCGGAGGTTTAAGAAATTTTTTCTCCGGGCCGTTTATTTCATGTAAGCAAAAATCCCTTGAATATATTTTCTTTCCTCCGCGCCCTCCGCGCCTCTGTGCGAAGTAAACATTTTACTCTGGAGAAAAGCTGGATTCACTCTCCGGCCTCGCTTTCATCGGCCGGCTGAGACTGCTCCGCGTTCTCCGGCTGGAACTCGTACCCGCAGTGCTGGCACACGGTCCGCTTCGAGTTTATAATGGTCCGGCACTGGGGGCAGCGCTTCCCGGTCTCCCTCCCCGAGGTGCTCTTGGCGGGAGCACTCTTTCTACTTCGCCTCCTTCGCTCCGGCTGCCGGTCCCTTTCCGTGACAACCTTTATCACGTACCACGCCAGCGCCATTAAATAAGCGGCGACAAGGACTGCGAACACCAGGTTGGTCTCGAACACTTGATCCCTCCACGGGCTCTTTTATGACAAGCCCTGCCAGAGCTTGCAAACAATTGACAGGGCTTTCCCGGCTCATTAGACTAGCCTGGGAAACTATTATAGCGGACCATGACCAATAAAATCAAGCTTTTATCAGATAGGGTCATCAACCAGATCGCCGCGGGCGAGGTGGTTGACCGGCCGGCCTCGGTTGTAAAGGAGCTGTTCGAGAACTCGCTGGACGCCGCGGCCGCAAGGGTCGCGGTCGAGGTCGAGCAGGGAGGGAGGCGGCTCATAAAGGTCACGGACGACGGGGCCGGCATGAGCAGGGAGGACGCGCTCCTTGCCCTGGAGCGGCACGCCACCTCCAAGATCAAGGAAAGCAGGGACCTGTTCGCCATAAGCTCGCTCGGCTTCCGGGGCGAGGCCCTCCCCAGCATAGCGTCGGTGTGCGAGCTGGTGCTCGTGACACGGGAGCCGGGCTCGGACGCCGGCATCGAGATCAGGGCCGACGCCGGCGCCATCAGGTCCGTGTCCGAGACCGGGGCCCCGCCCGGCACCGAGGTCTCGGTTTGCAAGCTCTTCTCCAAGGTCCCGGCCCGCCGCAAGTTCATAAAGAGCGTGCCCACCGAGTTCGGCCACATAAGCACACTGGTGTCCAACATGGCACTGGCCAGGCCGGACGTGCACGTGACCCTCATACACAACCACAAGACCGTGTACGACCTCCCTGCCTCCCCGGACCTCTCGGGAAGGCTGAGAAACGCGCTGGGCCAGGACGCCGCGGACAGCCTGGCCCCGGTGGACAGGACATTCACAGGGGCCCTGTCAAAGGGAGAGCTCAAGGTGTGGGGGCTCGTGTCATTGCCATCGTATACCAGGAGCTCCACCCGCAGCCTGCACGTGTTCGTGAACAGGAGGTTCGTGCGCGACCGGCTCATAAACCACGCGGTGTTCGAGGCCTATCGCACCCTGGTGCCAAAGGGCCGCTACCCCCTGGTGGTGCTATTCGTTGACCTGCCTCCGGAGGCCGTGGACGTAAACGTGCACCCGGCAAAGCACGAGATACGGTTCCGCGACCAGGCGGGTGTGCACCAGTCTGTGATCGAGGCCATACAGGGCTCGCTGGAGCAGGCTGACCGGAGAGGCGCTTTCAGGACGCGTCTGCATGATACAAGGAAAGAGCGGGAGGAAGAGCCGCAGGCGGCAAGAGGGCAAGCTTCCGACCCCGAGACCATAAGCGGCGCTGCCAGGGCCATTGAGAGGTTCCACCAGAAGACCGAGACACAGATGCAAAAACCCGGCTACGGGCCGTCCCGGCCACGCGTCCCTGGTCCGGGCACGCGGTCACGGGAGAGCGATACAGGGCAAGTGGAAAGGCATCACCGGGCAGGGCCGTCCAGGGAGCGCGAGGCCCCGTCCATGGAAGGGCTTACATTCTCCGAACTCAGGGTGATCGGCCAGGCCGGAGGGAGCTACATCCTGGCCGAGTCCTCGGACTCCCTCGTAATTATTGACCAGCACGCGGCGCACGAGCGGGTCATGTTCGAGCGGCTGCGGGCCCAGTTTGACTCCGAGCGGGTGCTGACCCAGCCCCTGTTGTTCCCGGCCACCATGGAGCTCACCCTGGAGGAGGCCCAGGAGGTGCATGACAACCAGGAGCTTCTCATGCGGCTGGGTCTCGAGGTCGAGCCCTTCGGAGGAAACACCGTGGTTGTAAAGGCCCTGCCGGCCCTGCTGGCCGGGGTGGACCCGGAGAAGCTCGTCCTGGACGTGGTGGACAGGCTGTCCGAGCTTGCCGGGGGCTCGGCCCTGGACCGGGAGCTGGAGGAGGTCTTCGCGGTCATGGCATGCCACTCGGTGGTGCGAGCGCACGAGGCCATGTCAATCCAGGAGATAAAGTCCCTGCTTAGGTCCATGGACGAGATCAAGTTCCCGGGACACTGCCCCCACGGAAGGGATGCGGTGGTGAGGATCAGGATGCGAGATATGGACAAGTGGTTCGGAAGATGACGGGGGAAAAGCAAAGGATACTGATCATCACCGGGGCCACCTCCACGGGAAAATCCAGCGCGGCCCTGGAAGCCGCGGAGGCAATGCAAAAGAGGGGCCTTGACCCTTTCATCATATCCATGGACGCGGTGCAGGTGTATAAATACATGGACATAGGCAGCGACAAGCTGCCGCCGGAAAAAAGACGCGGTATACCACACCACATGATTGACGTGGTGGAACCCGACCACACCTTCAGCGCCGCCGAGTTCAAAAGGCGCTCCGACGAGATCATCCGGGACCAGGGCAGTGACGAGTCCGCGGCCATAGTGGCCGGGGGAACCGCGTTCTACATGAAGGCGCTTTTGCAGGGGCTCTTCCCCGGTCCCGCGGCTCATCCCGAGCTGCGCCAGGAGCTGGAAGAAGAGGCTGCGGAACAGGGGCTCGATTCCCTGCACCGGCGCCTTGAGAAGGTTGACCCGGAGAGCGCGGCCCGCATCCACAGGAACGACCGGGCCAGGACCGTACGGGCCCTGGAGGTGTTCGAGATAACCGGCGAGCCCATGAGCTCGCATCTCGAGCGGCATGAAAAGTCGGGGCCGCAGTATGACGCCCTGGTGATGGGCCTTTCAATGGACAGAAGCCTCATGTACGAGCGCATAGACAGGCGGGCCGAGCAGATGGTCGAGCGCGGCCTGGTCCAGGAGGTGGAGAGGCTCCGAGCCATGGGCTACGGCCCGGACCTGCCCAGCCAGCAGGCGCTCTCCTACAGGCAGGTGCACATGATGCTGGATAAAAAGATTGACATGCAAAGGGCTCTATACCTCATGCAGAGGGACACCAGGAGGTTCGCAAAGAGGCAGCTCACCTGGCTTAGAAAAGAGCCGCGCCTTGAATGGGTGGACGCTGAGAAGATGAGCGAGATCGCGGAGAGGGCGGCCGGGTTCATGGAGAACTGAAAACGCGGGGAGCGCCAAGAAAGAAGAGGATATAATAGCATTCGGTATAGAGCGCGGCCTGAAGCCATAAGTCCGGTCGAATTGCTCTTGACACAAGTTAACGCGCAGGTTAACCTTTTTTAATGAGGACTGTTTCCTTTTACAGGGCGGCGAGTGGAAGATGTCCCATTGAGGACTTTTTAGACTCCCTGCCTGCAAAGGCGGCGCAGAAAGTAACCTGGGTTCTAAGACTCCTGGAGGACCTGGAATTTGTTCCGTCCAGGTATTTTAAAAAACTTTCCGGAACTGATGAGATATGGGAGTGCCGAATAACATTCGGTTCCAACTCTTACCGGATATTGTGTTTCATGGCTGGAGACCAAGAAGTGGTTCTTACAAATGGGTTCATTAAGAAGAGCATGAAGACGCCCGTGTCTGAAATAGGGAAGGCCGAGGCCTATAGAAGGGATTTTCTGAAAAGGAGAAGGTAGAATGAGCGACCTGGAAAGATACATTGATAAAAGGAAGAGGAGGGAGAAGAGTTTTGCACGTGGATACGAGCAAGGATACGAGAGGTTCAAGGTGGGCGCAATGCTCCGCGAGGCGCGCGAGTCTGCGGGCCTCACCCAGGAGGAGCTTGCCAGGAGGCTCAAGACCCAGAAGACCTCCATATCCCGCATAGAGAACCACGCTGAAGACGTCAAGCTCTCAACCCTGGAGCGAGTGGCTTCAGCACTGGGGAAAAGGCTGGAAATCAGGATCGAGTAAATCCTCGTTTTTATTTAGCCCGGTCTAGGCTATATGATTCCTGCCGCGGAGGGAATTCATGAAAAAGCTGGAAGACAGGATCGAGAGGACGGACAAGGACGTGCCCTGCAGCACCTGCCAGAACAGCTTCCGCACCTGCCCCATGGAGCTGGTGCTGGCCCAGTACCGGGTGCCGGCCGGGATGGAGGTCGCGGTGATAAGCTGTCCCGAGTACAAAAGGCGGGAGCAATAGCAGGGGCCTTTAAGGAAAGCAAACGGGCGGACCGCATAATGACAAGCTACTGGAAACCGCGCTGGAAGAACACCGTGCTCTTCGGGTCATTCCGCGAGCTCAACTACCGCATAGACATCGGTGAGGGGAGCGCTCCCTTCTTCAGCATCAAGACAGGGGCCGGGCCCGGCTTCTCCATCGAGCTCTTCCGTCACCCGCAAAGTCCCGGGTTCAAGGCCGAGGCAATGCGGCCGGAGAACGCGGGCCGGCAGTGGCTGGACCGGGCATGGTGCGAAAGTTCAATAGCCTCGCTGCTCGATGTCCACTTCTCGCGCATCAAGGCCGAGCCTGATTGCATGGCCTGCTTCTGCTACCCTGGTAACGGGGACATCCTGCCGGAGGGCGGGCAGCTATCCTGGTGCCTGGAGCTCCTCTATGAGCTGTGGAGCGCGGTCCCGCCCCATGAGCGCCAATACATGAGAAGGCATGAGTTCATCGAGTAGAAGTGGCAAAGAAAGCAAACAAAAAAATGCCCGTCAACTGGTGGCGCAGGATCGCCCAGGTACTGGTGCTGGCGCTATTCCTCTTCCTGTTCAGGAAGACCGACTACCAGGGCGCGGACCACATACCCTACGCGGTGAACCTCTTCTTCCGCTTCGACCCCCTGGTCGCGGTCTCGGCCATGCTGGCCTCGAAGGCTTTTATCTCGCTTGTCTGGCCCGCGATCATCACGGTCATCCTCACCCTGGTGCTTGGGAGGTTCTTCTGCGGGTGGGTGTGCCCGCTGGGCACGCTGCTGGACGGCTTTCACAAGCTGGTGCCGGCGAGACACGAAGGCCAGGCCACCCCCCGACGGAGGTGGAAGTACTACCTCCTGCTTGCCATTCTGGCCGCGGCCCTCTTTGGCTTCCCCCTGTCAGGCTACTTCGACCCCTTCTCCATACTGGTCCGCGGGCTGGCCCTTTCGGTTGACCCGGCCGTGAACCACGCGGCGGGCTTCCCGTTCGACATCGCATACAAGCACGGGCCCGGGTGGCTGAGCTCGGTGACCGAGCCGGTGTACGCCTTTTTAAGGGACACTCTTTTGCCTTACAAGCAGTCTTTGTTCGCGCTCTCCATACCAACGCTTATAACGCTGCTCGCGGTGTTCGCGCTCGAGCGCATCGAGCGCAGGTTCTGGTGCAGGAACCTGTGCCCCCTGGGCGCGCTGCTGGGGCTTGTTTCCAGGCTCTCGTTTCTCAGGTGGCGCCCGGGCAAGGCCTGCGACCTGGATTGCATGACATGCGCGAAAGTTTGCAGGATGGGGGCCATAGACCATGAGGGCCGCATCTCGCCCGAGGCCTGCAACCTCTGCCTGGACTGCGTGGTCGAGTGCGACAAGCAGGTGGTGTCATTCAGGTTTAAAAGGCCGCGGGCCGCGCCGGCCGGGTTCGCGGTGAGCAGGAGGGGGGCGCTGGGCTCGCTCGCTTTCGGCGCGGCCATGCCGGTGTTCATGAGCGCCAGGGTGCTTCGGGAAAAGCCGGAGCCGTATCTCATCCGGCCGCCGGGCGCGCTTTCCGAGCCGGAGTTTTTGTCCCGGTGCATAAGGTGCGGCGAGTGCATGAAGGTGTGCATCAACAATGCTCTTCAGCCTGCTTTTATAGAGGCCGGGGCCGGGGGAATGTGGAGCCCGGTGCTGGTTCCCAGGGTGGGCTACTGCGAGTACAACTGCACCCTGTGCGGGCAGGTGTGCCCCACCGGCGCCATCCGCGAGCTGAGGATGGAGGAGAAGCACACCTTGCGCATCGGCACTGCCTGGTTCGACAGCGACCGGTGCCTGCCGTGGGCCAAGGGAATTACCTGCCTGGTGTGCGAGGAGATGTGCCCGGTGCCTGACAAGGCCATAAAGATGAGGGAAGGGACGGCAATAAACCAGCAGGGCGAGAAGGTGAGCATAAAGCAGCCGTATGTGGTGGACGATCTTTGCATCGGGTGCGGCGAGTGCGAGAACAAGTGCCCGGTTCCGGGCGAGTCCGCGGTGAGGGTGACCCGGCAGGGAGAGTCCAGGGACCCGGACGGTGACCCCTACTGATTCTGCTCCGCCTTATTACACCAGCTCCCTTCGCCCGCACAGAAAAGCTAAGAAGCAATGTCCTCGACCCAGAGCATATGCCCCTTGAAATCCGAAGTGGAGATATTGTGATGGAATTTTGTGTCCGCGGTGACCATCCTGCAATTCAACCTCATGGCCAGTGCCAGGTAAATGCAATCGTATGGGCTGGTGCGGGTGATGATGGCCGTCTTGAATGCATCTTCTCTGACCCGGAGAAAGGAATGGACTATCAAGTCGTAAACCGCGAGCGTTTTACGAAATTCTTCGTCCTCCCCTTTTCCGATCATGCCTCGCCTCGACCATTTGCTGATTAAGCTGTCTATCTCCAGGAAAAAGAAATCAGGCACGTGCAAAGAGGCCTCTGCATTCAGAAGGACCATGGCATGGTCGGTATGGTTCTCGCGCCTGAACCATTTGGCGGCGACGCTCGCGTCCGGCACAAAAATCATCTGCCATCCCTGTCCTCGCGGATGAGCTCGACCGAGTCCGGAAAGTCTCCGCGCTTGAACTTCTTCTGGAGCTCCAGGGCCATAATGCGCGCCGTCTCCATGTCCACTTTCGGGCTGAGAGCTTCTCTCTCCAGTATCAAACGCACCTCCGCCTGGAGCGACCGGCCGTTCTTCCTGGCTCGGGCCTTCAAACTGTCCACGGTTTTTTTATCCAGGTCTCTAACAAGTATCTGGGGCATGTTCACCACCTCCTCGCTATCATAATGGTATCACAATGGTTGATATAGACAAGAGGTCGGGGTCATGACTTTGGGCAACAGGCCCCCTACATTATTGTTTTCCCGTTGCGCCGTTGAGTCTAACTGGTTTAGGATTTCGGTCAGGCTCATCCGCTGACCTCGATCATCCGGTAGAGCGCTTTTGCAGCCTGGTTCTTTTGCTCCCCCTTGACCTCGACCCGGTTGGGAATCTCCTCCTCGCCATTCACGATGCTCTCCACCACCCAGCACAGGTTAGCTAGGTTTATCCTGAACATGTTGGGGCACAGAGACCGTTCAAGCGGGACCACGGTCTTTTGGTCCTGGCGCTCTTTTGCGAGCCTCGTCACCAGGTTGATCTCGGTGCCCACCACTATGGTGGAGCCCCGGGGCTGCTCTTGTGCGCACCTTATTATTTCGCTGGTGCTTCCCGCCCGGTCCGCGGCCTGGACCACTTCCTTCGTGCACTCGGGATGGACCACCACCCTGCAGCCGGGGTATTGCTCCCGGGCCTTTTCCACCTGCCCTGTGGTGAAGCGGGTGTGCACGTGGCAGTACCCCTTCCACACGATCACCCGTGCGCTTGAAATTTCTGCGGGGCTGAGCCCGCCCGTGTCCTTGTCCGGGTCCCACAGCGCGACCGGCCCGATGGACAGCCTGGCCGCGGTGTTGGTTCCCAGGTGCTCGTCCGGGAGGAAGAATACCTTGTCCCTCGCCTCCAGTGCCCATGAGACCAGCTTGTGCGCGTTGGAGCTGGTACAGGCGGCGCCTCCCATCCTGCCGCAGAAGGCCTTGACCCCCGCGGTGGAGTTCACGTAGGTCACGGGCATGACGGACTTTGGGTCCGCATGTCTTGAGAGCTCCTGCCAGGCGCGCTCCACCTCGTCCTCGTCGGCCATGTCGGCCATGGGGCACCCGGCCCTTAAGCTGGGCATTAGCACCGCCTGTCCCGGGCGGGCCAGCACGGCCGCGCTCTCGGCCATGAAGTGCACCCCGCAGAACACGATGTATTTCGCCCCGTCGTTCTGCGCGGCCTTCTTGCTGAGCTCGAATGAGTCGCCCCGGATGTCTCCCAGCTCAACTATCTCTTGACGCTGGTAATGGTGTGAGAGTATCAGGAGCTCGTCTTTCAGGGCGGACTTTGCCTGTTCGATCCTTTTTATAAGCTCGGGCTCGGGGATGCCCCTGTACTGGTCGGGCATGGATGCCATTTATTTCACCTTGATTTAAGCGGCTCCTTATCCTGGTTAGTATGAGGCTGTCCAAAAGACCAGCTCTTTTGCGCTATGTTTCAATCCTCATGGATGAATCGCCCTTCCAAATTATGTCGCCCTTTCAGGGCTTAGAAGGTTTAAGGGACCGGCTTTCCCAGGGCTACGGGCTACGCCCTTGCCCTGGGCTATTGAATTTCAGCCCTTTCAGGGCTGACCAATTGATGCATTCCCTATTATCTCGGCCACTGATCGCCGCTGCGCGCTTCCTGTTCCGGGAACGGACATTCCCGCGCATCTTGCGCCCGCGTATAAGGGCAGTCCTTGTCACCCTCGCACGTGCACACCGGCCCTTTCAAGGACATGCGGAGCCTGTGTACAAGGTACACCAGGGCGCCCGTGATAATCAATCCCAGTGCTATCTTCTCGATTATCGTCATTTATATCACCACCAGCAGATGACCCGCTCGCTTTCAAATATCTGCTTTATAAGCCGGTCGTAGTCCACGTCTTCACGGTAAAGTGCAAACTCTTTGCTCTCATTGTCCCGGGAGAGTCCGCTCATGAGCTCGCGCACCATCCTGTCCGGCGGCGAGCGAAGAATGTGCAAGACCTTCATCACGCTCCCCTAAAACGGGATCACCACCTGGTTCTGCAAAAGCACCTCCGGCGCCCGGTCCAGGGACACTTTCCTGAACCCGTGCTTCTCCACGTTCCCGGGAACGTCGCTGAAGCGCGCCCCTCCCATCAAGTCAATGTATTCCATGTTGTCCGCGTACTCCTCGGATATGTCTATCTCGTGCGAGAGCACGAACATGCTCACCTCATGGTCCTCGAGCAGCAGCCCCAGGCTGCACCTCAGCCCCTCGTACTGCCTCTCCTTATCTCTTATGATAACCGCGACCTTCTTTCCCATCCCGCAAGCCCCTTATTAAAGTATTATGTACCTCTCGCAGTTCCCCACCATGTCCGCGTTCCTCATCTGGTTTGAGAAGTCCTTGAACCCGAGTCCGGGCACCTGGGCCCCTTTGTAACCCAGGGCGAGATAGCTCACCTCGCACACCCACACCTTGCCGGCGTCCCGGACGACCTGGGTAAAGCGTGGGTCCTGGGTGAGGTGCACTCCCTCCGCGGTGAGGAACACCTCGGTTCGCTTGCCGGCCCTTGCGGCCGCGGCAAGGATGCCCAGCAGGTGGCGCATGCACCCCTGGGTGGACACGCATATGCCGAGCTTGTCTTTCATTCCCGCATGAATTCCTGGAAGAAGCTCGCGTACTTCTGACCCGAGTCGGGGGAGATGGCCACGGCGTTGCCTTGACGTTTCTCTCCGAAGCATCCGGCCGCGTGGGTGATGGCCCCGGTGGACAGTCCCACGATCAGCCCCTCTTCCCTGAACAGTCGGCGGGTCATGTTAAAGGCGTCCTCGTCGCTCACCTTCACGACCTCGTCCACCACCTCTTTGTCGAGTATGGAGGGAGCGTTTGACTCCTCCATGTTCTTGAGCCCCGGCAGCCGGTGCTTCTTGAAGGGCTCGATGGCCACCACCTTTATGTCCTGGTTCTTTTCCTTTAAGTATCTTCCGGCCCCGCTCAGGGTTCCGCAGGTGCCCAGCCCTGCGAAGAAGTAGTCCACCTTTCCCTCGGTCTGCTTCCAGATCTCCGGTCCGGTGGTCTGGTAGTGGGCTTTTACGTTCTCGGGGTTGTTGTACTGGTCGGGCATGATGTACATCCCCTGCCGGGCGGGGGCCCGCACGAAGGACTGCGCCAGTGCTATGGCCCCGTCCCTGGGGTGGTTTGTGGGGCAGAGGTCGTCGGGCGCTTCCCACACCTCGGCGCCCAGCATCCTGAGCAGCACCTTTTTCTCCTCTGGTATGGCCTCGGGCACCATCACCGTGATACTTTTCCCCATGATGGCTGCCAGGGCGGCCAGCGCTATGCCGGTGTTGCCTGAGGATGCCTCGACTATGCCCTTCCCCTCCAGTTCTCCCCGCTCCTCCATGCCCCGGAGCATGTATAGTGTGGCCCTGTCCTTTATCGAGCCGAAGGGGTTGTACCATTCCAGCTTTAGGTAAAGCCTGTATGAGTCGCTGCCAGCCACCTTGTTAAGGCGCAGCAGGGGTGTGGGGTCATCGGCGCTGGCGATGAGTTCGCGCACGTCCTGGTAGCGCCTGAGCTCGGGTCTTGAGTCCAGTTGTGCGGGTCGCTCGATGTTCTTTTTGCGCGCCATTTTACTCTGTCACCTCCACCGGCTCCTGCTCGAGGCCATGATTGCCCAGCTTCCAGGCCATGTGCCGGGCCGGGTTCCCTCCCGGGGAGACGATCAGGTATACGAGCCCGGGATGGGCGAGCTCGCGGTCGCGGCCCGAGGGGGCGGGGCCCCCGCCCGGGTGGGAGTGGTACACGCCCGCGATCCTGGCCTTGCCCTGGACCTCCATTTCAATTGCCCGGAGGTAGGCCTGGTGTCCGAGCATGTACCTTGTGCCGGGCTCGGTGGTCTCCTCGTTGTCCGCGGGCAGAACCAGCGAGACGTATCCCTGGTCCGGGGCTGCCATCAAGAGTCCGCAACACTCCTCGGGCACGCTCCTGTTCGCGTGCTCGATGATCTTATTCAGGGCTTTTTTCTTGATCCTCATCTTTTCTACCCGGTCCCGGTCTCTTGTGATTCAGCCTGGTGCGCCTCGCCCTGGTCCTCGCATGCAAGGCCGTACTCCTCGATCGTCGTTATGGTGGGCTCCCTGCCGCACAGGGGGCAGTGGGGGTCTTGCTTTCGCATGACCGTCATGAAGCCCGTCTCCAGGGCGTCGTATACAAGGAGCTTATGTGAGTGGAGCCCCTCCATTCCAAGGAGGACCTTTATGGCCTCCAATGCCTGGAGCGTGCCCATGACCCCGACCACCGCTCCCAGTATGCCGGCCTCCTGGCAACTGGGCGCCAGTCCCGGCGGGGGCGGCGCCGGGAAGATGCAGCGGTAGCAGGGGTTGCCTTCTCCCGGCAGCACGGTCATGAGCTGTCCCTGGAAGCGGACCGCGGCCGCTGACACCAGGGGCACGCGCTCCATGCGGCAGCAGTCGGCCACCAGGAATCGGGTGGGGAAGTTGTCGCTGCCGTCAAGCACCACGTCGTAGTGTTTCATGGTCTGTGCCGCGTTTTGCTTTGTTATCCTTCCGGGTATGGTCTCGATCTCGCAGTCCGGGTTCAAGGAGCTTATTGACTCCTGTGCGGAGAGCGCTTTTTGCTTGTCGAGGTCATGGGTGGAATGTATTATCTGCCGCTGCAGGTTTGACAGGTCCACGCTGTCGTGGTCCGCTATGCCGATCCTGCCCACGCCGGCGGCTGCCAGGTAAAGCAGTGCAGGGGACCCCAGTCCCCCGGCGCCCACCACCAGTGCGCTGGAGCCGAGCAGGGTTTTCTGCCCCTCTCCGCCCACCTCCTGGAGGAGGATGTGGCGCGAGTACCTTTGTATCTGCTCCTCTGTAAACCCGAGCCCGCTCATCTTCACTCCACCACGTCAAGCTCGACCGGCTCCACGGTCACGCCTTTTGTCTCGAAGAACTCGAGCGCCTTTTGCACCTCTTCCTCTTCGCCCGTGATCTCCAGGCCCAAAAGCCCCATGTTCTTTGACACGCTGGCCTGGCGGATATTGGTTGTGACCTTGAACTTCTGTCCGGCCTCCCACACCAGGGGCTTGTCCACCATGTCCGCGGGGTAGTTCAGCCACACCCTGGACCTGGTATCGTCGCCCCCGGCAATGGCCGAGAGCACGGTGACCACGTCCCCGTCTTTCACCGGGGTGTCAAGACCCTGGAGCATCCTCACGTCCTCGCCGCCGTTCACGTGGATATTGAAGTGCCTCCTGATCCTGCCCTGGCTGTCGCAGATGTTATCCATGATGCCCACGTTTTCGAGGAGCTCGCTTATGGTGGTCCCCTGTGCCTGTACCTCCAAGCTGCCGCCGAGGAGCTTCTTAAGTATTGATCCTGTCCTCAGTGTAACGGGCATTTTCATCACCTCTCAGTTCGTCTTCTTCCTTTTCCAGCTTGTGGAGCAGCTCGTCGAACTCCTCCAGGTCGGCCTTTATAACGTGCTTTTCCCGCAGTTTTCCCATGACCGCCTCCTGGGTCTTTAGCCCGTTGCCGGTGATGCTTATGACCAGGGACTCGTCGGGGGGTATGGTCCCCTGCTGGATGAGCTTCCTTGCCGCGGCCACGGTGACCCCGCCCGCGGTCTCCGTGAAGATGCCCTCGGTCTGGGCCAGCAGTTTTATTCCCTCCACTATCTCCTCGTCGGTCACGTCCTCTGCCCACCCCCCGGTGCGGTTTATGGTCTCGATGGCGTAGAACCCGTCCGCGGGGTTGCCGATGGCTATTGACCTTGCGATGGTGTCGGGCTTCACTGGCGAGAATATCTCGGCGCCTTGCTTGACCGCGGCCACGATGGGGTTGCATCCCGCGGCCTGTGCCCCGTGAACCTTTGTCTCTCCCTCCGGGATGAGCCCCACCAGCGTAAGCTCGTTAAGGGCCTTTGCCACCTTGGTTATGAGCGACCCGCCGGCCATGGGCACCACCACGTGGTCCGGCCTTTGCCAGCCGAGTTGCTCCACTGTCTCGAAGCAGAAGGCCTTTGAGCCCTCGGCGTAGTAGGGCCTTATGTTGATGTTCACGAAGGCCCAGCCGTAGCGGTCGGACACCTCCGAGCACAGGCGGTTGACCCCGTCGTAGTTGCCGGCGATCCCCACCACGTTTGCGCCGTAAATCGAGGTCCCTACGATCTTTCCCTGTTCCAGGTCCGCGGGCATGAATATGAAGCAGCGCAGCCCCGCGGAGACCGCCTGTGCGGCCAGGGAGTTGCCCAGGTTGCCTGTGGTGGCGCAGGCCACGGTGTCGAACCCGAACTCCTTGGCCTTTGACAGGGCCACGGACACCACCCTGTCCTTGAAGGAGAGGGTGGGACAGGTGACCGCGTCGTTTTTAACGTAGAGCCGGTTGTGTCCCAGGACCCGCTCCAGGTTCCTGGCCCGGATAAGAGGGGTGAAGCCCACGTCCAGTCCCACGGTGGGCGCAGTGTCCAGGGGCATGAGCTCGCGGTATCGCCACATGTTCGGGGGCCTCTCTCTTATCTTCTCCCTGCTTATGTCCTCTCGGATGGCCTCGTAGTCGTAGTCCACCTCGAGCTTGCCGAAGCAGTGCTCGCAAATGTGCAGGGGCTCCGCAGGATAGGCGGTGGCGCAGTCCGACTCCTTGCACACAAGTCCTTTTACAAAGCTCATGCTGGCTTCTCCTTTCCCCGGCTTTTCCCGTTCCTGGCGCATACCCTTAAGGCGTCGGCGATGTCCCTGTTAAGCGGATGTAGCCCCGTGATGGCGTGCTCGGCCCCGTTGTGTTTCACCTTGATCTCGGCCTGCGGCCAGCCCTTCATGTACGAGAGCACCAGGCCCGCGGCCACTGCAACGTCCTCGCCGGTGCGCGGGCTTCTGCACAGGGCGCTGGGGCCGGGCAGCACAGCCGGCTTTATCAGCAGGTCGCCCTGGCGGCAGTGTGTTTCAATAACGCGGTTCTCTTGCTGGTCCCTTCCCATGACCACCTTTGTTTTGCTTTTGAGCCGGAAATGCCTGCCGGTTGCAAGCATTCTCACGTCCTCGATAGAGCATTCCGGCTCATGATCCAGAATGTCGGCAAGCCGGGCGGCGAACTCGGTGTCGGTCAGGAGGCATCCGCCGCCCGGGCAGATGAAGTCCTTGATGCCAAGCGATGATGCAAGCTCCATCTGCGCTTTCCTTCGCCGACCTTTTATATCGTGGAGCTTTTCCCTTTTTACCTTCCCCTCCCTCTCGGGCCTGGAAGGGGAGAGCAGCTTTGCGGACAAGGGCCTTACCACCAGGTCAATAAGGTCCGACTTTTCCTCGATGATGCGCATGGGCTCCGGGCGCTGCGACATGGGCCGCTCGAAGAGCACCTCTCCGGTGGCCACGAAGTCGGCCCCGCACTCGATCATGTACTGTCTGGCTCTTTTGAACATGTAAATCCTGCAATCAATGCACGGGTTCATGCCCTTCCCCCTGCCGAAGCGGGGGTGTTTTACAACCTCCAGGTAGTCCTCCCCGCACGAGAACACCCGCACCTCGAGGCCGAGCCGCTCCGCGGACCTCTTTGCCGCGGAGCACCCGAGACCCCGGGGGGTGCAGCGGCAGAATGGTGAGACGAAGTTTATCGCCTCCACATAAACCCCCTGGTCCATCAGCACCTTGCCCGCCAGGGTGCTGTCAAGTCCACCGGACAGCAGCAGTACGGCCTTTGTCACCTCTTCCCCCCGTGCTCAAAGAGCTTTTGCTCCTCCGTTCACCGCGGCAACCTCGGTCACCTCGGGCACCTTGTCCCTGATGGTCTTTACAGCCAGGGGCTTCAACCTGGCCGCTCTTCCATGGTCACCGTCCAAAAACCTTATAAGCACCCGGCCGTTGTCCTTCACCTCGACCAGCTCAAGGTCGCCGCCTTCCTTTTGCAAAAGCGGCCTGATCTCATCGAGCGCCTGTTGGATGCGCTCCCTCATGCCTGTGTGTCCTTTCCCAAAAGGTGCATGGTGCAGCCGGTCCCCAAGGGTTTCACAGGGCCTTTTTAACCAGCAGGTGGTAGTTTTCACCTTCCCTGCTGACGGCCTCGATCTTGTGGCCCTCGTCGCCAAGGTTCCGGGGCACGTTCACCATGTGCTCGCCTTCCTTCACGACCACCTCGATCAGCTCGCCCGGGGATATCCGGTCCATGTGGAGCTTGAGCTTCACAAAGGTCATGGGACATATCTCCGCGGAGAGGTCCACGCAACGCGCGGGCGTGGTGGAGGTATGCTGGAAATGGGACGCCTGCGCGTCACCGACAATGGTCTGCTGTTGAAGTTGGCTCATGGTTCACCTCTCTCTGTATCATTTCGATTTTTCTCGCACAGAGTCACAGGACACAGAGTTTTCGTAAGTTTTTACCTTATGACACGAGTAAAAATCCCTGCATTTCATTTTCATTGCTCCGTGTTCTCTGCGTCTCTGTGTGAAACATATAATCAAATTTGAATAAACGCTCCCTCTCGTGTTTCCATGTTCCCCGCGCTTAACATATTATCTCGACCGATATAGTCAAGATTGGCGGCAATAAAAATAGTCCCCCCTTGTCATATGGCGAAATCAGGCACGTACTCGCGAACGTTCCTCTCCTCCAGGTCCATTAGGTCCTGAATGGTGGTGGCGTCGTACACTCCGGCGAGGGCCTTTTCCACCTTCTCCCACATTGGCAGGAACACGCAAGAGCCGTAGAAGGGGCACTTGTTTCTGTCACCGTCGCCCATCACGCATTCCACCGGCACTATGGGCCCCTGCACGAAGCGTATCATGTCACCCACTGTGAGCTCCCTCGGGTCCCTTGTGAGGAAGTATCCTCCCTCGTTGCCGCGCTGCGACCTTACAAAGCCGCCTTGCTTGAGCTGCCCCAGAATGACCTCCAGGAACCGGACCGGTATGGCCTGGGCCTTTGCTATCTCGGCTATCTTCACCGGGCCCTGTCCGTTTCTTCGGGCCAGCTCGAACACCGCCCGGAGGGCGTACTGGCATTTTTGCGATACTAGCATGGCCGCCTTTTTGACTAACCTGATCGAGATGATAACAACGAACGGGTCATCTGTCAAGCCCCTTTTCAGGTTTGAGTTGTGAGATGTGAGGTATGAGTCTTCAGGTCTCAATCCTCAGAACTCAAGACTCACGACTCAAACCTCATACCTTACGAGGCAGTCTGATGGTAAAGCTGGCGCCGCCCCCGAAATCGGACTCCAGGTGGATCACGCCCCCGTGCCTTTCCACGGTCTGCTTTGCCATGAACAGGCCCAGCCCGGTGCCTTTAGCCCCCTTTGTGGAGTAGAACAAAGAGAATGCCTTGTCCCTTGTTTCCCTGTCCATTCCCAGCCCGTTGTCCGAGACCTGGAATATGACGTGGTCTCCCTCCGCGGTGCATGTGAACGTTATGAAGTGGGAGTCCTTCCTGTCGTCAACCCTGCACGCGTCTATGGAGTTTTCCAGCAGGTTCACGAGCATGGTCCTTATGGCGTTGTAGTCTCCCTGGAACTTCCCGGCTTGTCTGTCAATGTTCTCGACCCATTTTATTCCGTGCTCCTGGGCCTTTTCTTCGATGATGTCCCTTATCTCTTTTTTCAGCTCCTTTGTTTTGATCTCGGTTATTTCCAGTGGCCTGTCTTTGGAGTAATAGAGTATGTCGAGGATGGCGCTTTTCATCCTCCTGGTGTTCCTCCTCACTATCTCCCATCCCCTCTCAATCCTGTGCCGGTTATCTCTTTCGAACCCGGAGCCCATGAGGTAGAGCCCGGAGTCCAGTCCCGATAGTATGTTCTTCACGGTGTGCGATATGGAGCTCACCAGCAGCCCTATGTCCGCGAGCCGGTCCTGCTCGAACATTACCTGGAATGCAGAGGCGCCGTGTTCGCTTGTGCCCTGATGCGCCGCGTCCAGTCCCTGTATGGATAGCATGACCAGGCCCCGGGGAGAGACCACCGACGCCTGCACCAGCGCCTCCCTGGAGACGCCCCCGTGCTGGAGCGTGACACTTGAGCGTGAGTTGGCAGTATCGCCAGAAAGGGCCGCATCCGCAGGGCACTGCGGGCAGGGGCCGCTCCCGGCCCGCACCACCTGGCAGCAGTGCTCGCCCGGGCGAGCACCGGGGAAGGCCGCGAGGAAGAGTGCGTTCGCATGGACGATCCTGCGCTTCTCGTCCACTATCACCACCGGCTCGTGCACGGCGTCCAGGCATGCGCGCAGGGCCGGCTCATCCAGGAGCTCTATGCGCTCTTTTTCTCTTTTCATGGAGCTTTTCCCGCCTTTTCCTCCACGAGCCCGTCGGCCAGGTCAGCCAGGGTAAAGGAGTTCAAGGTGTTCCTGATCCTCTGGTTTATCAGGCAGTAAAGCACCCTGCATTCGCAGTCGTCCACCCACATGCACTCGTCAGGGTTGTGCACGCAGTCAACCACGTTGATCCTGCCGATGGCCGCTTCCACTATCTCCCCCAGCCTGATGTCCCCGGCCGGCCGGGAAAGGGCGTGGCCACCGTTCTTCCCGGATACGCCCTTCAGGATGCCCGCGTTCTTCAAGGATATGGCCACCTGCTCGAGATAGCGATAGGAGATGTGGCCCCGCTCGGCAACCTCGGCCAGGTTCATGGGCTTTCCCTTTTCGCTCTCCCTTGCTATCACCATCATGGCCTTGAGCGCGTATCTCGCCCTGGTGGAAAGCTTCATTTTTTGTCCTTTCTTTGTGCTTTGCTATAATGCTACTAACACGATAGTAATTATCTGTCAAGCGGTAAAAGGATAGAATAGATGAAAAAGGACGCTACCGAAGGAAATATAGTAGCCGTGTGCACCAGCAGGGAAAAGGGCGTGAAAAAGGACCGGCTGGAGCACGGCGCCATGCTGGAAGAGGGCCGCGGTCTTTTGGATGACGCCCACGCCGACCCTTCCACCCACCGCCAGGTGAGCCTCCTTGCCATGGAGGACGTAAGACTTATGAAGGAGTACGGGATCGAGGCCGGCCCGGGCGACTTTGCCGAGAACCTCACAACCGAGGGCCTGGAGATAGCGCTCCTGCCAGTGGGGACCTTCCTGCAGGCCGGGGAGGCCGTGCTGGAGCTCACCCAGACAGGAAAGACCTGCCACGCAGGGTGCGAGATACAGAAGCAGAGCGGCAAGTGCATAATGCCGAAGAGGGGGGTGTTCGCCCGGGTGGTAAAGTGCGGTCCGGTCCGGCCGGGCGATACCATCAGGGTGATTTGCTGACGTCCCCTTTTTTAACTACGTTAGTAGTATGGTCGAGTCTGAAGACGCCGTGAACAGTCAGTGCCCCTCCCGGCCGCCGAGGGTCCGGGGCGCACTGCGTATCCTCCTCGGTATCCTTTTCATTATAGCGGTCTTTCCCGCGGCCCTTGTAACATTCTATGCAAGCGCGGCCCTGGCGAGCGTGCTCATCGAGTTGAAACTGGACATGATGGTGGACAACGCCGGCCTCGCGGCCGGCTCCCTGCTGGGGGCCGTTCCAGCCACGGCCCTGGCATATTCCCTTGTCTTCAGCAGGGCCCGAATTTGGCGGCTCTGCCTTTCTCTTGCCCTGGCAGTATTCGTTGCCAGCGTGGGCTACAGCGTACATTTCAGCAGCGTGCCCCCTTTCGAGTTCGTGGGCGCAACAAGCGAAGAGATATACGAGCTGTCATCCTCCGCGGCGGAGCCCCCCGAGTTCCTGCTCACCATCAACACCGAGACGCGGCCGGTCAAGGTATTAACCCCTGAGCGTCCCCTGATGTTCCACCTGGACCGGGAAGGCAGGGGGGCCGTATCATTCGGGGGCGGGGCCCCGGAGACCGGGGGGTCTGGGGCCAGGGTGGAGGTCTATGCTCGAGGCGCCCGCGACCCCAAAAGCCCGGTTTTCACCGCCCCCCTGCAGAGCGCCCTGGAGTGGAACGACTTTAAAATTCCCGCCGCTGCTATGCCGCCCGGCATGAAAAGCTTTATCATCCGCCTCGTGCCCGGGGACAACGGAGGGGGTGACAGACCCCGGGCCTTTATAAGCCGGCCGCGGGCCCCGGGGCCGGCCTCCGAACCCAACATCATCCTGGTCACGGTTGACACCTTCAGGGCCGACCGCCTGGGCCCCCGCACCGCGCCGTTCCTCACCCGGCTCATTGAGAGGAGCACTACTTTCACCCAGGCCACGGCCCCCTGCTCCTATACTATCCCGTCAACGGCCAGCATCCTCACCGGCCTCTACCCCCACGAGCACGGGTACATAAGCAACGCGCACCTGGAGTTCAAGCACGGGGTCGTGTTCGTGTCCGAGAGGCTTGCACAGGAGGGCTACAAGACCGCGGCCGTGTCAACCAACCGGCTGATTGATCCCCGCCACGGCTTTGGCAGGGGGTTCCAGCGCTTCATCTCCCTGGGCAGGCACCACCAGGGCTACCTGAACTCCGGCCGCATCCTGACCCTTCATGCCAAGGACCTGCTCCGCTCGACCGGCCCGGGGCCCTTCTTCCTCTACCTCCACTACATGGAACCGCATTACCCTTACCTGGCCCCCTGGCCCGACACCTTCTTCTCACTAAAGGGAGGGCCGCTTGCAAAGGCCCGCTCCCTTTACTCCTTCTTCCGCTACGACAACAGAAAGACCGCGAACAGGTGGCTGATCGAGCACCCGGAGGCTGTCCCCGGGGTGATGGCCCGCTACCAGGGCGAGGTCCGCTTCCTTGACCGGCAGCTCGAGGGGCTTATGAACTTCCTTGGCGAACAGGGGCTGATCGAGAATACCGTGGTTATCGTGACCTCGGACCACGGCGAGGCATTTGGAGAGCACCAAAACTACAGGCATGGACAGAGCCTCTTCCAGGAGGAGATCTACGTGCCTTTTGTCATCTTTGACGGACGGCGGCCGAGGCAAAGAGAGATTTCAACACCGGTCTCCACCACCCTGATACCTTCTTTGATTGCCGGGATCGTCGGCGTGCGTCCCGCGGGGTCGTGGCATGCAGGCAGCCTGGACTCTTTCGAGCCCGGCAAAGGGGGAGCTTCCGAAAAGCCGCTGGCCTCCATCCTCTTCCGCAAGGACTTCGCTCCCAGGGATGACGGCCAGGCGGACCTCAGGGTGGCCCTGGCTGCGAGGCAGGGGTGGCTGAAGATCATAAAGCAGTACTACCCCGGCACCGGCGCCACCACGGTGCGGTTGTATGACCTGGAGGCCGACCCCCGTGAGACCGAGGACCTGTGGCCGGCCCGGGGCGGGGACCGGCACCCCCTATACAGGTGGATGCTCGAGTCACTGCCCGACCCACAGTCAATCTACGCCCTTGCACCCAGCAAAGGCGACCGGGCCAGGACCAGGGACCTGAGAGCGCTGGGCTACATTCAATAAAAACACTCCTCGGCCTGCTCCATTTTCCTTGCTAGTCTTCACCGTTGCCGCGGCCCCCGTCTCCGGGGCCCAGCCTGGCCCACCTGTACTGGAAGGTTGACCTGGGTATGGAAAGCTTCTCCGCGGCCCGTCCCTGGTGGCCGCCCGAGCTCTCGAGCGCCCATGCGAGGAGCCTCTTTTCAAACTCGGCAATACTCTTTGCAAGGTCGAGCTTGTCCCTGCGGTCTAGGTTCAAGCTGAATAGCGGCGACTGGTGTTGCGCGGACTCCGTAATATGCTCGGGCAGGTCACCGGGCGTGATCTCGTCTCCCACGTGTATTGCCACCAGCCCCTCGATCACGTGCTCCAGCTCGCGCACGTTGCCGGGCCAGTTGAACGAGGACATGGCTTCCAGGGCCTCGGGTGTGAATTTCTTGTCCGGCCTGCCCATGCGTGCCAGGCTCCTTTTAAGGAAGTGCCCGGCAAGGGGCTCGATCTCGCCGGGCCGCTCCCTGAGCGGCGGCACTTGAATCTGCACCACGCTCAGCCTGTACATGAGGTCGCTGCGGAAGTTTCGCTTTTCCACCAGCTCATTGAGGTTGTTCTTGGTGGCGGCCACGAAGCGCACGTCCGCTTTTATCCTCTCGGTTCCTCCCACCCTTTCGTAGGATGAATCATGGAGCACCCTCAACAGCTTGGTCTGCACCTCGATCGGTATGTCGTCCACGTCGTCCAGGAACAGTGTCCCGCCCCTGGCCGCGGCCAGGCGTCCCTTCCTCCTGGAAGACGCCCCGGTAAAGGCCCCCTTCTCGTGGCCGAACAGCTCGGACTCGACCAGCCCGGGTGAAAGTGCCGCGCAGGAGGCCACCACAAAGGGGCCCTCCCTGCGCCTGCTCTTGTTGTGCAGGTACCGGGCGCACACCTCCTTGCCAGCGCCGGTCTCGCCTATGAGCAGGATGGTGGCGTCGGTGTCAGCGGCCCGGCGCAGTTTTTCCAGCACCTCCTCCATGGCCCGGGACGCGGTCACCGGCTCCACCGGCCCTCCCAGCCTTTTTACCTCGTCTCTCAGCCGCTGGTTCTCAAAGCTGATCCTGCTCACTGCAAAGGCCTTCTCCAGGCGCACCAGTATCTCCTCCGCGCTGATGGGCTTTACCAGGTAATCCTCGGCGCCCGAGTGCATGGCCCGCACCGCGTCCTCCACTGCGCCGTAGCCGGTCATGATAAGCACCGGCCGGGAGGGGTCCAGCTCCTTGGACTTCTCCAAAAGAGAAAGCCCGTCCAGGCCGGGCATGCGCACGTCGGTCACCAGGGCGTGCACCTTGCCGCTCTCAAGCTGGGCAAGGGCCTCGGCGCCGTCGGTGGCCGTGGTCACCGAGAACCCGGACTTCTCCAGGTAATCCTTCAAGGTCATGAGCTTTAAAATCTCGTCGTCGGCTATGAGAACAGTCTTTTCCATGGCGCACCTTCCTTATTTAAGTGCATGGTTGCACCTGCGGGGGAAGAACACCTTGAACCGCGCCCCCCAGGGCGGCGCCATGTTCTTGAACTCGATGCTCCCTCCGCACTCCTCCACAATGTTCTTGAACACCGCAAGGCCCAGGCCGGTGCATTCGCCCACCTCCTTGGTGGTGAAGAAGGGGGTGAATATCCTCCTCGCGGCCTCAGCGGCTATGCCCTCGCCCTGGTCGGTTACAGATAAAACCACGCCGGCGGGAGCATCCGAGAGCTCGACCCTGATGGTCCCCCCTCTAGCTTGCGTCAATGGCGTTCGCAATAAGGTTCACTATCACCTGGGAGACCTCGATCAACTTTTTATAATCCATGAAAAAGGCCCTTTGAATACCGGGGCATAAAACTAGTTTGCTTATAACATAACTTAGCTTAATTTTATGAAAATGCAAGTGAAAAATGAGGTCCCGGCAAAACTTCTGCCGAAATACTGGCATTGTCAGCCGGGATCTTGGCAATATTAGACCACTGTGAGTCGAAGCGCAGCGGAATTAAATAAATGGATACTTAATTACCTTCTTGTTGTAAAATGACTTTTTTCTTGACATTATGCTGATATGTAATTACATGATAAATCATCCACATAAATCATGGTGGGAGTAGACCTTCCTTGCAAGTGTTGGCATATGCATTGCTTGATAAGGATCAAGCAAAAACCAGGGATGAGGGTTTGGATCATGAAAACAAGGTCTATTTGCAGGCTTGCGGCGTGTTTCCTGGTCGTACTCCTTGTAATGGCAAGCGGCTGCCTCTCAAGCGACGATGAGGAGCTTACCGTCTCGAGCGCGGCCCAGGGTGTCTCGCAGACCGTTGCCGCCGTTGGCCTTGACGCCTGCGTTGTCTGCCATGAGCGGCAGGCGGGCAATGCGGGCGATGAGTGGCTGAGCGGCCAGCACGGCAACCTCGCGAGCCACGGGCCGGGCAGCGGGACCCTGGACAGCCAGGGCTTTCCCGACTACGGCTACTTTTACGAGGATGACGGCACGCCCCGTGTGACCGAGAACGGCTTTTTCTGCTATGACTGCCACGACCCGCTGGGAGACGGCTACCGGCTGGAGGAGGACCTGACCGGCAACCAGCACCGTCCGGTGATCGGGTGCGAGTCCTGCCACGGCGGGGGGGCCGAGCACTACGGCGCCGGGCAGATACCCCATCCCAAGCCCGAGGCCGAGCAATGCGGCCGGTGCCACAGCGAGGTTTTCCCTCCCGGGCACCTTCCTCACCATCCCAACGCGGACGACATCTACGAGGACTACATAGACTCGCCTCACCCCCATTCAATAAACGAGCACACCATTGCGGACGAGGCCACCGGCGCGGTCAGGGCCAGGTGCGGCCGGTGCCACACCGACGAGGGCTACAGGATGTACGCCCGGCTGGTCCCTGGCACCGAGGGCCACGACGCCATCGTGGACTTCTTCGAGCTGGTCCCTCCAATCGAGGACCCCTCGAGCGTGACCTGCCGCACGTGCCACGATCCCCACGAGGCCACCGGGGACGAGCTCGAGAGGATTGAAGATGACCGGGACAGCCACGGCAACCCGGAGTCGCGCCAGTTCAACACCTGCACCAACTGCCACCAGTTGGTGAAAGAAGACGGCTCCCCCATCCTGGCTGACGGAAATGTTCCGGATACGTACCACGCCTTCCGGCACGGCACCACGGAGATCGCCTACGACCGGAACATAGTTGACACCCACGCGGCCCGGCCGGGCGACCCCCGGCTTAACACGGGCGCAGACGCCCAGACCCTCTACTTCGTGAAAAAGGACAGCGGCCACTCCTGCGCCATGTGTCACAACCCCCACAACCCGGACCCCGCAATCAACAGGCAGTGGGCGTCCAGCGGGCACGGGGACCCCCTGGCGGAAGCATGGGTGCACTACGACTGGAAGCACTCCTCCAGGAGCGCCTGCCAGAGGTGTCACACCACCACCGGGTTCATGAAATTCGCTAGCACCATGGCCGCAGGCTCAGTGTACGACCCCGCGGACAACGACTTTTCATACCTCGCGGGCAACGACTCCGGCAGCAGGGTGGACGACAACGACCAGATGGAGGCCCTCTACTGCTGGGGATGCCACGCGGTGAGCCAGGGCAGTCACGCCGGCGGCCTGAGCTACAAGGGAGAGCTCCGGGACCCGGGAGCGCACAGCACCACGGTCCTCTACGATAATGCGCCTTTCTCGGGCGAGGCCAGCTTCCCGGACGCATCGGGCTCGAACGTGTGCATATCATGCCACAGCGGACGCGAGAACGGCGCGGCCCTCATGAGCGCCTCCATTGACTGGAGCAGCGCCGATCTGAGTTTTACAAACTCGCACTACCTGGCCGCGGCCGGGGTGCTCTACCGCCAGGCCGGCTACGAGTACTACCCGCACGAGTCCGGCTCGGGGCCCGACTACTCGAACGTGCCCTACTTCGAGCACGACCTCATAGGCTCCACCGTGGCCGGCCACGAGGTGGCCGAGGCCACCGGCTTGAACGGCCCCTGTGCCGGCTGCCACATGCACGGCAACGAGGGCGATGAAAAGCACACCTTCTCCCCGGTCAAGCACGAGGGGGGCGAGGTCGAGCTCGTGAGCGAGTCGTGCTCCGCGTGCCATCACAGCCCCTACATAATGACCGGCAACACCGTGGCGCACGAGGAGGAGCTTTACGAGGCATCGGTGCATGCGCTGGGGGAGCAGCTCGCGGCAAACGGGTTCCCGTACCTGGGCCACTACCCGTACTTCAGCGCCTCCGACTGGACCCTGGACTCGACCGGGGCAAGCCACAAGGGAACGGGCAGCCAGGACAGGTACGGGCGGAACAACATGGGCGCGGCGTTCAACTTCAACCTCTTGCACCACGAGCCGGGCGCTTTCGCCCACAACCGCTACTACACCAAAAGATTGATCTATGACTCTATTGACTGGCTGGACAACAACGCCATGGACCAGTCGGTTGCATCCGCGCTCCCGCTCATCCTGAGCGGCTCGACCCTGGGGCGGGCGGAGGACTACTTGCTGGACGACGGCGGCCGTCCCTGACGGGCCCCGGGTTTGAAACAAGGCAGTATGAGAAGGGTCTTCCCATATCTAGTGGCTGACAAATGAAGAGCGGGAAAGCTAAAATATCGAGGTGGCGCGGCAAAGGGGCGGGGCGGGTTCTGGCGGCGCTTGTGATACTGGCCTGCTTGATCGTATCAATCCGGGAGGCCGGGGCCCTGGACATGAGCGGGCGCCTTTCTACCCAGTACCGCTACAGGTCAACCGATCACGACTCGGACCAGGACCTCTACCAGTACCTGGACCTCACGCTGGGAGACCCCTACACTGCAAAGGTCACCGCCAGCATGTTCGCGCGCGGCACCGCGGACATTGACGGCAGGCATGACGTGGACGGCCACTACGTGTTCGACAGCATCACCGACGCCTATGAAAGCAATATAAACGGCAGGATATACTATGCGCACCTCGACTTCCACCGCATAAAGAACCTGGACCGGGTGACCCTTGGCCGGCAGATCATGTACGAGACCCCGGTGGTCATATACTTTGACGGGGCCAGGGTGGAGACCGCGGAGGCGAAGGAGGCCGGGAACCTGAAGCTGGGCCTGTACGGGGGCATGCCGGTGAACCTGTACGAGACCGACCCGGACAACAAGGAGGACGCCCTCTACGGGACCTTCGTGCAGGCGAGGCCCATAAGGGGCGGGAAGCTGCGATTGAACTGGACCCACGTGGATGACAAGCACCTCTACGGCGAGGACAACGACGACTTCATATCACTGGACCTTGCCCAGTCTCTGGGCGATTACCTTCGCCTGGACGGGTCCTACACCTTTCTCGAGGACCAGAGCAGGGACTGGCAAGGCAGGGCCGTCTATTATCACCCCGGCCGGGACCTCATGCTGCAGGGGTCCTTTTACCAGCTCCTGGAGACCCAGAAGCAGGAGTCCATCACCTTCGACCCGCTTTATGCCCCGGCCCTCGAGCACCACCCTTACTGGCAGGCAAGCCTCCTGGCGTCCAAGGGGACAGGCGAGAACTTCGGCGTTGACGCCGGCGCCGACCTGCGGCGGCTAAAAGACGAGGAGGACAGGAGCGATTTCAACCACGGGTTCGAGCGCTATTTCATCACCTTGTACGTGTACGACCTTGTGGCCGACGGCCTGGAGATAAGCGCCACCGGCGAGGTGTGGGACTCCGAGGACCAGGTGGAGCTGATCCAGACATACGGGGCCGACGTAAGCTACGAGGCCTCGGAAAACCTAAAGACTTCGGCGGGCACGTACTACGCGCTCTACGAGTACGATTACTACCTTGACCGGGAAGAGGAGCAGGCCAGGACCTACTACGCCCGGGTAAGGTACCATCGCAGGCAGGGGCTCGGGTTCGGCCTTTCATACGAGTACGAGGAAAACCGCTTCGATGACTTCAGCGTTTTAAAAGCGGATATAAAGTGTCTGTTCTGAGAGTGCCGAAAATGCGCAAAGCTTTTATAGACAACGCCAGGGTATTCGTAATATTCCTGCTGATCGCGGTGGCCGGCTGCGTGATGATGGCCGAGCTGGACCTTTACAAGAAGCGGCCCATAAAGTTCAGCCACAAGGCCCACGGCGAGGAGGCCGAGCTTTCCTGCGAGGACTGCCATACCAGGGCTCGCGAGTCCGAGGAGGCCGGCATGCCCGGGCCCGGGACCTGCCGGCTGTGCCACGACACCGAGGAGGAGATAAAAGAGCGCCTCCAGCCCTTCGTGGTCGAGGGGGAGCTTATATGGAGCAACGTGACCGGGATATCGGAGGAGCTCACGTTCTCGCACCAGCGGCACCTGGAAGAGGGCATGGAGTGCGGGGAGTGTCACACCGGCATTGCCGAAAGTGAGGCTGTAACGGAGAAGCTCCGGGTGACAAAGGACGACTGCTTTGACTGTCATGCTGACTTGCAGGTGGAAAAAGACTGCGGGGTCTGCCACGCCGAGGTGGACCGGGACTGGGAGCCGCCCTCCCACGAGAGCAACTGGGAGAGGTACCACGGCCAGGTGGTGCGCTCCGGCATGGAGCCGCCCTTTACCAACCGCTGCGAGCTCTGTCACACCCGGACCGACTGCTCGAGCTGCCACCAGGACGAGGAGGGCAGGCCCAGAAGCCACAACTCCTACTGGCGCCTTAGAGGACACGGGATAAAAGCGAGGATGGATCGTGACAGGTGCGCCACATGTCACCAGGTGGATTACTGCGACCGCTGCCACAGGAACACCACGCCCCTGAGCCACTCGGGGTCGTGGGGAGGGGCCATGCAGAGGCACTGCTTCACCTGCCACTTCCCCATAAGCGGCAACGGGTGCGTCACCTGCCACAAGACCACACCCGGACACCTGCAGGCCCCGGCCCTGCACGACAACGTAACCCACAACACCGCCTCGGAGTCCGCGTGCAGGGACTGCCACTTGAGCCTGGGCACGCTAACCCACCCGGACAACGGAGACTCCTGCAGGAACTGCCACAGGTGACTTTAAGAGCACTTGTATTGAAAAGCAGAGATTCATGGTTAAATTAACGGATCATAAACCGGGCTGTTTAATCTATTGGAGCCGGGAGGAGAAGGACACATGAAGGAATGGCTTTCTGGACAAGGGACGGGGGCCCGGGCATGGACGCATATCGCGGTCATGGCCCTGGTATGCACGGCCGGGCTGGTGATGGCGCAGCAGGAAAAGGCCAAGTACGTGGGTGTGAAAAAGTGCAAGAACTGCCACGCCGCGGAGAACAAGGGTGACCAGTACGGCAAGTGGAAACAGATGAAGCACTCGAAGGCATGGGAGACACTGGCCGGGGAGGAGGCCAAGAAGATCGCAAAGGAAAAGGGATTGGGTGACCCGCAGAAGAGCGACAAGTGCGTGAAGTGCCACGTGACCGCGTTCGGCGCTCCCGATGACAAGCTGGCCGAGGGCTTCGACAACACCATGGGGGTGCAGTGCGAGGAGTGTCACGGTCCCGGAGAGAAGCACGTGAAGGCCAGGCTGGCGGCCGCGGCCGAGGAGGACGTGGGCGACGACATCTTCGGCCTTGAAGAGGAAGACAAGGAGCGCATCAGCCTGCCGGAGGGAGAGATAAGCCTGCCTGGAAAGGACAAGTGCCTGGGCTGCCACAACGACGAGTCGCCCACCTTCGAGGAGTTCGGATTCGAGGAGGCCAAGGAACAGATCGCGCACCCTGACCCGAGGCCGAATACATCGGAGTCGAAAGAGGAATAAGATCAATCACTTTTATCCGAGGTGCAAATTATTATTTCGCACGGGGGCACAGAGAACGCTGTTGAAAAAAGAATGAATGCGCGTGCCCGCAACGGCACTTCATTTCCGGAGGCCCGCGGAAGAAAAGCCCGCCCGGCATTATCCATAACCGACTGCTTCACTTTAATCGGTCTTTTCTGGATCATGCTTCTCATGGCGGACCGGGCCCTGGCATGGCCGGCGAGCGCCCGGTTTATCGGGACCCTGCCCGGCCAGGCTGCGCTGGTGGTGTTTTGGGCCTTCGCCGGCGCGCTCGGGTGGAGATGCAGGTCATGGCTGTACGGTGTGCTGACCTCGGTTCCCTTTGCCGTGTCCGTGCTGGGGTGGGTCCTGGCGTTCGTTGTTCTGGGGACCCTGATATTGCAGGGGGAGCCGTCCCGGAGCTTCGCCCGGGTTTACGGGGAAGTGCCCTCGCTTCTGATTCTGGGGCTCGGCCTCAATGACATCTTCCACAGCATATGGTTCGGCGGGCTGCTGGCGCTGCTGGCCCTCTCCCTGGTGCTGGTGGTTATAAAGAAGAGGGCGTGGAGGATGTCCAGGTGGGGGCACCTCTTGGCCCACGGGGGCGTGGTGGTGATAATCGCCGGCGGGCTCACCGGCTACTTCTTCGGCAAGAAGGGACATGTTGACCTGCACGAGGGCGGGGAGGCATCGAGGGCCAGGGAAACCAGGCTGGGAGTGAAGACGGAGAGCAGCTTCCCGCTGGGGTTTTCGCTCCTGCTCGAAGACTTCGAGATAAAAAGGCGCGAGGCCGCGGTGTTCGGGATAGTGGCGCTGACCCTGGGCCTGGTCATGGGCGCGGTGTGGGGCAAGTTCGCATGGGGCGACTACTGGTCGTGGGACCCCAAGGAGAACTGGGCACTGGTAACCTTTTTGGCCTACATGATCTACCTGCACCTTCGGCTGTCGCCGGGGTGGAAGGGCAAGAGGGCCATGTGGGTGCTGGTGTTCGCCTTCGCCGCGGTGGTGTTCACCTACCTGGGCATGAACGTCCTGCCAACCGCAGGCGAGAGCCTGCACGTGTACCAGTAGGATATCCATCCCATGGACGCAAGCGGTGCCGGGATTTATATAATAAGGTAAAGAGTGCAGCAATGAGGGGTCTTTTACTGTCGGCTTTCATGCTTTTGTCCGTAGCAGTATCGGGGCCCCTGCGTGGCGCCGAGAACTGCATGGACTGCCACCACTCGGGCATGGACAAGGACGCCCCCATAATATCGGTGCTGGGCGGCTCGGTCCACGAGGGGCTATCTTGCAAGGAGTGCCACCCGGGTGATGAAATACCCCCGTGTCCGCCCGGTCTGCCGCCGGTGAAGTGCAGCACCTGCCACAAGGACTCGACCGGGGAGCTCGGCAGGTCAACACACGGAAGGAAGATGCTGGGGTACCTGAAAGACGAGAAGGAGGGCGTGCAGCTCCGGGACCTGTGCATGTCCTGCCACGGCCCGGACGTACACCACATGAAGTCGCCGGAGAACGCGCTCTCCCCCACCAACAGGATGAACGTGTACAAGACCTGCCTGGACTGCCACTCCGAGGTGCAGCCCATCGCCATCGAGGAGTACGTGGACTCCATTCACGGGGTGGCGGCCAGCGCCGGCGAGCTTCGGAGCGCGGTGTGCACGGACTGCCACGGCGTGCATTACATCGAGGGGGTGGAAAAGCCGGACTCCAAGATATATCACAGCAATATACCGGAGACCTGCGGCGAGTGCCACACCAACGAGTACTCAGAGTACATACAGAGCAAGCACTACAAGACCGTGCAGAGCGGGTTCAGGGAGGCCCCGGTCTGCACCGACTGCCACGGCGAGCACGGCATCCGCTCGCGGCGTGACCCCCGCTCGCCGGTGTGGGCGGGAAACATTACAAAGACCTGCGCAGGCTGCCACGAGTCCGAGGCCCTGAACGCCAAGTTCATGATGCCCGAGGGCATGGTGCGCTCGTTCGAGGACTCTTACCACGGGCTCTCCGGGTCCCTGGGCGACGTGCGGGTGGCCAACTGCTCCTCCTGTCACGGCAACCACTCCATACTCCCCCCCTCGGACCCGCGCTCGACCGTGCACCCCTCAAACCTTGCAAAGACCTGCGGGGCCTGCCACCCGGGCGCGGAGAAGCGCTTCATAAACGAGCCCATCCACAAGGTCACCCGGGCCGAGTCCCACTGGGTGGTGGGTCTTGTAAGGAACATATACATAATTTTAATCCTGCTCACCATCGGGGCCATGCTCTCGCACAACTTCCTCGACCTGGTCTACAGGAGCAAGAGGGGCAGGCCCTACACAAAGGAGCACGAGCTGGAACCCAGGATGTCGGTGAACGAGAGGCTCCAGCACCTGGTGCTATTCTTAAGCTTCTTCGTGCTGGCCTACTCGGGCTTTGCGCTCAGGTTCCAGGACTCGTTCATAGCCGCGCCCTTCCAGTGGCTGGAGTTCGGGGCCAGCTTCAGGAGGTGGCTGCACCGGGGCGCGGCCGTGGTCTTCGTGTCCCTGTCAGTGTACCACCTCTTCTACCTGGCGGCATGGACAAGGGGCAGGAAGCAGCTAAGGCTGATAATGCCCAGGCCAAAGGACCTGGCCGAGCTCAAAGACGTGATGCTGAAGTACGTCCGCCCCGGACGCGGGCTCCCGCGTCTGGGCCACTACTCCTACGTTGAGAAGGCCGAGTACTGGGCACTGGTGTGGGGCACCCTCATAATGACAGGCACAGGGTTCATGCTCTGGGGCACGGACCTGGTGCTCTCGTACATGCCTTTGTGGGTGGTTGACCTCGCGGCCACCATCCACTTTTACGAGGCTGTCCTGGCGGTGTCGGCCATCGTGGTGTGGCACTTCTACTGGGTGATATTCAACCCCGAGGTATATCCCATGGACGTAACCTGGATCTACGGGAGCGAGGAGAGGCACGACAAGAGGGACGGCAAAGCGAGAGAAGGCGGTCTTGAACCACGGGGGCCGGAATGAAACCCCTGTATTTAATGGCCGCGGCCATGGTCTTACTGGCGTCTTCCCTCTCGGGCGCGCAGGAGAGGTCATTCTGTATCGAATGCCACCAGGAGGAGTCCTCCCATGAGGCCGGCTCGGTGCACGAAAGGGCCGGGGTGTCCTGTCACCGCTGCCACGGGGGGGACCCGGCAATGGAGGACAAGGAAGCGGCCAAGGCAAAGGGCACGGGCTACCTTGGCGAGGTGGAGAAAACCCTGGTCCCTGAGATGTGCGGCGGGTGCCACTCGGACGTAAGAGAGATGAACCCGTACGGACTGCCCACCGACCAGCTCGACCAGTACAGGTTCTCCCACCACGGCCGGGCACTGTTCGAGCGGGGCATAACCGACGTGGCGGCGTGCGCGGACTGCCACGGGGCCCACGGCATGCGGCCGGTGCAGGACCCCCGAAGCCCGGTGTATCCCAAGAACGCGCCCGGGACCTGCGGCCGGTGTCACGCGGACGAGGAGAAGATGGAGGAGCACGGGATCGAGACCGGACAGGTGGAAGACTATAAACGGAGCATACACGCCAGTATGTTGTTCGAGGAAGGGGGCCTCTCCGCGCCCACCTGCGTCACCTGCCACGGCAACCACAGCGCCGTGCCGCCCGGGTTCAGGAAGGTGGGAGAGGTCTGCGGCAAGTGCCACATAAAGCAGGAGGACTACTTCAACCAGGGGCCGCACGCAAAGGCCGCGGAAAAGGGCGAGCTGGAGACCTGCGTCACCTGCCACTCGAACCACAAGGTCCTGCCGGCGTCGGAGAAGCTCTTTCGGACCTGCACCCTGTGCCACGAGAAGGGGGAGGACGCCTTCAACACCGCGGCCCGAATATACAAGCTCATGGGAAACACCCGGGAGAAGTACGAGGGGGCAAAGGACAAGGTGGAGGCGGCCTACCGGACCGGCTTCGCGGTGGAGGACCAGCAGGTGCTCCTTAGCGACGCCAGGACGTATCTCCTTCAGCTCGAGCCCATGCAGCACTCGCTCGACCTCGATGAGATCGAGGAGACCTCGGAGCGGGTCGGGGGCCTCACGGAGCGCATACTAAAAAGCATCGAGGACAAGAAGATGCAAAAGCGGGCGCGCAGGCTCGCGCTCATCCCCCTCTCCGGGTTCATGGCGCTGATGAGCCTCGTCTTCTGGCTGAAGAAGAGGCAGATCGAACGGAGGGACACCAATGTCTCCTGAAAAGGATAAAAAGGAGCAGGCGCGCATTGCAAGGCGCAGCCTGCTGGATTACGTCATGGCCGCGGGAGGGGCAGTGTGGGCCCTTGGCATGGCCGGCCCCGCGGCGCTCTACCTTTGGCCGGCCCGGTCCGCGGGCCCGGTGGAGTCCACCCTGGAGGTGGGAGCAAAGGAGGAGATAGCGGTGGGCGAGTCCCGGATGATAAGGAGCCACGGCCGGCCCATCCTGGTGCTCAGGAGTTCGGAAGACGAGTTCAGGGCCTTCTCCGCCATCTGCACGCACCTTGGCTGCATAGTGGACTGGGACCCGGCGCGACAGGTTATAGCCTGTCCATGCCACGCCGCGGTGTTCTCCCCCGACGGTGAGGTGGTCTCCGGCCCTCCTCCGCGGCCGCTCCCCCAGTACCGGGTGATGCTGGTGGGCGACAAGGTCAGGGTCAAGCTGAGTTGAGGGGACTTATGTCATGATCAACTTGAGGAGAGCAAAAGAATTCACTGTCAACTGGCTCTCCGAGCGCTACCCGGTCGAGGAGGCGGTGGAGCTCGGCAAGGAGCAGGCCGGCAAGCTGCTCCCCTCGCACGTGTCCTGGTTCCACACCTTCGGCAGCCTGGCGCTCTTCCTCATGATAAACCAGATCATTACCGGCATCCTGCTCATGGTCTATTACCGTCCCACCGAGGACACTGCCTTCGAGAGCGTCAAGTTCATCATGACCAAGGCCTGGCTGGGATGGCTTATCCGCGGCCTCCATTCCTGGGGCGCCGACCTCATGATCCTGGCCCTTATTCTGCACATGTTCAGGACCTTCTGGATGGGGGCATTCAAGAAGCCCAGGGAGATGACCTGGCTGGTGGGTGTGGTGATCTTCTTCGTGGTGCTCACCTTCGGCTTCACCGGGTACCTGCTGCCCTGGAACCAGCTATCATACTGGGCCACCACCGTGGGCACCGAGGTGGCCGGGGCCGTGCCCTGGGCTGGCGAGTTCATAAAGTACCTGCTCAGGGGGGGTGACGCCGTTTCCGAGGAGACACTGGCAAGGTTCTACACCGTGCACGTGGTGGTGCTGCCCTGGGTGCTGGTGGGCCTGGTTGGCATACACCTGTTCTTGATGCGGCTGCAGGGGCTCTCGCCCATGGAGCCGGTGGGCCAGGAGAAACCACTCACCAGGGAGAACGGTATCCCCTTCTTTCCCAACCACGTGATAAAGGAGGCGGTGGTCTTCCCCTTCTTCTTCCTCTTCCTGGTGGGGGTGGTGGTCCTGTTCCCGCCCGAGCTGGGGGAGAAGGCAAACCCGCTATCCACGCCCGAGGGCATAAAGCCGGAGTGGTACTTCCTGCCCACTTACCAGCTACTCAAGTACTTCCCCAAGCTCCTGGGCATACTGGTGTCCATGGCGCCCATGGTCGTGCTTCTGCTGTGGCCTTTCATGGACAGGAGCAAATACCGCAGGGCAGGGGAGCGGAAAAAGAGCGCGGCCATAGGCGTGCTGGGCCTGGTCATGGCCGTGTTCTTCGGGCTGGTGGGGCACTTTGCCGAGCGGGAGGTGACATTCATGGGCAAAAGGTATCACCTGGACCTCTACGGCATACCGCACCAGTTGAAAGAGCAGGAGCAGTCAAAAGAGGAAGCCGGTGAAGATAGAGAACAACCTGGAGAGCAAACCGACGGAGGGGAAGGGTAACCCACATAGCTTCCTATGTGGGCGACTAAAAGGAGCGGGATGAAGGCAATGGAAGGCGCGAGGTTAATAATTCGTCATGCTCTTTTTGTCATCCTGCTCGCTTCGCTCGCGCACACAGGCAAGCTGTGTGCGCTACCCCGTGAAGAAAAACCCGGAGAATAAAAGCACGGAAGAGAATAAGAAGTTAAGACGTGTCGGAAGAGAGAGCTAAAGATAAGTCGGCGAAAGTAAGGCTTAAAACCATCCGGAGGCTGCTGAGACCGCTGGGGATTGACATGAGCTCGGAGCGGCTCCTCTACGCCGAGCTAAAGCCCAGGTTCTTCATCATGGTCTGCCACCAATTCGGGGCCCACAAGAAGTCCGGCTTCAAGGGCGAGGAGGTCTGCCTCCGGTGTCACTCCGAGGATGAGGTCTACGGCAAAGAGGGGCAACCATGAGCTTGAGTTCAAGGGCCGGCGCACCGGGACGGAAAAGTCGCAGCCAAAAGCCGAGAGCATAATAGGGCTATGCATATCTGATTATGAAAACGTGTGCCGGGCGGCCAACGCGGGCTCCACCATTACCGAGATGAGAGGGCTGGCGAACAGGATCGCGCAAGCGGAGATGGAGCGGGCGATGAACAAAATGCCGGACCTGAGCCCGAGGGAGCGCCAAGAGGTCGCAAAGCTGGTGCACCGCGTCCTCCACCACCCCAGCCAGGCTCTCCGCGCCACATACGGGCCTGCGTGCCTGGCGTTATAACAAAGATCAGACATAATGTTTATTGTTTAGCTCTGATACCCCATTCCACCATTCCACCCCACCTGAAACATTATCATATTACACCCAGAAACCCGAAGGGTTTATATTCGAATAGA
>CAZYTX010000036.1:0-35569 GCA_964650485.1 uncultured bacterium | reverse complement strand
GAAGAAAAAGATATCGTGTTTCCCCGGCAGACCTGGGGACAGAGCTCCTGGGTCCATTGTCTGAAAGAAAAAAGGTCTATTGTAGTGAATGAGCCATCTACGATAACCCCCAAAGGCCATATCAGAATAACCAGGCATATCTCCCAGCCCATCGTTCACCAGGGCATCTCTATCGGTCTTATACAGGTGGCCAACAAGGAGACTGATTACGAGCAGAACGACATAAGAATGATCCAGACCATTGCCGATGCCGTGGCGCCGGTGCTTAACGCCAGGCTGCAGAGCGATAGGGCAACAGAGCAGTTGAAAAAGCACCGTGATCATCTGGAAGAGCTGGTCGAGGAACGAACGGCCGAGCTGAGGGACCTCAACCTGTTCAGCAACACCATCCTGGACACCTCGCTGGTGGGCATCGTCACCTACCGCGCCGACGGTCAATGCGCGAGCGTGAACGAGAGCGCCGGCCCGCTGATCGGCGCCACTCGCGAGCAGGTGCTCGGCCAGAACTTCCGCGCCCTGGCGTCATGGCGCGAATCGGGCCTGCTCGCATCGGCCGACCGCTGCCTCGAGACCGGCGAACCGCAACGGGCGCTCGCGTCAACCCGGACCAGCTACGGCAAGGATGTCATCCTGGACACGTGGTTCGCGCGATTCGTGATGCACGGGGACCCGCATCTGCTGCTGACGTTCAACGACATCACCGACCGCGTCCGCGCGGAAGAGTCGCTCAGACGGTACTCCGCTCAACTGGAGGCCGCCAACAAGGAGCTTTCCGCGTTCAGCTACTCGGTGTCCCACGACCTGCGGGCCCCGTTGCGCGCCATAGAGGGCTTCAGCAGGATCGTGCAGGAAGATTTCTCTGACAGGCTGGACTCCGAGGGGATGAGACACCTGGACATCATCTCCACCAGCGCCCGGCAAATGGGCACGCTCATTGACGACATCCTCGCCTTCTCCCGGCTTGGCAGAAAGGAAATAAGAACAACGGACATAGACATGAACGACCTGGCCAGGTCAGTGGTAAAAGAACTCGAGAGCCAGGCGCCTGAGAGGAACCTGCAGTTCAACCTCAAAGACCTTGCACCGGCCCAGGGCGACCTTGCCATGATACGGCAGGCGCTTTTCAACCTGGTGTCCAACGCCGTGAAGTTCACCAGGGACGGGGAGACAGCGGAAATAGAGGTGGGGTCAGAGGAGCGGGACAATGAGACGGTCTATTATGTCAAGGACAACGGGGTGGGATTCGACATGAAATACAAGGACAAGCTGTTCGGGGTTTTCCAGCGGCTGCACTCTTCCGGGGAGTTCGAGGGCACCGGGGTGGGCCTGGCCATTGTCCAGCGTATAGTGCACAAGCACGGGGGACGGGTGTGGGCGGAAGCACAAGCGGGGGAAGGAGCGACGTTTTACTTTACGCTGGGAGCACGGTGACGACTGAAGCGGGATGTAGGCTTGGTGATGCATGAGGTGTAATAAGTAATGCGGGATACGGTTCACGAGACACGGGATGGGAGGGAAAGATGATTGACGAAGCAGCGGTGGAGATTTTGCTGGTGGAGGACAACCCTAACGACGTCGAGCTTACCTTGCGGGCCCTCAAGAAACAGAACCTGGCCAACAACGTGCAGGTGGCAAAGGACGGGGAGGAGGCCCTGGATTTTATCTTCGGGACCGGCGCACATGCGGACCGGGACGTTAATAACCGGCCCCGGGTGATACTGCTCGATCTCAAGCTGCCCAAGGTGGATGGCTTGCAGGTCCTGCGCCAGATCAAGGGGGACGAGCGGACCAAGGCTATCCCGGTGGTGGTGCTGACCTCATCCCGGGAGGAGCAGGACATGGTGGAAAGCTACAAGCTGGGGGTGAACAGCTACATCCAGAAGCCGGTGGACTTCGACCAGTTTTCAAAATCGGTCGCGGATATGGGTCTGTACTGGCTGCTCCTCAATAAGCCGCCGTATTAAGGGTTGCTCGTGAAGCCTCAGGCGCAGAGCGTGAAGAGCAATGCTGATATTCATCACAGAACAAGAGATGCGAGAGGAATAAAAAATGGTTATGCCTCTGCAAGTCCTTGTGCTGGAAGACTCTGAAGCCGACTATGAGCTCATGTTGCGCGAGCTCAGGCGCGGCGGGTACGAACCTGAGTCCGTGCGGGTGCATACAGCCGCGGACATGAAGGCCGCCCTTGAAAGCAAAGAATGGGACGTGATCCTCTCCGACTTTGCAATGCCGCAGTTCGACGCTTTCGAGGCGATGAAGGTCCTGGACGAAAGCGGGCTCGACACCCCTTTTATCGTGGTCTCGGGGACCATCGGCGAGGACGTGGCGGTCGAGGCCATGAAAGCAGGGGCGCACGACTACATGATGAAGGACAACCTGAAGCGTCTTTTGCCCGCGGTGAAGCGCGAGCTTCAGGATGCCGAGGTAAGAAACGAGCGCAGGCGCATTCTGGGGGAGCACGAAAGACTTCTCCATGACATGCAGGAGCGTGTCAAAGAGCTGACCTGCCTCTACCGGATTTCCACTCTTATTATAGACCCGGACAAATCCCCGGAGGAGATATTCGAGCAAGCCGTTCACATGATCTCTCCCGGCTGGCAATGCCCGGAAATAACGTGCGCAAGGATCAGCTTCGAAGGAGTGGAGTACACCTCGGACAGGTTCAGGGAAAGCCAGTGGAAGCTCTCCGCGGACATCACGGTCTCGGGAAAAAAGCACGGGTCGATTGAGGTCTTTTACCTTGACGAGGTCTCCGAACTCGACAAGGGGCCGTTTTTAAAGGAAGAGAGGGCCCTTATTGACAACCTGGCCGGCCAACTGGGCGGCATGATTAAAAGCAAGCGGGCTGAGGAAGCATTGCGGCAGAGCGAGGAGAGGTACCGGAGACTGGTTGAGCTTGCCCGTGAGGGTATCTGGGTCATTGACGAGCACAACAAGACCACTTTCGTGAACCCCAGGATGGCGGAGATGCTGGGCTATTCAATGGAGGAGATGATGGGGGCATCCCTCTTCTCTTTCATGGACGAGAGGGGAGTTGATCTCTGCAATCATCTCCTGGAAAGGAGGATGCAGGGCGTCAGCGAGGACCATGATTTCGAGTTCATCACGAAACAGGGAAAGAGGGTCTACGCCTACGTGGCCACCAACCCCCTGATAGACGATAATGGAAAGTACCAGGGCGCATTGGCCGTGGTGACCGACGTCACCGAGCGGCACAGGCGCGAGGAGGAGCGCAAACAACTGGAGGAGCAGCTCCACCAGGCCGTGAAGATGGAGGCCATCGGCAGGCTGGCCGGCGGAGTGGCGCACGACTTCAACAACGCGCTCACTCCCATGCTGGGTATAAGCGAGATGCTGCTCAAAGACCTCGATCCCACGCATCCCATGTACAGGGACATAAATGAGATACTGAGCGCGGGCAAGAGGTGCGCAGACCTCACCCGGCAGCTCCTGGCCTTCGGCCGCAGGCAGCCGGTGGAGATCAAGGTGATAAGCCTGAACGACGTGGTGACAGGAATGGAAAATATGCTCTCCCGGGTGATCGGCGAGGACATCGGGCTGGTTAAGTATCTCGACCCGGAACTGGGGAGCGTGGATGCCGACCCCGGGCAGATGGAACAGATCATAGCGAACCTTGCGGTCAACGCCCGGGACGCCATGCCAGGCGGAGGCAAGCTCACCATCGAGACCAGGAACGTACACCTTGACCGGGAGTACGCAAACAACCACGTGTCGGTGGTTCCGGGTCCCTATGTGATGCTGGCGGTGAGCGACACCGGCCAGGGCATGGACGAGCAGACCATGATGCGCATCTTCGAGCCCTTCTATACCACAAAGAAGGACGGCAAAGGGACCGGCCTGGGCCTGGCCTCGGTTTACGCCATTGCAAAGAACAGCCGCGGCAACGTGTGGGTGTACAGCGAGCCGGGCAAGGGCTCCACCTTCAAGGTATATCTTCCCAGGGTTGAAAAGGTTGCCGAGGAGGTTAAAGAACCGGGACGGGTTAGTGCAGAGCCGCTGCGCGGGTCCGAGACCGTGCTCCTGGTCGAGGATAACGACAGCGTACGCGAGGTGGCAAGAAGGATTCTCGTGCGGCAAGGCTACAGGGTCCTGGAAGCTGGGAGCGGCGAGGAGGCCGTCGAGGTGTGCGAAAAGACGCGGCAAAGCATACACCTCATGATCACGGACGTGGTCATGCCCGGGATGAGCGGCAAGGAGCTGGCACAGACACTTTCAGCATCCTTCCCGGAAATGAAAGTCCTCTACACCTCCGGGTACACCGACAATGCCATCGTGCACCACGGCGTGCTCGAAGAGGGGACTCACTTTATTCAAAAGCCCTTTACAATAGAATCTCTGACCCGCAAGGTACGCGAGGTGCTGGAAGGAGAATAAGGGATACAATGCCGCTGTTTTTTCATCTATAACATTGCCACGGCCCGTATCCACGCAGCGGACGCGGCTTTTATCTTTACCGGGAAGCAGAAGAAAGTGAAGCCGGCGGGGGGCGGCAGGTGCAGGTTTGTGAGCTTCTCTATCTGGAAGTAACCCTTTTCAATCCCTGCGAAGTGTCCCTCCCATATGAGTGAGGGGTCCCCGGTCTGCTTGAACCTCTGGGCCACCGCTGGCAAAGGCGGGTCCCAGGACCATGCATCCGTTCCCACCACGTGCACGCCCTTGTCCAGGATGTGGAGGGTGGCCTCCTTGCCGAAGCCGCACCCCTTGGTGAGGTAATCGGGCGTGCCCCAGTTCCTGTCAGCGCCGGTGCGTGCGAGCACGATGTCGCCCTCTTGCAGGGTGTGCCCGATCTTTTCAAGTGCGCGGTCCACGTCGTCGGGCTCGATCCTGTAGCCGTCTTCCTTGTCGGTGAAGTCGAGTATCACGCCCGGCCCCATGCACCACTCGAGGGGGACCTGGTCAATGGTTGCCGCTGGCATTCCCTTGTCCATGTATGGGTGGTAGTGCCAAGGCGCGTCCATGTGGGTCCCGGCGTGCGTGCTTACTGTGCAGACCTCGACCGCCCATCCGAGTCCCCGGGGTAGCTGGTCGGTCTCGAGCCCGGGGAAGAAGAGCTTCATGGTGTCCGCGCCGGTCTTGTGGTCCATGTAGTGTATTTTTGGGACCATTCCGGGCGGGTCGCTTGGCAGCTCGTGCTCAATGGCCACGGAAAGGTCAATAAACCTGGTCGCCATTTTCATTCCTCCTTTTTGTTACGGGGTATGTCTCAGCCGGACTGGAGCATGGAATGGAGGGCGCGCAGAGCGAGCATGTAGCTGTCCGGACCGAATCCCGCGATGGTTCCCTTTGCGAGGTCCGAGAGCATTGACTTTTGCCTGAATGGCTCGCGGGCCGCGGTGTTTGAGAGGTGGACCTCCACGAAGGGGACCTGTGAGGCAAGGAAGGCGTCTCTTATCGCTACGGAGGTGTGGGTGAATGCCGCGGGGTTTATGATTATCGCGTCCGCGTTTTTGGCTGCGTTCTGTACGGCCTCCACTATCTCTCCCTCGTGGTTCGACTGCATGAACTCGATGTCCAGCCCCAGTTCAGATGCGAGAGCTCTCATGGACGAGTTGATCTGCTCCATGTTCTGCGAGCCGTATATGCCGGTCTCCCTTTTTCCCAGGAGGTTAATGTTGGGTCCGTTAATGACGAGCACCGCCGGCATTGTCTCATAGCTCCTTTATCAGGGCGGGTGCGTTCACCCTGAGGAGGAAGCGGCCTTTCCCCAGGTTCCCGTTGTGGCTGAGTATGAGCGCCATGAAGTACTCCGGAGTAAGGGACCGGAGCACTGTCACGTACCTGTCGGTCTGCAGTGTGACCTCTTTTACGTGGCCTGCGTCCATGGCCTCGGACGCCCGGCTTATCTCCGCCAGGAGGTTTGCGTACTCGATGCTCAAGGTTTCCAGGTCAATGGTTGACTCGGGGTCCATGTAATGGCTCAGGGTGATGCCGTCGCTAGCCATAATAACCGAGGCGACGGCGCCGCTCGTTTTCTCGACCGCGTCTCTTACGACATCATCGAAGATCATGTCTCTTTCTCCTTGTCCTTCTTTATACTCTCAAGGTATGACTTGAGCGCCCCTATCCTGTCGGTTCCCGCTTGCGGCCCTGTTTCTTCAAACGCCCGGGCCGCGCTTTTCACCTGGTATGCTCCGGCCTTTTCCGCTATTCCAATCTCCTCCAGGTCTGCGCCTTGGAAGAAGAGGTCCAGCTTCTGCTCCTCGGAGAGCTTTGATGCGGCGGGTTCATCGGATGGGGGCCGGGCTTTTGTTTGGGTCTCCTTCGGCTGCTGGTCGGCCGGCTGCGGCTGCTCCTGCTGCTGCACTTGTTCTTCTTGCATGTCAGGGAGGGGCCGGCTGTCCTGGTGCACTGGCGGCGGAGTCTTAGCCGGTTCTTCTTGGTTCTGGTCCTGTTCCCGGGTCTTCTTTGATCCGGGCTGCTGTTGCTCGGGGGTGGATTCCGGAACCTCGGGTTCAGAGGAATGCTGCTCGGCCTGTACGGGCTCGGGATCAGTGATCTCCTGCTCCCTGGTTTCCAGGGTCTCATCGGGTTTTTCCTGGCCTTCACTCCGGCCTTCGGTCTTTATCTGTTCACTTTCCCTGGGCTGCGCTTTTTTGGGGGCGGTGGCTTCAAGCAGCCGGAGCCTTTGCACTGCGTTCTGGTCAACCGGGTCGAGTATGGTGATGGCCCTGTATGCATTTAGGGCCTTCTCATGGTCACCCATGTGGTCGTAAATGCTTGCCAGCGACTTCTGCGCGACTACGTTTTCGGGGTTCATCCTGACCACCTGCTGGAAAAGCCCGAGTGCCTTTTCATATAGCTCCTTGGCCTGGTATGCCTGTCCCAGCACCACCAGTCCGGACACGTACTTTGGGTGCTTTTTCACGCCCTGTTCCGCCACGGAGAGGGCCTCCTCCACCCGGCCGGCCCTGCGCAGGGCGTCGGCCAGAGCGGCGAAGAGCCTGGAGTCAGGGTTTTCCTCCATGGCCCTGGTGTATTTCTTTATGTCCTCCTGGACCTGCTTTTGTTTGTTTTGCGGAGGATTTAGAGCCACCTTTATTCTCTCCCGTCTGCATCCAGGTTAGCCCTTTTCAACGAGCTTTGTCAAAAAAACAGGATGCCGACACAGCCGACACCCTGCCATTGTCAAGCGTTTTTTCATTAGACTACATGAACGGCTCCCGTGTCACTGCTTGCAATAAAGAGTGAAAAACACCAGCGTATCAGCGCTCGCAGACACTTCATGACCGTACTGGGCCTTTCCTTTGACTGCTACTTCGCAATCGTAAACGTAACTTTCTATGTCGTCACCAGGGGGGTCTAGACAGGCACTCCCCGTTGATCCGGCCCATTCCCCGAAAGTGAAGATATGTTCCAAAGGTACAAGGTCTAGAATTACATCTTCTGATTCTTTCGGGTCGAGCCAGATATCCAGGGGCCCCCACGCCTGCGCCAAACTGGTGCCGCCATCTATCGGCTCATAGTTTATTGTAAACTCCTCAAGGTGTAAGCGCGTAGTAGTAGGTTCGCCTCCGGGGATTGCAGCCTGCCAGCTAATATTAAAGTCCTTTTGAGGAATTAAATCTGGAGTGATGGTGTCACCACTCAATTGAATCTCAACAGACCCCGTTTCTTTCGGCTCCAGCATTAAAATCATGCCCGTCTCTCCCGACCCTTCCAGTCCCGGCCCGGTGGGCTCGCCGCAGGCCCCCAGAAGCACGGCCACGGCTGCCGCCGCACAGAAAACAATCGCCAGGCAACTTAATTTTCTCATTGTTCCATCCTCCATGTGCAATCACATCCCGCTTGAAGCGGACTCGCCCGTCATTTTCCCCAATTCAGCTCCTTCGCCTATTATCTGAGGTGTGAGGAAGATTATCAGCTCCTCGTTCCTGGACGCATTTATCCTGTCGGAGAACATCCATCCGATGAATGGGAGGTTCCCCAGGAAGGGCACCTGTGTCTTGGGCTGGTCCTTCCTTGTCTTGAATATCCCTCCTATGACCGCGGTCTCTCCGTTCTTTATGAGAATAGTCGTTCTTGTCTCCTTCCTGCTGACACCAGGTTGCTGACTTCCAGCGACGGATATGGGCTCATTGTTCTGTGCCTGCACTTCCATGATTATGCTCCCGTCCTCTGACACGTGAGGGGTCACCCTGAGCTGCAGTGTGGCATCCACAAAGGTCCAACCCACGGCCGCTCCGCCGATGACCGAGGGCGGGGGATAGGGTATGCTGATGCCCTGCTGGATGATGGCCTGCTCGTCGGTGAGGGTGAGCACCCTGGGGCTCGAGATTATCTTCAGCTTCTCCTGTGACTCGAGTGCCCGGAGGGCCACGTCCAGGTCAAGCACGTTGGTGAGCGAGCCCACGCTCATGCCAATGGCCCCTCCGCCGCCGCTGAGACCAGAGGCGCCCGCGGCGCCGCCGGTGCCTCCCAGCACCGCACCGCCCACCTGTATATTGTTCGGGAAGTTCAATCCAGTTGGATAGCCGGTTGACGGGCCTACTTCCATGTTGGTGCCCCACTGAACGCCTATCTCCCTGGTCACCGACACTGTGGACTCCACGATCCTGGCCTCTATCAGCACCTGCTTGGTGGGCCTGTCCAGCTTTCCGATCAGCGCGGACGCCTCCTGGATCACCTTGGGTATGTCCCTTATGATTATTGAGTTCGTGGCCCTGTGTGCGTCCACCTCTCCGCGTCCCTCGGTGAGGATCGGCTTCACCACCCTCTGCATATCACTGGCCTTCATGTAATTTATGGGGATTATCTTTGTTGCCAGGTCCTCGAACTTTCTCTCGGCCTCGCGCTCTGCCATTCGCTGGGCCTTTTCCTTCTGTAGCTGGTCCTTGGTTGCGATCCTCATGACGTTTCCTTCCATTACCTTGCCAAGTGACTTAGTATCCAGTATGAGGTCGAGTGCCTGGTCCCATGGCACGTTATCCAGCTTCATGGTCAAAGTGCCCGAGACATCCTCACTTACGATCATGTTCATCCCGCTCACTTCCGCGATGGTCCTCAAGGCATCGAGGATGGGCAGGTTCTTGAAGTCCAGGCTTATCAGTGCGCCCGTGTACTTGCCCTCGACTTCCCTCCTCTCTTCCGGGGCCCTTGCAGGCGGGGCCTCTCCCGGGGCCATGGCCTCTCCGCCGGTTAGCATCTCTCCGCGGGGACCGAACATTCCGGTGGTGGGTTCATCGGTTATCCCCAGGCTGCCTGCAAAGTTCTCGTATTTTATCAGGAGCTTATTATCGTAGGCGTTCCATTTGCTAGCGGCCCAGTTCCTCATTACGATAACGATAGCCACTTCGTTCGGCTGATCGGGCCTCTGGAACACGGAGAAGAGCTCGACCGGGCTCTGGAACTCGGTTGTGTCATAAGACCTCTGTTGATCAGCCGCGACCTGTGCCTCGGAGATGAACAAGGATACGATCTTCTCTTCCTGGTTGTCCTGCCTTGTCCATTGCTCCCTCCTGATGGGCCTGTCAGCGTGAATGACAATGGAAGAAGCCTCGTTCGAGTACTCGAACTTTACGGAATCAATATATGCGACCCCGACCTCGGCTTCCTCTCCTTCCTCCGGCATGGGCATTGCCGGCCACTCCACCGGTGGAGTTACAGAGGGCCGGGGAGGGGTCGGCGCTTCGGGCGCCGGGCCGGGCGGCCCCCATTCCACCGGAGCGGAAGGAGTAGCTCCCGGAGACGGGGTGGCTCCAGCCTCGGGCGCGGTCCATTCAAAGGACTCGGGCTCAGGCTGGCCCCCCTCGGCGCCGCTTTCCGGACCGGACCACTCGACCGTGCCTCCTTCTTCAGGAAGGCCCCATTCCATCACGGTGGACCCTTCGGCCTGTGCCAGCTCCATGCCCGCATGAACGGTCTCACCCCTTGTCATTGTGCCTTGGCCAGCCGCCGGCGGGAGAGGCACGCCCGCTGAAGCCGGCGCTGTCTCCATATCAGACGCCGCGGACATCTCCGGGGCCGCCCTGAGGTCCATGGTCCTTGAAAAGGTGACCACGAGCCTTTGAGCCTCTTTGTCGAACCTGAAGTTCGGCAGCTTGCTTTCCGCGTCAAACACGAGCCTCAGCTTGTCTGGATGCTGCCCGGCCCTCACCCTCGCTATTCCCTGCTGATCAACGTCTTGCCTTCTCAAGCCGGCCTGGTTATGAAGCCCCCACAGGTCCACCACCAGCCTTTCCGGCTTTTCCAGGGTAAAGGCGCTGTAGTCTCCCACTGCGCCGTCCATCATAACGCTGACCCTTGCCAGGTCTCCCTCGCTCTTGATGTTGACATCCACCAGGTTCCGGGCCTTGCCCTGGTCGGAGGGCGGGTCGCCGACGGGCTGTGGCGCCTGCCATGCCCACTCCTCTTCAGGCGAGGCTATGGATATGGAATCGCCGTGCTCGACCAGCACCAGGCCCTGTGATTCCGAGAAGAGGTCCACGTCCTCTTTGGCCGCGGCCCGGGTCTTGTCCAGGGCGATGACCAGCTTGGAGGCCTTTCTTTCCACGCTGTATTCAGCGTCGGAATCGAGGTTTACGATGACCCTCACAAGAGAGCTCGGGCTTTCCTCTCCCGACTCCAGCGACCGGACCTCCACTTCCTGGATTATCTCGTCGGCCACCGGGATGGTGGAGGCGACCCCGGAAGAAGTGGCGTTTGATACGTCCAGCACCACCCTCGCCGGGTCCACCCACTTGTATACGCTGTATGGAATGTTCTCGGAGTCGGTGGATATTATCACCAGGTCCTGCTGGTCCTGTTTTTCCACCTCGACCGCGGTGACCTTTTTGGCCTCTTGCTTTGCCGCGGAGTTGTTCCGGGCTGCGCATGCATTCATGATTAAGAGCCCGGTCCAGGCAACCACTGCGGCAATGATTTTCCAGCTTCCGCCTTTGTGCTTAAACTCGCCCATCAGTTCAGACCTCCCTGTTCAGCTGAAACCGGCTCGCTCCCGGTTTCCTGCATATTCACCTTCTTCTCTTTTCTATCTCCGGCATCTCCAGCATTTTCTCGATCACGAACGTTTCATTTGGTCTATCCGGGCTCAGGTATCTCTCTTCCACTATGATGTAACCCTTTGTGATTTCCGTGACCACCCCGCGGTGTCTTCCCAGGAGATCACCCTTGCGGATTATCCTGTCGGAGCCGTCCGGGAAGCGTATGAAGGCCCCGTCCATTCCCCCGCCGGAAATCACGCCAAGGAGCAGCATCTGGTCCAGGTCATATCTTTCCACCGGCTCGACCATGCTCTCCGTTGGCGGCTCCGGTGTGACAAAGGGGTCCCACTTATCCGCGGGGTCATATATCCATTGTTGCTTTTCAGGTTCCTCCTCCTCTTTCTGGTCTGTCTTGGCCTCTTGTTTTGCATTTTGGGCCTGCCTTTGCGCCTGTGCGGGAGAGGCTTTCTCTGATGTCTTTGCAGGAGATGCTTTCTCCTTGCAGGCCGGTGATAATATCAAGGCCGCCAGCAGCAGGATAAAAACATGAACTTTCAAGGTCGGACTTAACATGGCTCCATCCTCGTTATTCCTTGAACTTGTAAGTGACCGCAGTGCATTTCACACTGATCTCGTTGCCTTTTTTGCCCGATGATATTCCAAGGCCATGGAAGTTGACTATTCTTGGAAGGTGCGTGGCCTTGTAAAAGAAGTTCATCACGTAAACATAACTCCCGGTGAAATCCAGAGATATCGGGACCTCGATATAAAGGTTCCCGTGGGCCCTCTCCGTTTGCGGCTTGAAGTTACTGAACTTGATGCCGTTTTTCTGTCCCAGCTCGCTTATGGTTATGAAAAGTTTTTCCATCTCGGTCTCGGTGGGCAGCTTCTCCTTGGCCTTCTCCAGCTTCCTCTGCTTTTCCTTCAACTGCCGGTCAAGCTTCTCCTTGTCCCTCTCCACGGTCTCCAGCTTTGCAAGCTCCGATCTCTTGGAACTTAGCTGACCCTGCTTCCTTTTGTACTCCTCCGTGAGCTTCGAGTCTATAAGGAAGTAGTACCCGAGAAACAACAGCGCAACCAGCGCTGCCAGTATAAGCAGCTTCTGGTGAATGGGCATCTTAATAAAATAGTCAGCGTTAAGCGCCATTTTTCCGTCCCCCTCACTCGCCGCTGGGCGGCTGAGTGGCATTCATGTTCATCTCGAAGTCGTAAGTCATAATCCCCGATTCCTTGGCTTGCCTGCCCGATTTTACGTATTTCAGGCTAATGCTGTCGTACTTAATGAACTCTTTTTCCAGTAGCTTGTTGCAGTCTTTTTTGTAGCTCTCGCACTCTTTTTGCAGGTCCTTGCATTTCTGTTTGGCTCTCTGACAGGCGCTCCCTTTTGGGTCGCTTTTGCATTTTACGTCTCTGGTCGCCTTGCAGGACTTTACGTCCTGGTCACAAGCCTTTGCCCTCTGGTATGTGTCTTTGTAGAACTGCCTGCATTCCTCGAAGTCCCATTCCCATTTGCCCTTCTCATCGTTCCGCCTGCACCTTTCATTTCTTTTAAGGCATATCTCCGCTTTCTCCGCTTCAGGCAGCTTATCGTCACATGGAATTATGGACAGGTTCCCCATGAAATGGGCCACCGCGTTCCTGTCATAGGAAGAGCCCTTGAGGGATATATTGTTTCCCGAGGACTGGCCGCGTCCGCCGCCTCCGTATTTCAAGGAGTGCACCCACACCTGATTTCTGGGAACACTCTCGGAGATCTTGTTCAGCACCCGTATGAACCAGTCCCTGCCGCTTTCCAGTTGGGTGATGGCGTTCAACTGCTTGTCGAGCACGGCGCTTTTCTTTTTAAGCTCCTCGTACTTCCTCTTGGCCTCCTGGAGATCTTTTATCTTCTTATCGGTTTCGCTGATGCTTTTTTCCACCTTCTTTATGCTGTCTTTCTGGGACACGTAGCGCCAGCCGATCCCGGCGAAAGCCAGCAGCACCACCAGCGCGCCCAGGATCAACTGGTTGAAGATCCTCTGTTTCGGTCCCTTGGCCTTTTCAGGCAGTAAGTTTATCTTAATCATCAGTCCCCCACCCTTCTAAAGGCAAGCCCTATGCTGACCGCGGCCCTGGGACCTACCTGCTCCAGGTATGCCGGGTCGAAGTTTTTGGGGTTTCTCTCCAGGTTCCTGAAAGGGTCTATGATCTCCACCGGCACGCTTTGCTTTTTCTGCACGGTCTCGGCAAGGCCGGACACCGTGCAGCTTCCGCCCGCCAGCCATATCTTGGATATCTGCTCATCCGCGGCCGTGGCCTGGTAGAAATCCAGGGACTTGGCAACCTCAGAGGATATCTGCTCGGAAACGCGCCGGATCACGGCCTCCACCTCCTGGCGCATGACAGCCTCGGTCTCGCCGGTGGCCGAGCCGCCGAGCTTTAAGAGCTCGGCCTCCTCGAAACTGACCGAGAGCTCCTTCATGATCTCCTCGGTGAAGAGGTTCCCCCCCACGGTCACGTCCCTGGAGAAAAGGTACTTTCCACCCTTGGTGATGACCATGTTGATGATGCTGGAGCCTATGTTCACCAGCGCCAGGACCTCGCTCTCCATTATCTGGTAGTTGATCTCGTAGGCGTTGAGCATGGAGAAGGCGTCCAGGTCCATGACCACCGGGTTCAACCCGGCCTCGGTTATGACCGCCACGTAGTCGTTTATCATGTCCTTTTTCGCGGCCACCAGCAGCACCTCCATGTTGCCCTCGTCATCACCCGGGTTCAGCACCTGGTATGCCAGGTTCACGTCGGAGAGGTTAAAGGGTATGTACTGCTCGGCCTCCCACTGGATCTGCTCGTCCAGCTCCTCCTCGGTCATCACCGGCAGTGTTATCTTGCGGATCATGACAGAGGCCCCTGAAACCGAGGCGGCCACGTCTTTCAGCTTTATCTTCCGCTCGCTGAGCAGGGTCTCGATGGCCTCGACAATGGCGGGAGAGTTCATCAGGGCCCCGTCAACAATGGCCTCGGGAGGAAGAGGCGCCATGCCGAAGTTCTCAAGGGTGTAGCCCTTCTTGCTCTCCTTGAGCTCCGCGGCCTTGATGGCGCTCGTCCCTATGTCGAGCCCGATCACTCCTTTTTTTCCGCCAAACACCATGCTGATTCCTCCTTTAAGCCGTTTTCTTTTAGATGATACCCGCTCTTTTTAGATTTTTCACTGCTTCCTTCTGGCGGAACTTTTGCCTGACTTGGTACGGATCTCCTCGTTGTCCTTGAAAACCTTTTGTCTTTCATTGAGGTTATAACCGAGGGCAAGGATTATCTTCCTCTTGGTGTCCATCCTGCAGCTCTCGCCCCGCTCGATCCTGTCAATGGTAAGGGGACTCACACCCGCTTTTCTGGCCAACTCGGCCTTGCTCATGAGCTGAGACTCCCTTAATTCTTTCACGTTATTGTTTCCCATCGCATGACACCCCGAGGTTAATAGTTATTCTGCTGTAAACATAGCTTCATACAACCTATCTCTCCCTGCTTTAATTTTGACTCAAACCTTATATAATTGTCAAGAAGTTTCTATAATTATCTGTAATTTTTCCTAAATTTATGTATAATTTATGTCTTATGTTGTGTCAGTTAATTTTCCAAGCACCATATATAGGAAAGTAATTTTATATAAATTAGACCTAAGATTCACCCAAAGGGGCATTATTTTGGGAACGGGGTTTTAACCCAGGGGTGTGATAAGATAAGCTGTTGATATTTAATACTTATTTGTGATCTTATTCGCCGGGCGCGGCTATGGTTATGCTCCCCCGCCAGACAGCGGAGTCGCCGCGGTCGTCCACGGCCTTGAACACGATGGAGTAGGTGCCCGGCCTTGCTTTATCCAAGTCCACAACTATCCTGCCCGCTCCTTCGGCCCGCATTCCCGGCGGCCCTCCCTGCACCTTTACGCTTACCTCGCCCCCTTCCGGGTCATCCACCTGGAAAGTGAAGTGCCCCTTTCCGTCCTCCCTGTGGAACGAGGGCGGCTGGGTGAAGCTGGGCGGAGCGTTGTGTACGGTGTGAACCATGGAGTGCACGGTTGTATCAGAGGAGAACCTGCCGTCCGTGCATGCCTTGACGTGGACCTTGGCCCCTCTCCGGAAATATGAAGGGTCAAGGCGGGCACTGGTGACGCCCTCCACAACCTGGTCATTTACGCTCCACTGATAATAGATATTTTCAATCTCCTCGGGATCGTGCTCCCCGTAATCCACCACCGCTTTTGCAGGTCTGAAGATATAGAGTGTGTCGGGCTCTATACGCACTCCCCCGAGCTTGACGCCGCGGGCCTTCTTGACCCTGACACGGTTGGAGGCTTTCCAGTCGCTTTTTCTGCCGGAGCCCTTCTCCACCGCACGCACCTTCACCCGGACCTCGGCCCCCTCTTCCAGCCAGCCGGTGGGGAAAGTCTCACCGGGGAAGCCGTCCGCGTCCTCTCCCTCAACAAGCCACTTGTAATCGAGCTCCAAAGCGTCGCCCTCCGGGTCCACCGCATTGGCATAAGCGGTGAGGGTGTCACCGGCCATGGCATTGACAGGGATGAGGTTAACCTCCTCCACCTCCGGAGGCTGGTTCTCAGCCACTTCCACCGTCTTTTTTTCCTCCTCACAACCAGAAGCAAACACCAGCGCCGCACAGAGCACCATAAGCCTTGATATCCAGTTGCTCATTTAAAAACCTCCAGCTTCGCGGTTCAACCAGAAAATATAGCGATCCACTAACAAGCTCCTGATTCACAATTATAACTCATTTTTTGAAAAAAAACCTTGAAAAGGCTTGCAATCCAGGAAAATATGCATAAAATAGTTGTAAATTAGCACTCGAAGGAGTGGAGTGCTAATGTTGATCCGTGCGATCCTGGAAGCATTTATCAATAATCTCAGCAGGTTATAGAAAAAGAAAGGAGTAGATGCCATGAAAGTGAAGCCATTGCAAGACCGCGTGTTGCTGAAGAGGGTGGAGAAGGAGGAGAAGAGCGCCGGCGGGATCATCATCCCGGACACTGCCAAGGAGAAGCCCATCGAGGGCGAGGTCATCGCCGCGGGGCCGGGAAGACTTGGAGAGGACAACAAGCTCATCCCTCTGGACGTAAAGCCCGGCGACCGGGTCCTCTTCCAGAAGTACGCCGGCACGGAAGTGACCATTGACGGCGAGGAGCACCTGCTCATGCGCGAGGATGACATCCTGGGCGTGATCGAGTCGGGCAAGAAGAGTGCAGGCGCCAAGAAGAGCGCGGGCTCAAAGAAGAAAAAGTAACCGTAATAAAAAGGGAGGTGTTTTAAAATGGCTGCCAAGGACATAAAGTATTTTGAGAACGCCCGGGCCAAGATGATGGATGGGCTTAATACCCTGGCGGAGGCCGTCAAGGTGACCCTGGGGCCGCGTGGAAGGAACGTGATAATCGAGAAGACCTTTGGCTCGCCCACTGTCACCAAGGACGGCGTGACCGTTGCCAAGGAGATCGAGGTGGACGACAGGTTCGAGAACATGGGGGCCCAGATGGTGCGCGAGGTTGCATCCAAGACCTCGGACGTGGCCGGTGACGGGACCACCACCGCCACGGTCCTGGCCCAGGCCATATACAGGGAAGGGGCCAAGCTCACCACCGCTGGCCACAACCCCATGGGTATAAAGAGGGGCATCGACAAGGCGGTGAAGGCCGTGGTGGATGAGCTGAAGAAGCTCTCCCACCCCACCAGGGACAGAAACGAGATCGCACAGGTGGGCACCATCTCCGCGAACAACGACGCCGAGATCGGCGACATCATTGCCGAGGCCATGGACAAGGTGGGCAAGGAGGGCGTGATCACCGTGGAGGAGGCCAAGGGCCTGGAGACCGAACTGGAGGTGGTTGAGGGCATGCAGTTCGACCGGGGGTACCTCTCCCCCTACTTCGTGACCGACCCCGAGCGCATGGAGGTGGTGCTGGAGGACGCCTACATCCTGCTCTACGAGAAAAAGATATCCAACATGAAAGACCTGCTTCCCGTGCTCGAGGGCGTGGCCAGGTCGGGCAAGCCACTGCTCATCATAGCCGAGGACATTGAAGGCGAGGCCCTGGCCACCCTGGTGGTCAACAAGCTGCGCGGCACCCTGAACGTGGCCGCGGTCAAGGCCCCCGGGTTCGGCGACCGCAGGAAGGCCATGCTCGAGGACATAGCCATACTCACCAAGGGCCAGGTGGTTGCCGAGGAGCTGGGCATGAAGCTCGAGAACCTTACACTCCAGGACATGGGACAGGCAAAGAGGGTGGTCATTGACAGAGACAACACCACCATCGTGGGCGGCAAAGGCACCAAGGACTCCATCACCGGGAGGATAAACCAGATCCGCGCGCAGATTGACGAGACCACCTCGGACTACGACCGCGAGAAGCTCCAGGAGAGGCTGGCCAAGCTGGCAGGCGGAGTGGCGGTCATAAACGTGGGCGCGGCCACCGAGACCGAGATGAAGGAAAAGAAGGCCAGGGTCGAGGACGCGCTCAACGCCACCAAGGCCGCGGTGGAAGAAGGAGTGGTCACCGGCGGGGGCGTGGCCTACATCCGGGCGCTCAAGGCCCTTGACAAGCTCACCCTGTCAGAAGCCGAGCATTTCGGGGTGAACATTGTAAAGAGGGCCTTGGAAGAGCCTCTGCGATGGATAGCAAACAACGCCGGAATGGACGGGTCCATCGTGGTGGAAAAGGTCAAAGAAGGGAAGGATTCCTTCGGATACAACGCACAAACGCAAAAGTACACAGACCTGGGAAAGGACGGGGTTATAGACCCCACAAAGGTGGTCAGGTCCGCTCTGCAGAACGCAGCATCAGTGGCAGGCCTGATGCTCACAACCGAGTGCATGGTCGCCGAGATACCCGAGAAAAAGCCGGCCGGCGGCATGCCACCCGGAGGGATGCCGGGAGGCGGAATGCCAGGAGGAATGCCGGGAATGATGTAATTGTCACGCGCGCACAAGCAGGAGGCGGGCTTTAATGCCCGCCTTTTTACTGAAAGACGAGAATTGCTCACTTGAGCGATTGACCAGCTCACTCAAATATGACATCCTGCATCAGGAGCGGATATGAAAGTCAGGGTTCATCCGCACGCCAGGACTCGCATGGAAGAGAGGGGCGCCACGGAGAGTGAGGTGATCGAGACGGTCAGCCGCGGCGAGTCCTTTGCAGCCGGGTTCGGCCGTAGTGCTTTCAGACGGAATTTCGTCTATAATTCCCTATGGAGAGGTCAAAGTTACAACAACAAGCAGGTTGAAGTAATCGCGGCCCCGGAAGGAGACGGCTGGCTGGTGATTACGGTGATCGTGAGGTTCTACTGAGGAGAAAAGACATGATACTCACCTATGACCCTGAATATAACGTGGCCTACCTGAAGCTCCGGGAGAATAAAGCAGAGGTCACAACCATCCGCATAAGCGACGAACTCAACATTGACATCTCGCCAGACGGCGAGGTATACGGCATCGAGTTCCTGAACGCAAACGAACAGCTCGCCTCCCCCCATTCCGGACTCCTGGAGATACAAAACCAGGTCTCGGGACACTCATCAAAGGTCAAGTTAACAGGGTGATGAAGCCTGATCCTCCCCTGCCTGGAAAAACAGGGAGGTTTCTTATATCCTAAGTTCAGCGATACTTTGTCAGCGCTAATCAAACCTCGAGAAACCTGTAAAAAGGACCCAATGAGATGAAGAGAGTAGTAATCCTCGGACTTGACTGCGCAACCCCCCAGCTTGTCTTTGACAAGTGGAGGGAGTATCTGCCCAGCCTCTCCTCCATCATGGACCGGGGCACATATGCAAAGCTTCGCTCCACCATACCCCCCATCACCGTGCCTGCCTGGACAGCCATGATGACCAGCAAGGACCCGGGCATGCTGGGCTTCTACGGTTTCAGGAACCGGGAGGCATACGACTACAAGAGCCTGTACTTTGCAAACGCCAACTTCGTGAAATCAAAGACCGTGTGGAACTGGCTCTCCAGGAGCCGCATGGCATCCCTGGTGTTCGGAGTCCCGCAGACCTATCCCCCCAAGCCGCTCAACGGGGTGCTGGTCTCGAGCTTTCTGGCCCCGGGCAAGGACGTGCCCTTCACCTGGCCCCACGATATAAGGCCGGAGCTGGACAAGGCCGCGGGCGGAGACTACATGATAGACGTTGACGAGTTCCGCACCGAGGACAAGGACAAGCTCCTGGAGGACATATACCGGATGACCGAGGCCAGGTGGAAGGCCTTCCGGCACTTCTACAAAAAGGGAGACTACCCCTTCGCAATAGTGGTGGAAATGGGAGTGGACAGGATACACCACGGCTTCTGGAGGTTCTTCGACACGGAGCACAGGCTCTACCAGCCGGGGAACAAGTACGAGAACGCTGTCCTGGACTATTACGTGTACCTGGACCGGGAGATAGGAAAGACCCTGGAGCTCTTTGACAAGGACACCCTGGTGATGGTGGTCTCGGACCATGGGGCCAAGAGGATGAACGGGGCCATATGCATCAACGAGTGGCTGCAGCAACAAGGGTGCCTCGCACTCAAGCGGCAGCCCAAAGAGCCGACCAGGCTTAGCATGGACATGGTGGACTGGGAAAACACAAAAGTGTGGGGAGAGGGAGGCTACTACGCAAGGATATTCATGAACGTGGAGGGAAGGGAGCCCGAGGGACAGGTGCCTGAGAAAGACTACCACCTTTTCCGAGATGAACTAAAGGAAAAACTGGAGGCCCTCACCGACGAGAAGGGAGTAAACATAGGCACCAGGGTGTTCAAGCCGGAGGAGGTCTACAAAGAGATAAACAACATCGCGCCCGACCTCATCGCATACCTGGGTGACCTGGACTGGAGGTCAGCGGGGAGCGTGGGAACCGGGACGGTGCACATGTTCGAGAACGACACCGGCCCGGACGACGCCAACCACGCCCAGGACGGCATCTTAATATGCAACCGGCCCCCGGAGAGTTTCCAAGAGATAAATGATGTATACTCCATATACGACCTGGCGCCCACGGTGCTCTCTTTTCTGGGCGTCCAGGTGCCGGCCGACATGATAGGAAGAAATCTTTTAAAGCAATAAGGGAGGTAACGTGAAGGGGTTTACTCTGTGGTTCACCGGGCTGTCAGGAGCTGGCAAGTCCACGCTGGCAAGGGAGTGCGAGCTGGCTTTCCTGGAGAGGGGGGTCAAGGTAGAGGTCCTGGACGGAGACATCATACGCGAGAACCTGAGCAAGGGACTGGGCTTTTCCAAGGAGGACAGGGACACAAATATCAGACGGATAGGGTTCGTGTGCGACCTGCTCACCAGGAACGAGGTGGTGGCCGTGGCTGCGGCTATTTCGCCATACAAGAGCATAAGGCGGGAAATAAGGGAAAAGATCGGCCGCTTTGTCATGGTCCACTGCGACTGCCCCATAGAGGTGCTAAAAGAGCGGGACCCAAAAGGGCTCTACAAGAAGGCCCTGGCAGGAGAGATCGAGAACTTCACCGGGGTAAGCGACCCCTACGAGCCGCCCGAGAACGCCGAGGTCGTATGCCATACCGACGTGGAGACAGTGGAAGAGTCCAACATAAAGGTGGTGAGGACTTTAGAGCTCATGGGATACATACCTGCAATGGAAGCTGAAGAGTACGACCAAGAACAGGAGCAGAAAATTAAACAGCGCCTCCGCGACCTCGGATACATCTGAATCTGCTCTTGTCCAAAATAAATTTCTTGTTTCACACAGAGACACGGAGGACACAGAGGAATGCAAAAAAATGCGGGGATTTCTGCTTGTCACTCTTGTCCGAAACAGGACCAGGAAAATTTACCACAAAGTCGCAAAGGCACGAAGAATTAAAAGGATCAGGACCATTGATTCAAGGCCTTGGCAAAGTCAACCTGGATTTGGACATGGCAAAAAAAGAGGGGTCAAAGACCCGGCAAAGCCTCCGCCGTGTACGTGTCGGACGCACTTTGCCTTGTTGCTTTAAAGAGCAGGCGAGTGTAATCAAGGCCCCTGGAGATTACAACCACAAAGACACCAAGGAGGCAAAGAAGATTCCTTTCTTTAAATTAGTGCCCTTTGTGCCTTCGTGGTTTCAAAAAAACGGTTTCGGGCCCCGGAGATTATTTTGGACAGCAGTGTCTGCTTGTATGAAAATCAGGACATGCGTTATGCCTCTAAGAGAAGAATTTTATAAATTCTCTGCGTTCTCTGTGTCTCTGTGTGAGAAAAGTCTTTGTTACACCAAAACTCAAACCCCAAACCTCACACCTCAAACCTGAAAAGTATGGCCAAGATCTCACGCATAAACGAGCTCGATGACCAAGGCAAGATCAAGGTATACCGCATGCTGGTTCCTCCCAGTCTTTTTGAAAAATTCAACATAGACCCCGGCTCCGGAAAGAACCGGCAGGGCGAGGACTGCCTGGAGGTGGACGCGCCCCCCGGAGGGACCGAGGCCAGCCTCAAGCTCATGCGCTTCCCCTCGGACCGAGACCCGCTTTTTTACATCGAGGTGAGCGAGAGCCGCGACCTGGTGCAGATGATGTGGGACTTCATAAAGATCAACGACCCGGAGTCTCCGCGTTTCGACACTGACGTGACCCCCGAGGGCAAGTCCCGCTGGCTGGACTGGAAGAGCAGGAACATCGCGGAGGAGGAAAAGGCTCTTCTGGCCGGACTGGCGCCCGGTCAGGTCCGCGCCGGCATGAGGCTGACCAGAGAGCTCTGCGAGCAGCTTGACAGGTTCTGCAAGACCGCGGATTTCAAGTCCATCGCTTTGGAGGCCCTGTTCTACCACAATGCCATCGTGTACGAGAGGCACGGGTTCCGCTACTTCCAGGGAGAGTCGCTCATGCGCGGGATTGACGGCGGCTTCCGCGAAGGGGGGCCGCTGCGGGGAGCGCTCTCCGGCACGTTCTTCAGGAGGCACGGGTTCGAATACAGCGTGCGGGGCAGGTCCTGGGCCATACACGACAATATACTGGAGGACGCAGGGCTAGAGCCCTGGAAGCCGCCCAAGATGTACCGCATGGTGGGAAAGAAATTCGACATCAACACCGCTCTTGGATTACAATATTAAGGACCCGGACAAAGCATCACGCCAAACGGAGGCTTTGTAAATGTACGAGAAGAACATCGAGTGGATCGAGGACCTGGTGCGCCAGCAGAACCAGTGGCGCCGCTCCACCGTCAACCTGATCGCCAGCGAGAACGTGATGAGCAGCCGCGCCCGCGAGGTGATGGGCTCGGACTTCACCCACCGCTACGCCGAGGGCCACCCGGGCGAGCGCTACTACCAGGGCACGGAGAAGATTGACGAGATCGAGACCCGCTGCAAGAAGCACTTGAAGACCCTGTTCAACTGCCGCCACATAGACGTGAGGCCCATCAGCGGCACCGTGGCCAATGACGCCGTGTTCTCGCGCTACATAAACCCCGGCGACGTGGTCATGGTCAACTCCACCTCCGGGGGCGGACACATAAGCCACCACAAGGCCGGCTCAGTGGGAAAGTACACACACAACATCATCAACTTCCCGCTGACAGAGGACGGCTACCGCATTGACGTGGACCACACAGTGGACCTCATAAAGTGGGTGAACGCAAAGGTGCTGGTGCTCGGAAAGAGCCTCTTCCTCTTCCCCGAGCCGGTCCAGGAGCTCGCAGGCATATGCAAAGAGAAGGGGATAGCGCTCATATACGACGCCGCGCACGTGCTCGGGCTCATCGCCGGAAAGCGCTTCCAGGACCCGCTTTCCGAGGGCGCAACCATCGTCACCGCCTCCACCCACAAGACCTTCTTCGGTTCGCAGCGGGGAATAGCCTTCTCCAACATGAAAGACCCCGAGTGGACAAAGATAGACAAGGGGGCCTTCCCGGGCAGCTCGTCCAACCACCACCTCGACACCCTGGTGCCGCTGGCATTGACCGCGTACGAGTTCCTCGAGTTCGGCGAGGCCTATGCCGACCAGGTGATACAGAACGCCAGGGCATTCGCAAAGGCCCTGTACGATCACGGGTTCGAGGTGCAGGCCCCCGGGCTCGGCTTCACCGAGAGCCACCAGGTGGCGGTGGACGTGTCCAGGCTGGGCAGGGGCGACGAGGTGGCCAGGGTGCTCAAAGACAACTCCATCATCATAAACATGAACCTCTTGCCCTTCGAGCCCCTGGAAAAGGTGCAGAACCCCGCCGGCATCAGGCTGGGCGTGCAGGAGATGACAAGGGTGGGAATGAAACAGGACCAGATGAAGACCATTGCCGACCTTTTCAAGAAGTGCCTCATTGACGGCAAGTACATAGGCGACGAGGTGGCCGAGTTCAGGAAAGACTACCAGGTGGTGCAGTACAGCTTTGACGAGGGGGCCGAGCCCGTGGAGAAGCACGGAATGCAGGTGGTGAAATAGGGGCGAGGGGTGGGGGGTGAGTTTTGAGGTTTGGGGTTTGAGGTTTGGGGTTTGAGTTGATAGTAAAGAGGAAGTTCTCCGCGGCACATCAGCTCCGTGGCTACCAGGGAAAGTGCGAGAACCTCCACGGCCACACCTACGGGGTGGAGGTGCACTTCAGCGCAAATGAGCTGAATGAGCTCGGGCTGGCAGCGGACTTTAAAGAGCTGAAAAGTATCATTGACGCGCACCTTGAAAACTACGACCACGCCCTCCTCAACCAGGTGCCGCCCTTTGACCGGGAAAACCCCAGCGCCGAGAACCTGGCACGGGCAATATTCCAGGCCCTCGAGACCGAAATGCCAAGCGGCATAAGCCTGGCCCGGGTGGTGGTGTGGGAGAGCGAGGACGCGGGCGCGGCCTTTGTAAACGGGCAGTAGACGTGATAGACGTGCAGAACCAGACGGACGACCGCAAGGTGTCCATCAACAAGGTCGGGGTCAAGGACATCTCCTACCCGATCATCGTGCGCGACAAGGCAAAGGACACCCAGGCCACCGTGGCCCAGATCAGCATGTACGTGAACCTTCCCGAGAACTTCAAAGGCACCCACATGAGCAGGTTCATCGAGGTGCTGAACAGGAGATACGGCCGCATCACCATAAACAACTTCCTCTCCATCCTCGACGAGCTCAAGGAGGAGCTCTCGGCGCACTCCGCGCACGTGGAGATGGACTTCCCCTACTTCATCGAGAAACACGCTCCCGTATCAAGGGCCAGGTCCATGATGGAGTACCGCTGCCGCTACATAGGCGAGATCAACCAGGACTCCAAGCTCTTCCACGTGGGCATAACCGTGCCGGTCACCACCCTCTGCCCCTGCTCGCGCGAGCTCAGCGAGCGGGGGGCCCACAACCAGAGGGGCCGGGTCACCGTCACCCTCGAGTTCAAGGGCTTCTTCTGGATCGAGGACGTGGTGAACCTTATCGAGAGCTCGGCCAGCTCGCCGGTGTACGCGCTCCTCAAGAGGGAGGACGAGAAATGGGTCACCGAGCACTCCTATGACCATCCCATGTTCGTGGAGGACCTGGTGCGCGAGGTCACCCAGCGCCTGAAAAAAGACCTCAACTTCTCCTGGTTCAGGGTGGAGGCCGAGAACTTCGAGTCCATACATAACCACTCCGCTTATGCCATGGTCGAGTGGCACCGGCCGGAATGAACCGAAAACCCTTTTGACGCAACCACGCAACGGAATAAAAAAGTGTCTCTCTGCGTGCTCTGCGTTAACCCAAAACCTTGCCCGCACTGGCTCCAGCAAAGCCGGGTTAAAACTCACATCTCGCCCCTCACAGCTCACACCTGAATTGACCGGAACATGCTATACTGATAAATTCGGTTCCACGGCTACCCATGGACGAGCGGCGCAAAGTACTGATCAAGCTGCTGCGCGACCCCAGCGAGGACGTACAGAGGAGCGCGGCCGAGGCCCTGGAAAGGATCGAGGGCATGGATAACCTGGAGGCCTTGATCGAGAAGTACAGGCAGGGCGACAAGGTGATGAAGCTGAAGGTGGTCTATGCCATGGGCAAGCTGCGGGCCGACTCCTGCCTGCCCGTGCTCATCCACGCGCTGGGCAGCGGCGAGGAGGACATCAGGGCCGCGGCCATCAGGGTGCTGGGTGAGCTGGGAGACCCGAGGACATTGCAGCCGCTTGTAAACGCTCTGAACGACGAGAGCGTAACCATTCAGACCATCGCGGTGGAGGCCCTGGCAAACTTCCACCACAAGAGCCTGGTCGGGCACATTATCCCGGTCCTGGACCGCGAGAACAAGCACCTGGTAATAGCCGCGCTCGACACCCTGGGAAAGCTGAACGCCTCCGAAGCAGTGGAAAAGGTGATCGAGCTCACCGGACATGATGACCCGGACGTGAGAAAAAAAGCGGCCGAGATACTGGGGGAGATAGAAGGATGACAAGCAAACCCTCGGCCACTGAAAAGAAGCGCGACCCGGGCGCATGACAAGAGCATCGGCCATGAAACGCACCCTCTTCTTGCAGAGGCCCGAGGCAATGATCCTCGCCGCTTCCTTCACACTCACCCTCCTCCTCCTCTCCCTGATCAGACTCATGCCGGGCGTCATCAGCACAGCGGGGGTCGTCCAGAACCTCTTGCTGGTCTCTTTCCTCCTGGGCGCCGGCCTCGGGTGCGCTCACAGACAGGCGGACCTCAAAGTAAGGGACCACCTCCTGTCAATGCCCTTCAGGCTGCTGATCTTCACTGTCCTTTTCCAGCTCATTCACATCTTCGGCCCCAAGCTCACCCCCTTCCACTGGATCGAAAGGGTGTGGACGGGGGAGGCGGGACATATACCCGTTAATATTATCATCGCACTGCTTTTCCTCGCGCACGCATGGGCATGGCTGCCAGGGGGAAGGACACTGGGCGCAATGCTCGGCCGGCGCCGGCCGGGCCCGGGCTGCGCATACCTGCTCGCCGGGGCCGCGCTGGGTATATGCTGCCATGCAGCCCTGTGCGGGCTCATGGTCTCGCCTCTCGCGGGGACAGGTCTCGCGGCCGCGGTATATCTCTTTTCAGCCCGTATGGAAGGGCTGCCCCAAAAAGGCATGGCTGCGATAGTTATTCTTTGGGTGGCCATGATCTCCTCTGCATACTTTTCCCAAAGGGGAGCGACCTGGTCTCCCTACTACAAGGTGAGCGCAAGCAAAGACACCGGGATGCTGGACCTTGCAGGGCTTCCTCCAGCCGCGCGCAACACCCTCGGCTTCATGAACATCGAGGCCAACAATATAGACGCCTGCTTTACCGTGAACCTCGACCCGGTGGTGGTCTCCTACCTGGCAAAGGACCATCCCCTGCTGGGGGCAAGGCTAGGCGAGCTCTCCGGCTTCATCATGTTGCCGTATAAATCCTCGGGCGCCCGCCGCGTTCTCATACTGGGCCCGGGCGCCGGCAACCACGCGGCGGCAGCCCTCCGGGCGGGGGCCTCTCTTGTCCGCGCGGTCGCGGCTGATCCCGCGATCGCGGACCTTGAAAGGAAACTCCACCCGGAAAGGCCCTTTCACGACCCGCGGGTGAAGCTTGTAAAGGGAGACCCCCTGGCCTTTGCCGACTCGAGCAAGCGCCGCTTTGACCTCATAGTAATACCTGGCCTCGCCTCCTACACCCAGCTTTCCCTTTTGTCTTTTATCCGGCCCGACAGCCTCTTCTACACCAGGGATGGACTGCAACAAACAGCCAGGCTGCTCTCGCACAACGGGACCATGGCAATATACTTCCCATGCCGCGACTGCCCCGAATCCCGCAGGACCTTTTCCATGCTAAAATCTATATTCCGGGGGCAAACCCGGGTGTGGGAGCTCGTCCTGCTCGCGGAGCGGGCGTTCACTGTCATTGTCGCGGGGGAGGGCTCATCCTTTATCCGGCCTGAAAACCCCTCTGCAAAAGATGTCACGCGCTCTTACCTCAAGAAGGAGCCGGGCCTCATACCGACCTTTGACAGGCCCTTTATATACCTCTACGACTTCAAATCCGGGGCCGTATACTTTCTCGTCATCTCCATCCTGCCCGTCATATCCCTGATTTTATGGCTGGCAGCGGGAAGGAAAAGGGCGAGTCTGCACGCCCGCTTCTTTGCCCTGGGAGCGGCGGGCCTCTTTTTGTCCGTCACCCTTACCATGGAGCTTGCGCTCGCCACGGGTTCCACGTGGGCCCCGAGCTGCGCGGGCATGGCCTTGTTCCTTGTCGTGCCCGGGCTTGCCGGTCTCTTGTATCTCGGCGGCGCCGGCAGGGTCGGCCCGGCCGTTTTTTCTGCCGCGGCTTTTCTTGTTTTATTGTACGCTGCCGGGCTTGCCGGACTTCCCCGGGAGGCCGCGCTTTCCCGTGAGACCGTGTTTTTCATGAAGGCCGGTGTATCCCTCCCTCTTTTGGGGCTTGCCCTTTGGGGCTATGTTCTTTGCATGGACTCACTTCCCTCTGCAATCGGGTCTGTGATGACGGGGGCCGCGGCTGCCGGTCTCTTGAGCTACATTGTCCTGGCCACGGGCTTTAACTTCTTGTACCTGCTTTCAGCCGCGGCATTGCTTGCGGCCTATTTTGCGAGGAGCAAATGACCGATCAGCAAGAGAGCAGAGACCTGCGCTCCTGTCTGCCCTGGATTTCCGGGCTTTTGCTGATGTCCGCGCTCCTGGCCTTCCTGCCGGCTTTTTTCGGCAGGACGGTGGTGGACTCTCCCAGCGCTTCCGACCTGGGGTACCAGTGGATACCCTTCTCCAAGTTCATAATGCACTGCTACTCCATAGGACACTTCCCGTTGTGGGACCCCCATAACCTTTGCGGCATGCCCTTCCTCGCGTTCCCTCATACCGGCTCGCTATACCTGCCCTGGGTCTTCACACACCTCTTGTTCAAGGAGTACGCGCTGGGAGGCGCGATTGACATCTTCATGCACCTATGCCTGGCCAGCTTTTCCACGTTCGCAATGTTCCGGTTCCTCGGCCGCTCGCACGTGACCGGCTTCTGCGCGGCCGTGGCTTACGCCTTTTCCGGTTTCATCTTCGCCAACATCGCCTTCGCTCCCACGCTCCACACCGGGGCCTGGCTGCCGCTGTGGTTCGGAGGGAGCCTTCTGCTTCTTGCGAGGCCCGGGCTCACGAGCTTCTTAATACCTGCATTCGCCTTTGCCGCCATGCTCTACGGGGGAGACATGGAGATGCTGGTTTTCGGGGTGCTGGGTCTTGTTTTCGAGCTGGCGCTGCGAAGAGGAGAGGAGCGCGCCTGGCCTGGCTACGTTGCCCTGGCCGGCTCGCTGGCCGCGGGCTCGCTCCTGGCTCTGCCGCAACTCCTGCCCACATTCGAGTTCGTGCACCAGTCCGTGCGCTCGGGCGGCTTCTCCCCCTCGCTCAGCATGGCCCCGGTGGCGCTCGCTTTCTTGATGGCGCTGTTCCAGTTGCCCAGGGCCGCGCAGTACTTCCCGCCAAACCACGGCCTGGACCCCTACTACCTGGGCGCTTTCCTGATACTGCTGGCAGCGTACGGGTCCCGAAGACACGGCTACGTGAGGAAAAGGCTCCTTATCTTCCCCGCTGCGGTGGTCTACCTGATGTTTATCTACGCTCATCCATTCAGTCTGGTGGGCTCGCGCATCCCGGTGCTGGGCTCACTGGTGGTTCCCATGCGCATGTGGCCGGTGGTGACCCTGTTCTTTCTCATGGCCACAGGCTTTTCCCTGGACAGGTGGCTCTTGCAGGATGGAAAAACGGACAGGGCCTTCTTGCCCGGGGGCAGGTGGGGAGGGGCATTCCTGCTGGCCTTCGGCATTGCCACCGCGGTCTCCCTGCACTGGATCAGCCGCGGCATGACCATGAGGATCGTGTTCTGCGCGCTATTTATGGCAACCGGGACCGCGGCCCTGCTGTTTCCGGGAAAGCTCTCCAGGATGTCCGCCAGGTCCCGGGCCGGACTGGCCGTGTGCCTGGTGGTGCTCGACCTCTACGGCCTGGCACTCTCCTGGGAGCCCATGACAAAGCCACAAGACCTTGCCCCGGACCGCGGCGCAATGTCGCTCATCTCGGGGACCGCGCCAGAGCAGCGCTACATGATCCTCTCGTCGCGCGGCATCCTTGACACTGACCTGCCCTTTAACCTGGGTCTCCTGACAGGAGCCGACACCATTGACTGCTGGACCAGGATACCGCCAAAAGACGCGGCCAGGAGGCTGTCGCTCCTCTACCCCTCCATATTCAAATACAAGGACGGGCGCTTGAAAAAGTTCGACCAGATGGCGGTGCGCGACCCTGACAACCTGGACAAGGACCGCCTGGGACTCTTGAACAGGATGAACGTGGTGTGGATACTAGCAAGGTACGCCCTCAAGCTCAATGGCCCTTCCGTGAGAATAATACCATGGGAGTCAATGCCCGGGCTTTACCTGTACAGGAACCTCTCCGCCATGCCCAGGGCATACACCGGGCTGAAAGGTGAGCAGATCGCATGGGGGGTGCGCCGCCCCTTCCCGGACGTCTTGCTGCTGGAACGTCCCGCCTCTCTTGACACGGAAGACACTTCCATCTACACCTCGGAGTCGTGGCGCCCGGGATGGAGGGCCTATCTGCTCTCCGGGATGCGGAAGTCGAGCCGTCCGCTTGAAACCCGGGAGATAAAGATACTGAAAGACCACCTGGCCTTCAGGTTCCTGAAGCTTGAGCGGCCTGACAAAGAAGAAAAGATATCCGGCATCAAAATGGTGTTCAAACCCCCGGGTTTTAAGCTCGGCCTGTGGGCATGCCTCGCTTCCCTTGCCTCGGTGCTATGCTTTCTAATATTCAAAAGACCTGAACGCTTTAGAAAGGGGGAGTCAACACCTTTGACAAAGCAGCATACGCTCTTATAATTTGTTTAGACTCAAGATTTCAGTCGAGACTCTGTGATGAAGGAGGTTTTGGCACATGGGCAAGATTCAGCGCGTGGGCGTTCTCACCGGAGGCGGCGACTGCCCGGGACTGAACGCGGTTATCCGTGCCATTGTCGTACGTGGCATCCGCAAGTACAACTTCAAGATGATAGGGGTCCTGAACGGCTGGGCCGGGCTCCTGGACTACGAGTGGAAGAACCTTACCCGGGAGTCGGTCACCGGTATCCTCCACCGCGGGGGCACCATACTGGGCACCAGCCGGACCAACCCCATAAAGACCCAGGAGTCCAAGGAACTCACTATCGAGAACTACAAGAAGCTAAGATTAGACGCCCTCATAGCAATCGGTGGAGACGACACCCTGGGCGCGGCCTCTGTTTTCTGCAATGAGGGACTCAACGTTGTAGGCGTGCCCAAAACCATTGACAACGACGTGGGTGGCACGGATTACACCTTCGGGTTCAACTCCGCGGTGGAGATAGCCACCGAGGCCATTGACCGGCTCCACACCACTGCGGAGGCACACCACCGGGTCATAGTGATCGAGACCATGGGAAGGCACACGGGCTGGATCGCCACCTACGCCGGCATGGCAGGGGGAGCGGACATGGTGCTGGTGCCCGAGGTGCCCTTTGAGCTGGAAGAGGTGGTCCAGGCCATCAATGCAAGGCGCGACCGGGGCAAGACCTTCTCCATAGTGGTGATAGCCGAGGGCGCGTACCCCAGGGGCATGAAAGAGGCCTACCAAAGGAGCGACAAGGTGGACGAGTACGGGCACGTGCTCCTGGGCGGCGTGGGCAACGCCCTGGCCCAGGACCTGGAGAAGATGACCGGCATGGACGTGCGCACCACCATACTCGGCCACACACAGCGCGGAGGCACGCCCAGCGCATGGGACCGGGTTTTGGGCACGCGCTTCGGGGTGTGCGCTGTTGACATGGTGGCCAACGAACAATGGGGCAACATGGTGTCACTCAGGGGCTTCGACGTGGCGCCGGTCCCACTGTCCGAGGTGGGGGAAGGGTACAAAACGTTGCCTACGGACATTTACGACGTGTCCAAGAACTTCTTCGGATGATCCATTATTAAGCGCTCCGCTCCTCGGCGCAGGGTATGCAGAGCAGACGGTCACCCGCCTTCCGTGTCCTGGTCTCCATCACCGGCTCGCCGCACTCATCGCACACCAGGCTTTTCCTTGTCCGGGCCGCCTCGGGCATATCAATCGTCATCTCCTGGATATGGAAGAGCTCGTCCGCTTCCTTGTCTAAGAGGAGCCTGGACTTCTCATCCCTGGACACCGAGCCGTCTCCCAGTGCCCCGGCTTTCAGCGCCACCCTCACCGCCTTGCCCGAGGGCCTGAGGGCAAAGGTGAACACCTGCTTGCCGTGGTCCTTGTAAACCAGGTTGCCTTTGCCGAATGTGGCGCCTGTCAGCACCTGCACTGCGTCCACCGCGCAGGAGTCGTTCTCAACTATGGCCACCAGCTCCTCGTCCGCAGACCTCCGGGAGCCTAGCATCGAAAGCCCGACCCTGGCAGCCCGGTACCCGATCAAAATCCCCGGGCAGAAGTGTCCGTGGAACTCCACTGTCTTTTCAAGGTCTGCCGGCAGCTTTGTACCTTCCACCCGGCCTTGTGCGGATGACATTTAAAATCCCTCCTTTAAACGCGTCCTCCTTATAAGTGTAATAATGAATCACATGTTTACCAGCTTTTTATAGACCTCGGACCATGCCTCGTACGGGTCCTCGGAAGGCTTGATCTTCCGGAAGAGAACCATGTAATGAGGGCGGGGGGCCCGGTACTCGGGCACGAGCTCGAAATGCGCCACGTACAGCCCGGAGTAGGGGGAGGAATCGAGCTCCGTTACTATAAGAGGCGCCAGGTAATCCGGGAACAATTCCGCCCATGCTATGTCCGGCTCTTGGTCAATAAAGAAACTGAGACCCACGCACTTCTGGTGGCCAGGCGGACCCCTGGGTTTCAAAGGTTCGAGCTCGGCCACCCTGCGGTTCACCAGCCCGCACCTGTCGTATATATACAGCCCTGAAAAGTAGCCCCTGGCGCCGATGGCCCCGGCCACCAGCGAGTCGCCGGGATGGGCATAGGCTTTAAGCCCGCGACCCACCGCCTCCCAGAGTTCAACCTTCTCCTTGTGGAACTCCCACCTTGAGCGCTCCGACTGGACCCCTCCGGGTTGGAGCCTGTATGCAAAAGAGGTGCGAAACGCCCGCACCCGGGCGGGTGCGGGGTTTATGTCGAAAGCAGGCAAAAGCCCGACCGCCACCGATGCAAGCGCCACCGTGCCGGCAGCGGCCTTCCGAATCCATCTCCCGCGGCCCAGGTCCGTAATGAGCCACGCGAAAAGTATGGCGTCAAAGGCGAGACCGGGCACCAGAAAGCGCGCAAAAGCCATGTGGTCGCCTCCCACCACCAGGGAGAAGCACACCACGCCCAGCGCCATGCCGGCCACGGCCAGGCCCAGCGGGCGTCTTTGCCCTCTCAAGGCTGTCACGGCACCAGGAATGACCAGGAAGAGGGAGGGCACAGCGAAGTGGTGCGTCAACAGGTAATCGAAGCCCCTGCCAAGGGTTATGGGGGAGAAGATCAGCTTGGCCCGGGTGGCGCTGGAGAAAAGCGTATGGTAGTAGCCAAAATGCCATAAAAGCCACAACAGATAACCGGAAAGCGCGATCCCGGAAAAAACAAGCGCCTGCCTCATGACTCTCCTGCCGGAAAGCCGCTGAAAAAGAGCGAATAGTATTGCCAGGACAAGCACCCAGTAAACACCCTCGGACCTTATGAGCGCCAAAGAGATGCCCAGGGCGCCCGCCTGGATGGGAGCGGGCCCGGCCTCGCGCAGGAAAAGCCTTTCAAAGACCGCGAACATGACAAGGGCGTAAGCCATGGTCTCCAGCCCGCTGGTGGACCATATAAAAAAGGGAGGGAGGACGCCAAGGAAAAAAGCGGAGAGCCACGCGGACCACAGCGGCAGGTTAAGGTTTTTCAAAAGCGTGCGGAAGACCAGGAATAGGAGCACGGAGCCGCATATAAAGGACACCAGGGCCGGCCAGAGCTTTATGTCCCATCCCAGCCTTTCCACCGCGGAGCAGAGCAGCATCCACAAGAAGCTGCTGCAGCCGTCAACCGGGACTCCGGGGCCGGGGTTGTAGCGGGGGCCCAGCCCTTGGACAAGGTTGCGGGCATAGCGGAATGTGATAAAGGCGTCGTCGGTCACGAAGTAAAACCGCTGCACCAGCGCGGCGTAAGGGGCCCAGAGGGCGACAAAGGCGAGAAGCTCCCTTGGGCTCTTCTGCTTTGACTGCTTTTGTATCCCCAGATTACACGACATCCCGCCTCCATTGTGTTCGGGCTCAGTCGAACCCAATGGAGCTCATGTTGTTCTTCAACAGGTCCCTGGAGATTATGAGCCTCTGTATCTCGGAGGTCCCCTCGAAGATGCGCATTCCCCTGACCTCGCGGTATATGGCCTCGATGGGGGCCTCCTCCATGTAGCCCGTGCCCCCGTGAATCTGCACGGCCCTGTCGGCTATCCTTCCCACCGCCTCGGTGCAAAAGAGCTTCACCATGCCGGCCCTGGCCCGGTTGCGCTCCCCCTGGTCCAGCCTCCATGCGGTGTCGTATACCATGCACTTCATGGCGTAGAGCTCGACCAGCATGTCGGCCAGCATCCACTGCACCGCCTGGAACTCGGCTATGGTCTTTCCGAACTGCACCCTGTTCATGGCGTGCTCGCGCGAGAGCTCGATCAATCTGCGGGCCATGCCTATGGAGCGGGCCCCCTGCGATATCCTTCCCTCCTCCAGCACCTGCATGGCCACCTTGAAACCCTCGCCCTCCTGGCCCAGCAGGTTCTCCGCGGGGACCTCGCAGTCCTCGAATATGAGCTCGCACTGCTGGCATATGTCCGTGCCCATGGAGCTCTGTATCTTGCCGATGGAAAAGCCGGGCGTGTCCTTGTCCACCACGAACGCGCTTATTCCCTTCCTGCCCTTTTCCTTGTCCGTGACCGCGAGTATGGTGAAAACGTGGGAGATGTCACCTGTGGTGATGAAATGCTTCATGCCGTTCAGCACGTAGCCGTCCCCTTTCTTCTCCGCCTTCATCTGTACGCCCGCGGCGTCCGAGCCGGCGTTCGGCTCCGTGAGCGCGAAGCATGCGTAGAGCTCTCCCGAGGCCATGCGCGGCAGGTACTTCTTCTTCTGCTCCTCGTCTCCGAAGTGCACCAGCCCCAGTGTCCCGATGCCGATGTTTCCGCTTATCAGGTAGCAGTATGCCAGGTTGGCCCTGGCAAGCTCTTCCTGGATGACCATGCAGGCCACGTTGCTCATGCCCATGCCGCCGTACTCCTCGGGGGTCATGACCCCGAACAGGCCCATCTCCTTCATCTGCTCCACCACCTTCTCGGGTATGTGCCTGGTCCTCTTCACCTCCTCGTCAATGGGCAAAAGCTCGCGGTCGGCAAAGCGCCGGATGCTGTCGCGCAGCACCTTTATCTCCTCGGGAAACTCGAAATCCATGGCTCACCTCCACCTCTGTTATAAGTCTGTTGCAAAAGACGGCTTAACTATAAAAAAGCGAGCATGGGGTGTCAACTTCTGTAGGTGTGAGGTTTGAGGGTTGCCGGGGTGAGGCACGATTTTGAAATGATTGATCTTTGTTGTATAGATATGTATGCGACAAGGTGAGAGGAGGTGTCCCTGCAATGGCTTCCACCATACCCGTCACTAAGACCGATAAACCCGGGTCCCCGCCGCCCGCGGACTCGCTCGGGTTCGGGCAGATATTCACCGACCACATGTTTATCATGGACTACTCCGAGGGCAAGGGCTGGCATGACCCCAGGATAGTGCCCTACTCCCCCTTCACCCTGGACCCGGCCACCATAATGTTCCACTACGGCCAGGCAACCTTCGAGGGGCTCAAGGCCTTCCACGCGGGAGACAGGACCCAGCTCTTCAGGCCGCAGAAGAACATCGAGCGCATGAACCTCTCAAACGAGCGCATGTGCGTGCCGCGTCTGGACCCGGACCTCCATCTTGAGGCCATAACATCCCTGGTGAGCGTGGACAGCCTTTGGGTGCCCAAGAACCACGGGACCGCGCTCTACATACGGCCCACAATAATTGCCACCGAGACCTTTCTGGGCGTGCACGTGTCCTCCAGCTACATCTTCTTCATCATCCTCTCCCCGGTGGGGGCCTACTACAAGGAGGGTTTCAACCCGGTAAAGATCCTTGTGGAGGACGAGTTCATCCGCGCGGCCAAGGGGGGCACCGGCGAGGCCAAGACGCCGGCCAACTACGCCGCCAGCCTGCTGGCCGCGGAGAAGGCCAAGAAGAAGGGGTTCACCCAGGTGCTGTGGCTGGACGGCGTGGAGCGCAGGTGGGTCGAGGAGGTGGGCACCATGAACATCTTCTTCATGATTGACGACGAGCTTTTGACCTCGCCCCTCACCGGCACCATACTTCCCGGTATAACACGGGACAGCGTGCTCCGGCTCGCCGGCGACTGGGGCGTGCGGGTCACGGAGCGGCCGGTGTCCATAGACGAGGTCATGGAGGCCGCGGACAGGGGAAAGTTACAGGAGTGCTTTGGCACGGGCACTGCCGCGGTCATCTCCCCGGTGGGCTCGCTCACCTACAAGGACAAGACCGTGGAGATAAGCGGGGGCAAGGTGGGAGAGCTCTCGCAGAAGCTATACGACACCATCACCGGCATACAGTACGGCGCGCTCGAAGACCCCTACAACTGGACCGTGGTGGTGGAGTAGGTCCTGATTCCTGCGTGGAAATAACTAGT
>CAZYTX010000035.1:0-36466 GCA_964650485.1 uncultured bacterium | reverse complement strand
CGCATAAAGCTCAAGGGATTGTACCCACAATTTCAATTGTGAACGACTACTAGGGTGTATTCCTCCGGGCCGGAGCCGTTTTCGGGGCGTGTCTTCGGTCTTGCCCCTGTGGCCCTCGTACCGGTGCTCGGCGACCGCGCCGGGGGTGCCGTTGTGGGTGTCTGTGCCCGCGACGATGCCCAGCTTGTAGGGATTGACCCCCAACCGCTCCTCTTCCTTCAAGCCATAAAGCAGAACCCAGCGCACGAAGTCCAGCCTGGAGATGCACCCCAGCCCGAGCTGTCCGCCGAAACCCATGCCCTCCCCGCAATCCCGGAACGGGGGCTCGCGGACCTTTTCAAAACCGCACAGCTCGTCAGCAGGTCCCAGGGGGTCTTCAAGACCGGGCGTGCACTCGGACCCCCCCTTGTTCTGGAAAATTTCCACCAAAGGTTCCATCGCGGCACGCCGCGCGGCCTGCTCGCGCTCCTCTTCCAGGCTCGCGGCGCCGGGATACGCAGGATAAAACTTGTTCCCGTTGCTCTCGTTGGAGCTGTGCGGGATCGACAAGACGTCGCAGTCTTCCATAGAGTTCAGGCACTCGCGCGCAAGCTCTTCCCACAGCCCCTGCGGGGTGGGCTTTTCAATGTACGAGGTCGGTAGCTCCGGTACGTCCCTGTTTCGGAATATCACGTTGCGGTGCATGTTAGTGGCTTTTGGTATTCCGGTGTGCTCGTAAGCCACGAACGTGGTGAAGGAGCAGGCCGGTGTCCGGTCGTACGCTTCATCCGCGGCTTTTTGTGTCCGTTTCCACACCTTTTCTGCCAGGGCCCTGCAATCCGCGGCCTTTTGCCCGCATATGTCTTTCGAACGTCTGGGGTTTTTCATGAACGAGGGGAAGGCCATGACCACCTCGCTCATGAAATTCTCTTTGCGGTATATTCTGCAGCTCGGCGAGTTATAGGCCCCGGAGTCCGGCGTGGTGCAGGCCTCGACCTCGGCGAGAAACTCCGCATGGTCTGTTACCGCGGCGAAGTCCAGGCTCCGCCTGAGCCTGTGCGTGCGGGTGCCCCCGCCCTCCTGGTCGAGCGGCGGCAGAGTTATTGTCCCGCCCCGGGCGAAACGGTACGCGTCCTCGGGAGTGGCCCGCACGTCCAGGGTCCAGGTCTCGTGCGAGAGCGCGGTGTGAACGTGCAGGTCGCCGAAGTAGAGGTTGCGATAAGGGTTGAAGTCTTTGCAAGGCTCGCGGTTTTCGGTGTAGACCGGTCGTTTCAGGCTCGGAGCGGACCGGGCGGACAGGGGTAAGAATACCAAGGCAAAGCAGGCGCAGGCGATGAGTAAAACGGTTCCCCTACGCTCTGCCTGCAATCCTGTAATGGCGACCAAGAGTCCACTCCTTCACTTGAAGCTGCTTCGATTCCTTACATAAACGAGGTCGGATGTCAAACCTGTGCCGTTCCAGGGAGGTATTGTATCCACTTCGACAGGGCCGTTTGAAAAGAGGAGGGAGGCTCTCGGATTGAGAACTGGGGAGTCATCTGTTATTCTTTTCAAGTAAAATATCCAAATTGTCGTTTCAGAGAGCCAGAGAGGCGCTAATATGATATGTTCTGCAAGGCCGGCACTACTGGCAGTGGCAGCCGGCATAATCACAACTCTCCTTTTGCCTTGCACGGAAATTTGCAGGAAGACCCTCGAGCGCAAGGAAGACTTCATAGTCATTGCAGGGAGCTGGCTCGCGTCTCTTAATGGCGCCAAGATAGAGCACCTCCGCCTCTACTCCTGAAGCCATGCCTCATGCTCCCCCCTGCCTTTGCAGGTGGACGAGAGGGATGAAAAGGGCATGTTTATTTTTCCCGAGGAACAGAATCCTGGCCGTGGTGTACGGCGACCGGGGAGCGGTGCTGCAGGGCCTTTACCTTGACCGGAAGACCGAGGAGTGCTTTCAGTGCGAGTGCAGGTGGAAGCAGTACCCTAACGCCAGGATATTCGACGGCCACCACCCCGGCCGGCTGGAGGTCGGCTTTAACTGCCACGAGACCGGAAAGGAGTGTAGCATATCAAAGTATCATTCGGAGAACCACATACTCTTTCTAAGGGAACATATTCGAGCATCCGCTGGAAGTTAATGCCCGGCCCCTGGAGCAGGAGCTTTTCCAGTGAGCTGGCTTAAAACAACTTTTGTAAACTCTTTGCGACTTTGCGTGAGCATCTCGTCTCAGGCCTTCCTCTTCTCCAAAAGGTCCATGAGCTTGGTGTCGAGCGACGCCGGTCTGGCCCTGTCCTTTGCCCAGTCGCGCAGCTCCTTTATCTTCTCCTCCATGGTCTCTGCCAGGGGCACGGTCTCCTCTATGTCTTTTAGTATGTCGCCGGTTTCAATCTCTCGTCCCTGGGTAAAGGCGCTGTACATGGCGGATATGATCGCCTGCTCGATCTCGGAGCCGGAGAAGCTCTCGCTCGCCGAGGCCAGGCCCGAGGTGTCGAAATTCCCCGGGTCGCGGCCCCTCTTCGCAAGGTGCACCCCGAAGATTTCCTCCCTCTCCGCAACCTGGGGCAGGTCAACAAAGAAGATGTCGTCGAACCGGCCCTTCCTCACCAGCTCCGGGGGCAGCTCGGATATGGAGTTGGCCGTGGCTATGACGTAGACCGGGCTCTTCTTCTCCTGGAGCCACACCAGGAAGGCGGCGAAGGCCCGTGCCATGCGGCCGTGCTCCTCCCTTCCGGACACCCGGTGCGATGAGAAGCCCTTTTCGATCTCGTCAATCCAGAGCACGCATGGGGCGAGGGTCTCGGTCACCTGAAGCGAGCGGCGGAGCTGGTCCCCCTCGGACTCGCGGCCGAGTATAGCGGAGAGGTCCAGCCTGATAAGGGGGATGCCCCACAATCCGGACACGGCCTTGGCTGACAGGCTCTTGCCGCACCCCTGCACGCCCAGGAGCAGGAGCCCCTTGGGCTCGGGCAGGCCGTACTCCCGGGCCTTGTCCCCGAAAGCCTCCGCCCTGCTCGCGAGCCACTTCTTCAAAAGGTCCAGGCCGCCCACCTGGTCAAGGGTCTCCTCGGCCTCGTAGAACTCGAGAAGCTGGAACCGCCGCAGCACCTGCTTCTTCTCATCAAGGACCTCTTTTACGTGCTCCTTTTTAAACTCAGGATGCAAGAGCATCACTCTCCTGAACATACGGCCGGCCTCCCGGGCGGTAAGCCCGAGCGCGGCCCTTATCACCGAGGTCCTGAGATCCGGGTCCGTGGCCAGCGGACCCTGGGGCCCTGCTTCATGCACGGCCTTGTCGAGCACCCCTTCCAGCTCCTTCGGACCGGGCGAGTCAAGGTCCATGATGAGCACTTCCTTTTCAAGCTCGACCGGCACATGGGCCAAGGGCCCTATCATCACGATGCCCTGTTCCTTGTGGTCCATGTCCTGGCAGAGCTCGCGGAGCCTCCTTTTGATCAAGGGGTTATCGAGCGCGGGGTGGAAGTCAATTAGCACGAAGGCCCTGGGGTCCGGTGTGGTCTTGATCCTTGCCAGGGCCTCGGCAGGGTCAGCGGGGCCCGGCCCCTTGTGGTCACCGAACCCTGTGTTGTAAGACCATATGCTCACCGGCCTGGCAAGGGAGCTTGCAGCCTCTCTCACCATGGCAATGGCCCGCTCCTCTTCCCAGGTGACCACCTGGATGAGCACGTACCCGCTTTGCATGAGTCTTGAAATGTGATGTGATTTGTCGTCCATGCAATAAAAGCTACCATGTCCGGGAATATTTTAAAAGCCGGGCAGAGTGTGTTAGAGATAAATTACTATGGGCTTCATCATGGTCCGGGCTTTATTCGTCATGCTTCTTCTGGCTCTCATAGGGGCAGGTGATGAAAAGCCCGCGCCTTCCGAGGAGGGGGAAAAAGCACAAGAGGAGCAAAAGCAGATCAAGGGAGAGCTCCCTCCGGTGGTGCAATGGAACGCGGACGGCTCCTACATGATAAAGATAGACGAGGGGCCTTTCATGATGGGGTCCTCGAAGAGGGAGAACGAGAAGCCCAGACACAAGGAGGTCCTGCCGGTGTATTACATTGACCGCACCGAGGTCACCTTTTACCAGTACCTCACCTTCTGCAAGGACACCGGCCGCAAGCCCCCGGCGCCCCTTTTCTACAAAAAGCCCTTCCCGCGCGAGATGCTCTCCCACCCGGTGAGCCACGTGAGCTTTGATGACGCGAACGCGTATTGCGAGTGGTCGGGAAAGCGGCTCCCCACCGAGGCCGAGTGGGAGAAGGCCTGCGCCGGGCCCGAGGGCCGCACCTACCCGTGGGGCAACGGGTGGAGAGCCTCCGCTTGCACCAACCGCACCAACTCGGGGGACTGCACCACCCCGGCCGGTGGCCGCTCATCGTGCAAGAGCCCCTACGGGGTGATGGACATGGCCGGCAACCTGTGGGAGTGGACCGACGGGTGGTACAAGTCATACCCGGGCGCGGACTTCACGTTCGATTACACCGGCGAGAAGAGGGTGACCAGGGGCGGGTGCTTCTTCTACAGCATCGAGCTTTTGCGATGCTCGGCCAGGCGGGACCTGCCGCCTGACGACGCCTCCGAGACCAACGGGTTCAGGTGCGCACTCACTCCTTGCAAAGACTTTGCTGAAAAGATAGAGCTGCCGTGAAGATGTTCTCTCATACCCGTCTCTGCATGATAAAACTTTTACTGCTTGCCTTTATAATTTCCGGTTGCACCCATGGTATGGAGGAGGTCCGGCGCTCGGGTCTTTACATGGGCACGGTGGTTGACGTCATTGCCCGGGGCAGGGACCGGGAGGGTCTTGAGCAGGCTGTGTCCGCTGCCTTTTCCGAGGTCGAGCGGGTTGAGAGGCTGATGAGCGCTTATGACCGGGGCTCGGACGTAAGCAGGATCAACCGGAATGCGGGGGGGGCTGCGGTGGAGGTGGACGAGGAGGTGTTCCGGCTGATCGAGAGGTCGCTCTCTGTGTCAAAGCAGAGCGAGGGGGCTTTTGACATTACCGCGGGCACTTTCAAGGGTCTTTGGGATTTCGATGCTGATGAGCCTGTTGTGCCAGGCCGGGAGGAGATAAAAAAGAGGCTCGGCAAGGCGGGTTATGAAGGGGTCGAGCTTGGGGGGGGTCACAAGGTCCGTCTTGCAAGGAGGGGCATGCGCATTGAGCTGGGCGGTATAGCAAAGGGGTATGCGGTGGACAGGGCGGTGGAGGCATTGCAGAGCCGGGGGGTCAGGCACGCGCTGGTGAACGCAGGCGGAGACGTGCGCGCGCTGGGCGGCAAGGGCGGGGGCCCGTGGAGGGTGGGCATACAGCACCCCAGGGAGGACGGCATTATAGCCGGGATAGAGCTCTCGGGAGGGGCCGTCGCGACCTCGGGAGACTATCAAAAGTTCTTCGAGCTGGATGGCAGGCGCTTTTGCCACATAATTGACCCAGGGACCGGGATGCCGGCGGGGTCTGTGCAGAGCGCCACCGTGCTGGCCTCGGAGGCATGGCTCGCGGACGCACTGGCCACCGCGGTGTTCGTGCTGGGGCCGGATCGGGGCATGAGCCTGGTTGAGGGCATGGAAGGCGTGGAGTGCGTGATTATTGACAAAGGGGGCCGACGCAGTTCGAGCTCGGGTCTGCAAGACCGTCTCACCTGGCTTTAATGATTTTGGGGTTAAATGTAAAACTTGATGACCCCACTAAGCCGGGTTGCTGGCCTGGATGGTGACAAAAAGCGGCAGTGTTTGTTTCGCAGAATGTCATTTGTCCGGGGTCACATTCATTTAATCCTGAAAAAGAGAATTTTCAAAAGATGCCTACAGAATCAATTTAGTCAATAAAAACAAGAGGTTATGTCACAAAAGGCATAAAGATCAGTTGTTTTAATAAAAAGGCCCAGTGTTTGCTTGTATAGAAACCGGAAAGTAAGTGTGTATTTAAACTAAGAGTTTTAAAAGAATCAAAAGGAGGTGGTGGAAAAAGCGGGCACTCAGGCTTCAAATGGATGAAAAGGTTTGATTTTTAACGGAAAGCAATGAACTGAAACAATGAGAAAAGACGAAAGGAGAGTTATCTAATGAAAGCTAAGAAAGGATTTACGCTGATCGAACTCATGATTGTCGTGGCGATTATCGGCATCCTGGCCGCCATCGCCATCCCCGACTTCCTCAGGTTCCAGTGCAAGGCCAAGCAGTCCGAGGCCAAGACCAACCTGGGCGCCGTCTTCACCAGCCAGATTGCTTACTACGGCGAGAACAGCACCTTCGGCAGTGGCACCAACTGCCTTAATGACATAGCCTGGTCAGCCGAGGGAGATAATCTCTACACTTATCACTGCGGAGCGGACACCATAAATAACGTAAAAGGGCCAACTGCCGGAAGTATGATGTGCAGAACCATTCATAGTGATGTGGCCTCGGATGCTTCTGGATTCACAGTAGGCGCTACAGGAAACCTTGACAATGACACCGTATGCGATACCTGGACCATGGATGACTCCAAGCAACTTTTAAACCGGACCAGTGACTGCATAGACTGATCTAGGCAAGCCATCTATGGGGTTAAGAGGGGGATAATATTTTCCCCCTCTTTTATTTTGTGCGAAAATGACTGCAGAGGGAGTGCTTTTCGTTTATGAAGTCCGCGGCGGAGAGGCTTTTGTTGCCTTGCGGCATTCTTTTGCTGTTCTTCCTGTTGTTCCACGGTTTCTGGGACCACACCATAAATTACAGGGACAGCTTTCTCACTTTCGCCCCCAGTAAGCACCTTGTTGCCCGGGCCCTGGAGAATTTCACAGTATATTTGTGGAACCCCCATATTTTCCTGGGCCTGCCCTGCGTGGCCGAGATTCATTACGGGTGGTTCTATCCGGTGAACCTGGTGTTTTTGCTCTTCGACTTCGGCCTGGCCCACCGTCTCTACATCCTTGCTCATTACCCCTTTGCCGCGGCAACAATGTATCTGTTCTTGCGAGGCAGGGACCTGGACAGGGGCCCGGCCCTGCTGGGGGGTCTGGCCTTTGCGCTCAGCGGGTACATGATCAGCCAGCACTCTATCGTTCGCATGGTGCCGGGGGCCGCGTGGGCCCCCCTGGCTTTTTACTGCATGGACCGGGCCCTCAGGGGCAGGGTCCTGTGGGCCGCGCTGGCCGGCGCGGTAATGGCCATCCAGGTGATTGCAGGTGATCCCCTTACAGCGCTGGTTACAGCGTCGGTTTTCGCTATCCTGGCCCTGGGCTCTTCAATACAGCGGGGCCGCCTCGTCCATGGCCTCTCTTCAGTTGTGCTTGCGGGGACAAGCTCTCTCCTGCTGAGTGCAGTACAGGTAATACCTACAACGGAGATACTAAAGATGACTCCCCGCACCCGCGGGCTCTCTTTGGGAGAGAGCAGCACATTTTCCTTCCATCCCGCACGCCTGCTCGAGATCATCTGGCCCACGCCTTTTGGAGCTTACTGGCCAGATGCAAGCTACTGGGGCTATTTCACCATTAATTACGAGACCGTGGGCATCAACCATCCATGGTCCCTCACCCTTTACCTGGGGCTGCCTCTAATTATACTTTTTGTAATAGGAGTGTTATCGAGCCGGCACAGGTGGAAATGGGCGGTGGGTGCTTTAGCCCTGGTGTTCCTGTTGTTGGCACTGGGTCACCACACCCCTGTTTACTCGTGGTTCCACGCGGTCATTCCCGTTTTCAACTGGTTTCGCTATCCCGCTAAATACATGGGGTGGTTTACCGGTTTCGCGGTGGTGGGCGCGGCCCTGGGCCTGGAGAGGCTGGATGAGCTGATCAAAGAAAGGCCGAGGCTGGTCTCCAGGTTCTCACTAGTATATGCCGGCCTTAGCCTGGTCATTGGTCTCTTTGGCATCGAGGTCCTGAAAATAATGTTAAGTGAATTAAGCATACCCACGCAGGCCGGCTCCATGTACCTGAATGCTCTCGATCACTGCCAGCAAACCGGTGTACACTTCATTTTGATTAACGTTTCAACTGGACTCCTGGTCTTCTTGGCGGCCACGAGACTGATCGCGGCCAGGAAAGCTCTTATTCTTATCATTGTCTCCATGGTCCTGGACTGGTACTCTGCAAACATATCAACCATGCCCCAGGGTCCGCCGGATTTTTACGAGTTCCGCCCGTTGGCCGCGAGATACATAAACCCCTCCGGCCGGCCGGCCCTGGGCGAGTTCCGCATATACCGCGACAAAATGGAGTTCCGTGACACCAACCCGGAGCTGCCCGAATACAGCCGGTTCCAGAGACAACAGATATGGATTCGTAACACCCTTAAGAGGAACCTGCATATCATGGAGGGCTTCGAGGAGTTAGTGGCGTACGGGCCGTATCAACTGGAGTTGGGTGAAAAACTTTTTGATAATAAGCTCTCCCCGGACGTGATGTCCCTCTACAACGTGGAGTACGTGATCTCAAGCTTCGACAGAAAGCCCATAAAGAGCATACCGACGGAGGTTATAAAGAGGGACCCCCTAAACGACATCTCCATCCATCGCTTCAAGAACGTCTGGCCCAGGGCTTACTGGGTCCCCTCCGCGTTGCGGGCACGGGACGAGGCCGAAGCCATGGAGCTCCTCGGCGACACCGACCTGAAAAAACACGCGGTCATAACCTCGGATGAGCCCATCGAGGCCGCCGGACCGGGAGAGGCGAGCATGAGGCCCGCCCACATGGTCTCATACGAGCACGACCACGTGGCGGTGCGCACGGATGCCGAGCGGGAGGGGTGGCTGGTGCTCTCCGACCGCTTCTACCCGGGCTGGCAGGCCTTTGTGGACGGCGAGCGAACGCACATATACAAGGCCAACGTCATGGTGCGCGCGGTGAAGGTCCCAGCGGGCCGTCACAGGGTGGATTTCCATTTCAGGCCCCGCTCCGTTTACCTGGGCGCGGCCATATCCATACCGGCCTGGATTGGACTGGCATTTGTTTTTGTATTTATTTTCATGCTCGAAAGCAAGAGTTGACTTGGCTGTTTTCTCCGAGGATAAGATAAAGGAATGGATTCTTGACCTTCATGAAAACCAACGTATACAGGATATTGACCCCCCTTGTGCTCCTGTCGCTATTCTTCTTGCTCTTCCACGAATTCTGGGATCATACGATAAACTATAGAGACAGCTTCACTTTCTTCGCTCCCATCAAGTTCCACGTGGGCAAGGCTTTGAGCGGGTTGAACATATATCTCTGGAATCCTTACCAGTTCCTCGGCTTGCCATGCGTTGCGGACATCCAGTGGAGCTGGTTTTACCCTTTAAATCTTCTGTTCGCCTTTGTAGATTTCGGAGTGGCTCACCGGCTTTATATCCTTTTGCATTACCCCTTGGCTGCTGTTTCCATGTTCGCTTTTTTGAGGGGGCGTGATCTTGACCTGTCTGCCGCAATTGTAGGAGGGCTTGCCTTTGCTCTCAGCGGGTACATGATAAGCCAGCACGCCCTCGTGCGCATGGTGGTGGGCATGTCCTGGGCCCCGCTGGCCCTCTTTTGCATGGACCGTGCCTTGAGGAACAGGCTCTACTGGTCCGCGCTAGGGGGCGCCGTCCTCGCCATCCAGGTGCTTGGGAGCGACCCTTTGGACGCCTACATTACAGCAGGCATTGGCGCCATTCTCATTATTATGCACTCGTTTTCGAAAAGAAGGTTTGCCAGGGGCGTGTCTATCCTCTTAATCGCGGGCGCAAGCTCATCGCTGCTATGCGCGGTGCAGATTTCACCCACCCTTGAGATGCTGCGCATGACCATCCGCAGCGAAGCCATCCCCTTTTCAAAGAACAGTATTTTTTCTTTCCACCCTGCACGACTGGTGGAGCTTATATGGAGCCTGCCATTCGGCACCTACGTGCCGGAGTTAAGCTACTGGGGAAAGTTCACCCTGGGCGCTGATCTGGATATAGTGAATGTCCCTTTTTCCATGACAAATTACATCGGCCTGCCGGTGACAACCCTGGCTCTTACAGGGATGCTCGGGAGCAGGCGCCGCTGGAAGTGGTTTGTACTTGCCGGGGCCTTGACCTTCCTTTTCATGTCCATGGGACATTACACTCCGGTGTATCGCTGGTTCTACTCGCAGGTGCCGCTCTTAAGCTACTTCCGCTATCCGGCAAAGTACATGGGCTGGTTTTCCGGGTTCGTGGCTGTAGGTGCGGCGCTCGGCATCGAGCGGGTGAAAGAGTGGCATGATGAGAGGCCTTTGTTGCTCTCCAGGGCCGCTCTTTTGTATATTGCAGTGGCCGTGATGACTGGGATGACAGGTATAAATTTGTTTCCCCGGTTGATCGAGCTTTTAAGTGATATCGAGCGGGGGACCGTACACTTTCAATCCGCCGTGGACAATTGCACCAGTGGCGGCATGCAGCTAATAGCAATAAGCACAGCCGCGGGAGCGGTGATATTCCTGTCAACAAGAAGGGTGATTAATAAAAGAAGGGCTGTTTTTTTTATATGTGTTATTATGCTCTTGGATTACGAATTTACAAACATAGCCAGCATGCCCAAGGGCCCCCAGGACCTTTTCGACTTCAGGCCGGTGGCCGCCGCATATATAAACCCATCGGGTGAGAGCACCTTGGGGCGTTTCCGCATATATAAAGAAGACATCGAGTTCCGTGACACCAATCCGGCATTGCAGGGGTTCAACCATTATCAGAAACAGAGCATCTGGCATCGCAACATACTTAAAGGCAACTTATCCGCCATGGAGGGATTGGAAGATATAATTGGATATCATTCCTACGAGCTGAGGGAAGGCGCCAGAATACGCAGGACCATGCTCTCCCCGGACGTGATGTCCCTCTACAACGTGGAGTACGTGATCTCAAGCTTCGACAGAAAGCCCATAAAGAGCATACCGACGGAGGTTATAAAGAGGGACCCCCTAAACGACATCTCCATCCATCGCTTCAAGAACGTCTGGCCCAGGGCTTACTGGGTCCCCTCCGCGTTGCGGGCACGGGACGAGGCCGAAGCCATGGAGCTCCTCGGCGACACCGACCTGAAAAAACACGCGGTCATAACCTCGGATGAGCCCATCGAGGCCGCCGGACCGGGAGAGGCGAGCATGAGGCCCGCCCACATGGTCTCATACGAGCACGACCACGTGGCGGTGCGCACGGATGCCGAGCGGGAGGGGTGGCTGGTGCTCTCCGACCGCTTCTACCCGGGCTGGCAGGCCTTTGTGGACGGCGAGCGAACGCACATATACAAGGCCAACGTCATGGTGCGCGCGGTGAAGGTCCCAGCGGGCCGTCACAGGGTGGATTTCCATTTCAGGCCCCGCTCCGTTTACCTGGGCGCGGCCATATCCATACCGGCCTGGATTGGACTGGCAGCAGGCTCAGCGATTTTCTGGCGCCGGGGCAGGCGTTCCCCTGAAGAGAGCGAAAAGAAGCGCCCTTTAAACACTGTCCGGCGGAAAGCGCCTTGAAAGGAGGCCCTTGTTTCGGTGAACCTTAATACAGGAATGTCCACGCGCTCGAGGCCCGGGGACTCTTCCCCGCTGGAGAAGATAGGCCCCGGGCAGCCTTCTGCACTCGATGGCTTTGCAAGAGGCAAGCTTGACCCCTGTGGGTAGGAATGTACGGGTCCGAATAAGCCCGAACTTTTTAACCCTTACATGCCCTTCTTCGCGGTTCTTCTTTTCTTCGGGCCCTGCTTCTTGCTCTTAAGGTCCTTGAGCTCTTTCCCGGTCAGGAGCCACTCCATGCTCTTGCCCGAGTAGACCGCCATCCGGAGCAGCACCCGGGGAGAAGGGGTCTCCTTGTCAGCCTCGTAGCGGCTGATCATGGCCTGCTTGATGCCCAGAGCGTCCGCGAGCTCCACCTGCGTTAGATTTCCACGTATGGAAAGTATTCTTTCCCCCAGCGACTTCGGTACCTTTTTCATGCTATCTCCTCCGTATAAGATATTTGCATAACGGAATATATCAAAAAACATCGCAAATGTCCAGTCAAGCCAAGTACAAGCAGCAATTCCGCAAAGCCGGTTTGTTTTTTCTTTCAAGCTTTGGAATTGATGGAGTTTTTTAGGCCGGGGTGGTCACCCGCCCGGACCTCATTATCCCGGCGCTTGCGCGGGTGATACGTGACACCTACTCGTTCCTCTCCACCACTGATTTATAGGTCTCGTGTATGCGCTCCATGTCAAACTCCATGAAGCGCTTCTTCATGTCCTCCCTGTCTTCACGGCTCTGCAGTTTGTCAAAGCCGGGGAAAAACACCTTGTCCTCGACTTCGATGTGTTTCCTCAGCCTGGGTATGAACTCCCTGGCGGTCGCTACGAGCTCTTTAGCGGCCTCCTTGTTGCCCGCGGCGACCTTCCGGGTGGCCTCGGCCATGGCCCGCCGGTATCCCCGGAACTCCACGTGGTCCTGACGCAGGCCGGCAAGGGTCTTCTCAAGCTCCTCGGAAAGATCAAGGGTGTCAGCTTCCACGAACATGATGTCCTCCTCCTTGCCGTGATGGGTGGCGTCCGCATAGGTCCCGAAGAATTCAATGATCTCGGCAAAGGCGATAACGTCCGGCTCTGTAGCCGGCGCTCTTATTTTCGCTTCCAATATGTTCAATGCCCTCTCTATCAGCCTGTGCTCGATCATGAGCACGCCGATGGGTTTCCTCTTTTCTCTAGCTTCCACGTACATTTCCCTGTCACCTCCGAATATCCTGAATCCCTCGTCCGCCTTGATTGGACTCAGGCGACGAGGTTTTTAGACTCCCCTTGCACGAAGCCTGTGATGTTTTCAACCGTGGTGTCCAGGACCCTGTTTGCGGCCTCGTAGGTCTTGAATGCGCTGTGGGGTGTGACGACCACGCTTCTCATCCATATTAGTATATAATCCGCCGGCAGTTTTTCCAGGTTGTGCGTTTTCTGGAACACCGAGCGGAGCAGCTCGGCCTCCTCCCTGATGGATGGCTCCTCCGGAAGCACGTCTATGCTCGTTGGCTCTACCCAATCCCTCGAAACGCTCGCGCTCCCAGTCCTCGAGCTCGAACACCGCTATCTTCACTTTGGATTATCCTCCTCACCGGCGCCCTTCTCGAAAAGATGCATCGGCCGGTTACCGGCACGATAAAAAAGTGACGGGCTTAAGGTAAAATGTGGTCACAAAACGCGCGATGTCAACTTACCTGGTTGGATGTCGTGGCAATGAAGAAGCCGGAGAAATAGTTGGGGGAATACGGAGGTGTTCTCCCGCGATAAAAGTGTGCAGTACACGGTCAAGGTTTTCATAGACGATAGGTCGCACCCGCTCTTAGCACCTCGGTGTCGGAGTCGAGCTCTTTGTTCATGCGCTCGAGGGCGTGGTCGCAGGTGTCGTGCGCGGAGAGATACACATGGGTCGGCCCGGCTGCATTTATCGTTTGTATGGTGCGTGTGAGGTCATCATCCGTGATGCGCTTCCATGGAGGCAAGCCCGTGCCCGCTATCATCTGCCCCTGGATGCCGGCGAAGTTTCCCCTGCCCGCGGTCACGGGGAAATGTATCCCGCCGCCGAAAGCGTAGAGCGGCTGGTCAGAGAGTCGGGCAGTCATCTGCAAAATGACCTCGACAGTGGGATGCCCGCACCCGGTGAAGACGGCAAGGCCCTTGTCCTTGATGCGTGCGAGTATAGCCTGCTCCTCGGTCCAGCCGTTGAAAAACAGGCCCCGGGCAAGCGGACCGGTGGTAAAGATTCCCGCGGCCAGCTCCCGCGGCTCGTTTACAACTATTGCATCGAAGCCCGGGGCCATTGCATTGTCAGGCAAATAGCACGGCTTGCCCTGGCCCGGGCCAAGCTCTTTTGGCACTGCCACCTGTTTTTTTAACTGGGCCTTCATCCCGCCCATGTGATCGAGGTGAAGGTGAGAGATGCAAAGCGCGTCCGCCTGGTCCGGGCCAAGGCCGAGCTTTTGTGCGTTGTGCGCGAGCGTCCGGGTCTGAGGTCCGAAGCCGAGGTCATAGAGCAGCGAGCCTTTGTCTGTGTGGAACAGGTATGACACGCCGGCATCCCCCATGAAGCCTTCCTCGACCTTCCATTCCACCAGCACGGTCAACTCCATGAAGTCCAGCTCTGGAAGGTCCAGGGGCACTGCCCGCTCCATGCGCTCGCGGTTCAGCTCTTCGGCCCGGTCCCGGTTCTTTTTGAACTTTCGATTTCTGACCGCAAGCACTGGCAGGAGCACCGGCGAGGCCAGTGCAAAGGCCGGCCACCACCATGGTGCAATGCGGTATCGCATAATCAAATCCCCCTCTTATGTTCCTTCAATATTTTTCGCCCGAAGGCCTTGTCAGCACGGGCTAGTATTTCAACGCAAGCTCGTACCCGGCCTTGACCGCGGAGTAGATGTCCGCGGTTTGATGTGCGTCACCTATGATTTCGATTTTTAAGTCTTGCTCGGAGACTCCCTCGGGCGGGCCTTGGGCTGGCATCACGCCCGCGCATACAATTGCCGTGTCAAACTTCTCCAGCATCTGCTCCTGTTCTTCCCTCCTGATCCATACGCCTTCGTCTGTAAACTGTAACACTGTGGTTAGGGGCATGAGGGAAATGTTGGGCATTTTAGCAATTCGTGCCAGGCACAGCTTCTTGCTTATCGGCTCCATGAAGCTTCCCAGTGTGTCGGTGCGTTTGGTGGCCACCACCTGGCAGCCCTGCTTTCCGAGCTTCTCCGCGAGCTCGAGCCCGTTCCTGCCGGCGCCTATGACCAGCACCCTTTTGCCCTTTACCTGCTTCTCGTCGCTGAACGCCTGCGAGCAGGTGATCATGTGCACCTTGTCCATGCCGGGGAAGAAGGGCATCTTGGGTCTTGCGCCGATGGCCCACACCAGCAGGTCGGGCTTTATTTGTTGTAAATTTTTGGTGTCCACCTTGTGGCCGAGAAGTATTTTAACGCCATCGAGATTATTTTGCGAGAAGAAATCCGTGATCGGGTTTGACATGGACTCTTTCCCAGGGGCCAGGGGAGCCAGCCGGGCCATTCCGCCAAGCTCGTCCGACTCCTCGGCCAGGGTCACCTGGTGGCCGCGCTTTGCAAGGTGCCTGGCCGCGGAGAGCCCCGCTGGCCCCCCGCCGGCCACCAGCACGGAGCAGGGCTTTCCGGCTTTGCCGGTCTCAGGCGTTGCCACCTGGGGGTTGAAGTTGCACCCGATGCCCGAGCCGTCCTTGACATGGACCAGGCATCCCTGCAGGCAGTAGCCGCAGCGCTGCACCCGCTTCTTTTCTTTGCCTTCCCACTTTAAGATAAGCTCCGGGTCCGCGATCAGCGGTCTGCCCAGGGCTATCATGTCGGCGAGCTCGCGCTTCAATATTCTTTCGCATCTTTCTCGCGAGCCCATCCTGCCCGCGGCGATGATCGGTATTCCCGCAGACTTCCTGATGCGGGCAAGGGCCTTCTCCTGCGGCTGTTCGGGCAGGGCCATGTGATGGAAGTACCAGGGCGGGGAGAAGCAAGATGAGCCCATGCCCACGTGCACGGCCTCGAAGCCGGCCTCGACCGCGAGCTTGATTGCCTTGTCAATGTCCTTTGTCGGGGTGCTCTTTGCGGGGGCCATTTCATCTCCGGACACGCGCAGTATCAGTGTCAGCCCTGCGGCCGCGTCTACCACCTTCTCCATTACCCGTCGCAGAAGCAGTGTCCTGTCCGCGCCGTACTCGTCATCGCGGGTGTTGATCTCGGGGTTATGGAACTGTGCCAGGAGGTATCCGTGTCCGGCCTGGAGCTCGACCGCGTCGAAGCCTGCCTCCCGGGCCTTTTCAGTTGCGACTGCAAAGCCGTTAATAATTTCTCGTATTTCATCCGCTGAAAGCGGGGCCGCTTGTGCGCCGGTGCTCGGACAGGTGAAGGCGGACGCAGATCCGGGCTCTCTGCCTATGACTTTGGGGTTTGCCGCTCCGCCTGCGTGGTTCAGATGGAGGCACGCCTTGCGGCCGTTCTCGTGGATCACGCTAGCGATCCTTTCTAGCTCGGCCACCGAACCAACCCTTGTTACCTGGAGTTGCTTTGGATGCTCCCTGCCGTCGGGGGTGACCGAGACCGGCTCCAGGATTACGAGGCCGGGGCCGTGTTTTGAGATGCGCTCATAAAAATTCAGGTGCCGGTCGGTCACTCCTCCGGAGGGACTTCCAAGGGCGGTCTTTATAGGAGGGAATACGAAGCGGTTTGTAAGTTCGAGGCTTCCGAGCCGGAAAGGGGAAAACAACTTTTCCATTTCAGCCTCCTTGCATGATTACATCAGGATCATTCCAAATTTATGAAACGGGATAAAGAGCTGTGGGAAATAACGGGGGAGCCCCAATACCGCACGAGGCTCCCCCGCTAAACAGGAGGAAAGCGCCGCTCAGTCATCCCGTGTAAAGGCGAAATGCTCGTCGCCGCACTGCCAGCAGCCCTGCTCAGCAAGGTTCCTTTTGGGGTCTATGTTCTCCTCACACAGCCAGCGGTTGCCCTCGGGGTCTTCAACCACAATCAATTTTGTTTCGTGTTTGGTCCCGCTTGTTAAGATTTCCTCTTCCATGGTTTCTCTCCTTTCGGGCTTTTGCAGCCCGGTTTGATTTACCTGTTCACGAATTTATCCCTGCATTTCCAGCACCCCTGGGTTTCCAGGTCCTCTTCCCGCTCCACGCCTTTATCGCAGAGCCAGTATGCTCCGTCCTCGTCCATGAGCACTTCCATGGCGCTCCTTGGCAACAGAATCGCACCCTCGATCCCGGAAATCCTCTCCAGTATATATCTCTCGAAAACATGGCCTGATTTATGGGTCTCAACTTTCATGAAGCAGCTCCTTTCAGCTTGCAGACTTGATATTGATGCTTCCTTAATTATTTTGTTCTTATTTCACTTGATCATACATGCATATCCGGTGCCATCCCCTCTGGTTGGGGAGCCCGTCTTTAAAATGTTTGCATATCAAGGAGTTGCGGCAGGGCCTCAGCACAGCGGGATAGCGAAGCCGCCTCTATGGCGCCGACAAGTAGCGTTTTGCTATTTTTGATGGACCCGGAAGGTAGCTATTTACAAACGGTTAAGCCTTGCTGCATCTCCGGTCGCCCTACGGGCTCCCTCCGATGCAGCAAGACCCTAAAGGCGAGGTGATTGGAATAGATAATTTACAGAAATTATTTGACACTACTCTGCTCTCCTTTCTGGTTTTTTCTTCTTCTACATTCCCATTGTCTTCCGCTATTCATATAGCAGGCTTCAACGGCGAGACACCTTTGGTGGCAATAGCTTATGTGCCTCGATCCAGGAACCATTTGGCAGTCTTTGACAGCCGCTATGGAGAGAAGATATTATTTAGCCCTTGGGCGTATAAATATAAAGGAGAGCGCTTATGGACAGGAGAGACTTTATACATGCCGGGGCTGCCGGCGCGGCGTGCGCCATGCTGGGTGGCAGGGCTCTCGCTTCCGCGGGCAGAAGGCCCAACATAGTGATCATCATGGCCGACGACCTGGGCTACGGCGACGTGGACTGCTTCGGCTCCGAGCTTATCAAAACTCCCCACATAGACAACATGGCCGACCAGGGCATAAGGCTCACCTCGTTTTACTCCTGCGCGGCCATATGCGCGCCCTCGCGGTCCGGGGTCATGACCGGCCGCTACCCCGTCCGCAACGGGGTGACCAACAACTTCTGCCCGCACGTTGACCCCGGCTGCGTCTCCATGGAGCTCGTGACCGGGCTCGGCCTTGGCATGGACACGGATGAGATCACCCTGGGCCAGGCGCTTTCGAACGCGGGCTACAAGACCGCCTGCATCGGCAAGTGGCACCTGGGCGACCTTGCGAAGTATCTTCCCACCAGCCGCGGCTTCGACTTCTACTTCGGCATCCCCTACTCGAACGACATGGAGCCGGTGAAGCTCTATCAAGGCTGCGAGGTGATCGAGCACCCTGTTGACCAGGACACCCTCACCCAAAGATACACTAAAGAGGCGCTCCGCTTTATCGAGGACAGCAAGGACTCGCCCTTCCTGCTCTACCTCCCCCACACCTTCCCGCACATACCGCTTCACGCCTCGCAGGGCTTCAAGGGGCGCTCCGAGGGGGGGCCCTACGGCGACTGCGTGGAGGAGATAGACTGGAGCACGGGCGCGATACTCTCCGCTCTTGACCGGCTCGGGCTTTCTGAGAACACCCTGGTGATCTTCACCTCTGACAACGGGCCCTGGTACCAGGGGAGCACCGGAGGCTACCGGGGCAGGAAGAACGAGATCATGGAAGGGGGCATGCGGGTGCCGGCCATAGCGCGCTGGCCCGGGGTCATATCTTCGGGGCAGGTCTCGGACAGTGTGGCCATGAACATTGATCTGTTCACAACCGCGCTGGGGCTCGCGGGAGAGCCTTTGCCGGACGACAGGCCCATTGACGGAAAAGACATCATGCCGCTACTGAAAGGCGGGCAAAGCCCTCACCAGGCGATCTTCTACTACTGGCTGGACAACCTGCACGCGGTGCGCTCGGGAAAATGGAAGTACCACCGCCAGCACCGCTTATGGACCTCCTCTTTCTTCTTCGCAAAGAAGGGCCCCATGCTCTTCGACATCGAGGCCGACCCGTACGAGTCCTACAACCTGGTCGAGCTCTACCCTGACAAGGCCCGGGAGCTTGAAGGGCTCATGCAGGAGTGGGAGGCGGAGCTTGTAAAGGGAGTGCCGGGATAGCTATTTCTTGCCCGTGTGTTCCTCGACCTCTTTCCTGCCCTCTTCCAGCTCCTCCACCTGCTGCTTGTCAAGCCGGAGGAGCAGGGCCTGGAACTCGCCCACGTGGGTCTTCTCCTCCTTGGCCACGTCGTAGAGGATAACCTTCAGGTCCTTGTTGTCGGTCATCTCCGCTAGCTGCTCGTACAGGTTGACCGCGTCCAGCTCGGCTATCATGGCGATGCGCATGATCTCCTTGTCAAGGTCCTCCTTGCTCAGCTTGGACAGGTCATAAGGTATCTGTGCCAGCATTTTCTCTTGCCTCCTTTCTCATTCTTGAATAAAACAAACAAACTTTTTACGACAGGAAATGAATCTCTCCGCGCCGCTTTTTATTATAACCGAGGGCCGATCCCCTTTCGCAGGCAGAAAAGCGAAAAAGTGTATTGCACTGCGGATTGCACCGGACTCGGAATGGCCGGTTTAATTTTCAATTGTGAAATCCTTAATATTTCGTATTGTTACACCACCTCCGACACCGCTAATTGCACCAAAATTGCGCCGTTCATTTCTTATTGCCCGGTTTCGGTGCAATCGCCTTGGGGTTTTGGCCTGGATACCAGCGTGCGGCGTTTGTCCTGCCCACGCTATGGGCACGCCCTTCGGCTCTAAGTTCTTGCAAAAGCCCTTGGACTTGTCGCTTAGTTAAAGCCGGAAGAACCTGTGCCAGCTCCCGGAGCTGGCTTCCCTCCACTTGATTGTTCTTAAGGTGATTCAGCAACAACTGCTTGTTGGTCTCCCGATCCAAACCCCTTCTGCGAGTGTAGACGCCCTTTTCTCCAAGAAACTTATAGAACCGCCGGGAGAGAATATATTTCGCGCCGCGTCCGCGACCGACGGATTCGATGATGCCATGGTCGGTAAGAATAGGAAGCCGTGAACGAAGCTCCTTGGTCAGGGGTTTGCCGCGATGGATGAGGTCCAGCACAACGAGGTCCAGGGTGGTGAACGAGAAAGCGCTTTCTTGTCCGATTCGCTCCAGGAACCGGATAAAAGCCGGGTCCTGCACCTGGCCTTGAAGAGTCAAGGTGACCTGGTAGCGGTCAGTTCCGGTAAAATCCGGCGGCATTTTGCCCTGGCGGATGGCCTGCTCGAACATCAGGTTCATGCCTTGCCCGGAACGCTCGACCAGGCCGCACTTGGCGAAAATGTCGGCGATCCGTCGGTTCCGAGGGTATTGGCGATCCAATATATTGTCCACTTTGATTCCAGGGGGAAAACCTCCGGGACTCTCAATAACAATGCGGGTCGGGAACTGGCGAATAAAGACGCTTCCGGCCAACCGGTAGTTGCGGTGGCTTATCGCGTTGAGCACGGCTTCGCGCACGGAACGTTCTTCAAACGTCTGGATGTCCAAGACGAAAAATCCTTCTTGATAATGCTGGTTGTCGTTTCGGAGGTTGATGGTGTTCCAGAGGTCGTCATAGAAGGAGAAGAAACCTTGTTGATACTCTTTTCTCTGACCGGCGGGGCCAGCCGTCTCGTTGGAACGGTATTCGAATACCACCTCGGCTTGGGGCAGGTTCTTTCTCAAAGCACCTCTCTGCCCAAAAAGGATCAGGGCGGCATAGGTCAAACCGCTCTCGGTTACCGCTTCTGCGTCACGGAGTAGTTGTTCCGGCGAAAGTTGATCCAAGGCGACATTGCCGGATTTGATTCGCCAACGTTTACGGAATTCCGCAATCGCCGCTGGGTCGAGGTCATCAAGAGATGCGCCGGCGACCACGTCGGCCGAAAAATCGTGTCCCACTTCCTCAAAAATAAAACGGAGCTGGTCCTCGGGCATAGGCACAAGGCTGTCCCCACGCCTTGCCCAATATACGCCTTCCACTTGAATCGGAGTGCCTATCGGCCTCGGAGGAACACTAAATACCAGGACCCGCCAGTCGGGATGAGTGATTTGTTCTACATCCACTCGGAGAGGCAGCTTTTCTATAAGCCCGGCCCGCGTCCGTTCTACCTGGGGAAAGGCCCGGGTGCCAACCACTTTTCGAGGTCGCTTATCACTGACTCCGAGAACAATTCGGCCTCCGCCTTCATTGGCAAGCGCCGCACTGTATTTAACAAGATCATCAAAGTGATAGTTTTGTTTGGCTTCCTTGAACTCAAGGTTTTCGTCTTCAAGTTCCTTCATCCATTTCATTAGTTGTTCAATAGAGGCATTCATAATGGGTTCCCCGATATGACAGAAAGATCGGTAATAGTAAAACAAATTATGAATTGAAAATTACGTTAATAGTTAATCATTTTATCCGGCCAGTCAAGCGAAGCGGGGGCTCGTTTGCCTCCCACGGGATATTCTGGAAAGATGGGAGCCATCAGGTGGAGGACTTTGCATGAGGGACTTCCCCCGCGAGACAAAAGACAGACTTGCGCTCCTGGACAACGTCCGGGTGGTGATTTCGGGTGTCAAGTTCCCGGGCAACATCGGCATGGTGGCCCGGGCCATGAAGAACACCGGCCTCTCAGACCTCAGGCTGGCTGCGCCCCGTGCCGAGCTCACCAGGGAGGCATATAAAAGGGCGGTGTCCGGCGCGGACATAGTTGACCGGGCCATGATACACCAGGACATCTACAAGGCGGTGTCCGACTGCGGCCTGGTTATAGGCGCCACCCGCCGGCGCCGGGTGGTCAGGCAGAACGTGCTCTCTCCGGAGGAGTGCGCCCACATGCTGCGCCCGGCCCTTGTGAGCAACAAGGCGGCCCTGGTTTTCGGGCCCGAGGACACCGGGCTCACCAACGACCAGTTGGCGCTCTGCCACTGGGTGGTGGCCATACATACGGGCACTGATTACGAGTCATTCAATATCTCGCACTCCGCGGCCCTGCTGTTTTATCTTGTCAACCGGGCGGTGGTGGGCTACGAGCCCATGGCCCGCAAGCTGGCCGCGGCAAAGGACCAGGAGAACATGTTCGCGGACATAAGGAGGTTTTTGCTTGAGATCGGGTTCATCCACGAGGATGACCCCAAGCGCATGATGCTCATAATCAGGCGCATGCTGCACAGGGCCGCGCTCTCGGGCAAGGAGATAAAGATCATACGCGGCATACTCAGGCAGGCCAGGTGGAGGATTGAAAACCCGAAGGCCCCTCTAGAGCCCGGGGACAAATAAGTCTTTTTCAAGGAGGGGAAAAATGGACAAGCAGTTTTCAAGAGGGACCAAGGCCCTGGTCGCGATAGCGGCGCTTATCATGCTTCCTTTGCCGGTCCTGGCAAATGGGCTGGGCCCTGTCCGCAGCGTGGACCGGGCCGACCACTGGGTCGAGCTGGACTGCCAGAACGGCAAAGCGAGGGTATCCAGCCTCGGCCAGGGTATGATGCGGGTGCGCGCCGCGGATGAGGCCGGGTTCGAGAGCTTCCAGAGCTTTTCCGTGATCCAGCCCGAGAGCGCGCAGCAAGCTCCCGAGACAGAACAAGACCAGGACAAAGTGGTTATAAAGACAAAGCTGATGAAACTGGTGGTGGACAAGAAGACCGGCACCATGGACTTGTTCGACAAAGGAGGCTCCCTGCTCGTGGAGGAGCCGGATGACGGGGGCGTGTTCTTCCGCGAGGGCCTGGTCGGCTGCATGAAGCGCAGCCCCAATAATGAAAGCTACTACGGGTTCGGCGAGAAGACCGGCCCGCTGGACAAGCGTGGAACAAAGATGGTGATGTGGAACAAGGACATGTTCCACAACAAGACCCAGGACCCCATGTACCAGTCGCATCCCTTCTTCATGGCCGTAAGGAACGGACGGGCCTACGGGCTGTTCTTTGACAACACCATGAAGAGCCACTTCGACATGGCCGCGACCTATAATGACCGCTACATGTTCTCCGCCGAGGGAGGCGAGGTTGACTACTGGGTCATGGCCGGGCCTTCCCCGAAAGAGGTGCTCGAAAGGTACGGCGAGCTGGTGGGGACCATGCCTTTGCCCCCGCTTTGGGGCATCGGCTATCACCAGTGCCGGTGGAGCTACAAGGACGAGGACAAGGTGCGCGAGATAAGGGACGGCTTTATCGAACACGACATCCCCCTGGACGCCATATACCTTGACATACATTACATGAAAGGCTACAGGGTGTTCACCTTCAACAAGGAGCGCTTCCCGGACCCGGAGGGCCTGTTCAGCGAGCTTGAAGAGGACGGCATAATGACCGTGGTCATCGTGGACCCGGGCGTAAAGATTGATCCGGAATACGGGCCCTACAAGCAGGGCCTTGAGAATGGCTACTTCGTGCTCGACACCGAGGGCAAGCCCTTCAAAGCCAGGGTGTGGCCCGGCGACGTGCACTTCCCGGACTTCTATCGCAAGGAGGCGAGGGACTGGTGGGGAGACAAGCATGAGTTCTACACGGAAAAGGGCGTGGCGGGAATATGGAACGACATGAACGAGCCAGCGGGTTGGATGAGGGACATCCGGGTGGCGGACTACATGGTCCCGGTGCAGCCCGAGGTCAACTGGCTGGACATGCGCCACGGCCAGCCCCCCGACCTGGTGCCTCACGCGCGCATCCACAACGTGTACGCGCTGCTCGAGGCCAAGGGCACCTATGCCGGGCTTAAAGACTCCATGCCGGATAAAAGGGTGTTCCTCATTACAAGGGCCGGCTTCCCGGGCATCCAGAGGTACGCGCTCATCTGGACGGGGGACAACTTCTCCACCTGGACCAGCCTGCAGACCAGCGTGCCAATGCTCCTCAACATGGGAATGTCCGGGCTTGCCTTTGTGGGCGCGGACGTGGGAGGGTTCGCCGGCGGCCCCGGCAACAAGCTGTTCGCAAGGTGGATCGAGCTGGGGGTCTTCTATCCCTTCTGCCGGAACCACACCTCGGCCAACATGCCCTGGCAGGAGCCCTGGCGCTTCGGGGACAAGGTCACAGACATAAGCAGGGAGGTCATAAACCTGCGGTACGAGCTTATGCCCTACACCTACACCCTGTTCGAGACCTCGCACCAAAAGAACTGGCCAATCATGAGGGCCATGGTGTTCGAGTTCCCTGCGGACGAGAACGTTAAAAACATGTACGACCAGTTCATGTGGGGGCCCTCCCTGCTGGTGGCCCCGGTGCTCAAAAAGCGCGAGCAAGAAAAGACGGTCTACTTCCCACAAGGAGAGTGGTACGAATTCGAGACTGGAAAAAGCTACCAGGGGCCGGGCGAGCAGGAAGTGGACGCCCCCCTGGAAAAGATTCCCGTGTTCGCCAGACAGGGCGCCATAATACCCATGGCCCCGGTCATGCGCCACACCAAGGCAAAGCCATGGGACCCGCTCACAATGGCGATCTACCCCGGCGCAGGCAAATCCTCGTTCACCCTGTACGAGGACGACGGCGAGTCTTTGGCGTATAAGAGGGGCGAGTACGCAAGGACCAGGATCTCCTGCGCTCCCTCCGGAGAAGGCGTGGACATAAAGGTGCACAAGACCGAGGGGGAATTCGAGCCTGTAAGGAAAAGCTTGGTGCTGAAGGTGCACTCCCTCGACCCGCAGGCAAAGGTAAAGAGCTTCTCCCTGGCAGGCGAGGAGCTTGCAAAGCCGCCGTCGAGGTACGACGGTTCCAAGAAGGCGTGGGTGATCGAGCTGCCCTGGGACGGGTCCGGGCGCGCGGTCAGGATAGTAAACAGTCGGTAAAAAGCGTGACCTTCCGGCAAGCGGGTGATGCCTTCGCCCGGGTGAACAATTGTCCGCCCTCGGTGCGTTCTTGCCCGCTCATTGCAACGCTGTGAAAGGGGCATAACATTGTCAATAAGCGCCTTTGCGCATTTTTGAAAAGGCAAGAGGTGAGGCGACTTTTTTCACGCAAAGGCGCAAAGAACGCAAAGAATTCAAGAAATTCATTTTATTGTGGCTTTCAAAAGCCGGACATGATTTTCACAAAAAAAGAAACACTGAATTTATTGTACATTTTTCTTTGCGCCTCTGCGTGAAATAATCATTTTATGGGAATAGATGCTGGAACACCCAGAGCATAATCACGATCACGGTCCCGGCCACAGCCACGACATAGGCGACGTTCCCAGGAAGCGGCTGTGGTGGGCCCTTGTGATCAACCTTGTCTTCCTGGTGGTCGAGGTGGTTGGAGGCGTGCTCTTCAACAGCCTGGCGCTCCTTGCCGATGCCGGCCACATGGTGACGGACGTTGCCGCGCTGGCGCTGGCGCTTTTCGTCTCTTGCCTGTCAAGGCGCGCTGCCACGCCCGAGCGCACCTTCGGCCTTCTCCGGGCCGAGGTGCTGGGGGCGTTCGTGAACGGGGCCACCCTGGTGCTGATCGTTGGCCTGATCTTCCGCGAGGCCTGGCTGAGGCTGGGGACCGTACAGGAAATAAACGGGCCTGCCATGCTGGCGGTGGCGGTTATGGGTCTTGGCGCCAACGTGGGCAGCGCGCTGGTGCTCTTCGGCAGCCGCAAGGACAACCTGAACGTTGAAGGGGCCTTCCTGCACATGGTTGCGGACGGCCTGGGCTCGATCGGGGTGATAATCGCGGGCGCGGTCATATGGACCTTTGGCTGGACCCCGATTGACCCCATAGCCAGCGTTGTGATCGGCCTGTTTATACTCTACGGGAGCGTGAGTCTCCTGAAGCGGACCATCAACATACTTCTGGAGGCCACCCCCGAGAACGTGGATTACAACGAGGTGAAACAAGCTCTGGAGGACATGGACCACATCGAGTCGGTGGGGGACCTTCACATCTGGACCATCACCTCGGGCAAGCCGGTGCTCTCGGCCCACATCAAGCTATCCGCGAGCTGCTGCGATACAAACCACTGGCAGCAGTGTCTCAAAGAAGCGCAGGAGAGGATCAGGCACAGCTTCGGCATCGAGCACTCCACGTTGCAGATCGAGCCCGCGGGGGAGTCCTGCCCGGGAGAGTGCGAGATGAAGGATGGCAAGGGCTCAGCCTGCTGACAGGATCACCCTGCGGACCTCGGCTATAAGCGCGTCCGGGCCGTCAACCTTGCACACAAAGCCGTCGGCGCCCTTGTCCGCGGTCAGGCTCTCGAGCTCCCTTGCGTCCTTGTTGGAGTAAAAGACAATCCTGGGCTTTGAGGCGATGGACTTGTCCTTTTCTATGATTAGTGCAAGCTCGTCGCCCGAGAGCCCGGGCATCATCACGTCCAGGAGCACCAGGTGTGGCCTGGTCTGCTTTATGGACCATACGGCCCCGCTTACCTCGGTCTGGTAAGAGACCTGGAAACCCTGGCTCGAGAGCGCCTTGTGGGCCAGCTTGCAGTCGTTCTCGTCGTCGTCGAGGATAAAAACCCGGTACTCCCCCGCCTTGTCGTCCTTTATCTTGAGGAGCGGCTCGACCTGCATCCAGAACTCCCTGGGAGAGAAGGGCTTTGGTATGAGTATGTCCGCTCCCGCGGCCGCGGCCCGCTCGGTCTCCCTTTTCCTGTCCGCGGCGGTTATCATCACCACCACCATGTGCTTTGTATTATTGTCGGTGCGGATGATCCTGCACAGCCCCACCCCGTCAATCTCTCCCGGCATCATCACGTCAATCACGGCCAGTTGAGGGCTGTTATTCTGTATGGCCTTCCACCCGGCCATGGCGTCCTCCGCCTGGGCGACCTCCAGTCCCCTGGCCTCCAGGGTCCGGGAGACCACCTCCCTGTTCAGCCGGTTGTCGTCAACCACCACTGCGCGCACGCGGTTCAATCTTCCTCCCTCTTCTCCGGCAGGGTGAACCAGAAGGTGGTGCCTTTGTCAGTGCCCTCGCTTTCAAACCACATCTTTCCCTTATGCCCCTCTTCCACTATTAGCTTTGCTATGGGCATGCCCAGCCCGGCCCCTTCGCTGTGGTGCTTTACATCCATGATCTGCCCGAACTTCTGGAAGACCTTTTCCCCCTGGCCCGTCTCTATCCCGATGCCCTCGTCCCTTATTGACACCCGCTGCCCGCCTTCCACCGGCCCGGTGGTCACGTGTATGGATTTTCCGGGAGGAGTGAACTTCATGGCGTTGTACACGATGTTGGTTATGACCTGCTGGATGCGGTCGGGGTCGAACTCGATGGGCTCGAGCTGGTCGTCCAGGTTCAGGGTCAGGTTGATGTTCTTGTTCTCAACGTCCGCCATGACTGAAGAGACGGCAGCGTGCACCGCCTGGCTGAGCGAAGAGCTTATGTAGGAGTACCGCATGCGCCCGGCCTCCATGCGGGTGATGTCCAGGATGTCGTTCACCAGGCGCCGCAGATGCTGGCTCTCCTGGTAGATTATCCTGAGGTAGTCCAGGCGCTCATGCTCGGTTATGTCCCACTCCAGCAGGAACTCGGCATAGCCCAGGATGTTGGCCAGGGGGGCCCGGAGCTCGTGTCCAACCAGGCTCAAGACCTCGTCCTTCATCTCGTCCAGGCGCTTCAAGTCCTCGTATGCCTTTTTCAGCTCGCGGTTCTTCACCTCCAGGTCTTTGAGAAAGGCGTTCTCGCGCTCGTCCCTGCCAACCACCACCATGCCGGCCAGCTCGCCGGTGGCGCTCCGGATCACCGAGCCGGACATGGTCACCGGGACCTTGGCCCCCTGCCTGGATATCCATTTCATTGCCACGTCATGCATCTTCCCGGTCTTCATGGCCTGGGCAAAACGCATCATGGCCTGCTGCATCCTCTCCTTCCTCGGCTCGAAAAGCACCCCCACAGGGTCCCCTATTATCTCGGACCGCCGGAATCCCAGCACGTCGTGGAAGGCCTGGTTCACGTGGATGATCCTGCCCCCGGTGCTGAGCAACACAACCGGGTCGCCCAGGCTCTCCACGAAGTTCTTGACCATGTCTATGAAACCCTCGTGCTCTTCCGCTTCCTCCCAGCCCGCGGCAACGTCGCCCGTCCTCTCCCACCACGAGACCATGGCGCCCCCCTGGTCCGAGTCGTGGCGCCAGGGCTGTGCCGAGACCTCGACCAGGAGTATCTTTCCGTCCGGGGTCACAAACCTGACCGGCTGCCTTTCCATGAACATGCCTTGGCTGGACACCCTGGATATCTGGTCCATGAAAAGAGAGCGGTCCTCGGGATGGATCAGGGATGCCAGGCGGGACGAGTTTGAAGACAGCGCCCGGAAGCCTTTGGATGACTTGATCACCGAGCCTTCTCCGTCCACCTGGCAGGCGCAGATTATGTCCGAGTCCCAAAGCTCCTTTTCCTGGTTGAGACCGGGATTGGTTGACTTATCATCCGTCATTCAAGAGCACCTCTTATATGGCTCCCCTGGCCTTTATCTCCCTATGATACCGTCAACCGTCTGCACCAGCGCGCCGGTCCCCTCAACCTTGCACACGTACCCATCCACACCCGTGTCCTCGACCAGCTTCTTGAGCTCGTCCGCGGACTTGTTGGAGTAGTAGATGATCTTGGGCCTGGGCTTTACGCCCTTCTCGATAATCTCCACCAGGTTGTCACCGGAGAGAGCCGGCATCATCACGTCCAGGACCACAAGGTGGGGCTGGAAGCTTCTTATGGAGTTGGTGGCCCCTATGGCCATTGTTGCCGACATGACCTCGTAGCCCGCCCTTGAAAGCACCATCTCCGCCAGTTTGCAGGCGTTCTCGTCGTCGTCGAGAATAAAAATTTTACGACTCATAGCTCTACCTTCCTTTTCTCCAGCAAAGGGCCCAGCTCGGCCCAGAGCTCGGTGGGGGAGAATTCCCCCTCCACGAGCAAATCGGCCCCCGCGGCCGTGCACCGCTCCAGGGGACGCTCCATTTCCGGCCCCGGTATCATAACCACTACGCAGTCACTCGAGCACTCTTGGTTGCGGACAACCTTGCACAGCCCCAGACCGTCAACCTCACCGGGGAGGTTGGACCCTATGATCACCAGGTGGGGAACGCTGCGCTCGATGGCCCGCAGGCCGTCGGAGGCGTTGTGGGCGGAGACGGTTTTCACCTCCCTGGACTCGAGTGCGCCCACCACACTTTCACGTACAGGGGCGTTGCTCTCGACCACCACCGCTTTGAGTCCCTTCATGGCTTTTGCCTCCAAGAGATCTAAATCTTACTGGCTGGTCCTATTCACTGCCGTAAAACGTAATACTCCTGAAACGGAAAAAGACAACCGGACGGAGCTTGATTCTCGCAAGGGTCAGGGGGTCTGCCGTTAACAGGGCAAAACAAGTCCTTCCTTCTAAAGAATGCCTGAAAAAGGGGCGCCTTCTTGTAATGCTTGTCCTTTGACATCGCGTGTCTTTTTCCAATCATATATTCTAAGACGGCAATTCGCTCCCGTCAAGATAAAATTTCGCCTCTTGACATACCGGGCCTGGCCGCTATATATTACCTCGACGCCCAGGGAGGACCCGAGCCATGAAATGGAAAGCCGTTTTTCTTGTCGGCCTGGCCCTTTTTATCATCCTGCCCGTGACCGCCCGCAGCCAGGCCAGGAACATTCAAATAAGCTCCACCCCCGCGGCCGGGCTTTACACCGACACCTGGCTGGTGCTGATCGGGATTGACAATTACCAGCACGTGCGCAAGCTGCACTACTCCGTGTCCGACGCCGAGTCCCTGCGCACGCTGCTCAAGACCCGCTACGGGGTGAAGTCCGAGCGCATCACCGCCCTCTACAACGAGAACGCCACCAAGATCAGGATCGAGTACGTGATCGGCGACATGCTGGCCGACCCATCCCGGGTGAGGCCCACCGACCGGGTGATAATATTCTTCGCAGGGCACGGCGACCAGACCAAGCCGGTGCGCGGCAACGTGATGGGTTACCTGGTGCCGGTTGACGGCAACCCGCAGAGGATAGCGTCCACCTGCATCTCAATGCGCCAGATTCAGGGGGCCGCAAAAACGATACCGGCAAGACACGTGCTCTTTTTGGTGGACGCATGCTACAGCGGGATTACAGGGACCGAGACAAGATCCCTGGGTCAGCAGAGCATGGCCCAGATACTCTCGAGCGCACGCCGGGACCAGGCCATCCAGGTCATCACCGCGGGGGACGCCAACCAGCCCTCGCTCGAGTCCTCCAAATATGGCCACTCGCTTTTCACATACCAGCTACTGGAGGCCCTCTCAGGCAATGCCGACGCCGACAACAACGGGCTGATCACCGCCAAGGACATCTACGACTACGTGCACCCGCTGGTGGCCAGCCACTCCGACCAGAGACAGACCCCCAGGATGTTCACGCTCTACGGCACTGCCCAGATGGTGTTCCTCTCACCGGAGGTTCAGTACCCGGAAGGACTGCGGCCGGGAAAAACACAAAAACAAGTCCGCCCTGCAAGAGACAACTCGCTTGAGCTTGATTCTCAGCAAGAGTTCAATAACTCCATAGGCATGAAGCTAAAGCTCATCCAGCCGGGCACGTTCATGATGGGCTCGGAAAATGGAGACCCGAATGAACAGCCCGTCCACGAGGTGACCATCGCCAGGCCCTTTTACATCGGGGTGTACGAGGTGACCCAGAGGGAATACAAGATGATCATGCAAGCGAACCCCGCCTCCTCGAAGGGGGATAACCAGCCGGTGGAAAGGGTGAGCTGGTTCGACGCCAGGCGCTTCTGCGACAAGCTATCGGAGAAGGAGGGCCTGACTTATCGCCTGCCAACCGAGGCCGAGTGGGAGTATGCGGCCAGGGCCGGCTCCCAAACCTCCTATTACTGGGGGCGGGAGTTTGAAGAGGGCTATGCATTGAATTCGTCGGTGTTCGTGAACGGGACAAAAAAGGTGGGCAGCCTGAAGCCCAACAGCTTCGGGCTCTACGACATGAGCGGCAATGTGTGGGAGTGGTGCGGCGACTGGTACGGAGAGCATTATTATTCAGAGAGTCCGAAAACCGACCCAAAGGGTCCTTCAAACGGATATGAAAGGGTCCTGCGGGGAGGGTCATGGGGGAGCGAAGACCCGGCGAGATTGCGCTCCGCATCCCGTTTCTCCAGCCCGCCCGGAAACGCCACCAACTACGACGGGTTCCGCGTCGTGCTCGAGGTCTCAGGCAGGTAATAAAACCAAGGCGCCGGCCGAGTCATGACAGGGCGTTAAATCCTGGAGCAACGCTGCGCTGGCATCAATCAACCCGGGCCGCGCTGAACTCAAGCGGGGCCCTCAAAGACTCGATCTCCTCCTCTGCACCTCCCTCGAACCCGGGCAGAACGTACACGATGATATTGAGGTCGTAGGCCTTCTTTGCAAGCTCCAGCGGGTTTACGATCTCGAAGGCGAACATGGCAAGGCCGGGCTCGTCCTCGGGGGGGTCTAGAGCCTCTTTGTCGTCCATGTAATAAAGCTTGGTCCCCACCGGTGAGTCCGGCTGCTCCCATCTTGCAAGATAGGCCAGGGCACCGGCCCGACCGGAGACCAGGCCCCACTCGTGCCCGGTCCCGGCCCGGAGCATCTCGCGCTCGGCCGGACTCATGCGGCCGTCCACCATCACCGGGCCTTCCCCCTGGTCAGAGTAGAACCGGTATGGGCCCGAGGCCATCGAAAGGTCGCAACCCTGAAAGTAGCGCATCTCCCTTGCCACCAGGTCAATCCTGAAGGGTATCTCCAGGGTGGAGGGCACCTCGTAAGAGTCGCGATAGAAGAGCGCGTCCACCAGGACCGACGGCGTCTTCAGGCCAAGGAACAACTCCAGCGCGGTCCTGTTCCTCCGGATCACACGCACCGGTCCGTCCCTCACCCCGGCCACAGATGAACGAAAGTCCGACTCGTCAAAGGAAATCTCGATCCCGCCTACAAAGGTCGTGGTGGACCTCATCTTGAGCCGGTCGAACACGTCGCTGCCATTGCCACCTGCCCGGGGCGCGATGTATAGGTCTTTGAAGAAAAGCCCGCCTTCGGAAAAGACCTGTACGTAATGGGGCGTGGTCACGGACTCTTGCGTGCCGTCATTGTGATAGCTGACAAGGTCCAGCGTGGACCCGGGCCGCTCTTTGCCCGCCCAGGTCCCCATCCAGCAAAAGCGCGGCTCTCCTTTTCCGAAGCTCACCTCTATCTCGTGGGCGTGCTCCAGGCCCGCGGGCGCCGCGAACCTCCGGCCCAGGTGGCCGGCCATGAACACCACCTCGTCCAGGGGGCCCAACGGACCGGGAGGGGCCGGGCCTTCCAGAGGGTCCTCTGCCGTGCCCAGCACGTAGTTGCTTTTCCTGTCCCTGGGGTCCACCTGGAAGGGAACAGGGACCGGGCCGCCATGCTGCCAGGCCAGCGTTGCAAGACTCTCACGCGACCTGCCAACGAGGCCCCCGAGATCCCGCGCCTCTATCACCACCGGCCTCACTTGCCAGACCCGCTCATAATCAGCCGCAAAGCCCTTTGTGCAAAAGAGCGCCGTAAAAGCGACTGCGCCGCATAAAACAGGGGGCCAGAGTTTCCCGACATGCACTGTTTACCTGAACCTCTTCGGCACCTTGATGCCCAGCTTCAGGGTGAGGTCCAGGGCCTTTTTCCCGCCCATTCTCATCATGCCGAAGTACCCCATCCTCGCCCCGGTGACCACGTTGGTGCAAAGCTTGAACTGTATCCACCTCTCTTCGGTGGGCTCCAATATGCAACGGGCGAAGCGGGACACGTACTCCTCGATGTTCTCCTCGCCTGCGTCCTGGAGCTCCATGAGATACTCGACCGCGGCCTTGGAGTACTTCATGTATATCTGGGGGTTCCTGGGCTTTCCCTTTTTGAAAACGCTCCTGCCGCCCTCCTTTATCATCATGTAAGTCTCAGGGTCGTCCTCGAACTGGACCTCGGCCACCGCCCCCTCCTTGAGCGGCTCGGTGACCTTCTGTGGCAGGTCGCTGGCGTCGTAATACTCTTTCATCTTTTGGAAACTCTCTTCGGACATTCCAGCCTCCTTGCGTCCCGGTCAGGGGTCAGCCATTCTTTCCAGGCTTCTTTATCCTCTCCGCCACCATCTCTGCCAGGTGCACCACCTTGGGCCTTTTGCGCGAGTTCTTCTTGAGTATGGAGGTGCAAAAGGAGCAGGCGGTTATAACGGTGTCCGCGCCGGTCTTCCGGGCCTCGATGATCCTCTGCCCGGCAGCGTGCCTTGACAGCCGCGGCGCTATCCTCTCGGAGAAGCCGCCCGCTCCGCAGCACCATCCCCACTCGCGGCTCCTTTGCATCTCGATGAGCTCCAGCCCGGGCACGGCCCCCAGCACCTCCCTGGCAGCCTCGGTGTCCTCCAGCCACCTGGCCAGCCGGCAAGGGTCGTGATAGGTCACCGACAACCCCTCCCCCGCGGACAGGTCAATCCTTTCCTCCGCCACTAGCTCGGAAAGAAGCCCGGGAAGCGTCACCGGCTCAGCGGACAGGTCCCCCGCATCCATCACGTAGTCGGCCATCATGGCAGAGGAGCAGTGCGGACAGAGGATGAGCATGCGAGCGGCGCCAGAGTCCTCCACCGCCTGCAGCGCGGTCTCGGCACACTCGATGTACGAGTCCTTGCGGCCCAGGTCCAGGTAGGGGGCCCCGCAGCAGGGCTCGCCCGAGAGCACGCCCCAGCTTAGGCCCGCATGGTCGAGTATGGAGCCCGCCGCGTGCAGCACCCCGCCTTGATAGCGCTCGCGGCAGCCGAGCCAGACCAAGAGATCCTTGTCCGGGCTGAAAACGGGGGCATCCGGAGTGACCGGCCGCCTGCCCCAGGGGTTATTGCGCCGGTCCATGTTGTCGAGTATGGACTCGTGCGCCTCGTTTAAAAAGTGTCCCTCTGAAACCAGGTGGTCGCGAAGGTCCCGGATAAATGAGTTTATGTCAAAGCCCGGAGGACAGGTTGCCTGGCAGGCCCCGCACAAAAGGCAGTTCATGGCTATCTCGCAGAGCTCGGCAGAGGGCTTTATCGCGCCCTCGATAATACCCTGGGCCACGTAACCCTTGCCGCCGCCGGAAAAGGCGAAGAAACCGAAAAGGTCGTAAGACGGGCATATGGGCGCCTGTCTTTCCGAGGGCTCGGAAACGCAGCTCCTGCAACGGTTGCAGGTGTAGAGGTACATGGCATAGTCGTTGTCGCGTGAGAGCGGCATTATTCTTCCTTCCCCTATGATGACCTGTTTTTGGGCGGCCTGCCGTACATGTTGATGCTCATGCCCGGGTTGACCACGTTGTCCGGGTCCAGGGCCCACTTTATCCTGGCCAGCGTCTTCTTGAGCTCCCCGGTCTTCTCCATGAATTTTCCCGGAGGGTGGCCGTAGTCGAAGCGGATTGGCACGGCCCCGTAGCGCTCATACGCCCGCTCCAAATACTGCTGCCTTATGCCCGCGGCCTTGTCCTTTTCCTCCTGGTCGGCCTCCCCGGAAATGAAGGGAGTCATGCGCAGGAACACGCTCCTTCCCTGGTCAATCACGTGGCTGTAGTATGCGAGCCCGAGCTTCAGCTCCGAGTCCCGCAGGAACTTTAGCCCCCACCTCTCCAGCTCCACCATCTTCCCCGGGTCGGCTATCACTATGGGCATCACCGGGTACCCCTCGCCGTATCCGCCCATGAACTGGTTGGTGGGCTTGTGGTCTTTGTAGTGGTCTGAAAGGAACTTCCACGCCCCGGGCCAGTCCTTCTGGCACTCCTCGGTCCAGGGCCTGCCCCCGTGCTCCGCGGCCACACGCAGCGCAGTACTCTCCGCGGTCTTCACCATCTCCCTGAAGCCGGCTATAGAAGGCGCCACTATCACGTATGGCCTGTCATCAGGAGGAGACCACGGGTCACGCACCAGCACGTCAGCGGGCGCGCCCCGACCGTACACGCCCAGATGGTCAATGATGGTGTAGAGCACCCAGTGCCAGCAGCACACGTGCTGCACAAGGTTCATCTTTGCCGAACGCACCATGAACCCGAGCGCGCTCCTGTAATCGTCAAAAGCCACTATCGGCAGCGTCCGGTCCTCGCCCAGGCTGTACGCGCGCACCGCGCCCGCGGTGACCACGCCCAGGGTGCCGCACGAGTCAATGAACAGGTTCTTCACGTTGGGGAACCCGTTGGTAGGCGAGTGCCAGCCCGTGCCCGGGTACACGTCCCCCAAGGCGCGGCTGCCTGTGTGTATCACCGACCCGTCGGCCATCACAACCTCAAGGCCCAGTACGTCGTCTAGCGGGCCGGCGCTACGGTGGCTGTTGACCGCGGTCATGAGGTAGTTGCCAAGCGCGGACACGTGGGTGGGGAATGACCCCATGGCGCAGCGGAGGTTGTGCTCTTCGAGCGCCGCGGACACTTTGAGTATGGTCACGCCCGGCTGCACCACCGCGTAGCCCCCCTCGGGGTTCATCTCCAGGATGCGGTCCATGGCCATGGTGTCCAGCACTATGCCCCCGAACCACGGGTAGGTGCCCGGCTCCTGGGTGCCGCTTGCAACCGGGGTGAGCGGGACCTTGTGCCGCCTTGCAACACCCATCACTTTCACTACCTCTTCCGTGGACCCGGGACGCACCACAAAGTCGGGCATGGCCTTGGGGAATAACATGGACGTGCCCGAGTAGGAGTAGAGCACCCCGGAGTTGTCGCTCACCCGGTCACGGCCCACCGCGCGCCTGAGCGCGGTCAAGACCTTCTTCTTTTCGGCCTTGTCCGGCTTCCACCTCCTAGTGATCATGGCATACCCCGAACAGAGCGGCCAGGAAATCCGCGCACACATCGAGCGTCCGGTCGGCCGAGCCGTCCGGGCCGGCAAGCCCCAGAAGGTGCACGTCAATCTCTGCCACGTCCGCGCCGGAAAGGTGAAAACGGCCCCGCTCGACCAGCGCCCCGAGCGCCCTGGCGACCCGGGTGAGCTCGCGCTCGCCCAGACCAACCGAGTCCATGAACCTGACCGCGCTCGTGCAGGAGCAGGCCCCCACGTCCGCGTCCAGGCTGACGTAGAGGCGGTCAGCGGGAGTGGACTCCATGTCCGAGACCAAGGTCCGGGTAAACCCGGGCCCGCGCGCCGCGGATGCAGGATAAACTTTGACGCCCATATCGAGCAGGCGGCGATACTCATCTGCGAACGGGCCGGCAGCGCCCTCGGGTGGCATGTCGCACAGCCCCACCACGAAAAGCTGGGAGGGTATAATTACGCCCCGGTCCAGGAGCCCGGCCAGGAAGGAGCCGCAAAGGCCGGCGCCGTCCCATTCCCCGGCCTGGGAATGCGCGGACCGCAGACTCGGCGGTATGGCGTCGAAGTGCGAGTCCAGAACCACCGCGGCAAGCCTCTCCGGACCCAGCCGCCGGGACAGGGCCGTGATGGGCCCCGCGCTCATGGAGTGGTCAACCGCTATCAAGAGCGGCACGTCAGGGAGCGCGGACATTGCGGCCCGGCCGCATTGCTCCACGTAAATCGCGTGGTCTCCAGAGTCCATGAAATCGCGATAAGCCTTTGAGATGACGAGCTCTGCATCCTCCGGGCCCGGCCGGGGAGAGAGCCAGCCGGGGACATCGAGCGGGCCTTGCAGGCGGGCGGTGCTGATGCGGCTTTTGAGGAACGGGGTCAGGGCGTGGTAGGGGCCCCTGGGCAGGCCCGGCATACTCTCTATCGAACTCTGCCACGCGATGAATGCCTGCTTCAGGCACACCCTCTCGGGGGAGTCCAGGAAATCGAGGTCCGAGCCGAAGATGACCGGTGTGCTTTGCATTGCATGTTCCCGCGGGGACAAACGATTATAGAAATATGGCGGTTTCATGTCAAGGAAAAGTTGGTCTTTATACGACGCCGTACACAGGGCAGGGGGTCCCTGCTTACAAACCGCCCCGCCATTGTGCACAAAGAAGCACCGTGCAGGGAGACGGGGCGATATGGTTCCAAGTACTACTTGGCGGGCAGGGAGTCCCTGCTTACAAACCGCCCCGTTATTGTGCACGAAGAAGCGCCGTGCAGGTAGCCGGGGCGATATGGTTCCAAGTACTACTTGGCGGGCAGGGAGTCCCTGCTTAC
>CAZYTX010000034.1:13038-36782 GCA_964650485.1 uncultured bacterium | reverse complement strand
GCCATGTCCAAATCCAGGTTGACTTTGCCAAGGCCTTGAATCAATCCTCCTGATCTTTTTAATTCTTCGTGCCTTTGTTAGCTTTATGGTAAATTTTCCTGGTCCTGTTTTGGACAAGAGTGAGTTATGATGATGTCTTTTCGGGGTTGCGGAATTGCTGACTTCGACTGTCTTCATGGTATCTCAGGCAGCGGCGACCTGGGCCCGTAGTCCGGGGGATAGGTGACCTTGAACACCCTGCCGATTTCCGCCTCCATGGCAAGGTCAATGCGGATACCCCGGAGCACGGTGTGGTCCTGGTGCTGGAGCCATTCATACTGCTCGCGCGGGCCCCAGAAGTTGAAGTCCTGGTCGAAGAACACGATCCAGTCGGGCTCGAGCCGAAGGAAGTGCATGCCCTTCAGGTTCTCGAGGTAAAAGGCCTGGATGAAGGTGGAAGAGTCGGGGATCTCGCGGTGCCTGAAGAGCCAGCTTAGCTGCTCGTCCCTGCGGTTGGGGAGCATGATGCGATCGCCGCTGCCGGGCGGGATGCTTTTGTCCAGGAACGCGGCGATGGCCTTCATGTCCCGCTGCTTCTTGGACTCGAGCTCCAGGGCGGAGAGCTTGTGTTCGTAGGAGCGCAAGCAGAAGGCCGCGTAGAAAAGAGCCAGGAACACCAGCACGCCCGCAAGCAGCAAAGGCTTCCACCGGGCCCGCATCCCCGGGGACCAGGTGCCCAGGAACCCGAAAAACACCGCCAGGGCCCCGGCGCACGCGAGCATCCAGTAGAGGTCTGATGAGCCGCCCGGCCTGGCATAGGCGTACGCGGCCGCTACAAACAGGGCGCTGAACATGGCGGCATACGCGAAAAGGTCCTTTGCAGGGAGCCGAATCTTTGGCAGGACCCTGCCCGAAAGGTGCGAGGCGAACACCAGTAACACGAGCGAGTCAAAGTAGTAGTAGCGCTGCACCGGGTACACCCCCTTGTAGATTATGAACCACACGTAAGCGGTGATGAGAAGCGGGAGCAGCACGAACGGATGCGAAAGCCCCTGCCTGATCCCCTTGTCGCGCACGAAGAGCACAAGGCCCGCGACCCCGGCCAAAGCAATTGGCCGGGAGATATGGTTGGCTATGCGCACGGGCACAAAGGACAGGCTTTGCCAGGCAGAGTAGGTTATCGAGGTGGACACTTCCTTCACCTCTACCGCCAGCTTGAGACCGTGGAACAGGTCCCCGTTTATGATGAGGTCCTTGCCGAACCATATGACCGGGCCAAGCGCCATGATGCAACCCGCAGCGATAAGCCTCAGCCAGGCCTTGCGGTCCCTGCCCGGCCACCACCAGACCACCATGGTTATGCCGAACAGCCACGACTCCGGCCGGAGCAGCCCTGACACCAGCATGCATATCGAGTAGCCCCAGATGGCCCGGGGCCGGGATTCGCGCTGCAGGGCCAGCACCACGGCCACAAAACCGAGAGCGCAAAAGGGCATGATGGTGGACCCCAGGGCCCCGTAGTGCATGAGCCCGGGGTTCACCGCCGCGGCAATGGTGGCAAGAGCTGACAGGCCAGGACCAAGCTCCTCCCTCGCCGCCAGATACAAGGCCACCACCATGACCGCGGCGAACGCGGCCATTGACACCTCGTAGCCAAGAGGAGACTCGGACGCCCACGAGAAAAAGCCCAGGAGAACGGACAAGGGCTTGTGGGAATCATCAGGAGTGGGGAATGTCTCGCCCCTCTTCATTATACGGTAGAAATAGTCAATGGCAGCGTACTCGTCGTTTATGAGCGTGGGCGCGAAACTTATTATCCAGGCGCACACCCAGGCGAACACCGCCATTGGCGTGAGCGCGAACAGCACCCGCTTGAGCCCGGACGAGAGGGCAGGCTTTCTTTCCGCGTGCATCCCAAAAATGATACCAGATAATAACCGGGCCGGGAAGGAAAGTCCCTAAAGGCATAAGAATATATTGTAAAAAGCCGCGGCCTGAACTATTATCGTTGGTTGCATGAGTTCTATCCTCGGCATATCGTCTTTTTACCACGACGCAGCCGTAGCGCTGGTTGTTGACGGCGAGCTCATGGCCGCGGCCCAGGAGGAGCGCTTCACCCGGAAGAAGCACGACCCCGAGTTCCCGAACAGCGCCATAGACTACTGCCTCGAAGAAGGCGGGCTCGATGCGGAAGAGCTTGACTACGTCGCCTTCTACGACAAGCCTTTCATAAAGTTCGAGCGGCTTTTGAAGACGTATCTCGTGTACGCTCCTCTTGGCCTGCGCTCCTTCCTGGTGGGCATACCCGAGTGGATGGGGAAAAAGCTGTGGCTGAAAGACATAATCCAGGAGAGGTTCGGCCAGGTCCCGGTGCTCTTCTCCGATCACCACCTCTCGCACGCGGCCTCGGCCTTCTTCCCCTCGCCCTTCGAGGAGGCCGCCATCATCACAGTGGACGGGGTGGGCGAGTGGACCACCACCTCGTACGGCTTCGGCCGCGGTAACAGCATCGAGCTTTTGCGCGAGATCAGGTTCCCCCACTCGCTGGGGCTCCTCTACTCGGCCTTCACATACTTCACCGGGTTCAAGGTCAACTCGGGCGAGTACAAGCTCATGGGCCTCGCCCCTTACGGCGATCCCCGATACGTGGACGTTATAAAACGCGAGCTCATTGACGTAAAGGACGACGGGTCATTCAGGCTGAACCTTGATTATTTCAACTACATGGTGGGGATCACCATGACCAACGGGAGGTTCGACAAACTCTTCGGCGGGCCGCCGCGCAAGCCGGAGACGGCCATTACCCAGCGGGAGATGGACCTTGCAAGCTCCATACAGGCGGTGACCGAGGAGATCATGCTGAAGATGGCGGCCCACGTGCAAAAGCAGACTGGCATGAAAAGGCTGGTCCTGGCCGGGGGCGTGGCGCTCAACTGCGTTGCCAACGGGAGGCTGCTCAGGGAGGGGCCGTTCGAGGACATATGGATACAGCCGGCCGCGGGGGACGCCGGCGGCGCATTGGGCGCTGCACTTTACGCCTGGCACTGCTACCTTGGCAACGAGCGTTATGTGAAGGGCGAAGACAGGCAGAAGGCGAGCTTTTTAGGCCCCGGGTTCCAGGACGATGAGATCGAGCGATTCCTTGTCGAGAACGACATGCCTTTCCGCAGGCTGGCCGCGGATGAGGCGCCAAAGACCGCCGCCCGGCTGATTGCCGAGGGCAAGGTGGTGGGATGGTTCCAGGGGAGGATGGAGTTCGGGCCGCGCGCGCTCGGGTCGAGGTCAATCATAGGCGACGCCCGAAGCCCGGAGATGCAGTCTCTCATGAACCTGAAGATCAAGTTCCGCGAGTCCTTCCGGCCCTTCGCCCCCACCGTGCTTTTGGAGCGGGCCCCGGACTATTTCGAGATTGATCGCGAGTCGCCCTACATGCTGCTCACCGCCATGGTGCGTCCCGAGCGCAGGAGGGAGCTTACCGACGACGAGCTTGCCGCGGCTGGCCTTGACAAGCTCAAGGTGGCCCGCTCCCAGGTCCCGGCCATAACCCACGTGGACTGCTCGGCAAGGCTCCAGACAGTAAAGCGGGAAGACAGCCCGATTTACTACGACATGATCAAGGCGTTCGAAGACATGACCGGCTGCCCGGTGATTATAAACACCAGCTTCAACGTGCGGGGCGAGCCCATAGTTTGCACGCCCGGAGAGGCCTATCGCTGCTTCATGCGCACCCGAATGGACTGCCTCGTCATGGGTAATTTCCTCCTGGACAAGAAGGACCAGCCGGAATGGGAGGAAGAGGTGGACTGGCAAAAGGAGTTCCCGCCGGACTGAGCTGTTAAAGTATATCTCTTCACTGCTGTCCAAATCTGTGCCTTAACCGCGTTAGGAGTCGCCCCCAAAAAGGTCTTGACCTTGAGGTCCTGCTCCAGGGCCTTGAAAAACAGCTCGATCTGCCAGCGGTCCACGCAGGCTTGAACTCGAGCGCGCGGCCTCCTTGAAACCCTTTATGCCGGGTAACCTTCTCCCCCGGGTTTAAGATAAAGCTGCCGTGCGCAAGGCGGTCTCAATCTTTTAAAAGCTTTTTAGTGCTGGATTGATAATTGCGCTAGAATATGAAAGTGACCTGTGGAGACATGCTTTTGGGAGGAAGACCATGGAACTCAAACAAAGGATCATGACCGCCCTGGAACGGGAGGAGCCGGATGCAGTGCCCTTGTGGGAACTCGCTTTCAACGAGCCGTCCATAATAGGAATAGCCAGGCACTTCATGGATGAAAAGGAGTTGCCCGAGCCCAAGCTGGCCATGGACATGAGCGACCAGGAGAGGTTCAAGACCTTGACCGCGCTGGTTACCTTCATCCGAGAGCTGGGAGTGGAAGGGGTGACGGCCATTGGACTGATCCCGAGAGAGAGGCTTTCCGACACCCATATGAAGGACGCCATGGGTGTGGTGCACCACCTGAGCCAGGTGGGCGAGCCCATGCCCATACAGGGTCCCATAAACGATGCCTCCGACCTCAAGGGCTTCCGCATACGCAAGCCTGAAGACCCGGACTTCGTCATGCTGGACGTGCTCAGGAGCATGCTCCCGGACCGGGCGGTGGCCTTTGACATGCAGGCCACTTTCAAGCTCTCCTGGGCATTGAGAGGGGCCATGGAGAAGCTATTGGTTGACTATTACATTAACCCCGGCCTGGTCCGCGACCTCGCCCGCATTGTCACAGATTACTGCCTGGAGGTTGTGGAAAAGGCGCTTGACAAGGGAGCAGACTTCATTGTCATGGACGGAGACCTGGCTTTCAACCAGGGACCCATAATGAGTCCAGCTCATTACGATGAGTATATCGGCCCCTTTCACAAACAGATCGTGGACCTCGTGCATGAGAGGGGCCAGAAGATCATAAAACACAGCGACGGCAACTTAAAGCCCCTGATACCGAACCTGATGCAGGCGGGGTTCGACGGCATCCATCCCATACAGCCGCAGTGCATGGATATAGGCGAGGTAAAGAAGGAGTTCGGAAGCAGACTCTGCATAATGGGCAACATTGATTGCAGCTATCTGCTGGTTTTCAAGGAGCCCCAGGATGTAAGGGACGCCGTAAAGGAGACCATCTCAAAAGCGGCAACCGGCGGGGGTTACATACTGAGCTCCTCGAACTCCATCCACCCGGGGGTAAAGCCGGAAAACTACATCGCCATGGTGGAGGCCGCGCGAGATTTCGGCGGGTACACGCCTCAAGCGTGACAAAACGCGGCAGTGTCCGCACGGGGCTTGGATGCCGCTGTTGAGCAAAACCCGCCTGATGGCTCTTCGTTACCCCCTTGATATTGTCCAGCTTTTGACGTGTTCCGTCCGGTAGTAGACTTGTGGTGTCTGGTGGTTGTCTTTTCTGAAATGGTGCGAGGAGGGGGACTTGAACCCCCACAGGATCTCTCCCACAAGGTCCTCAACCTTGCGCGTCTACCTGTTCCGCCATCCTCGCTTTTTGTATTAATGGTCCTGGTCCTGGAAGACCAGTTGTAATGACCGATCTACTCTTGTCCCTGTTCAGTTGGCGTGTCCAGTTGAGGGGGGCCTGTGTCATCCTGGTCTGCCGGCTTTTCAGCCTCACCCCCGGATGCCGGGGGCAGCTTCGGGAGACCCTGCAAAGCATCGGGTGTCTCAGACTCCTCTTCCCCCCCGGCCGCTTCTCCCTGCCCCTCTTCCGCGGGGGTAATGGCCCCCGGCTGCTCCTGCACGCCGGTGGCAGTTGGTATCTCCGGCAGCTTGGGCATTCCCGGGACCTGTTGCTGCTGCGGCTCATAGGTGTCCATCACGCTGTGGGGCTGTGTCCATACGAACGACAGGCCCATGCTGGTGAAGCCGAACACCACCGCGGCTATTATGGTCACCTTTGTAAGGAACGTGGCCCTGCCGGTGGACCCGAACAGGGTCTGGCTGGCCCCTCCGAAGGCCGCACCCATGCCCGCTCCCTTTCCGGTCTGGAGCAGGATGATGAGTATCAGGGCCATGGCCACGATCACGTGCAATATTATGGTCAAGGTAGTAAGCATAGCTCTCTAACCCCTTTCAGGACTAAGAAGTATAGCACCGGTTCAAGGAGATGTAAAGCTTTTCAATGCGACGATTTCATGCCTTCACCCCGGCATTCGGGCGGCTCTCTTTTTCCCGAGGACCGTCCGCAGAAAGAAGCCTAGAAGCAAGGGCACAAGGAGTAGAGACGCTCCCCCTTCTCCGTGCCCCTGGTCTTGCACCATGCATCCCCACGGCGCGCTTTCGTCTCCGCCACTGTCATCGCCTCCCTGGTCCAAAGCCTCTCCCGGCTCGGGCATGAAGAGAGTTGTGTCTATGCCGGAGACGGTGTCGCCGTAGGCCAGTGGGTTCAAGCACGAGGCCAGCTCGTCCCCGTCGTTCATGCCGTCCCCGTCGGTGTCGGGGTGGTGGGGGGCGGTGCCCGCTGCGGTCTCGTCGAGGTCATCGAGCCCGTCCCCGTCTGAGTCCGTTCCTTGCACCGGAGCGGGAATGCAATGGATCGCTATCACTGTGTCCACGTCGGCGCCCTGGCTTGGCCCCTGGAAGTCAAGGGCCCTTCCCGAGTCCAGGAGGCGCACAAAGCGTGTGCTCTGGATTCCGAGGTCGGCAAGGTCGAATGCGTCCCCTCCCCAGCCGCTCACTCCTCCCACTCCTTGCGGGTCCCAGGTGAAAGTCAGGTCCGGCTTTATGAGGTCTCCCTTGAAGGTGGGGGTGATCCCTGCGAGCCCGTAGAGTCTAAGCAGGGTGTCACCGCAGAAAGGCCTCACCGAGCCCGAGGTGTCTCCGGCCAGGTCCAAAGCGCCCTGGTCAAAGGGGAAGCGGCGCCACGTTTCCCCGTTTTTTACCTCCACGATTATCGGCTCCGCGAAAACGCAGTAGTCCTCCGCGGGGCTCTCAGGCACCGCTCCCGAGAAGAAGGCGTTCTCGAACACGATAAAGTCCGGGCCCGGCTTGTCAACTATGACGTTGTCCACGAACTCGAGGGTGATGCAGCCGCCCCTTCCAAGGGAGACCACTTTCAGTGACCCGGCGGTGGGCGAGGACTCGCCCGGAAAGCCCGTGACCTGGTCCGGCAGGTACTCGTGCCCGAAGGATGCCTCGGCCCCCGGCTGGAAATCATACACCGAGTCAACAAAGCAGTCCGGCCAGGCCAGGGCCCTGGACAAGGGAAGCAGCAGCAAACAAAGAGCGACATGTGCAATTATGTGCAGACCTTGTTTGCATGAGTTCATTGAAGCCGCTCCTTTAATGCCGCCCTCAAGATGTAACGGGTTTGCTTCATGGCTCGGCCACCCCAAGGCTTGCCGGCGGCAGGGCAAGGTCCACGTTTCCTATGATTGCCTCGCTTACAAGGTCGAAGACCACGACCTCGCTGTTTGTCCTGTCACCCGCGGCGAGGAAATCCCCTGGTGATATGGCAAGCCCTGCAAGGTCGTCGTTGCCCGTGGACACTGCGGGATACCTGAACCCGGGGTCAACCTCGCCGGTGATAAGGTCCATCTTGAGGAGGCGGTCCTCATTGGCAAACCCCGAGGCCACCAGCACGTATGCATAGTAGAGGTGGTCCACCGCGAGGTCATAGAGGTTTCCATCCAACGCAGGGTCTTCTCCCGTAAGCAGGGTGGTGCGTGTATAGGGGGGCGATGCAAAGACCGCCTCCAGGGCGCTCTCCTCTGGATGATAATCGCCGGGGTCAGGATAAATCGCGTCGGTGTAGCGGCCGGCGCAGGAAGCGATAACCAGGTGCCTATCCGCAAGGTATACAAGTTTCACGGGATTATATCTGTCAAGCTCGATGGTATCCACCACAATGTCTGCTGCCGGGTCCACCACTGCAAGCTCACCTTTCTCCATCAGCGTGCTGCCGAAGCCGAACCCTGCGTGCATGTTCTGGAGGGCTACAAAGACCGTGCCCCCTGCCATGACCATGTCCGCGGGGCTGGCCTCGACGCCCGCGGGCGTGGTAAAGGTGATGTTTCCGAGCCTGTGGCCGTCTTCAGGGTCTATTACCAGGATGTCGTCGTTTCCCTGCCTGGTTACATATGCCTTTTCTCTCGAGACCACCAGCACGTCCTGGGGGTTTGCGGTCCAGAACCCCTGTCCTACTGTAAAGGAGTCGAGCAGTGCCGCGTCAACTGTATTTAGAACAAAGATCGTGTCCTTTGCACGGCCGGTCACGAATGCCCTGGGCGGGTCGAACTCATATGATACGTCAATTCCTCCCGGGTCCGAGTCCAGGGTGTGTCCCGGCTCGGTTGCCGGGAACCCCTGGCCCTCGTCCATCTTCACCAGCGCGGCGCTCCCGGTTACGTAGTCCGAGCCCGCGACCACAAGACGCGGGACGTGGTCCCAGGTGCCCTTTTCCTCGACGTCTCCCGGCTCCTCGCCAATGCACCCCGAGATCACGAGCATGACCAGGAGGACGCCCGCGAACACCGTCTCCATCGCCCTTGACAACCTCTTTCCTTGCTTCCTTGCACTCATCCTTTCACCTCCACGAAAAAAATATATCTGGCCCCCGGGAGCGGATACCCGGGCGCTTCCCTCGAGCGGTCGTCGTTCACGTTCTCGGCCTCGAAGCCCAGCCTGTATCCCGGCTGGAAATAGACAAGGCCCAGGTCGTGGGTCAGGGTGTGGTCCTCCATGACAGTGTTGTCCGGGTCGAGGTATCGCTGGTCCTGGAACGTGCCCCTGTAGTAGAGCTTTGCATAGGGCCTTTGAATGCTTATGTCCAGGCGGCCTGCGTGCCGCGGCGCCATGGGGAGCACCTTGCCCCGGAACCGCGGAATGTCGGAGAGGTTTTCGGTCTCCTGCAAAGAGTAGGACATCCTGGTGAAGAGGAGCCTGTTTATATCCACTTGCACCGACGCCTCGATGCCCGAAGCCCTGGCCTCCCCTATGTTCACGGCCTGCATTATCGTGTCCCCGGACTTTACCCATCCCGTACTGTTGTAGTAGTCGTTCTGATAGAGGGTGAGCCCGGCCTTGACAAGGTCAATCTTTCCCACCTGGTTTATCCGGTAGACCAGTCCGGCCTCGGTCTTTATGCTCTGCTCCAGGCCGAGGCCGGGGTTCCCCAGAAGCTCGGCCCGGTCGCCGTAGAGCTCGAAGAGCCCCGGCGCCCCGCTGTAAAGTCCCACGTGGTTTACCAGCCAGAGACTTGGAAGGATAGTGAGTCGTGATGACACCCCGCCATCCACGCCGTTGAACTCGGCCCTGCCCGCTTCTCCCTGCTCCCTCTCCAGCAAGGTTGGTCCTTTATAATCGTCCTCGATAAAGAAAGATCGAACCTGCGGCTTTATCTTGAACACCTTCTCGATGACCTCTATCTCGTCGGAGGCTGCGAGGTTCAGCCTGAACCTGGTGTATGAGATGTCATCCTCATCTTTGAAAAGCTCGCTTTCCGACACGTACCAGTTCTGAAAAACGCCCAGGTACATGCTCAGGGAGTTCCTTATTAGGCCGAAGTAATCTCCGTAGAGCTCGGCCCCTGCCCGCCGCCACCTGTTGTCGTCAACGCGCCGCGGTCCCAGCTCTCCTTCCCGGTCCTCGATATGCTCTTCCCTGCCAAGTGCATGCACCCTGAGCTCGGCGTCCAGGTTGGATGAAATAAACCCCGGCCTGTCCACACCGGCGTAGACGGCCCCCATAAGCGAGCTTTCCCGTGCCATCTCAGCGCCTGAGTGTCCCGGTCCGGGCAGGTTGTGGTCGTGCGCGTGGAAGTATGAGCCTATGTAAATCCTGGTGTTCTCGAGCTTTTTGTCCCACTTGGCCAAGGCATGGTGGTTGGTGAACTCATTGTGTTCCCTGTGCATTTCGCGGTCGTCGGCCTGGTCCAGCCATGTGCCCCGGTTGTCCGTGTACTCGAATCTTGCCGGTCCGCCGTTATGTGCGCTTGCAACGACCAGCGCGCCTCCCAGGGCCTTTCCAGTGATCCCCGCGGAAGCGGTCAGGTTCATCAGAGAGTCGACTTTTGCGGTACCGAAGCTCTTTTGCTGTATGCTGGGCGGCATTGTGCGGAGGTCCACCAGTCCGGAGGTCCCGGGTGCGGGGTAGCTTTGAGGGATGCCGCCCTTGTAAACCCTTACCTGGTCTATCAAGGCATAAGGCGCCTGGCTCAGGTCGGGAGGCGTTCCAAGAGGGGCGCTCATAAGCAGGCCGTCCAGGTAGACAGCGGACCTTTTCGGGGCCGCTCCCCGGAGCATCACCCGCCAGGGCCCTTCATCAGCTCCCCGCTCGATTATTGACACGCCGGGCGCCTTCTCGAACTCCTTTACAAGACCAGGACCCATCTCATAACCCGGCCCGCCCCGGATAATAGATGGGTACGACATGGGGTCCACGCCCGGGCCTTGACCGGGGGGCAGGCTGCCCTTGACCTCCACCACGCCCTGCTCTGCGGTGTCTCCTTTCAAGGGGTCCTCTATCGCGAGCGGAAGCTCGCTCCCGCCATCTTGGGAAGGGGAAGGCTCCTGGGCCGACGCCCCGGAAGCGCAAGTGATGAAAAGCGCGAGCACGGCCGGCGCCAGCAGACCAAGGACACGCTCCCGGCTCCTTTTCCTTGCCCGCTTCATGAGCCCCGCCCCGCAGGGAACACCAGCGGCGCATCCCCCCTGTCAGGGTGGTTTAAAAGCACCACCGGGACACCGTAGACGCCCTCCAAAAGAGCGGGAGACAGCACCTCGGCCGGGGGGCCGGCGGCCCGTATCTTTCCGCCCGACAGCACGGCCAGCCGGTCGCAGAACATTGCCGCCAGGTTTATGTCGTGGGACACCACCATGATGGCTATGCCGTGCTCAGCGGCAAGTCTTCTTATGAGCCCGTATATCTCCACCTGGTGCTTCAGGTCCAGGAAAGCGGTGGGCTCGTCCAGGAGCATGATCCTCGACCTCTGTGCCAGTGCCTTTGCTATCATCACCCTCTGCTTCTCTCCACCCGAGAGCTCCATGAAGCGCCTCTGCCAGAGGCCTGAAAGACCGGTCATCTCCAGAGCCCCCCTGGTTATCTCCATGTCCTCTTTTCCCTCCAGCTCCCACCTGCCCAGGTACGGTCCCCTGCCCATGAGCACTATCTCAGCCACGCTGAAAGGAAAAGCCACGGATGGCTCCTGCGGGACCATGGCCATGGTCCTGGCCCGTTCCTTTGCTGACAGGGAACCGAGGGGCTTTTCAAAGGCTAGCACCTCGCCGGCCTGCGGCTTGGTTGTCCAGGAGAGGATGTTCAAGAGCGTGGTCTTGCCAGAGCCGTTGGGACCGATCACGCCCACGATCTCGTTCTCGAAAAGCTCGATGTCCACGCCTTCGAGGAGCACCTCCATTCCAGGGTAGCTGAATTGGATGCCTTTTGCCGAAAGCGCCGCGGCCATTAAAAAGCCCCCGCAAAGGCGCGCGCCTGGCGCCTCCTTAAAAGGAATATGAAAAAGGGGCCGCCAAAGAGCGCGGTGACCACACCCACCGGTATCTCCGCTGGTGCGATAAGCGTCCTTGCCAGGGTGTCGCATACCATGAGGAACATGGCGCCCACCAGCATGGAGCAGGGTATGAGCAGCCTGTGGTCGGGCCCGAAGATGAGCCTGGTGATGTGGGGCACGATCAGGCCCACGAACCCGATCAGCCCGGACACCGACACCACCGCGCCGGTCACCAGTGAGGCCGCGAAGAAGGCCGTCAGCTTGACCCTCTCCACCGGCGCCCCGGTCTGGTGGGCCGCGTCCTCGCCGAGCGAGAGCAGGTTGAGGTCGCGCGAGAGCCCGGCCAGTATGAAGGCCCCAAGGGCCACGTAAGCCGCGATCCCCAGTATCATCGAGTATGACTCGTAGCCAACGTTGCCCATCATCCAGCTAACCATGGAGTAGGCCGCGCTCACCCGGGCAACGGAGATGACAAACATTATGGCCGCGGACAAAAAGGCGTTGGCCACGACTCCAGCAAGCAAAAGGGTGTGTGCCGGAACCCTGCCGTCAACCCGGGCCACCCTGAAGACCACCAGTACGGTCATGAATGACCCCAGAAAGGCGAACACCGGCACTGCAGACACGCTGCCCCACAGCATGCCCACCCCCAGCATCATGGCCAGGATGGCCCCCAGCGCTCCACCTCCCGAGACCCCCAGGATAAAAGGGTCGGCCAAAGGGTTCCGGAGAAGACCCTGGAAGCCGGCCCCGGCCACTGAAAGGGCGGCCCCGATCACGCCGGCCATCAGTATCCTGGGCACCCTGAGCTCCCAAAGTATGGCCCCCTCGCCTGAAAGCCCGGCGCCCCGGACCGAGGCCCAGAAGTCCCTTACATGGACCTCGGAAAGAGACACGTCCTCAGCTCCGAACATGGAGCAGGCAAAAGCCACTGCCAGGACCGCGATAAAAAGCCCGGCCAGGACCGCGAGCCACTTGCCCCAGGAGACCGCGCTCAAAATCCCTCCCTGTCGAACCGCTCGGGGTGCAGGGCCCTTGCAAGCTTTTCGAGACCCTTTATGATCCTCGGCCCTGGCCTTGCTATAAGGTCTTCGTCAATAACCTCGACCCTGCCGTCCTTTACCGCGGGCAGGGAGCCCCACCTGGACCAGTATTCCTTCACCTGCTTTGCCCTGCTTCTCACGCTCTCGCTGCCCATGGCCCCCTCCACTATGACCTCGGGAGCCCGGGATACCACCGCCTCCATGGAAAAGCGAGGGTAAGGATGGGAGGCGTCCGAAGCTATGTTATCGCCCCCGGCCACAAGGATCATGTCGTGCGCAAAAGTTCCCGGGCCGGCCAGCACCAGCGGGTCCCGGCCGTAAACGAACATCACCCGGGGCTTTCCAGCGCCCTCCACCTTTTCATGGACCTGCGAGACAGCGCGCTCCATGCGATCGGCCAGCTCGTCGGCCTGCCGCTGCCTGCCCGCGGTCCTCCCGATGGTCCGCACCGATTCGGTGACCTCTTGCAGGGTGGAGGGCTGCACCGTGAGCACCGGCACCTGGAGCCGCTTCAGGCTTCGGAGGATGGACCCCTCGTTGCCGTCGCCCGTGCCGATCACGAGGTCAGGGGAAAGAGCCACGATGGCCTCCATGCTCTTGCCCTTGAACCCGCCCACCTTGGGGCGGTCGAGCGCGGCCCGGGGGTGGTCGCAGAACATGGTGACCCCCACCACCTCTTTGTCCAGCCCGATGGCGAAGAGTATCTCTGTCACGCTGGGCGCCAGGGACACTATCCTTGAGGGCGCTTCTTCCGGGTTTATGCGCCGGACCTCCGGTGCAGTGGACACATCTGAAAGTGCCATGAAGCCGGCCAAAGCCGCGGCCCCCAGTGCCCCGAATATTATTCTTATGGAAAATCCGCTCACTTTTTAAGTGACTCCTTTATAAAAAAAGCAAAAAAAATCCCCGGCCTGCTTGAACGGCCGGGGTAGTCAGCTTGCACTTACTACTTCCCGATCCGCGGGGAAGCTGCGCAGACTACATCCAGGCAGGTTTCCTGACTTACGGCCTGATCCCCGCGCCTTCCCAAGGCCTTATTTCGGGCCCCAGTGGCTTCACCTGCGGGGAACTTTACCGATCACAGTGGCGCGTCCGTGATGGCTTCTCACCATCTTCCCTTTTAACCGCTTTTTGCGGCACCCGGACAATCTGTTTCAAAGAACTCGGAAGATAGGATACACCCTGACCGGTTCGATGTCAAGCGGCTGACGGACAAAACAATGGAAGACGGGTTGCACTCTGGCCCTAATGCTGGCATGCTTATGTACTGGTAAAGACCTGTGTGTAAGAGCAAACTCAAAGTCGCGGGTGAAGGCATGAGAAACAGAGGCTGGCTTTTAATTACGGGGATGACCCTTTTGTTCCCCCTGCTGCTGGCGGCAGGCGAAGAGCGGGAGTGGAAATGGGCCGAGACCAAGGACAACCTGAAGGGTTACGATGACTACATACTTGAGCACCCAGAAGGCGCACACTTAAAAGAGGCCCTGGAAAGGGCCTGCCGCATGTCCGCGGCCGAGCTTAAGGGGCCGCTCAGCGGCTGCGAGCCCATGTTCCCCAGGATGGCCTATTACGCGGTGGCCGCCCGGGAGCGCTCGCTTATAAGCGGTCCCGCCCTTGCCGAGAACCTCTCCGAGGAGTATGAGTGCAACTTTCCCCTCCTTCTCCGGCAGAAGGACAGGGGCCATGCCGTGGACGGGCTCATAGCGGTGCGTTACGAGATGGAGACCGCGCTGAAAGATGAGCTCGGGGTGAGGCCCTTTATTGACATAGACCTGATCCTCACGGAACTGGAGGAGGCCGTGATCTACGACTCCTACGAGGAGATAATGAAGTGCTCTGACCAGAGCGCCTGGCAGGACACCCCCATGGCCGATCAGCTCGCTTGCTCCAGGCCGTACCGCGAGAGGCAGCGCACCCTGGCCCAGGCCATGGGAGACCACGCCAAGTACGACTTCGGCCACGTCCACCAGGTAGAGGACAAGGACTATCGCATGGAGTTCTGGGAATCATACAGGAAGCTCGCAAAGAAACCCACCATGGTGCAGGTGGCCGCGGCATACGGTCTCAGGGGTCATGCGCAGAAAGCAATGGAAAAGGAGGCCGACCCCGAGGTGGCCGACAAGATCGAGACCGTGGCCATAAGGCTGGCCGGCGGCGGCAAGCCGCTCGGAGGCATGACCGGCATGCCGAGGTAAGGGAAGGGGCGCAAATGCAAAGGAGAGATTTCTGCAAGGGGGCTGCCATTGCGGCAGCCGCGCCGTTCGTTGCCAGAGGGGCTTACAAAGAGAGACAGCCGAACGTAATACTGATCACCGGCGACGACGTGGGCTGGCGCGACCTGTCGTGCTACGGCAACAATGACCTCGAGACCCCCAACATTGATGCACTCGCAGAACAGGGTGTCCGCTTCACAAACGCCTTCGTGACCTCGCCCTCGTGCAGCGCCTCACGGGCATCCATCATCACCGGGCAGTCGCCCCACTCGGTGAACGTGCTGGGGCTCACCCACGTGCACACCCAGTACCAGATGCCAAAGCATATCCCCACCCTGCCGCGCTCACTGAACCGGGCCGGCTACGTAACGGGGATCCACGGCAAGTGGCACGTGGCCGCTTTCAAGCCCTCCTGCTCGTACGGCTACGACGTGCAAATGAGCATCATGAAGATAAAGCACGCCTGGAAGGCGAAGCGCTTCATATCCGCCTGCAAGGACAGGCCCTTTTACCTGGAGCTCAACTTCATGCAGCCCCACCGGCCCGACTTCCACAACCACGCCTTCCAGATGGACCCCGACTTCCCGGTGGACCCGGGCGCCATACGCGTGCCCGAGTACTGGCAGGTGCCCGACTGGCCGGAGATCAGAGAAGACGTTGCCGCATACTACAGCCAGATGATGAAGATGGACCACATCATAGGCGACATCCTGGGCCACCTTGAAAAGCAAGGGCTCGCAGAGGACACCCTGGTCATTTTCGTCTCCGACAACGGGCCCCCGTACCCCGGCTGCAAGATGACCTGCTACGACCGGGGAATCGGCGCCGCCCTGGTCATGAGGTGGCCCGCGGCGCTGCCCGCGGGCAAAGAGGTAGACGCGCTCGTGTCCACCACCGACCTCATGCCCACCTGCCTTGCGGCATCGGGAGCCTCCATACCGAAGAGCGTGCAGGGGAGCTCGCTGCTGGGGATCTCGAGGGGCGAGGCCGACTCCGTGCGCGATGCAGTGTATGCGAGCATCACCTATCACGTGGACTACCAGCCCATCCGCGCTATCCGCACAAATGAGTGGAAGTACATAATGAACCTTTCATCCGAGCCCTTCAGCCTGGACCAGTGCGCGGGCTTCGAATGGGCCCACAAGGTGGCCGAGATGGAAAGGCACAGCTACTACCGCTCGCGCCTCCCGGAGGAGCTCTACCACATCTCTAAAGACCCCCATGAAAGGAATAACCTGGCAGGGAGCAAGGAGCACCTAGAAGTTAAGCAACGCCTTGAAAGAAAGCTCCGGGAATGGAGACAAGAAACCGACGACCCCTTGCTTGAGGGATGAGCTGTGAGTTTTTTTAGTTGCGTCTTTTGCGCGTGAAGGTTTTCCCGGGACTTTAACTGGTATCTCATTACTCCGTTGCGCCATAGCGTCGTTGCGTCTATCCCTGTCGGAGCTTCCTCTTCTCCATCTTGCCGGTGAAGGTCCTGGGCATGGAGTCAACGAACTCTATTTGCCTCGGCGCCTTGAAGCCGGCCAGCCTTCCCTTGCAGAACTCCGTGATCTCCTGTTCTGAAAGCCCGGCCGCGTCACGCTTCTTCACCACCACCGCCTTTGGCAGCTCGCCCCAGAGCTCGTCGGGACAACCTATCACCGCGACGTCGGCCACGCCCGGATGCTCCATGATCACGCCCTCGACCTGGGAGGGGTGGATGTTCTCGCCCCCGGATATGATCATCTCCTTCTTGCGGTCCACTATGTAGAAAAAGCCGTCCTCGTCCTGCCGGCCGAGGTCCCCCGAGTAAAGCCAGTCGTTCCTCAGCACGTCCGCGGTGGCCTCGGGCTGGTTCCAGTAACCCTTCATCACGTGGTCCGCCTGTATTATGACCTCGCCCACAGAGCCCGGGGGGACCTCCATCCCGAGCTCGTTTATCAGCTTCACCCGGGTGTGGAAGAACGGCAGGCCGCATGACCCGGCCTTTTCAACCGCGTGCTCGCCGTCAATCACCAGCACCGGCCCGGCGCTCTCGGTGAGCCCGTAGAGCTGCCTGATCTTAATATCGTATCCCGCATACTCCTTTATGAGCTCGACCGGCGCCGCGGACCCGTATGCCAGTATGCTCTGCACCGGCTTGAAATCGCAGGTTGCAAACCTCTCCGAGTCTTTCAACATGTAAAGCATTGCGGGGACCGCGCCGAAGGAGGTCACGGATTCCGTTGGTATGAGTTCCAGGAATTGGTCCGCGTCGAAGCCGGGCATGAGCACGCACCTTATGCCGCGGTGCATGAAGAGCGGGAGCCATGCAAGGCCGCCTATGTGGAAGAGGGGCAGCGCGAGCAGGAAGGTGTGGCCCAGGTCGCCCGCGGTGGCGGTGGCGGTGATGGTCTCCCACAGGAAGTTCCGGTGCGAGAGCAGCACCCCCCGGGGCCCCTCCGGTCCCCACACCGCGTAGATGATGGCCAGCTCGTCGTGGTCAAAGGCCTCCAGCATGGGCTCCGAGTCGGAAGATTCATCGAGCATGCGCTCATAGGTGTCCAGTTCAGGCCCCGCTTTCACCGCCTGGAAAGGGGGGACATCGGCTTTTGCCTCTTCCAGCAGGCCCTCGAACTCGGGCTCGTATACCACCAGCCTCACCCCGGCGTCACTGAGTATCTCGGCAAGCTCGGGAGCGGCCAGCCGGTAGTTCATTGGAACCAGTATGGCGCCGATCTTGGCCAGCCCGAAGAAAAGCTCGTGCCAGGCCTCGCTGTTGTAGAGCAGGAGACCCACCCGGTCGCCCGGCCGCACCCCCAGCTTCTCCATGGAGTGGGCCAGCCGGTTGGCCCTCGAGTTCATCTGCGAAAAGGTGTAGCGCCGGCCCTGGCAGACAAGGGCCTCCTTGTCAGGGCTGAGCATGGCCCGCCGCGTCAGGAACTCGCCTATGTTCACCTTCATTTTAAAGGCCCCTCCTCGGGCAACGGAATCACCGGTATTTATTCATCTCATAACCGCTTGGCTTTGGCAAGTGCTCACTCCCCCGTGAGCCGATACCTTGACCGGGCCTCGGGCCCGATCCTGTTTATGAGGCGCAGGGCCTTTGAATGCGCCGGGTCCAGGCGGAGCGCCAACCTCGCGTACTCGAGGCCCCGGTGAGGCCGGTCCATGTTGACCCCGCTCTCATAAGCTATGTAATAACAGCTCTCGGCAAGCACAGGGTCGGGGGTTGCTTCAAGCAGTCGCTCCCAGGCATTGCGCGCGGAAGTCTCCCAGCCTTCGGGCAGGCCCACCGCGGCCGTCCGCTCCAGGGCCCGCAAAACCATCGTGGCAAGCTCCTCCTGTCCCTCGAAGTCCGGGTGGCAGTGGTCAAAGAAGCGCTTTGCGTCGGGACTCGCGACACTGGACCTGAGATCATGGAACCGCTTGTCAACGTCTGAGAGGGTGAGGCCATGCTCCCGCGCGGTCTCCCTTATCAGCCGGTTTATCTCCGAGGTCGCCCGCACCGGGACCGGGTCCAGGTCGCGCGCCTCTTCAAAAAGCGTGTTGGCTTTTGCGAGAGCCGCTTTTGACGTCCGGTCCGCAGTGGCTCCTTCCTGCGCAAGCTCCATGTGAGCCCTGGCCCTCTGCCTCCATGCTACGCCTTTTTCGTATCGCAGCCACGCGTCCCGGGGGAACCTTTCCCCCCATTGCGAGATCGCCTCCATGGCCTTCTCGATTGACTCCGGTGTAGCCTCCTTTATGGCCTTGTCTATCTCTTCCTGTTCTTTGCGCAGCGCCCTGGATGCACCGTTCGGCATGTAGTCCTGGATGTTGGCAGGACATGTGACCAGTATGAGCGGCGCCTGCTCGCGCCGGCACATTCTTGCTATACGGTCCAGGTTCCGGCGGAAGTCCGCCCGCACCAGCTCCCGCTCCTTCCCGCTCACCCGGTGCGCCTCCCATCGCACCTCGTCGAGCTCCCCCCTGACCGCGCTCACCGCGCCGGCAAGCACGCGGTACACCCGGAGCCGGGCGAGCATCCCCGGTCCCTCTCCCGCCCGGTGCCTGAACCTGTACTCCAGGTACTCGTTGTGACCGCTCATCACCACTAATACGTCCGGGTCATAAGCAAGGAGCTCCTCCACTACAAAGGACACGCGCAGAGAGTTGTACCCGAAGGCCCCGGCGTTGATGACCTGGAACCCGGCCCCGGGCAGGGCCTCGGAGAGGGCCGCGGCCACAAGCTCCGCGGGTCCGAACGCCCCGTGCAAAGGGAACCCCATGGCCGTGCTCCCCCCGGTTATGAATATCCTTGTAATGCCCCTGCCCTTTCGGGCGGGAAAGCTTTGCGCGGCAAAGTGCTTTCGCTTTTCATCACGGGTGCGCAGCACCTCTCCCTCGCGCGCGAACACCGGCGAGGGATTGAGGAACAGCTCCCGGGCCGGCTTCTCGGGTGGCGCGAAGTCAAGCCCCCTGAGCACCGCCTCCAGCAGCAGCAGAAGGAGGATAGAACAAAGTACGGCATAGATTCTCCGCGGCCAGGTGCGTGTTCCGTTTTCAGCCATGGTTAACCGGTCCCGGAAAAAGGCTCAGATCTCGACCTTGAGCCTTCGTATGATAAAGTCGCAGGCGATGCCCGCGGCGAACGCCCATGCCATGTTGGTATTGAAGACGGCGATGCCGGCGACCAGTGCGGCCACGAACAGGGCGCTCCTTTTGTCCAGGTCCCTTATGAGCAGGCACAGCTCGATCCCGGCGAACACCAGCAGTACGCCGAGCACCGAGCTTGGTATAAGCGTAAGTATGTGCATGCTCGCCTTGCCCAGCACCAGGGCCAGCACCAGGAACAGGGCCCCGATCATAAGGTTGGAGCCCCCGGTGCGTGCCCCGAAGCGGTAATGCGCGGCCAGGCCCCCGGCCCCGTGGCACATGGGCATGCCGGCGAACAGGCCCGCGGGTATGTTTATTAGCCCCATGGTGAGGGCGAACCTTCCGGGCGTGGCCCGCGAGAGTGCGGGACTGCCCGGGAACAGCGAGCATGCGGTGTCCGCGGTGCCCATCGCTGCGTTGCCGATGGTGAGCGGTATCTGGGGAATGACCAGCAGGATGAACGCGGCCCAGAACTGGCCGGCGTCCGGCACGGTGAGGCTCATCCTCTCCGGGCCAAAAGACAGCTCCATCCCGGAGAGGCCGCCCAGCAGTGATCCCGCGACCAGGCCGGCCACGAGGGCGGCGATGGCCGCGGGCGCCTTGCGGTTGTTCAGGAGCACCAGCACCATGATGAACACCGAGGCACCTATCATGAGGTTCAAAGGCAGCCCCCCGAGACAAGCCGGGCCAGCGCCGGTTACGAACAGGTCTTGTGAGACGAAGAGCTCGAACCCCTTTCGCATGAGCACCAGGCCCAGCCCGAGCTGGATGCCTCTTATGACCGGCCTGGTGAAAAGACGGGACATGAAGTCCATGGCCCGCGAGACCGAAAGAAAAAGGAGCACCACGCCGAACACCATGCCGGCCGCGGCTATCACCGGCTCGGTGATCCTCTCCGGCGAGGCGATGGCGATGGCCCCCACCACCTTGAGGGGCTGCACCGGTATGGGCAGCCGGAAGTAGAGGCCCGAGAAGATGTAGAATGCACCCACCCACAAGAGCACCGAGGTGGGGCTCAACCCGTTTAGAAGTATCATGCCCGCGGCGATTGGTATAAGGGTGCCCAGGTCGCCCAGCGAGCCGGCAAGCTCCATGCGGTCGAAGCTAAAGCCCGGCATGCCCTCTTTTTCTTGTTCGGACATAAACACGAGCATATAGCCACAAGAGCGGCTGTTCAAGAGGGGGCGAGCCGGCGACTGGAGAGTGATATATAAACTTGAGAAAAACATAATTGTAGTTATGCAGTGGCTCACAGAAAAGACGTGTATAAATTGTGAATGAGTCTCATCTTTTGTAAGCCTTAAATCTAACAAACTCGCACAATCCTCCTGACAAAAGCGGTAAAGAGCGCTTTACATCTCTTTGTTTATAAACTAGACTCATGATTGCTATGATGCGCCGGGACCGTGCAGAAAAGCCCTGTTCGGGCGAGAGCTTCTTCGATATCCACGGTGTGAACGTCCGGGTGGCTTGCGACCGCGCGGATGTTTCCGGGAGGCTTTCCGACTACCTCGGCCATTACTCGATGGAGGGGCCGGCTGAGTCTGCCGGGTGCATACAATGCAGTGTGACCTGCGGTCCGGCGCCCTGCCCGGCGCCCCCCGGGTCCGAGCTGGTGTTGAGTTACGACCCTATTTGTATGTACCTCCATGAGGGGGTCTCCTATTTTACGGACAATCGCTCCACCCTGACGGTGGAGCCCGGCGGGACCAAGGTCCACGGCAACGTTGACCCCCGGTCACTAAATGAATACGGGCTGGATTTCTTCTCAAACCTGCTTTTTACACTGTCCCTTTTCGAGGCCCTTCGTTTCCACGGGCTTTATTACCTTCACGCCGCGGCCCTGCAAGGCCCGGACGGCGCGGGCTACCTTGTCTGCGGGAACGCAGGCTGCGGGAAGACCACCCTCACCCTGTCTCTTATAAAGGCCGGGTTCAGGTACCTCAGCGACGACACCGTGTTCATGAGGACCGAGGGGGAGGACGTGGAGGTCCGTGGATTTGCCCGCGAGTTTCACGTGCCGGTGGAGACCGCGGCCGCAGACCCCCTGCTTAGTCGTTTTTGCATGGACGCGGATAACGTGTTCTCTGCAAAGAAGAAGAAGCTCGACCCCGGCAAGTGCTTCCCGGACCAGGGCATGGAGGCCATGCTGAACCCCTGTGTCATCCTCTTCCCCGAGCTGGACCGGGGCAAAGTGAAACTCGAGCCAATGTCCTCGGCCCAGGTCCTGCCAAAGATCATGGGACAGAGCCCCGCGGTGATGTTCAACCTGGCGATTGCAAAGCCGCACCTTTCGGCCATAAGAGGCGTTCTCAAGCACGCACGGGCTTTCAAGCTTAATGCCGGCCCCGAGCTCAAGGACGACCCCCGGGCGGCCAGGCGGCTTATGGAGAGTGCCAGGGACATGGCCTTAAAGGAAGGGCGCCCATGACCTTGAGAAGAGTTGACTTCGAGCTGACCTCCCGCTGCAACCTCGACTGCAAGCACTGCATGCGCGAGCAGGGAGAGGAGCGCGATCTGCCTCTCGATCTGATAAAGAGGGTGCTTTCCGAGGCCGGGGACCGCTACGGCATCCGGGAGACCACTTTCACCGGGGGTGAGCCGCTCTTGTATCCGCGCTTCGAGGAGCTGTTGCAGTTTCTTGGGGACCACGACTTCCAATTCTCCATGGTCACAAACGGTCTGCTGGTCCCCAGGTTCATGGAAGTCTTCAAGCACCCCGGGGTGAAGAGGAAGCTGGATTACGTTGCCCTCAGCCTGGACGGTGCGGACGAGTCGGCCCACGACCAGGTGAGAGGAAAGGGTGTTTACCGCAAGGTCATAAGGTCCATGGTGCTGCTCAGGGAGGCCGGCATACCGGTTTACATAAAGTTCACCATCGGCGGGCACAACTGCCAGGTGCTGGAGCGCTCGCTCCTGGAGCTTTCCCATTTGAAGCCCGCGCGCATAGAGGTGAGTCACGTTTTCCCCACCCCGGACAACGTGGAAGCGGGCCTGGTGCTGGGGCCTTCTGAATGGCGGACCGCGGAGTCGGCGGTGCTCCGCATGGCGCAGGAGCTTAAAACGCCCGTGGTTATGACCGCTCCCGCATACTCGCCGCTCAAGTTCCACTCGTGTATATACCTGGACATGTCGAACCTCTACATAGACGCAAAAGGCCGGCTCTGCCTGTGCTGCCTGCTGCCCGGCATCCGCGGCAGGGACCCGGAGAGAGTCGAGGGGGACGTTATCGCGGACCTTGCAAACACCACACTGTGCGAGGCCCACGCGGACCTTATAAAAGTTATTCACGGGTTTCAGACTGACAGGCTGCAAAGGATGGCAAAGGATGACATTCCCGAAGCGGACCATTTCCAGTGTATAGCGTGCGCCCGTTACTTCGGGAAGCTGGATTGGCTACAATATTGCGAGAGCCCCTGGAAATAACCCGACGCCACTGGAGGGACCGGCAATGAATGCTGAAGCGATGAGAGTGATTTTTATCGGCCTGCTTGTATCGTTCCTGCTCATGGGCTGCGGTTCCCAGAACCCCGGGGAGGAAGGGGAGGCCCGTTACCTCATATCCATAAGCAGGGGGGCCTCGTCTTACCATGCCTCGCTTTCAGGAGCGGAGCGGGGAGCGGGGTGGCAGGTCTCCGAGCTGGGCATGAGCTTTTACCGGGCGAACCACATGATCCGGATACAGGAGCTGGTGGTGAGCGACGACGGGTCGGTGGTCACCTTCTTTGCGAAAAATACGGCTGCGAGACCCTTGGAGCCGCTGTGGATGAAGATAAAGGTGAATGAAGGCGCACGGCTCGTGACCGACTCGCGCATGAAGAACATGGCGGGGGCCTACATGTTCGAGATAGGGAGGCTCGGCCCTTCCGGTCGCGAGCTGGTATCGCTCGACCTGGACCTTATAAACCCGGAGGGGTACAGCATATACCTGGATTTCCTGGAGGCTGCGGAAGAGTGGCCGGAGGACGAGGACTGTGAGCCGAACAACAAGATTTTCCAGGCCTGTGATATAACCCGGCATGACAGGACCTGGATAAGCACCGTCAATGGAGGGTTGTTCGCAAACGACGACGATTTCTACGTGATACGAGCGAGAGACGGCGACACCAGCGTGGTGGTTAACCTGGTCTTTTCCCACGCCCAGGGCAACATTGACGTCTGCCTGCTCGACGCATCGGCAAACGTGCTAGATTGCTCGGCCTCCCTGACGGATAACGAACATATACACTATTTGGTGGCCTCTCCGGGTTTTTACTTCATACGGGTCTATCCTGTGGAAGGGACCGGCAACACCTATGACCTTTGGTGGGACGCGTCCCGAAGCACTCCCTGCACCGACGGTGACGGCGACGGCTATTACCTGGAGCATGGCTGCGGCACTGCCGCGGATTGCAATGACCAGGACCCGTCCGTGCACCCGGGCGCGCCCGAGGTCTGCGGGGACGGCCTGGACAACGACTGCGACG
>CAZYTX010000034.1:0-12938 GCA_964650485.1 uncultured bacterium | reverse complement strand
TGCACCCGGGCGCGCCCGAGGTCTGCGGGGACGGCCTGGACAACGACTGCGACGGGGAGGTGGACGAGGGGTGCGGGACCTGCACCGACGGCGACGGCGACGGCTATTACCTGGAGCCCGGCTGCGGGACGATAGAGGACTGCGACGACCATGATCCCTCGGTGCACCCGGGCGCGCCCGAGGTCTGCGGGGACGGCCTGGACAACGACTGCGACGGAGAGGTGGACGAGGGGTGCGGGACCTGCATTGACGGCGACGGCGACGGCTTCTATTTGGAGAGCGGGTGCGGCACCGTGGCCGACTGCGCTGATGATGATCCCTCTATTAACCCGGCGGCGGCCGAGATCGGCGGAGACGGCGTGGACAACAACTGCGACGGGCAGGTGGACGAGCTCTTGAATACGTTCGTGCTGAGGGTGCTGCGGACCTCTTCCGGCGTCCACGTGGGTACGCTGGAAGGCGGCGGAGGCATGCCCGGCTGGAGGATTAATTACCCCGGAGTCACCGCGTATAGAGCGAACCACATGCTCGAGCTCGAGCTGCTTTCGATAAGCGAGGACGGGGGCGCGGCAGCTTTTCGGCTCGAAAACAACTCGCCCGGCACCATAAAGAGGCTCTGGCTAAGCCTTTCCACCGACAGCGGGGCGTGGCTTTCCACAGAGCCGCGTCTGGTAAACGACAAGGGCCTCAACATCTTCGTGGTCGGCCCGCTGGAGCCCGGCGAGAGCGCTTACTTCACCCTCGAGTTCAAGGTACGGAACACCTTGATCTTCGAGGCTTATCTCGATTTCATGACCGTGGAGAACAGGGTGGCGTTCATCTCCGACCGCGGCGATACTTCAAAGCCCCGCGAGGTCTTCACCATAACCCCTGACGCCGGGGAAATCTTCCAGGTGAGCCATGGATCCCCTTTTTCCACCATAAGCCCGGTCTGGTCGCCGGGCGGGGAATGGATCGCATTCGAGCGGACCACCACCATAAGCTGCGGATCAACCGTATCCAGCCAGCCCCAGGTCTACATAATCCATCCCGACGGCTCCAACCTGAGGATGATCTCGCACAATAACAACTTTGCTAACACCCCTTCCTTCGGGCCCACCGGTGACATGCTGGCTTATGCCTGTCAGCCATGTTACACCCAAAGCGCCAGTGTATGCGTGGCGGACTTGAGGACCGGCGAGCAGAAGGTGGTTATCAAGGGAACGGGATACCTCAAGGACGAGGTGTACAGGCCGCAGTGGTCGCCGGACGGGAAATACATGGTCATGGAAGCAAAGGTCCATACCCCGGACGGGGACAGGATAATAAAGACCTACAGCGAGGTGGACCCCCTGACCGGGAGCTCGCTCGGTCCCAAGAAGCTGTTCCTGCAACAGAAGTTCATACAGGATAAGGCCGGGGTCAAGCACCTTTTGAACTACTTTGACTACTGGCGATGGGCCCCGGACTCGAGGCATGCGGTCATGCACCTGGCATACTTCAAGAAGGAGCCCGGCAAGGGGTGGGTCAGGGAATTTCTGGGCTTGGCAATCGTTGATTTCCAGGAAGTGCTGGACTCTTCCACCTTCCCCTTTGTCCCCGAAATCACCGGTGCGGTGCCCACCACTGGAAACAACAAGGCACTGTTCCCGCGTTTCAACACCTCGGGTGACGAGCTGTGGTTCGACAAGATATTCAAGTATGAACCCAAGGCTTACCTGCAATACGTCAAGCTCGACAACTACAGCCCCGCTTCAGGGAGGATTAACTTCCTGAGCGATAACTACGCTAACAGGATGCCGGCCCACTTCAGAAAGATTGAACCCGACTATTTCAGGTTCATGCCATGAGTCAGGGAGAAAAACAGGAACCGGAATTTTCAAAAAGGACTCTCATGTCTTTCGGGTTTCTTCGGCGGGCCCCTGCGGTGGTATTCTGGGCCTTGATCACGCCGGCCCTGTACAGGATGGCCTCGCTTCCCAGGCTCATGCATATCCTCACACCCGGCGTGCCTGCCAGAGAACTGGACCCGGGGCTTTACCAGGACGCGGAGCGTGTGTGCTTCTACGTGGGCGCGGTGATCCGGACCAACCACGAGAACCACAGGGGAAGGTGCCTGTGGAGGTCTTTGGTCCAGTACCGCATACTGAGGAAAGAGGGCGTGCCCGCGTGCTTCTGCCTGGGCGTCAGGAACGAGGGGGATGAGCTCTCCGGACACGCCTGGATCGAGGTCAACAAAGAGCGGTTCCGCGACCCCATGGCTGACATCGGATACAAGGTCACCTTCCGATATCCTCCTCAGGCTGGACAAGAAGGGTATGCGCATAAAACATAAAGCGGTTGTTGATTATAGTGGCGGAGGGAACAAATAAATGACCGTACCTGACTTCTTCATCGTTGGCGCGCCAAGATGCGGCACCACCGCCTGGCATCACTACCTGAAGCAACATCCTCAAATATACATGCCGGAAAAGAAGGACTCGCACCATTTTGACTCCGGTCTCAATTACAAAAACCCATTCCTGGACCGGGACGTGTACCTGGCGCTCTTTGACAATGTAAAAGGCCAGAAGCGGATAGGAGAGGCCTCGTGCTGGTACCTTTACTCCAACAAGGCCCCCCACAAGATAAAGAGGTTCAACCCCGGGGCCCGTATCATCATAATGCTCCGGAACCCCGTGGATATGATCTATTCCTTGCACAACAAGCTCTTAATGACCGGAGATGAAAATATAAGCGATTTCAGACTGGCGCTCGAGGCCGAGCCAAGACGCAAGCAGGAGCTAAAGCTGCCGGACGGGACTTATCCCCTCTGTCCCTGGTTCTACCTGGAACACGGAAAATACACCGCTTATGTTCAAAAGTATCAAGAGGTGTTCGGCCCGGATAAAGTGCACCTCGTAATTTATGACGATCTCTTGGATGACATTGGCTCCGCCTACCGAAAGACCCTCGAGTTTCTAGAGGTCGAGCCCGATTTCCTCCCACCCGGTTTCAACAAGATCAACAGGCACGAAGAGGCCAGAATACAATGGCTGCAACGCTTGCTGTCAAGGCCCCCGCAACCCCTGCTCGGTCTGAGAAGATTGCTGGTTCCCGGGGGCTTCCCGGCCGGCAGGATACTAAGAAGGGCAAACATAAAAAGAACACGGAGGAAAACAATGGACCCCGGGCTCAGGAAAAGCCTGCACAAAGAGTTTGCAAGAGACGTGGAGAGACTGAGCGGGCTGCTGGGCAGGGACCTGACCCATTGGTGTGCGGACGATTTTGCGGAGCGCCACTCCGGAGCGGAGCAGAAGGAAGCCGGCTGAAAATGCCCGGGTTAAATAACAAGCCCGTCTATCTTGTCACCCAGGGACATCTTAACAGGGGGGCCCAGGCCCTGGAGCCTCCCCCCATGGGCATCCTGTACGTGGCCCAGGCGCTCAGGGACGCGGGATACCGGGTGAGGCTCCTGCACCTCAGGGGAGAGAGACACAAGAGGGTCCGCGAGGCGGTGAGGGAAGAGAGGCCCCTTTTCGTGGGCTTTTCAAACTTCGTCTCCCCCCTGCTCCGCTACGACATCGAGATATCCAGGTGGCTTAACCAGGAGGGTGTTAAGGTTGTCTGGGGCGGGACATTTTCAACATGCCTTCCACGGGCGCCACTGGAGTCCGGGCTTGTGGACTACGTGGTGGTTGGCGAGGGCGAGAGGCCGGCGGTCGAGCTGGCCCGGGTCATTGAAGACGGCTCCGAGCCGGCGGGGGTACCGGGCGTGGGCTATCGCCGGGGAGAGGAGATCATTTTAAACCCTCCCTCTGAGCCGAAAAAAGATATTGACAACTACCGCTTCGGCTACGACCTGCTTGACTGGGAAGACTACATTGTAAAGTACCACAAAGGAAAGGTGAGGCTCGCAAAAATACCATTCTCGCGCGGCTGTCCATTGAACTGCGCCTTCTGTTACAACTCCGTCATGGGAAACCTCTGGCGCGCACACAGCCCCGAATACTTGAAGGACCTGGTCGGGTTTCTGAAAAAGGAGCACCGCGTTAACATGGTGCAACTGACCTGTGATAACCCCTTCGGCAACGTCAAAAAAGCAAAGAGCCTGATTGAAAGCATGGACATAAGGTGGCAGTGCCCTGCGCATATAAACGTGGCGAACGAGGATTTTTTGGACTGGGCAAACAGGACCGGGTGCGTGAGGCTGGGGTTCGGGGTCGAGTCGGGGTCCGATGGCATGCTCGATCTCATGAGGAAAAGGGTCACCCGGGACCTGGTCCTGGAAAGGCTCGCCCTCTGCGGGCAAAAGGGGATTCTTACCAACTCGAGCTGGATGTTCTTCATGCCCGGCGAGACCGATGATGACCTCGGGCTCACCTTTACATTGATGGATGAGATATACCGCAACAACCCGCTCCACTACATGATAGTCAATATCTTCAGGGCATACCCGGGCACCGACTTCTGGGAGAGGAGCATCGAGCTCGGACACACCGCTCCCAGGACCCTGGAGCAATGGGGAAACTATCAGCCCGAGATCAACCGGCTCCTTGGATACGCGGACCGCAGGGCAAGGAGGATGAAGCTGCTCACCACATTCCTCTACAACCGGCCGCGCGCGGAAAACAGGTTCATCCCCTCATCTTTACGGCCGGCATTGCAGAGGAGGCTTGAGAGCACGGCCATGCAGGGGCCCCTGGAAGAGGTCATGCACGTGGGGTGGAGAGCCATGAACCTGGCGGCGAGGATATTATGAGCGACCCGGAAAGGATAAGCTCCCTGCAGCAAGAGCTTGACTCGCGCTTCGGAGACCGGGGGGAGGCAAAGTTCTTCCGCGCGCCCGGCCGGGTGGACATCATGGGGTCCCACACCGACTACAACGAGGGGTTCATACTCGCTTCCACCGTGGACAAAGACGTAATCGCCGCGGCAAGGAAAACGAGCACCGGAGTGGCCAGCCTCTACTCGCAAAACCAGAAAGTGGGGGTGAGGATTAACCTGGACCAAATAAAGTGCGACCCCGAGCACGGATGGGCAAACTACGCAAAAGGCGTGATCAAGGAGCTGATTGAACTGCGCGTGCAAATGACCGGCCTGGATATGGTGGTGCACGGGAACGTGCCAATTGGCGCAAGCCTCTCCAGCTCCGCGGCACTGGAGGCCGCGACCTGCGAGGCCGTGCTGGGAGTTTTCGAGACCGGGCTGCCGCCATGGGAGAAGGTGCACCTCGCAAGGAGGGCCGAGAACGTGTTCGTGGGCATGCCCTGCGGCATCATGGACCAGTTCGCCGTGATCATGGGTGACGGGGAACATGCACTGCTCCTGGATTGCAGGAGCCTCGAGTTCCAGAAGGTCCCCTTCAAGCTGGAGGGCGCGGAGCTACTGGTGATTGATTCCGGACAGGGCCGCGAGCTGGTCTCGGGGAATTACGCCCAGAGGGTGGAGGAGTGCAAGGAGGCTGTAAAGATACTTAAAGCCGAGAACGAGGATGTAAGGTCCCTCCGTGACGCGGGCATGGAAGAGCTGGAAAACGTGAAGACAAAGCTCGGTGACCCGCTCTACGGGAGGGCCAGGCACGTGGTGTCCGAGAACGCCCGGGTAAAGGACGCGGCCCGGGCCATGCGCTCGGGCGACTATGAAAAGCTGGGAGAGATAATGGAGGCCGGCTACTTGAGTTCAAGGGACGACTACGAGAACTCGACCCCCGAGCTGGACGCGCTTCATGGTATGGTCTCGGGGATGGACGGGATCTACGGGGTGAGAATCTGCGGCGCCGGCTGGGGAGGGTGCCTGCTGGCCCTTGCGGACAAGGACATGGAAAAGGCCATAAGCGACGAGGTCTCGGAAGGCTATCGTAAAAAAACCGGGCTCACGTTGCAGGTATGGACGGTCCGGCCGTCAGAAGCAGCGGGGCCTCTTTGATCCAGTAGCTGGATATACAGCTTGGTGCTAAAAGTAAGCGCGTCAGCGGGTGTTATTTCAGCGCTCATAGGTCATAAGGGGCCGGGGTCCCCTGCCTGGCTCAACAGCCAAGGGTCGGAGGTGAGTGATAATGTACTTTCAGGGAAAAGTGGCGTGGATCACGGGCGCCTCATCTGGAATAGGTGAAGAGCTGGCAAAGGCCATGGCAAAGGAAGGCGCCCACGTGATCATAAGCTCTAACGAGGGTGAAGAGCTTGAACGCGTACGGCAAGAGACAGGAGACCATGAGCGCGTCAAGGCGCTTTGGCTTGATCAGGCAGACCTCGAGTCCCTCGAAGACAAGGCGGCAGAGGCGCTTGCATGGAAGGGAAGAGTGGACCTGCTGTTCAATAACGGGGGAATAAGCCAGAGATCACTTGTCATAGACACTGGCCTGGACACCTTTCGCAGGATTATGGACATAGACTTCATGGCGCATGTGGTCATAACCAGGGCCCTCTTGCCCTCTATGATCGAGCGCGGTACAGGACACATCGTAGTCACAAGCTCGGTGGCCGGAAAGATGGGCGCGCCCCTGCGATCAGGGTACTCAGCGGCCAAACACGCGCTGCACGGGTTTTTCGACACACTTAGGGCGGAGGTGCACGATCACGGCATCAGAGTCACTATCGTGTGTCCCACTGCCTTTCAGACCGGAATATCCAGGCGCTCTCTTAAGGGTGACGGATCTGTATACGGTAAAATGAGCGACCACCTCGCCGCGGGCCATACGCCCGCAGAGGCGGCCCGCTCCATCCTCGAGCAGGTGAAAAAAGGCAGAGATGAGGCTGTCATAGGCAAGGACAGGCTGTGGCTGGCCGTCCTTATAAGGCGCTTCTTTCCAAGACTGTTCTCGAAAATGCTAAGAAAAACCAAGATGAATTGAATCTACAGGCCCTTTCTTCGACACTTGCTCTTTTCATGTTAATCAACCTGTGTTTTTTAACGTTTTCAAGGCTTTGCCTCCGCCTTTTTTTCTCGCCCTCAACATGCTGAAAAATAAAGAGAAAATACTCGATTTTTTCCTTGCAAACCGCCCCCGTGAGTGGTATAATATGATATAGTTAGATCGTGACGTTGCCTGGCCCTTTTTTCGACGACCTGTATCTTTTTTTGCAGACCACAGGAGGAGCAGACATTGACCGAACCCTCGCTCTATAGTGCTGAATCTATTAAGGTTTTGGAAGGACTCACCGCGGTCAGGAAAAGACCGGGCATGTACATCGGGGACACATCCACCCGCGGGCTCCATCACCTGGTGTTCGAGGTGGTGGACAACTCGGTGGACGAGGCCATAAACGGCTACTGCGACAAGATAAACGTCACCCTGCACGTGGACAATCGCGTCACTGTCGAGGACAACGGCAGGGGCATACCAGTGGAGCAGCACGCTGGCGTAAAGGGCAAGACCGCGCTGGAGGTGGTCATGACCATGCTCCACGCCGGGGGCAAGTTCGATGATGCCAGCTACAAGGTGGCCGGCGGGCTCCACGGGGTGGGCGTGTCCGTGGTAAACGCGCTCGCCGAGCAGCTCACCGTGGAGATATGGCGAAACAACAAGGTCTTTCGACAGGCGTACTCCAAGGGAAAGCCCATAAGCAAGCTCGAAGTCGTAGGAAAAACCAAAAGGAGCGGAACCAAGATAACCTTCAACGCTGACCCGGAAATATTCGAGACCACAGAGTTCCATTACGACATCCTGGCAAGGAGGCTCCGCGAGCTGGCATTCCTCAACGGAGGACTCAAGATCACCCTCACCGACGAGAGGGGAGAGGTCAAGCAGGAGGAGTTCCTCTACAAGGGAGGGATCACATCCTTTGTGGACTACCTGAACCAGAACAAGAACGTGCTCCACAGAAAGCCAATATATCTTTGCGCGGAGCGCGAAGACGTCACGGTCGAGATAGCAATGCAGTACAACGACGGCTTCTCCGAGCAGCTCTTCTCATACGCCAACTTCATAAACACCATCGAGGGAGGGACCCACGAGAGCGGGTTCAAGGCCGCGCTCACCCGCACCATAAACCACTACGCCCAGTCCAATAACCTCATAAAGAACATGAAGATGAACCTGGGAGGAGACGACGTCCGCGAGGGGCTCACCGCGGTGGTCTCGGTAAAGCTGCGCGAGCCGCAGTTCGAGGGACAGACAAAGACAAAGCTCGGAAACTCCGAGGTCAAGGGACTGGTGGAGGCCATTGTAAACGACAAGCTCTCGACATTCCTGGAAGAGAACCCGCCAGTGGCCAGGAAGGTCATCATGAAGTCAGTGGACGCGGCCAGGGCAAGGGAAGCCGCCCGCAAGGCCAGGGACCTCACCCGGAGGAAAAGCGCGCTCGACAGCGGGGCACTCCCCGGAAAGCTCGCCGACTGCCAGGAGCGGGACCCCCGCTTCTCAGAGCTCTTCATCGTCGAGGGAGACTCCGCGGGAGGCTCCGCAAAACAGGGCAGGGAAAGGCGCTTCCAGGCCATACTCCCCATCCGCGGCAAAATACTCAACGTGGAAAAGGCCCGCTTCGACAGGATGCTCCAGAACAACGAGATACAGGCCATCATCACCGCGCTCGGCACCGGCATCGGAGACCAGGACTTCGACCTCGCAAAGATCAGGTACCAGAGGATCATCATAATGACCGACGCCGACGTGGACGGCTCACACATAAGGACCCTGCTCCTTACACTCTTCTACAGGAAAATGAGGCCGCTGGTGGAACAGGGATACCTCTACGTGGCGCAGCCCCCCCTCTACAGGGTCAAAAGAAAGAAAAAGGAAACATACATTAACAACGACCAGGAGCTCCAGGAGCACCTGCTCGACCTCGGAACCGACAACCTCAAGCTAAAGCTAAACGGCAAAGACAAGGCCCTCTCAGGCGACAAGCTCATAAAGCTCGCCAGGAGGATCATAAGATACAACGACATACTCATAAAGGCCGCACGCAGAAGGACAAGGGCAGGCGGGGACAAGACCGCGCCCGTGATTGACGCACTGGTAAGGGCCGTGGAACTGCCCGCCAGCCTGCAAAGCAAGGATGACCTCAACGAGGCACTCAAAAAGGCGGCCGAATTCATAAAAAAGAACGAGCCCGAGATAAAACCCGTGGGATGGGACACGCCCGCGCATGACGAGGAGACCAACACTTACTACTCGAACTTTATGGCCGAGGAAAACGGGTCCACACTCGAGGTCGAGGTGGGAAACAAGCTCGCAACATCCCCCGAGTTCGAGGAGCTGGTAAGGCTCCGCAATATCTACCAGGAGACAGGACAGTCCCCTTACGTGCTCCTCACAAACGGGGACGCCGTCGAGGTGCAGAGGCTCTCCCAGGTGGTCGAGTTCATACTCGAGTACGGGTCCAAGGGCCAGGAGATACAAAGGTACAAAGGGCTCGGTGAGATGAACCCACAGCAGTTGTGGGACACCACCATGAACCCCGAATCCAGGGTCCTGAGACAAGTGAAGATCGAGGACGCAATCGCCGCGGACAAGCTCTTCGACGTGCTCATGGGTGACCAGGTGGACCCGAGAAGGGACTTCATACATAACAACGCCTTGAACGTCACAAACCTGGACATCTGACATGTCCGTCCGAGACATAATCGAGTTCCCCGACCCGCTCCTCAAAAAAAACGCCCGGGACGTGAAATCCCTTAACCAGGAAGTGAAAAAGCTCATCGAGGACATGACAGACACCATGTACCATGCCCCCGGCATAGGGCTGGCCGCCAACCAGATAGGAGAGATGCAAAAGATCGCGGTGGCTGACGTATCATCCAAGGACGAGCCCAAGAAGACCATCGTTATCGTAAACCCCCGCATTGTGGATATGAGCGAAGAGACCGAGACCATGGAGGAGGGGTGCCTCTCGGTGCCCGAGTTCAGCTCAGAGGTCGAGCGTGCGCTGTGGATCACCGTCGCAGGGAAGAACATGAAAGGCGAGGACATCGAGTTCACAGCCCGCGACCTCCTCGCAAGGGTGCTCCAGCACGAGATAGACCACTTAAACGGGGTGCTCTACATTGACAGGATAGGAAAGCTGAAAAGGTACCAGTACGTGAGACAGCGCAAAAAGACGCTCGCGGAGAATAAAGACAAGTAGAAAAAGCCAATAAAGTCACCCCCCTTTCCCCTCTTTGCTTCCCCCGAAAGCCACTCTGTTGTATACACGTGTGTACGGCGCCGCTTTTGACGCAACGACGCCACGCCGCTACGGAATTATAAAATATCTCTCATCCGCTTGGCGCTCTTGGACCCCTTGGCGTTTTGGCGCTTCAGTCCTGTCGCCGTCCGGACCGAGGCCGGGCACGTGCACACCGGGCACGTGCTTTGTTGCGTTCGCGGCAATGGACGACTACACTTAGTTCAGTCGTATCCGGCGGGTTTTCAAGTATTTTAAGGACGGGTGTTTTTCATGGGAGCAGAGGGCCGAGAGGAAAGTTCAGCGGGTCCGGGAAAGCCTCTCATGGCCGCGGCCAGCCTGCTGGGGCTGGGCTACTCCCCGGTTGCCCCCGGGACCGCGGGCAGCCTGGGCGCGGTGGCACTCTACCTTGTGCTGTCCCCTCTGTGGTGGCCTTACTACGCCTTAGTATGGGGCGGGTTCTTCGGCCTGGCCTGCTGGACCTCGCACAGGGCGAGCCGGGCCCTGGGGGACCACGACCCCGGTGTGGTGGTCATAGACGAGGCCGCGGGGTTCCTGGCCGCCATGTTCCTGCTGCCCTCAAGCGCGGGATACATCATCGCCGGGTTCCTGCTCTTCAGGCTCTTCGACATCGCAAAGCCGTGGCCGGCGAGCTTCTTCGACAAGAGGGTGAAGAGCGGCCTGGGCATAGTCATGGACGACGTGGTTGCCGGGGCCTACGCCTGTATTCTTATTCATATTTACCGCCTGGCATGGGGGTGAGGGTTTGCGTGCCGCGGTCATCGCCATAGGAGACGAGATACTGAGCGGGTCGGTGGTTGACTCGAACTCGGCCTGGATATCGGAGCGGCTGCTGGGCATCGGCGTGCAGCCGGCAAGTCGTAGACCCGTAGGAACAGGGCTGCCGGCGTTACTCCAGGATGCCTTTTGCAAGAGGCTCAACTAATCTGAATTTTTCCGCCTCCGCTGACTTTATTAAACTAAACCGGATTATGCGGCTGAAAGCGAAAAAATGTCCTTTGCCTAAAGGTGTCATACTGATATAATTGCGTGAGATGCGATGGGCGGCAGGAGGTTCCATGTATGATTCCAAGGTAGTTCCAGTTAAAAGGGGCAGATGGGGCGGACTGGTTGTATCGCCTTACAAGGGCAGCGGTCTTCTCGATCTTTTCGATCATTCATTCCCTTCGCAATCTTTTCCCGGACAAGTGACGCTGGTTGCGAGTAACATTGCTTCCTCTTACCGGATAAGGTTAAAAGGGCCCCGGGGCCACATAGACCTTTTCGCAAAGAGCTTTTCCGCGGATTTCAAAAGTCGGCTCAAAAACCTGAAAAAACCCATGAACGCGGACCGCTCATGGAAAGCCTCCTGGATCATGATAAACACCGGCCTTCCCACTCCCAGGCCGGTGGCGATTATGAAGAGACGCTCCATGGGTCTTGTCAAACAAAGCGTCTTTGTCAGCGAAACGATCAAGGGAGCTCTTGACGAAAACCTGGAGATTTATTTCCGCAACAACTTCGATCTCCCCGGCCTGACCCGCGAACTCATCCGGGAAAAACGAGAGATAATCAAGGCGATCGGCCAAATATACAGGAAAGCCCACTCCCAGAACCGCGTTTACCTTCCCGATTTCCATCCTCATAACATGGTGATTGAGAAAGATTCATCCGGAAAGCCCATGCTCTACCTGGTAGATTTCGACGAGGTCCGTTTCAAGGTTAGAAAGCTGGACCCCATTAAGAACCTCTCCAGCCTGGGACGGAACGCGGACAAGATTATAAAAAAAATGAACCACAAGTCCATTACCACTGGTGACCGGCTCAGGTTCATCAAGTCCTACCTCGGGCCGGGCAAGGATTCCCCGGAGAAAACCTCGGAGATGGCCCGGCTGATAATCGCCAACTGGAACCTGAAATAGATCAGGGAAACTGCTGAAGAGTAGCTCGCGGTTGCTAAAAGTGGCGGGGTCCCCGGTGCATCTTGCACACCGCCTACTCCAGCACCACCGAGAGCTCAGGATGGAACTGTGTTCCGGAGGCCCCTGATCTCCTCTGATAACTCTTCCATTAAGAGCTCTCTTCTATGAGGCCGTTTGCTGAACGTGGCGTCAAAGGATGCTCCCGCCGGGACGCGGATTTTTTTGCGTTCGCGGCAATGGACGACTACACTTAGTTCAGTCGTATCCGGCGGGTTTTCAAGTATTTTAAGGACGGGTGTTTTTCATGGGAGCAGAGGGCCGAGAGGAAAGTTCAGCGGGTCCGGGAAAGCCTCTCATGGCCGCGGCCAGCCTGCTGGGGCTGGGCTACTCCCCGGTTGCCCCCGGGACCGCGGGCAGCCTGGGCGCGGTGGCACTCTACCTTGTGCTGTCCCCTCTGTGGTGGCCTTACTACGCCTTAGTATGGGGCGGGTTCTTCGGCCTGGCCTGCTGGACCTCGCACAGGGCGAGCCGGGCCCTGGGGGACCACGACCCCGGTGTGGTGGTCATAGACGAGGCCGCGGGGTTCCTGGCCGCCATGTTCCTGCTGCCCTCAAGCGCGGGATACATCATCGCCGGGTTCCTGCTCTTCAGGCTCTTCGACATCGCAAAGCCGTGGCCGGCGAGCTTCTTCGACAAGAGGGTGAAGAGCGGCCTGGGCATAGTCATGGACGACGTGGTTGCCGGGGCCTACGCCTGTATTCTTATTCATATTTACCGCCTGGCATGGGGGTGAGGGTTTGCGTGCCGCGGTCATCGCCATAGGAGACGAGATACTGAGCGGGTCGGTGGTTGACTCGAACTCGGCCTGGATATCGGAGCGGCTGCTGGGCATCGGCGTGCAGCCGGTCATGCATCTCTCCGCGGGAGACCATATAGACGAGATAGTATGGGC
>CAZYTX010000033.1:0-37353 GCA_964650485.1 uncultured bacterium | reverse complement strand
GCCGGGAGAATAGAGCTTCTTATAACTTGGTGCTCTTGGTGTCTTCGTGGTTTTTGGACCTGCTCGCTGCGCTCCTGCCTGCGCCGCGCCTTGGCTTGGCGCGGCAGGCAGGCGCCCACACAGCAAGCTGTGTGGGTTACCCGTTCCAAGTACTACTTGGCGGCGTGTTTTGGCGTATACGTGGGGAAACGGCGCCGGCTGCGCGTGTAAACAGTGCCGTACACAGGGGTATACGGCAAATCAAGCCGTGGTTGACGCCGTGATGCGCAAGTGCTTGAATTCATTGGACTCCGGCTTGCGGAGAAAATTCTTACCGCGGGAGCCCGGGATAATAATACGAAAATATTATAGAGGCGGATTGACAGGAAATCGAGTCCGGCCTTTTTGCCCGGCCCGGCTTCCACGGCTTGTATTATCAAGCCGCGGGTGGACAAGACCTTTCCGCTCGACCAAGCCCGCGAAGCGCACCGCTACATGCAGGAGAGGAAGAACAAGGGCAAGGTGGTGCTTGAGATTGAGTAAGGATCACACTCTGTCAGCTCAAGACTTTATGGTTATTTTGTCGAGGTCCATCTGGCCGATGCCCAGATTCGACGCCTTCCCGATGTGCTCGATCTCCTCGGGCTCCCTTTTGAAGAGGTGTTTGGTCGCGTATGCGTCCGCGGCCACGGTGTCTGCTGACGCGATCACGGTGTTAGTTGTCTTCACGTCGTCCAGGTTCCCGCCTGAGGGTCCGTTCCGGAGCAGGATCCTGGTGGCGTCTATTATGGTGAGGGTGGGAGTTTTTACTGTGTTCAAGTCTGCTATGCCCTGGTCCAGGTTCCAGTGTACCTTTCCCCTGTTGCCGCCGATGATGCCGAGGATGTTCTTGAGACCCAGGGAGAGCCCTGCCTGGCCGTGGTGCTTGGCCACGGGCACGTTAATGTAGGCGTCGGCGTCCAGCGCCGGCTTGTAGAACTCCCAGCTTCGGAGCACTATTCCCTTGCCCATGTCAACTTTTACGAACTTGCGGTCATCCACGTGCACCATCTGGGCGCGCTCGTCGTTAATGGCATCCACCGCGGGGGCCAGGCCGCTGTTTACGTATGAGCGCCGCTCCTCGTGAAGGGTGCGGTCGAAGACGGTGACCTCTTTTGCACCCGCGTCAAGGCAGAGCTTCACCACCGAGGTGAGTATTTGTGGATGGGTGTTGGACCCCTGCTCTGGCTTGCGGTCGAACGAGGCGTTCGGCTTCACAGCCACCTTCATCCCGGGCTTTACAAATGCCTTGATGCCGCCGAGCGGACCCAGCGCCTTCTCGACCAGCCCGGCCCAGTCGGTCCCGGTGGCCACGCTCAACACCGACCCGGGCTTTGCGGCAAAAGTCCTGCCCGCCTTAAAAAAAGGCACGGCACCGGCAACCACGGCTGAAGCCAGACCGAACTTTTTTACGAACTCCCTCCGGTCCATGAAAATACCTCCCTTAGGATACTATGGCTTACTTAAAAGGCTACATTCAAAAACAGGTTTTGCAACAAGCGGAGTATGCCGCATGGCGCAGGGCAGCTTAAATTCTCCTTGATGCGGTTTAATGGTTCTGGTACTATGAATACGCGCCTGCCGGGCGCTCTTTTTAATAGACAGGCGTATAAGTCGGTCGTGACATTAAACATGGAGCCCCTTGCATGAAGCTTTTCGAGGAGCATGTGTCCGAGCTTGTAGCCAGAGCTCTTGACCAGGACCCGGAGTCCTTTTCGGACCTGGTGGGACAGCCCCCGCGGCCGGAGATGGGCGACTACGCCTTCCCCTGCTTCCAGCTTGCGAAAAAGCTAAAGAAGGACCCGAAAAGGATAGCCTTTGAACTGGCGGGAAAGCTCGACCTCGAGGGCACGCCCTTCTCGTCGGTGGAGGCCGCGGGCCCGTACCTGAACTTCCGGCTGGATGACGAGGCCCTTGCCGAGACAATGCTCACTTCAATTTTTCGCGAGGGGGACGGGTTCGGGTTCACGGACTCGGGGCAGGGCAGGCGCGTTGTTATAGATTACTCCTCCCCAAACATAGCAAAGCCCTTCCATATAGGGCATTTGCGCTCCACCGTGATAGGAGCGGCGCTGTACAGGATATCCCGGGCCATGGGGTACGAGCCTATCGGGATCAACCACCTGGGCGACTGGGGCACCCAGTTCGGCATGGTCATGGCCGCGTTCTCGGAAAGGGGCGACCGGGCCGAGCTCGAGCGTGCGCCCATCGCCTACAGCCTGGGCCTTTACGTGGACTATAACCAGAGGTGCGAGCAGGACCCGGAGGCCCGGGACCGTGCCAGGCAATGGTTCAAGCGCCTGGAGGACGGTGACCCAAAGGCGGTCGAGCTTTGGATGATGTTCCGGGACCTCTCCCTGGATAAGTTCAAGAGGATCTATGAGAGGCTGGGAGTAAGCTTCGACTCCTACATTGGCGAGAGCTTTTACAATAGCACCATCGCCGAGGCCCTGGAGGGGGTGGAGCGCTCCGGCGTGCTGGAGACCTCCGAAGACGGGGCCCGGATGATCCGGCTGGATGACGAGGGCATGCCCCCTTTCATACTCCGGAAGTCCGACGGGGCCACACTCTACGCCACCCGGGAGATAGCCGCGGCATTCCACAGGCACGAGACCTACGGGCCCGAGCTTCTGCTCTACGTGGTGGGGTCTCCCCAGGAGCTGCATTTCAGGCAACTGAAGGCCGCTCTTTCGCGCATGGGCTGCGACTGGGCGGAAAAGATAAAACACGTCAAGTTCGGGCACGTGCACGGCATGAGCACGCGCCGTGGCGAGGTGGTGCTTCTGGAGGAGGTGCTTGACGAGGCCGCGGCCAAGGCTGGCGAGAAGATCGAGGAGAACATAGCCGCGGGCAAGCTTGCCCCGGACGTTGACCGCGAGGCCCTGGCCGAGGCCGTGGGTATAGGCGCTCTCATAACGAACGACTTGAAGCACCGGCGGGAGCGTGACATCTTTTTCGACTGGGAGCAGGTGCTGAACTTCGACGGCGAGACCGGGCCTTATCTCCAGTACTCATACGCCCGCATCCGGGGTATAATTGATAAGGCCGGAGTTTCAATGGAGGAGACCTACGGGAGGGACCCTCTTCTTTTGGAGACGGACTTCGGAGGGCTTTGCGAGCCCGAGACCAGGGCGCTCCTTAGAAAGCTCGCGGACTTCGCCACAGCGGTCCACAAGGCCTGTGCCGAGTTCGAGCCCAGCCTTGTAACCACGTATCTCTTCGAGCTCACCAGGGCTTTCAACCTCTTCTACACCCGCCACCGGGTGGTGGGCTCAGGGGACAAGGAGCAGGGGAGGCTGCTGTTGGTGCAGGCCACCGGCCAGGTGATAAAGAACGGGCTCGACCTGTTGGGCATACCCATGCTGGAGCGGATGTGAACTCCCGTCAATGGCGGCTAATTTGGCGGTTGAAAAAATTTGCAATAGTGGTTAACTTATTTAATCATTATAGGGTTAACGTAACCTTGAGAATACAGGGTTGCTTAGCCGTGGGAGGCTTTTTAAGATGAATAAGAGAGAGATGGAAAAGTTCAGAAAGATCCTGACCAAACAGCTCGAAGAGCTGGAGGATAAAGTGGGAGAGGCGCCCGAGCACCTGAACGCGGCTGACAACTACTACCCAGACCCCACGGACAGGGCCAGCGCGGAGTCGGACAGAAACTTTGACATCAGGGTAAAGGACAGGGAGCGAAAGCTGATCATAAAGATCAAGGAGGCCCTGCAGAGGATGGAGGATGGCGAGTTCGGCATCTGCGAGGAGTGCGGCGAGCCTATTGACAAGAAGCGGCTCGAGGCCAGGCCCGTGACCACGCTTTGCATAGACTGCAAGATAGCGAGCGAGCGGGAGGAGAAGATGAGAGGAGAATGATGGGGCCGGCTTCAGGAACAAAGATCAGCGCGGCTGTCATGGCGAGACTTGTTTTAGTGGCGGCCGCGTTTTTTCTTGCGGCCCCTGCTGCGGGAGAAGATGACGGGTGGTGGCAGGGGCTCAAGTCGCGGCTTGAACAAGAGGGGCCCCTGCCCGCTGCGGAGGAGGTGTACGAGAAGGCGGAGAGCTTTTACAAGGGCAGGGAGACCTTGTACGGCGAGCTCGTCAGGAAGACCTGGGGCAGGGACAGTTGGGCCTATCGCAAGCTGCCGGGAGTAAAGTCCAAGAACGCATTGAAAGCCAAGGAGCTCTTCCAGAAGGTGGTGGACAACTATCCCTTCAGCAGGTTCTCCGCCCCCTCCGAGCTCAGGATAGCTGACTGCCATTACAGGCTGGACGAGTACGAGGAAGCCGCTGTCCTATATCGCCAGTACATAAAGATGCACCCCAGAAGCGAAGAGGTGCCCTACGCCATATACAAAGAGGCCATGTGCCATTACGAGCGCATGAGGAAGCCCTCCCGGGACCAGGACCATACCATGCAGGCGGAGGTAATATTCATGGAGCTCATGGAGACGCACCCTGAAAGCGAGTATGCAAAAAAGGCAGGGCAAAAGCTCGCGGAGGTGCGCAAGGGGCTTTGCGAGCACGAGCTCCTGGTGGCCGAGTTTTACTTTGACAACCGCGAGTACTGGGCCGCGGCCGCCCGCTACAAGGGGGTGTACCAGACCTACCCAGACCTTGGCTTTGACGCCGAGGCCCTGTACATGGAAGGCGTCTGCTACAAGTCGCTGGGAAAGAGACGCATGGCCAAGAGCAGGTATGAGACCCTGATGAGAAGTTTCCCGGAGAGCGATTACGCGAAGAAAGCCGAAGAGAGGCTGAAAGCAATCAAAGAGGGCGAGAGGTAGCTGCTGATGGCCGCGAGGTCCCACGCCCTGGCTGCCGCGGGCATCCTGGTCTTACTGGCCAGTAACCTGACAGCCTGCGATTACATCGAGAAAAGGCAGCTAAAAAACATGATCGAGCAGAAGAACAGAGCCCTGCTCGGGGGGGACGCGGGGTCGTACCTGTCCTTCTTTTCAAAAGACTACCATGACCCGTGGCTGGATTTTGAAGACGCCCGCAAGAGGACGATAAAAAGGCTTTCCCAAAATCCCCTGCCCGAGGTGAGCTTTTCAGAACCCGAGATAATAATAAAGGACAGAAAGGCCCTGGTCGCGGAAAGAGTGGTGTTCGAGGACAAGGTGGACGGAAGGCCCATGCGCTACGATGAGGTGCAGCACCTGCGGGTGTGGAAGCGCGGCAAGAGCTGGGAGTGCGTACGCGGCTCAGAGGTGCTCAGGCTGCTCTCCGGCAGAATAGAGGAGGATCTCGAGATAGAGCAGACCCTCCTTCGCAGGGAGGCGGCCCTGGTAAAAAGGGACCTCGAGACCTACATGAGTCTGGTGTCAAAAAACTACGACCACAAGGGAGAGAGCCCCGGGGACATTAAAAACAAGGTGAGACGGAACTTCCAGGTGTACGACGACCTGAAGTTCACGAGCTATGACCGCAGGGTCTGGTTCTTCGGGGACTATGCCACCGTGGAGCAGAGGTTCACCATAGAGGCGCTCAGGCTGGGGGAGCCGGTCTCCATGAGCGGCCGCGAGCGCTTCGAGCTCGAGAACACGGGGGAGGGCTGGAAGTTCTTGAAGGGTCTGTAGAGGGCTTTGACCGAAAGGACTGAGCAATGGAAGAGACGGTTCGCGGGCTTTATTCATCTGGTAAAGAGGCCTTCGAAAGGAAGGACTATGACCTGGCCCTGGAGAGCCTTACCAGTTTCGTGGAAAAAGTGGACAGCTTCCCTGACGTGTGGAACTTTCTGGGCCAGATATACCACGACAGGGGAGAGCTCAGGAGGTCCGCGGAGTGCTTTGAAAAGGCCCTGTCCCTGAACCCCCGCTACGTGGAGGTCCAGTTCAACCTGGCAGTGGTGTACACCGAGGTGGGAGAGTATGACAAGGCCCAGGAGCTATATGAAAAGGCCCGCCAGGTGGAAAAAGAGCCCATACCGGGCGACAAGAGGATCGCGGACCCCTTTGTCAGGGGAAAGCTCGCAAACATGCACGCCGACCTGGGCGGCATCTACCACGGGCTCGGGCTCTTTGACGACGCCGCGTCCGAGTTCGAAAAGGCCCTGGCTCTTCGGCCGGACTTCCCCGACGTCCGCACCAGGCTGGCAAAGGCCATATTCGACTCGGGGCTAAAGGACGAGGCCGTGGCAGAGCTCATGGAGGTCAAGGCGACCAGGCCGGACTACGCCGAGGCCAGGATACTGCTGGGGGTTTTCCTCTACTCGCAAGAGAGAACCAGTGATGCGGTTGCCGAGTGGAAGGAACTGGTGGCAAAGCAGCCGGATAATCACAAGGCCAAGATGTACCTCCGGCTCGCTGGAAAGCCGAAAAAATGATAAAATAGAGTGGCATTTGAGACATATGAGGACTGGAAGCTGAGCAGGTTGCCAAGCTCACAAAGTTGAAAAAGCGATAAAGCCGTGACAAGCGGAAAGCGGGAAAGGAGGCTCTCATGCAGTGTCCTCATTGCGGGTTCCAGCACGTCGAGTACAAGCCGCGGTGCGCAAGGTGCAAAAAGCCGATTGCCCCTCCTGAAGATGAAATCAGCGGCGGAGAAAAAAGCGAGATAAGCGCGGAGCGGAGCCAAGCTCAAGAGAGCCGGCCGGACATATGGTCGTTTAAGCAAGGTCTCGAAAGTCTGACCACTTCCCCTAAACATTTTCCTCATAAGTATCAGAGTGCGCAGGACACAAGTATGCAGGCGCCGGAAGAGGAGGAGGACTTCTCAGAGATAGAGATCAACCCGGTTGACACTGATGCAGGCACTGAAGACACTGCCCCCATTCCACCTTTTGAAGACCACACCCCCTCGCAACCGCCGGTCAGGAGACCGGCGACAACCAGCCCCGCAAAGCACGTGAAGGAAGAGGAAAAGGCCGGAGAAGCGGCTTTAATGATAAGGCGCGCCGCGGGGGCCTCGTTCGACCTCATGGTATGGGCCGCAATGGGGGCGCTGCTTTTCAAGGGCGCCCAGCTCCTTGCCGGCCGCCCTGTTCTTTCCGGGTCAGTGCTTGAGTGGACCTGGATGGTAGCGCTTCCTCTTTCAATCATGCTTTTTATGCTGGCCCTTGTTTACGGCGGCCTGTTCGGCGCCGTGGCCGGAAGGACCCCGGGTATGATGCTTGCGGGGCTTAAGCTCGTAAACGGACAGGACAGCAGGCCGTCCCTTTGGCAGTCGCTTTCCTGCACCGCTTTGTTCATACTCTCCGTGGTCCCGCTTGGCATGGGCCTGGTGCTGGGTATGCGCGGGAGACCACGCACCTGGATGCACTGCCGGATTCCCGGCGTCAAGGTGGAGCGGGCCTGACTGGAACCAGGCGCTACTTGCAGCCCTGGCGGCTGATGGAACCAGGACCAGAATTCTTGGGTCATATAACAGCACCCCGGGATTCCGTCGTCAAAGCGGCTTCTTACAAGGGCGGGATGCTTTGTATCGCAGGATATGTAAGCTATAGTCCAATATGGAAGACGCTTTGGATTGCGGTCGCTTGAGACCGCTTTAACGGACTTGGCTTGACAAGGCCAATAAATACAAAGACATGCCGCGCGTCAAGCCGTGCGGAAGAAAAGCGGCGTCAAGCCGCCGCACTCCCAAAAGGGCTTTTGCAAGTGGTCATTACGCCCGCGTTATCGGCGTCCCGGCATTGGAACTCTCACGATGGTCAAGGCAAACAAGGCTGAAAGGGTTTTCCTCATATTCCCCCCGGTAAGACTTTACCGGGAGACCATGAAGCTGGTGTTCTCGCCCCTGGGCATAGCCTACATCGCTTCCATGATCCGTGACCAGGCCGAGGTGCGGATCATGGACGCCGCGGCCGAGGGTTTCGACAGGGAGGAGATCATAGACGAGAACTTCATCCGCTTCGGGGCCACCCTTTCCGAGATACGCTCCCGGGTGGAGGAGTTCAAGCCGGACATAGTGGGGGTGAGCTGTCTTTTCAGCTCCATCTTCCCGGTGATAAGGGAGATATGCCAGGAGGTCAAACACATAGACCCTGACATCCTCACCATCACCGGGGGAACGTACCCCACATTCATGACCGAATACTGTCTTTCGGAGCCATCGCTGGACATGGTGGCGCTGGGCGAATCCGAGGCCACCATGCTGGAGGTGGTGCGCAGGCTCCAGCAGGGCAAGACTTTGGACCACGTTGACGGCCTTGCCGTAAAGCACAGCGACACCGTACAGGTAAACCAAAAGACCAGCTACATCCAGGACCTGGACTCCATGCCCTTTCCTGCAAGGGACCTTTTGCCCATGAAGCTATACAACAGGATAGGCGTGCCACACAGCTTCAGCGCGGCCCAGAAGAAGAACGCACCTATCATAACCTCGCGGGGATGCCCGGCGAACTGCATCTACTGCTCGTCCACCAACTTCTGGGGGAACCGCTACCGGCTCAGGTCACCGGAGAACGTGCTGGCGGAGATGGACGAGCTGGTCAGCAGGTGGGGCATTGAAGAGGTCCAGTTCGAGGACGACAACATCACAGCAAACAAGAAGCGGGCCAAGGAGATCTTCCGCGGCATCATAGACCGCGGCTATAAGGTGAAGCTGAACTTCCCCAACGGGGTGGCGCTGTGGACCCTGGACCATGAGCTGGTGGACCTGATCGTGGAAGCCGGCGCCTACGAGATGACCCTGGCCTATGAAAGCGGCTGCCAGGAGGTCTTGAGCAATATAGTCAAGAAGCCGCTCAACCTGGAAAAGGCCGAGGAGATAACCCGATATATCCAGGGCAAGAAGATACGCACCAACGCCTTTTACATCTTCGGCTTCCCGGGCGAGAGCAAAGAGCAGATGAAAGAGACCTTCAAGTTCGCGAGCAGGATGAGGACAGACACCGCCTACTTCTTCGTGGCAAACCCCCTGCCGGGCACGGAGATGTACAACATGGCCAGGTCGCGCGGCATGCTCCGGGGCGACTTCAACTTCGAGAACCTGACCTTCACCCGCTCCGCGTACCACGAGGGCATATTTCCAAAGGGGGAGTTGGAGAAGATGGCCGGCAGGGAGTTCTTGAAGTACCATTTCCGCTCCTTCTTCAGAAAGCCGTGGGTGATAATAAGGAAGTCTTTCATTGACCTGTTAATAAAGAGGCCCCGCTACACGTTTGGCCTTTTTATCCGCGTGCTCAGGAGGAACCTCTGATAGGCCCGGACAGGGGAGCAAAGACAAAGGAGTGGGCCAGGGCCGTGGCCCTGGTCGTGGCACTCAAGGTATGCGCCCTCCTTATCCTCTACGCCGGCTGGAAGTTCGCGCCCAGGGCCGACCACGGCGCGGACCTGTGGATGACCAGGCCGGACACGTCCTTCATGGACAACCTGGCAAACTTTGACGGGGCATGGTTCGTCCGGCTCGCCGCGCTCGGCTACGACAGGCTGGCCTCCGGCGACTACGACCTCGATGATCAGATCGAGAAGCTCCGGGTCATGGACCCCCTGGGATACAGACAGGGACTGTGGCCCCCGGAGCCGGGAGTAGAGCGCTTTGACCGGGGCTACGGGTTCAGGCACTGGCCCGGGATGGTATGGCTCCTTGGCCTCATCGGTCGAACCGGGCTGGATTACGTCTACGCCGGCGTGGTCCTCTCTAACCTCTTTACCATTGTATACGGGCTGCTCCTTTATTTCCTTGCAAGGAAAGACATGGGAGAGCACGCCGCGGTGTTCGCGGTGGCCCTCTCCCAGTTCCATCCCGGCGGGTACTCGCTTTCCGGGCTCTACAACGAGTCCATGTTCCTGGCTCTTGCCGCCGGCGCCATGCTTAGCGCCAGGCAGGGACGGTGGTGGCTGTGCGGGGCACTGGGCATGCTCTGCGCGCTCACCCGCATCTTCGGCGTGGTGCTCGCGGTTCCGCTCCTCTATGAGTGGCTGGAGCAGAGGTCCGAGAGTGGGGGCGGCTATTTCTTCCCTTTGTATCCATCGAACCTCCGGCGCGGTCTGAAATGGCTCTTCGAGCTGCCCGGATTGTGGTGGGCCTTGCTGATCCCTGCCGGGAGTGTATTGGTGCTCATCTTCTTCAACCGCGTGTCCGGAGACCCCTTGATCTTCACCAGGGTGCACGAGGCGAACGTGTACGGTCACATCAACTGGCCCTGGCTCATGCTGGCCGAGACCTGGCATAAAGGCTGGCAGGTGTGGATGAAGGAGCTTCCCCTTCACGCACTCCTGCTCGCGGTGCTTCTCTTAAGCTTCCGGCGCGTGCGAGGCTCGTACTGGGTATGGATGCTGGCGTTTTTCCTGTATCATACATCCAACGGGAATCACAGCTACCTTAGGTACCAGGTGCAGTGCCTGCCCATGTTCCTGGCAATAGCCTCGGTCTCAGGGGAGCGGGGATGGGTATTGAACTCGCTGTTGTGTTTGTTCGCAGGCCTGTTCGGCCTGTTTTCTGCCATGTTCATAAACGGCTACTGGGTGGCATGATCGGAGAACTGAAATGGGCGGAGACGATGACAGGGTGATAATCATGGGCGGCGGGCCCGCGGGACTTGCCGCGGGCAAGGTCCTCTCCCAGGAGGGCGCCCCCGCGGTGGTGCTTGAGAAGGACGACGCGGTGGGCGGGCTTTCCCGCACCCACTCGCACAAGGGCTTCTTGTTCGATCTGGGGGGCCACCGCTTCTTCACCAAGAAGGCCGAGCTGGACCGGTTCCTGCACGACCTCATGGTGGACGAGCTCATAGCGGTTGACCGCTCCTCAAAGATCTACTTCATGGGAAAGTACTTCAACTACCCCCCCACCTTTGCAAACTCTTTCCAGGGACTGGGGCCACTGATGTCCGCGCGAATACTGGGCTCATTCCTCATGGACAGGTACAAGTATAGAAACAGCCAGGCCCGCACCCTCGAGGACTGGATGATAAAGCAGTTCGGAAGGCGCATGTACGAAATTTTCTTCAAGACCTACACCGAGAAGGTGTGGGGGACCCCCTGCACACAGGTCTCGGCACAGTGGGCAGCGCAGCGCATCAAGGGCATGAGCCTGCTCGGCACCATCAAGGAGAGCATACTCCCCTCAAGGGAGGAGAAGCCGGTGAGCCTCATCGGGCACTTCAAGTACCCCGCGCACGGAATAGGCAGGATAAGCGAGAGGCTGGCACAGGAGATCCGGAAAACGAACGAGATCAAGCTGAACGCGCGCGCGGTGGGCGTGGTCCATGAGGACGGCCGCGCAACCGGGGTAAGGGTGCGTTATGCTGAAGGTAGCGAGGAGGTGCTCGATGCCTCCAGGGTGCTCTCCTCCATACCGGTCACCGAACTCATCACCATCCTGGACCCGCCGGCCCCGGCCGAGGTTATCGAGGCCGCCAGGAAGCTCCGCTACCGCGACCTGGTGGTGGTGGCAATAATGTTCGACCAGGACAGGATAACCGATGACACCTGGATATACATACCCGCTCCCGAGATCGACTTCGGCAGGCTGCACGAGCCCACAAACTGGTCGCCGGCAATGAGCCCGCCGGGCAAGACCTCGCTGGTGTTCGAGTACTTCTGCTTTGACACCGACCAGGTGTGGGGCATGGACGACCAGGACCTGGTGGAGCTCACCTTGAATGACCTGGAAAGAATAAAGCTCGCCACCGGAGCGCGCGAGCACGCATTCGACCATAGGGTGGTGAGGGCAAGGAAGGCTTACCCCGTCCACGAGATAGGTCACGAGAAGCCGCTCGAGACGATCAAGTCGTACCTGGAGAGTATTGACAACCTCATACTCATGGGAAGGTACGGACAGTTCGTGTACAACAACATTGACCACTCAATCGAGACCGGAATACGCGCGGCCAGGCGGGCCATGGGCGAGGCGGTGCATGCCACCCCGGTGATAAAAGACGAGTACCTGGAGAATAAGTACGAGCATGATTAGCACCCCCTGCCCCCTTTGCAACGGCACCACCTACAGGCTATACATCGAAAAGGCCTACGCCCTGGGAGAGCGCACCTTTGACCTGGTAAGGTGCAGGGGGTGCGGCCTGGTGCGGGTCGAGCCCATGCCCGGCATCGAAGAGGTGCGCGGACTCTACACCAAGAACTACTTTGACAGGGACTTCAGTTGCGGGGTGCGCAAGGGCACTTACCTGGAGAGCGAGGCCATGCGGGTGAGGGAGTACCGGGAGACACTTGAAAATATAGAGAAGTTCAAGCACGCGGGACGCCTGCTGGAGGTGGGGTGCGCTGCGGGCAGCTTCCTCAACTATGCCAGGCGCTCGGGCTGGGAAGCCGAGGGAGCGGACGTGTCAGAGTGGGCGGCCCAGGCGGCCGGCGAGCAGTTCGGGGTCAAGGTGCACGTGGGAAGGCTTGTCGAGATCGGGTTCCCGGACAAAAGCTTCGACGTGGTCTTCATGGGAGACTTACTGGAGCACGAGCCCGAGCCGCTCGAGCTCATGAAAGAGTGCAGGCGCGTGCTTAAAAAAGACGGGCTGCTAGCGGTCAAGGTCCCCACTTACGTCAACTCCCTGTTCTTCCGCGTGGCCCGCAGGGTGCCGGTTTCATGGATCATAGGCCGCATGGACATGAGGCTCTTGCAGGCCATGAAGCTGGTGCACCAGAACCCCAAGTCACCACCGTATCACCTCTACGAGTACTCGCGCGGGACACTGACCAGGCTTTGCCGCAAGGCCGGCTTGAAGGTCCAGGGCCACAAGACCTCCATACTGGTGCCGGAGTTTCTGGACAGGTGGAACGCCACTCCGCTCGACAGGCTGATGCTGGGCGGGTTCCTCATGCTGCGCGAGCTGGTGGTCCGCTTCAACCTCCCAGCGGGCCACGTGATGGTGTTCGCGGAAAAGGGGTAGTGCATGCGCATACTCCTTATCGAGTCCGGGGTGCAAAAGCCCGGTAAGTTCGTGTACCAGTGCTATCCTCCCCACGGGCTCATGTATCTGGCCGCGTACCTGCGCCAGCAGAGACCGGGACACGAGCTCAAACTCTTCGACATGATGGCCGAGCGGGCCGCGCCCCATGATATTGACCCTGTGCTCCAGTCCTTTTCTCCCGAGCTGGTGGCCATGCACGCCATGACCTTCCAGTCATCGTGCATGCACTCCCTGGCCGCCAGGATCAAGGCATGGAGGCCCGGGTGCACGGTCGCGGTGGGAGGACCGCACCCGAGCGCGGCACCCGAGTGGGTGCTGGACGACAATAACATTGACCTCGCGGCCATCGGCGAAGGGGAGCACACCTTTGTCGAGCTGGTGGACAAGCTGGAAAAAAAGGACGAGTTCCAAGGAATACCGGGCGCCGCGGTGAAGCGCGAGGGCGAGGTGGTCTACGGCCCGCAGCGCGAGTATGTGGCGGACCTCGATTCCCTCCCCTTTCCCGCATGGGACCTGGTGGAGCTTTCCAAATATTTCACCGACGTTATGCTCAACCAGAACGACATAACCTGGCGCAGGGAGGTCTCGACCATCTTCACCTCCCGGGCATGCCCCTTCAGGTGCATCTTCTGCCACAACATGTTCGGGAAAAAGTACAGGCAGAGGTCCGTGGGAAGCGTGCTCGATGAGATGGAGACTTTGCAGAAAGAGCACGGCATCACAGAGCTGCACGTGATAGACGACTGCTTCAACTTCGACACCAAGAGGGCCATGGAGATCATGGCCGGTGTAAGGGAGCGAGGACTTGATTTCAAGTTCGCATTCCCCAATGGAATACGGGGCGACCGGCTGCCTGACGAACTGCTGGACGCGATGGTCGAGGCCGGGGTGTACAAGATAAACATAGGCATCGAGAGCGGCTCCCAGAGGGTGCAGAAGATGATCAGGAAGGGGCTCTCGCTTGAAGCAATAAAGGAGGGTGTCGAAAGGGCCGCGGGCCGGGGCATATTCTGCCACGGCTTCTTCATGCTGGGCTTCCCCACAGAGACCGCCCAAGAGATGAGAGAGACCATAGAATTCGCCTGCAATACTGAGCTGCATACCGCCGGGTTCGCCCTGCTCTCTCCCCACCCCGGCACCGAGGTCTACAGGCAGGCTAAGGAGGCCGGGAAGAAGATCGAGTTCGACCCCGATGACACCTCCTACTCCAGGATCACGGTGAACCTGACCGCGGAGGAAGACGCCACCCTGGCGAGGATGCACAAGCTGGCCCACTGGAAGTTCTACTCGAGCCTGAAAAGGATATGGCGGATGGCAACAACCATGCCCCGGCCCTCGGACATGGTCAGGGTGGGGGCAAAGCACTTCCGCTTGAAGTTCATATGAGCCGGGATGACATTTCTACACAGAGGCGCATCGAGCTGTTCGGACTGCTCGCCGTACTCGCACTTGCCCTGGTGCTAAGGCTCCGCCACCTCGACACCCTGTTCCCATGGTTCCTGTTCGAGGACGAGCTCCGCACCACCAGGGTCACCCTCCACCTCTTGAAAGAACACACCCTTGACCCCGAGTTCACCTTCTACCCGGCGCTGGGCTTTTACCTGAATGCAATAGTATATTACCTCTGGGCCGCCGTCGGTCAACTCGGCCTGGTCCTTGCCAGGGGCCCGGGGGTGGTGCTCGATCTCTTCACCGGCATGTCCAGCGCGTCGCCCCTGGCCATCATGCTCTCGCGGTGGGTGTCAATTCTTTTCGCGCTCGGCTCACTCGTTTTTTCCCACCTGCTTGCAAGACAGTTCCTGAGCGCGAGGTGGGCGCTTTTCGCCACCCTGCTCATTGCGCTCAACACCATGCACCTCTACATTTCCGGGGTTGCCAAGGTAGACGCCATAAACCTGTTCATGTTCGCCGCGGGCTTCTACTTCGGGCTCATGTACCTCCGCAAGGGCGGACTGGAACGGCTGGTTCTTGCCGCGGCCTTTGCCGGACTCTCCGCGGTGACCAAGAACTACTACCAGTTGTGTATCGCCTTGTTCCTGGCGCTGCTTTGGCGGCTGTGGTGGGGCAGGAGCTTCATTGACATCTTCAGGCTAAAGGAGCCGTGGATAGCGTTCGGGACCATGCTTGCTTTCGCTTTTATCGGCTCGCCCTACTCCTTCATAAGGATCGAGCAGACACTGATAAACGCCGGCTGGCTCTACAGGCAGGCCGAGGTAATAAGCTTCTACCACACCGACCCGCACGTGTGGTGGCTGGACCGGTACTACTACCTCATAAGCATCGTGCTGCCCTTTATCTTCGGGCTGCCGCTGTTCTGGATCATGGTGGCGGCCATTGGGTTCCACGCCCGCAAGTGGGCGCTCAAGGACCCTTATATCTTCGTCAACCTGGTCTGGTACACATACATAATCGCATCGGGTTCAGGCGGACCCTCTGGGGGCGCGTTCCCCTACTACCTCTTTTTGAATATCATTCCCCTGGGCGTGATCGTGGCCGTGGAGTGGATGAAGGACCTGTCTCTTTCCGGCAGGCGGCTGGCCAGGGGTTTCAGCTACGCTTTGTGCGCCCTGGTGCTGGCGTGGAGCCTGCTCCGGGTGGACGCCTATAGGAGGATGTTCCTCTCCCACTATGAGTGGAGCGGCCAGTGGCTTTTCAAGAACGTCTCCTCCACCGAGCGGGTGCTCATGCTGGGCGTGCACCATCCAACCAAGGCGCTTGCCATCGAGAACGTAAAGACCGTGTGGCCCCAGGACTTCAGGCAGGAGCTCATTGACTCTTACGCCCCGGACGTACTGGTCATAGATTCCTGGGCAGTGGCCGGTTTCAGGAAGGTGTACAGGGACATGTGGGTGGCGCCGCTGGTGGACTCGCTGGTGTCCGGAGAGGAGGGGTGCGAGCTTATGGCCGTGCACAGGCCGCAATATTTCAACAGAGCCTACTACGCGGCCCTGGACCCCGAACACGACGTTTCCATGATGGTGCTAAAGCGAAAAAGTATAAGAACCGGCAGGGGAGACGATGACTGACAAGCCGCTCATGAGCGTGATCGTGCCCGTGCACAACAGCCGTGGCGCCATCGCCTCCTGCCTGCGGGCCGTCCACGAGCAGCGCTCCCTTGACTCGTCAAAGCCGGAGATCATAGTGGTTGACGACGGCTCAAGAGACGGGAGCGCGGCAGAGGCAAAGGGCCTGTGCGACCGGCTCATAAAGCTCGATAAGAACTCGGGTGCTGCCGTGGCCAGGAACAGGGGCGCGGCCGAGGCCTCCGCTGACATCCTGGTGTTCGTGGACTCGGACGTCATCCTCTTGCCGGACGCGCTCGGAAAGATCCGAGAGCTCTTCGTTCGGCGGCCGGACACTGACGCCGCGGTGGGCCGCTACACTGAAATGCCGGCGGGCGGGGGCCTGGTGAACGCATATCACAACTCATTCACCCGCTTCCACCACGACCTTTCACCTGAGGAGATTGACTGGTTCTGGGGCGCGCTGGGAGCGGTGAAGAGGGATGCCTTTTTCGAGGCCGGCGGTTTTGACGAGCGCTACCGGGGAGCGAGCGCCGAAGACATGGAGCTGGGGCTCGCCCTTTTCCGGGCCGGCCGCAAGATACGCTACTGCCCTGAGGCTGAGGGCGCGCACGCACACGAGTTTACCATCTGGAGCATGCTGGCGAACGACTACAAGAAGGCGGTGCTGGGCGCGAAGCTACTGCTCCGGGGAGGGCTCCCATCCCGGGCCCCCGGCTTTGCCAGCGCGGCCAACGTCTCCACCCCGCCCCTGCTGGTGCTGGGCCTGGCCTTGATGCTTTTTGGTATCAGGGAAGCGGGCGCGCCCTTTATCCTCGCGGGCATTTTAGGGCTGGCGTCCATATTTGTTTTGAACCGCGGCTTTTACGGGTGCCTCAGGAGGAGACTGCGCCGCTGCTTTCTCGCGGGCGTACTCTTGCACTGGCTGCAGATGTTCGCCATCATTGCGGGCGGACTCGCCGGGACTGCTGGAGCTGCGCTCGGGCGCACCCCTTATGGCAGGCCGGGCTGGATTTGAATACAATCTTTTTCCAGGGAGCGTGGTTTGCGGCATTCTCCTGCATATTACTTGAAGCTCTTCTCCAGGGCGAGGCTCGCTCACCCGGCCTACCTGATTTACTTCGTGACCTCGAGGTGCATGGGCCGGTGCAGACACTGCTTTTACTGGGAATCCATAAACCAGCCCGAGGACCCGCTAACTGTCTCCGAGGTCGAGAAGACCGCTTCCTCCATGGGCAGGCTTTTGCAGGTGACCTTCACCGGGGGCGAGCCTTTCCTGCGCGATGACTTCATCGAGGTGGTAAAGGTTTTTTACCGCGTTAACAAACTGTTTCATGTCGGCATAGCCACCTCCGGGTTCCACCCCGACAAGGTGGAACAGGGTGTGAGGCGCCTGCTGGACGAGTGCCCTGACGCGAGGATCACCGTGGGCCTGCCCGTGGAGGGTCCGCGGGAGCTGAACGACCACATCCGGGGCAGGGTCGGTTTTTACCAGCGCACCATTGAGAGCTTGAAGCGCCTCCAGTCCCTGAAGGAAGAGGAGCGGCTCACCATACTGGTAGATATAACAGCCTCGGGCTTCAACCGGGGCGCGCTGCTTGAGACCTACACCCTTGTGCGCGACCATCTCGGCCCCCACGAGATCAACCTCATCCTCACCAGGGGCGTGCCCAGGGAGGAGGGGGCTAAGGACCTGGACCCGGGGGAGGTTGCTAAACTGCTTTCGGTCATGGAGGAGGACATAAAGAGGGGCCGGTTCCGTGGGTACGGGTTCCTGAGCGGGCTCCTGCACGCCAAGGACGTTATGCTTCGTAGGATGGCGCTGGACATATTCGAGCACGGCACCTTTCACCTGCCCTGCCAGGCCGGCAGGGTTGCGGGCGTGCTCATGCCCGAGGGTGAGCTTTATCCGTGCGAGCTGTGGAAGGATTCCATGGGCAACGTGCGGGAGGCGGGCTACAGCGTGCCGGCGCTTTGGACCGGGGAGAAGGCGGACGAGATACGCCGCCAGATAATAGAGAGCAGGTGCACCTGCTTCCACCAGTGCTTTCTGTCAAACACCATCTTCTGGAACCCGAGGGCGTGGCCCAAGATGCTAAGAGAATGGGCGGGGATAAAGACTTAAGGTCTTATGCCGCATGGAGTACATGGCTCTCAGGAGAGGCCCAGCCTTGACAGGGTGTCATCGCGGGGCGCGCCGGTCCGGGGGTCCCATCCCCACTCATTATAATAATCCTCGATCATCTTTTTCACTTCATCCCTTGTCACCGGCTTCTCCGAGAGGTATTCCTTAAAGCCCTTTTCACCGAACCATTCATGAGGTAAAAAGTCATCGCGCCTTGCAAACCCCTCCCTTACGTTCGCCATCCTGAGCAGGGTCCACACCCTCTCGACCCTCTCTCTCAACAGTGCGAGGTCGGTCTCAATCCCGGTCACCGCCTGGTAAAGCTCGGCGCACAGCTTTGCGTTGTAGAACCTGTTGATCTGTGCCCTGGCGCATACCCCCATGGAGCCGAGTGTCGTAAACCAGGACTGCGAATACTTAAGCAGGGCCCCCACCTTGAGCTCCTCCCCTTCGGAATCAGAGCCCTTCCCGAGAATGCGCTCGATCGCCTCGCCGGGCACGCCCATCCTTTGGAGGTGCCTGGGGAACACCTCGATCGGCCTCTTGGCAAAATAGGTGGGAGAGCCGCTGGCGCCCACGTGCGGTCCCCTGGGGTCCATGACCTGGCCCAGCTCCATGGTCCCGAACAGGTTCCACTTGAGGGCCGCGTCAGGGCCCACGTAAGGATGCATGCCCTTTATAAGGGCCGGCGCGTGCCGCCTTGCATCATCGCCCAGCTCCTGGAACACGCGTCTGAAGCTCCCGGCCAGCACCTCTCCCAGGCCCTGGCGCAGGCTTATCTTCCCGGCCCAGGCGAGCATGGAACCGAGCGAGTCGAGACGTATCTCGTCTTCGTCTTCCGGGATCAACCCTTTGTCCATGAGAGTTTTTGCAAACCCCATGAGCCCGAAGAACTCGAACATGTCAAGCCCGTACTCATCAAGCTCGGACACCAGCTTCACCGCCTCCCTGTAGTCCTGCATGCCGTAGATCATGGGCGTGAACAGGTTCACCGCGGAAGAGGAGCAGGCCATGGTTCCCTTGTACTCGCCGTCTTCTATCTCGATCACGTCCTTGTCACCGATGGGACACGACACGCAGGCCACGCGCCTCTTTTTTATGCGCTGGTACACCTCACGCGGCACCAGTGGCAAAGACTTTACAAGGCCCAGGTCCTGCCACTCCTTGAGATGTGGGTACTCGTGTATCTTCATGAGAAGCGTGTTGCAAAGCTGTTTGTACGCCTTTTTGTCCGCGACCCGTACGCCAAAGCTCCCTTTAGCAACTATGGCCTTCAGGTTCTTCGATCCCAGCACCGCGGCCAGGCCGCCCCTGCCCATGGTTGAGAACCCGTCAACGTATGCCATGGAAAAGGCTGCCAGGTTCTCTCCGGCCCGGCCTATTGTTATGGCGCCGACCTGGCCGATCTCCTCTGATAGGGCCTGGAAGCACTGAGCAGTGCCTGTGCCCCAAAGATGATCCGCGCTCCTGATCTCGGCCCGGCCGTCACTCAAGTAGAGGTACACCGGCCCGCTTGCCCTGCCCTTTATCACCACGTGGTCGAACCCCGCGTTCTTCAGGCGGCACCCGAAGGTGACCCCTCCCCCGCCGCACCAGCCGACGGCCCTGCTCTCGGGCAGCCTTGTTACCGCGTACACCCTGGAGGATGCCGGCACGCCGGTGCCCACGAGCGGTCCCGCGGCCAGCACCACCGGGTTGTCGGGGGAGAGGGGCTCTGTGCCCGGGGTGATGTTGTCCCAGGCGATCTTGATTGCCGTGCCCAGGCCGCCTATGTAGTCCCTTGCAATTACCGGGTCGAGAGGTTCAATGGCGGCGGTCCCGTTGGTGAGGTCCACCTGAAGGACATTGCCGGCGAACCCGCCCTGTGTCATGATGCGGCCTCCCGGGGAAGCTTTTCCAGCGCCCCGTAAAAGCACTGATCCGCGCAGGCCCCGCACTCATCGCAGTGGTCCGTGAACTCGATTTCGCAGTGCGTGGGACTGAGCATGATTTTTATGCGGGCGGCCTCCGGGTTGAACTCGCCGGTGTAGCGGTACGAGCACGCGAGCTGGCATTGCCTGCACCCGGTGCACTTTTCAGGGTCGGTTTTTATGAGGCGCTTTTTCAAAAATCTACATTCATATAAGTATTTGTAATTGAGGGATCAGTCGCAAATAACAACAGGGCCGTCTTGACCATTGTATGTAAAATGTCAGTGAAAAAGTATATCTCTGCCGATCAAGCAATCGGAATTTTTAAGAGGACAGGCAACCAAGGGCGTTTCTTTTGCACTACCCCAGGGCATTACCAACATACCATAATAAACAGGCTGTTCCTGCTCGTCCTGAACCGATGTCACTTTCTGGTATCCTGTATGAATGAGCCCTAAATCATCAGCTGTTCGAGGCGTTATTACCGTACTGAATGCTCCCGTATCAATTAAAGCCGTTACCATTCTAGACGGGACTTTTTTCGTCTCCTGATCAAAAGATTCTTGTGTCTTCCGAGGATGTGTTATTTGCACTTCAATAAATGCTCCCATACGATGCAGGACTGATTTTGGTGGAATACGAATAGTGGATTTCTTCCCGTCTTTTTCAACATCTCGATGTTCTCCATACCGATAGGTGTTTATCATATAGCCGCCTCCAAAACAAAGTTGACAGGGTCTTCTTCAAGCAGATGGCATACCAGGAAATTTCCATCTTTCCCGAACTGGCGCACGCCCTCCCCCGCTGTGGTGTCACATGTATCGAAGGCGTCAATAAGTTCTCCTTCATATACGAGCAGATACTTGTTGTGGTGCTCCTTCAGCAGCTTCTCCTTGTTCTCATTTACAAAATCGAGGCTCTTTTTCAGGTCCTTTCCTGCCATTTTTTTCACCCCCCTTATTACCAACTTTAATTATCATACAGCATTTTTTCAAATTTAGAGATAGTGCTTTTCTATGCGACCCGCTCCTGGATTATCTCGGCCAGGTCCATGACCCTCAGCCTCTCGTCCAGGTCCTCGGCTTTTGTCGCGTCCTCGAGCATCTTCGCGCACTTGGGGCACGCCACCGCGAGGACTTGGGCCCCGGTGTCCGCGGCCTCGCGCACCCGCACCCGGGCCGAGCTGTCAGGCCCGCCGCCCAGCACGTCGGTGAAGAAGTTGCCGCCGCCTCCGCCGCAGCAGAGCGCGTCGCCCTTGGCCCTGTCCATCTCCAACAGCTCGAGACCGGGGGCCGAGCCCAGCACAGCCCTGGGAGTGAAGTAGTCCATGTTGTGCCGGCCGAGGTAACAGGGATCGTGGAAGGTGACCTTGACCGGGGCTGCCTTGCTGTCAAAGGCGACCTTGTCCATGGCGCCCGCAAGCACCTGGGGGTAATGCATCACCTGGAAGGTCCCGCCCACAAAGGGATATAAGTTCTTGATGGCGTGATACGCGTGCGGGGACAGGGTGATGATTTTTTGAACCCCGAGCGCTTTCCAACTCTCGATGTTCTGTTTGGCAATCATCTCGAAGAGCCCGGTCTCCCCCATGGTCCTTATCTCGTTGCCGTCGCAGCGCTCCTCTTCTCCCAGTATCCCGAGGGAAAAACCCATGCTTTTCAAAAGCCCGGCCACGGCCCGGGCCATCTTCATTCCCCTCTCGTCAAAAGAGCCCGGACAGCCCACGTAGAAGAGGTGCTCCTGGTTCGAGTAGGGCTCCACTCCCATGCCCTGTGCCCAATTGCCGCGGTCCTTCTCGGGCAGCTTGTAAGGGTTCCCGTACATGTGCACGGCCTTGAAGAAGTCGGACACCATCCCGGGCACCGCTCCCTGGTTTACCAGCTCCTCCCTCCCGGCGATAAAGGCGTTTAGGAGGTCGGCCTTGAACTTGGGGAAAACGCAGTGCTCCACGCAGTTCGCGCACGCGGCGCACGAGTACATGATCTCTTGCAGCCGCGGGGTGGTATTTATTTGCTCGTTCAGCCAGGCGCGCAAAAGCCACATCCTTCCGCCGGGAGCGTATGTCTCGAAGCGGTAGTTGAGATAGGAGGGGCAGTTGAGGTCCTGGAACGATCCCGGGAGCTTGCAGTAGCCGCACCTGAAACACCTGTGCAGGATTTCCTCGTGCTTCATTGTCACGCCTCCCAGTTTCCCGGGTTCATGATGCCGGCGGGGTCCATGACCTTCCTGATCCTGTTCATTAGCTGGAATGCTGCCGGGTCCATTTTACTTATTATCTGTTTCTGGGCGGGCTCCTCTGCTTTCCATGGGATGCCGCCCATCTGAAGCACCATCTCGTTGGTGTCCTCCAATGCCTTCTGCGCCCTCATGACATCTTCCTTGTCCGCGCGGTTGAATGCGTATGCGTAGAAGAACATCATGCAGTGGCCCAGTCCCACCACCCGTGCGCCCAACGAATAAGTCACCGCCCGGCCCTCGGCTATCTCCAGGCCCTTGCGATAGGCCTCGGGGAAGAGCTCGATGGGCATGATCGCGCCCACGTACTCGAACCCCCCTCCCTTGTTCACGTCGGCGAACACTGCCAGGGTGGACTGGGGGGCCTCCATGAACCGGCCTTTCATGTCCGGGGGCAAAGGCATGAACCCGCCCACCTTTTTGTCAATAAACTCACGGAGCGACTCGCGAATAAGGTCGCGCTTCAATGTGAGCTCTTTTTTGGACTCGGCCCCGTAGTTTATGTTGAAGTTCTGGAACCCGCTGGCCCACTCCGGCTTGGGAGTCATCCATGCCAGTATGTCCTCCGCCACCTGGGTCCTGGCCATCCTGTGTATTATGTCCGGTCCGAGCTCGGGGTCCTCGGCCACGAAGATGCCCACGTCGTTGAACGCTCTTTTCGGGTAGAGCTTTATTGCCAGCCTGGTCACGATGCCTGTGGTGCCGTGCCACCCGATGAAAAGCCCGGCCAGGTCGGGCAGCGGCGACCTGGAGAACCAGTAGGGGGATGCAGAGCAGGAGCCTGTCCTTGCCACCTCCCCGGTGGGCAGGACCACCTCTAGGCTGTTCAGCATCTCCGAGTGGAAGCCGCCCTCCGCGGACAGGTGCCCGGAGCCGTGTATGAGCACGTTGCCGCCGATGGTGGCGATGGGTGGCGCGTCCGGCACCGAGTGCTTGAGCCCGGGGTGGAGCTTATTAAGGTAGGCCTGCAGCACGCCCTGGGAAACGCCGGCCTCGACCACTGCGTAGCAGCTCTTTTCATTGACCTCGATGATCCTGTTCATTCTCTTCATGTCCAGGACTATGCCGCCCTTGAGCGGTCTCGATAGCCCGGATAAAACCAGGCCCCCACCCATGGGCACCACGGGCACCCCCTTCTCGTTCGCCAGCAGCACTATCTTCTGCACTTGTTCGGTTGAGCCGGGCATGACCACGCAGTCGGGCTGGCGCGGCTCCATTGTGCCCGGGTCACGGGAGTAAATGAACCTCTCCTCGGGGTGCGCGGAGACGAACTCGGGGCCCACTATGTTTTCCAGTTCGGGGATCAAATCTTGCATAAGCTCACCCCCATAACCCCTCTCCCAGAGCCATCCGGCAGAGGTCGCTCATCATGATGGGGGTAATCCCCCTCTCGGTCACCATCTCCCTCATTGAGAAAAAGCACATGGGACAGTTGAACACGCAGTACTTTGCGCCCGCGGCCTGCATGTCGTCCAGGTTCCTCTTCTGCACGTCGTCCGCAAGCTCATCGCGCTGCTGCGCCCGGAGGATCATGCCGCAGCAGAGCGCGGTATCACGGTCGTACTGCCGCTCCGGCCTCTGTGCGCCGATCAGTCCGAAGATCTCGTCCACCCAGTGTCTTGCGCCGGGCGAGAGCCGGTTGGAGCAGGGCCGCTGGTATGCGACCACGGTGTTAAGGGGCTTGATCTCCGCTTTAAGCTCGGTGAGCCTTTTTGTGAGGTACTCGTACAGGTGCACGGGCTTGAAGGGGACCTCGATGCCGAAGGCGGGGGCGAGCTGGGTGTAAGTGCCAAAGCATTCGTCGTGGTAACAGATAAGCTCGTCCACCCCGGGGTCCTTGAGGTAGTAGTCCATGATGTTGCCTATCATCTGCGGGAGCCGCTGGCGGATCACCGAGTTCCCGGCAAAATGGAGCCACATCACGTTGCAGAAGATGTCCGAGCCCACGATGGTCGAGGCCCCCTCGTAAAGCTTACCCTGGATGGTCCCGACAAGCATGGGGAAGAAGCACATGTTGATGACCGGGGGTGAGAGCTTCTGCGGCTGGATTCTGCCCCTGGGCGCCATCATTTTTATCTGCTGCCGGGTTATGGGGCCCGGCGCCGGCTGGATGGAAAGCTCTTCCTGCCGCTCCACGATCAGGTAAAAGGGGTGGTTATCGTAGGGGCAGTACTCCTCGCAGGCATAGCAGGTGGCGCACTGGTGCAGCACCATGGAGTCCTCCCCCCGCATGATCCTGTCCCTCTCTTCCCTGGCGCGGTCCTTGTCAAGGTCAATGTACTGGCACCTTAAAAGGCAGTCAATGTTCTCGCAGCCGGCACATACCTCGGGATCGCACTTGATCTCGTACACTTCTACCTCCTTTGAGAGAAAATTCGGCTGCAAAGGCTGAATTCATTGAAACCGGGCTCGATTTTATAACGCTTCGAGCTAAAATAAAAGGCCCCGGACACAGCCGAGGCCTTTCGTGTTACTTTTAAGCTCGGGTCACATTCCCGGCGGCAGGTAGGGGGCGGGCGCTCCGGCCCTCTTCCTGGCATCCTTTATCTTATCCATGGAAACATCTTTTGGGACCTCGAACTCCTGGTCAGGGAAAATCCAGTCCTCCTCGTTCTTGTGATGGCCGTACCTGTGGGCTGTTCTGTCTATCTCGTCCCTGTTGGCGTCGTAGATCAGGGGCCACTGGAAGGGGTCTCCATAGACCCTCTTGTACTCGGCAATCCACCACAGGCACTCGCCCTTCTTTACGGTGTGATACATGCGCGAGGGCATCATGGGCTCCGGCTCCATGGGCTCCTCGGGCTCGCCCATCTCCCTGCTTGCCATCCTCTCTGCTTCACGCCTGGCCTGCACGGCCCTGGAGTACGCCAGGTCAAACTTCTCCTCCGCCTCCCCGTACCGCACGTTGTCCATGAGGTCCTTGCCTTCTTCCAGGGCCCGCTCGGCGCTGGCTATATCCTCTTGAGCGGCGCCCGCGCTCCTGGCATCGGCAATGGCCCTTTCAGCGCGCTCCATTGCCTCGGTGGGCTTCTCGCACCCAGCCACCAGAACGCACAAGGCCATTGCGGCCACCACCATCACCGGTATAATTTTCTTGATCCTTTTCACAGCAACCTCCTTCTTCTTGGTCCTTATCCCCGGGCCTTTAAAAGACCCCACCCTGTACACACTCATGCTTATGATTATTGAAATTTTTTTTGCACTTGTCAATAGCAAGGCATTTTTATTCCTCCTCCCAGGTCACGGTCTTTATGTGCAGCTCCTTTAGCTGCTCATAGTCCACGGGAGAGGGGGCCTCGGTCAAGAGGCACGTGCCCGTCTGGGTCTTGGGGAAGGCTATGACCTCCCTTATGCTCTGAGCGTCCAGGAGCAGCATGATGATCCTGTCAAGCCCCAGTGCAATGCCCCCGTGGGGGGGCGCGCCGAACTCGAGCGCGTCCATTAAAAAGCCGAACTTCCGCCGGGCCTCTTCATGGCTTATGCCCAGGACATTGAAGACCCTCTCCTGGATGTCGGTGCGGTGGTTCCTTATGCTCCCGCCTCCAAGCTCCACGCCGTTGAGCACCACGTCGTAGGCCTTGCTCCGCACATTTGCGGGGCCCGACTCCAGCAGGTCCAGGTCCCCGTCCCGGGGAGAGGTGAATGGATGGTGCATAGAGTAATGCCGCTTGTCCTCCGGGTTCCACTCGAAGGCAGGGAAGTCCACCACCCACAGGAAGTCGAGCCGGTCCTGGTCGAAAAGGCCCTGCTTGCGGGCGATGTGGCAGCGGAGCGCGGCCAGGGCGTCGTGCACCACCCTGGGCTGGTCAGCCATGATCATGACCAGGTCTCCAGGCTCGACCCCCATCCTGGACTTGATCTCCTCGAGATGCTCGGGCGTAAAGTACTTTATCGCGGGTCCGTGCCATCCCTCCTTTTTCAGCCTGAAGGACGTAAGCCCCTTGGCCCCGTAGTCATAGGTGAACCTGGTAAGGTCGTCGGTGTCCTTCCTCGATATCCCGGCCATTCCCTTGGCGCAGATGCCCTTGATCATGCCGCCCGCGGCCGCGGCCGCGGCAAAGAAGCGGTACTCGGATTTTGCCAGCAGGTCGGTGAGGTCGGTGAGCTCGAGCCCGAACCTGGTGTCCGGCCTGTCAGTGCCGAACCTTGCGATTGCCTCGTCATAGGCGATCCTGGGAAAAGGGGTCTTGATCTCGATTCCCTTGATCTCGCGCCACATGGCAGCCAGCATCTGCTCGATGATCCCGAACAGGTCCTCCGGCTGGATGAAGCTCATCTCCACGTCTATCTGGGTGAACTCGGGCTGCCTGTCCGCTCGCAGGTCTTCGTCCCGCATGCAGCGCGCTACCTGGAAGTATCGGTCTAACCCGGACACCATGAGCATCTGCTTGAAGAGTTGGGGGCTCTGGGGCAGGGCGTAGAAGTGGGCCGGCATGTTCCTGCTAGGCACCAGGTAGTCCCTGGCACCCTCAGGCGTGCTCCTGGTGAGCATGGGGGTTTCCACCTCCACGAAGCCCAGCCCGTCAAAGAAGTCCCTTATGACTTTGATGGCCTTGTGCCGCTTTATCATCCGCTCCTGCATCTGGGCCCTTCTCAGGTCCAGGTACCGGAAGCGCAGCCTCACGTCCTCGCTGGTCTTGACCCCGCTCTCCAGCAGGGCCTCCTTTACAGAGTCCGCTATAATGAAGGGCGCGGTGCGGCAATCGCTCAGGACCTTTAGGTCCTTGCCCTCTATCTCGATCCCGCCGGTGGCACGGCCCGGGTTTTCCGCACCCTCTGGCCTTAAGATCACTTTTCCCTTGGCAGCGATCACCCACTCGTTCCTTACCTTGCGGGCCTTTTCCAGCACCTTTTCATCAATGCCCGGGTTATACACCGCCTGGGTCACTCCCCACCTGTCGCGGAGGTCGAAGAACACCACCTCCTTGTGCTCGCGGTAGTTCTGCACCCATCCCATGAGCAGGACCTCTTTGCCCTGGTCCTCCTTCCTTAGCTCCCCGCAGTTATGCGTCCTCTTCCAGTCTCCAAGCGCGTCCAACTCCATGTCCACTTCCCCTGATTGATACTATACGAGCTCCGACTCGGGCAGGGTATGCTGCTCCCCGCTTGCAAGCTCCTTTATGGTTAGAGTGCCGCCCTCGAGCTCGGCCTCACCGATTATCACCGCCTGCTTTGCACCCGCCTTTGCCGCGGCCTTCATCTGCGACCTCATTCCCCGGCCCGGCTCGTCCAGGACCATCTGGGCGTGATGCCCCTTTTCACGGAGCCTCGAAAGCAGCTTGACCCCTTTTTGCCTGGTCCCCTCCCCCGCGCACACTATGAAGTAGTCCGGGACAGGCTCCTCCTGCTTGCCGGAAACCAGGGCCAGCCTGTCAACCCCTATGGCAAACCCGGCCGCAGGGGTGGACGGCCCCCCGAACTCCTCCACAAGGTCGTCGTAGCGCCCGCCCGCGGCCACCGCGTTCTGGCTGCCCAGTCCCTTTTCAACCAGCAGCTCGAACACGGTCCTGGTGTAGTAGTCCAGGCCGCGCACTATCATGGGGTTTACCCTGTACTCGATGCCGAGCGCATCCAGGTCGCTCTGCACCCCCTTGAAATGCTCCTTGCACTCCTGGTCCAGGAAGTCCAGTATTGGGGGCGCGCCGGCCGCAGCCTCTTTGCATCCCGGCTCCTTGCAGTCCAGCACCCTTAAGGGGTTCTTTTCAAGCCGCTTCTTGCACTCTGCGCAAAGTTTGTCCTCCACCCCCCGCAGGTAGTTTACAAGGGCCTCACGGAAGGCTGGCCTGCACTTCCTGCACCCGAGCGAGTTCAGCTCGATGGTGAAACCCGCTGCGCCCGCCTCCCTCATGAACCTTTCCAGCATCAATATGATCTCCGCGTCCGTGCCCGGGCCCGGATACCCTATGGCCTCAACGCCCACCTGATAGAACTGCCGGAAGCGGCCCTTCTGCGGCCGCTCATAGCGGAACATGGGGCCATGGTAGTACCACTTCACCGGCTCGCCCCTGCCTTTGCCTGCATCAAGGTATGCCCTCACCGCGGAGGCCGTGCCCTCGGGCCGAAGCGACAATGACCTGCCCTTGCGGTCTTGGAAGGTGTACATCTGCTTCTCTACTATGTCGGTGTGCTCGCCTATGCTTCGGGCGAAAAGCTCGGCGTGCTCCAGCAGGGGCAGCTTTATCTCAAAGAAGCCGGACCTCGCGAAAACGGCTCTTGCAATTCGCTCAAGACCAGCGAGGGACAGGCTCAAAGGCGGGAGCACGTCCTGGAACCCCTTGACTATCTTCACTCTTTCCGGCATTGTAACGGTTTTTCTCGAAACATAAAAAATAACACGCCCTCACCATGGAAGCAAGGAGCACGGGTTCCCATAATCCACCGCCTAATCCCTCAGCGCGCTCAAAGGGGCGGGGATAGCGGTCATGATGGAGACGGTCTCACCTCAAAAAGCGGTTTTTTTGCTTGCCGGGCGGCGCACATCCTCAGCAACCTGCGGCGCCGCCGCCTTGAAAAGATCAAGGTAGATGAAAAGACCCGCATGAGAAGTCATGCTCTCGTCAACTTTTCCCTCTCCGTACTGGAAAGGAAGAACCCCTTGTGCCATAATAGTTTCACCTCGTTAGTGATGGTTTTTTGATTTATCACCATCATTATACCCCGTATCCACGGGGCTAACGAGGTTTTTCTATTTTTTGGCGGTGGATTATGGACAATGAGGGAGGTTTTGACATGAAGAGCTATCGCAAGGAGCTTTGGTTCGAGGTGAAGACCAGGCGGGCATTCATAAACATCACTCCCGAGGTGGAGGAGTGCCTGCGCGAGAGCGGGGTCAAGGAGGGGCTGGTGCTGGTGAACGCCATGCACATAACCGCGTCGGTGTTCATAAACGACGACGAGTCGGGACTGCACCAGGACTACGATGAGTGGCTCGAGCGCCTGGCCCCCCACGAGCCCGTGAGCCGGTACCGCCACAACGTTGGCGAGGACAATGCGGACGCGCATATGAAGCGGCAGGTGATGGGCCGCGAGGCACTGGTCGCGGTGACCGGGGGCAGGCTGGACTTCGGTCCCTGGGAGCAGATATTCTACGGCGAGTTCGACGGCAGGCGAAGGAAAAGGGTGCTGGTAAAGATCATCGGGGAGTGAGGCGGCCGGGGCTAATACTATTCCCTGCGTTTTTTTCACCGAGACATCGAGAACATGCGCGCCCAGGTATTCCCGAACTCGACGCCCCTTTTGGAAAAGCCCTCCTCCACCCGGTCAAGCCTCTCCAGGAAGCTCTCCCAGTCCTTTTGACCGGGATGCGACCACAGGGCCTCGGCATTGGCGATGACCCGGGGAAACAGCTTCCTGTCAATGTTGTCCATGTCGGGCTGCACGCCCCACAGGCAGGCCTCGCCCCCTAGCACGCGATCGGACAGCCCCGGGGAGAGGCCCGCGGGCGCGTGCTGGAAAGAATAGATGGCCTTCATGGTGTGGATGAAAAAGGGGTAGTTCACGTAGTGGGGAGTGAAAAGAGATACGATGGTGTCGTTGCCCCTCTCAGCAGCCTCCCTCGCGAACTTGCGCTTTCGCCACGCCTGCACCACCGATCCCTTTGGTGCATAGTCCGTTGTCTCGTCCCAGGCGATCATGGTCTTGCCGTGCCTTGCGAGTATCTCATCCGCCCGCTCCATGAAGTAGCTTTGCAGCCCGGCCAGGCCCGAAAGGCCGTGCTCCTGCATGAGCTCGCGGTTGGGCGGGTAGTCGAGCCAGTCGCTTGCAGCCACCTCGTCGCCGCCAAGGTGGACGTAGGGAGCCGGGAACAGCGAGGCGACCTCGGCCAGGAGCTTGTCCAAAAACTCGTACACCTCTTCCTTGCCGGGACACAATGCACTCCTGTATATCCAGGGGATGAAGACAAGGTCCCTCCGAACCGGGGCGCCCTCTCCCGAACACGAAAGATCAGGATAAGCGGCGAGCATGGCCGAGCTGTGGCCGGGCACGTCTATCTCCGGGACCACCATCACGTGACGCTCACCTGCAAAAGAGATGATCTCCCGGACCTCATCCCGGGTGTAATAGCCCCTGTTGCCCCGGCCCCAGCCGTGGTCGTCGAGAGCATCGAGCTTGCGCTCGGACAGCGGCTCCAGTACCCCGCCTGTCCGGTGGAGCCCGGGGAAGACCTTGCTCTCCAGGCGCCAGCCCTGGTCGTCGGTCAGGTGCAGGTGCATGACGTTCACCTTCAGCTCGGAGGCGAGGTCTATATACTGCATAATCTTGTCCGGCGGGATGAAGGTCCGCGAGGTGTCGAGCATGATCCCGCGCCAGGCAAAGCGCGGGTAGTCAATGATCCTGCATGCGGGGGTACTTGCCGAGGACGGGTCAATCATCCACAGCACAGTCATCAGTGCGTTGTGCAGGCCGTGGCTGGTGGAAACCCGGATCAATACGGATTCTGTCGCCTCCATCTGGTAGCCTTCTTCTCCCTGCAACTTTTCAGCCGGGACACGTCTTATAAAGATGCCGCCATTTTTACCGGATGCGCCCCTCCCCGCGATTTTGATGTCCAGGGACACCCTGAAGCGCTGCTTCAGCTTGCGCGCGAAGATGCGGGCGGCTTTCATCCACGATTGATCAGAGTTTTCAGGAATCACCATGTCCGTGCTGCTTTTCAAATCAAACCGCCCCGGCAGGGGCTCGTAGCTGACAGGCATGGGAATGAAGGGGGCCTGCTCTGCGCTCCGAGCGGCGCCGGCCGGCGCCGAAAAAATGAGCACAAAAAAAACCGCGCCAATAAAAATTTGCATACCTCGCTTCATTTCTCGCTCCCCATCATACCACTTTCCAGTCCGGTGTTAAAAGGCTATAAACCTGCGCTAAGGACCACGGGGGGTACAGGAAAGCAAGAGATGGAAAAAATAGCAGGGACCTGGAGGCTGGCGGATTAATTTTTCGAGACCTCGGACGGCAATAAGCTCTACCCGTGGGGCGAGAGTCCGGTGGGCGGGTTCATCCTTGACCGGCACGGGAACATGAGCGCCACAAGTAGTCGTGGGGCGGTCACCAGTAGGAGACGTGGTAATAGACGCCCGAGCCGCCGGTGCGCTTTTTCTCCTCCTCCCCGGAAAGAAAATAGTAGTTGAAGGCCCGGGTGCATTTGTGCATGGCCGGCCATAGGTGGTTGGCTTTCAGGTGCAGGAGGAACTCGAACACCCTGGCATATGTCTTTGGACCGATGTCGCCTGGATCAACCAGTATGTCCGCCACGCTCCTGGAATCTGCCAGCCTGAAGTCGCCCTCTTCGTAGCTCTCAGCCACCATGTCCGCCCGTGCCGCGGGCCCCAGCGGACAAGCCAGGACCGCAAGAAGGGAAATACGGATAAATAATGTGGACATCTTCAATCCCCGATTTAAAAAGATTTTAACGGCCCCCCCCGGCAAAAGCGGTCTAGGAGTCTTCATCCTCATCGCCCTTAGGTCTTGGCCCGAAGATCCATGTGACCAGGACCGAGAGCTCGTAGAGCACCCACATGGGACCTGCCAGGAGCGCCTGGGAGATGAGGTCCGGGGGCGTGAAGAAAGCCGCCATTGTGACCATTATCAAGATGGCGTACTTCCTGTTTTTGTTCAGGAATGCCGCGCTTATGATGCGCAGCCTGGCCAGGATAAAAGTGACCACCGGCAGCTCGAAAACCAGACCGAAGGCTATCATCAGCATCATCACGAAGGAGAACACCTCGGAGAGCCGGGGCTTCCACTCGATCTGGCCCTCCGCTGCGAACGTGGAGAAGAAGTCCGCGGCAATGGGGAAGACAATGAAGTAGAAAAAGGCCGCCCCCGCGCTGAAGAAGAACGTGGACGAGATGATAAAGGGGCCGGCGTAGTACTTCTCCTTCTTGTAAAGGCCCGGGGCCACGAAGGCCCAGAACTGGTAGAATATCATGGAACTGGACACGAACAGGGCGGCCACCGCGGAGAGCTTGAGCTCGAACAGGAAACCTTCGGCCATGCCGGTGTATATGAGGCTCGAGTCCAGCTTCTCCAGCACATCCAGAAGCGGCAGGGTGAAATAATACTTTATGGTCTCGATGGATGAGGCGTAGATAACGATGAAGCAGCAGGCAAAGGTGAGCACGGTGACGATTAACCTGTAGCGCAGCTCCTCCAGGTGCTCGATAAAAGTCATCTTTCCGAAGAGCTCTTCGTCCTTGTCCAGCTTCTTCTTTGCTCCGGCCTCGTCTTTGGGGGGGCGGTCCTCGCCGCCGGACTGCTCCTTCTCACCGGCCATCAGCGGGCTCTTCCTGTTCCGCGGGAGCGGCCTCGGGAGCGGACGAGTCATCAGTCCCGGACTCTTTTGAAGGAGGCGATTCCTGATCCGATGCCTGCTCGGTATCCTGCTTTTCCGCGCGCGACTTTGTGCGGAGCTTTGGCGGGACCTCGGGAATATCGGTCGGGTCTATGGCGTCCCTCACAGTGTCCTTTACCTGGTTTATCTCCTCTGAAAAGAGCACCTCGCGCCTGAGTTCGTCCGATGCCCTCCGGAGCTGGCCCATGATCTTTCCCATGTTGCGCATGAGATCGGGAAGCCTGCGCGGCCCGACCACGATGAGGGCGAGCACCAGTATTATCGCTATTTCAGCGTATCCCAGTCCAAGCGTCATCAAGACGTATGTTAACTTTGGGGTGATAGGGTGTCAAGCAGCCAGGATACGGATGGATTAAGGCTTTGCGGGAGGCTTTACTCCCTCCCGGTTTGCGACTAACCTGGTAATCAATCAGTATCCGCGTGTCTTTTCCATTTGGGAGTGCGCGGGCTTGCCTGCGCTTTTCCTGGCCCCGGCTTGCCGGGGCGTTAAAAATATGGCAAGTGAAGATTGATGTTGGTACTTGGCATAGAGACCTCCTGTGACGAGACCGCGGTCGCCCTGGTCGAGGACGGGAGCAAAGTGCTCTCGGACGTGGTAGCGAGCCAGGACGAGGTCCACGCCGGCTACGGCGGGGTGGTGCCGGAGCTGGCGGCCCGTGCCCACGTGGAGACGATCATGCCCCTTGTCAGGGAGGCTCTTTCCAGGGCGGGCGCTAAGATGGAAGACGTGGACGGTGTGGCCGTGACCGCTGGCCCGGGCCTGGTGGTGTGTCTTTTAGTGGGCCTTTCCGCGGCCAAGGGCATAGCTTTGGGAAGGGGCATACCCATGGTTGGGGTGAACCACCTGGACGGGCACCTGAGCGCCATACTGGTGGATGACTCACAGGCGCCGCCCTCGTTGCCCCACCTGGGCCTGGTGGTCTCGGGCGGCCACACCGCCCTGTACCAGGTCCACTCGCCCGGCAGCTACACCCAGCTCGGCCAGACCCTGGACGACGCCGCGGGCGAGGCATTTGACAAGTGCGCCAGGATTCTGGACTTGCCCTACCCAGGCGGCCGCGAGATACAGGAGCTTGCAAAGAAAGGGGACGAGAACGCGGTGGGCCTGCCAAGGCCTCTCACTGACCGGCCGGGATGGGACTTCAGCTTCTCAGGGCTTAAGACCGCAGTGCTGAAATTCTGGGAGAGGTCGGGCCGCTCGGAGAAAGAGCGCGCGGACCTGGCCGCGTCCTTCCAGGCCGCGGTGGTTGATGTGCTGGTGCAAAAGACCATGCGGGCCGCGGAAAAGCAGGGGTCAGGCCAGGTGGTGGTCTCCGGCGGAGTGGCGGCAAACCAGAGGCTGAGACAGGAGTTCGCCCGGGCATCGGAGGAAACAGGCATAAAGGTTATTTTCCCAAGGATAAGGCTGTGCACCGACAACGCCGCCATGATCGCCGCGGCGGGACACAGGATGCTCTCGGCCGGGCAGAGCCACGGGCTCGACATCTCGCCCAGACCGAGGTGGCCCCTGTAATGAAGAGCACCAGGCAGATTCTGAGAGAGTACGGGTACAGGCCCAGAAAGGGCAGGGGGCAGAACTTCCTGGTGCGAGAGTCCGTGCTGAAAGACATCGTGAGAGAGGCGGGTGTAGACCCGCAGGAGACCGTGGTCGAGATAGGGCCGGGGCCGGGAAACCTCACCCGCCACCTGGTAAAGGCCGCCAAAAAGGTGATCGCCATCGAGATCGAGCACGAGCTGGGCGCCGTGATGAAGGCCGAGATCAAGGCAGAGAACATCGAAGTGATCGAGGCGGACGCGCTCGAGCTCGACTTTAGCGGGCTTGTAAACCAGGGTGAAAAGCTGAAAGTAGTGGCCAACCTCCCCTACAACATCAGCACCCCAGTGCTCTTCAAGTTGCTCGAAACCCCGGACGTCTTCTCCGAGCTCCTGCTCCTTTTGCAGAAGGAGGTCGCGGAAAGGGTCTGCGCAGCGCCCGGCAAGAAGCCTTACGGAATCCTCGCGGTGCTGACCCGGATCAAGGCTGACACTGAGATCGCCCTCCGGGTGGGCCGCGAGGCTTTCTCGCCCGTGCCAAAGGTGGACTCGGCCCTGGTGAGGATCACCATGCTGGAGCACCCCAGGGCCGAGGTGGCGGACATGGAGCTTTTCAGGAGGGTTGTCAGGGCCGCGTTTTCAAAGAGGCGCAAGAAGCTGAAGAACTCCTTTTCAGGCAAAGACCTGGGCCTCTCCGAAAATGCGGTGAAGGAGTGCCTTGAGAAGGCGGGGATAAGCCCCCACCGGAGGCCGGAGACGGTGAGCGTGGAGGGGTTCGCTCAGCTTGCTAACGCTCTTTCCGAGATGGGGGCAAAAGGTGCCTGAGCTGCCAGAGGTCGAGACCATACGGCGCTGCCTCGAGCCCATGGTAGTGCAGAGGTTCATTAAAAGCGTGTGGGTGAAGAGGGAGTCGAGGCTCTTAAGGGACACCGTTTCCGCGAGGGACTTTAGGAGCAGGCTCCTGGGCCGCAAGATCCAGGGGCTTTCGAGGAGGGGCAAGTACCTCAAGTTCGAGCTCTCCCGAGCAGAGCTGCTCCTGGTGCACTTCGGCATGACCGGCTCGCTATTCTTTACAAAGCATGGCGAAAAACTTCCGGCCCACACCCACCTGGTCATTGGACTTTCCAAGGGGGACCTGGTGCTGGCCGACCCGCGCACCTTCGGCCGACTGATGCTCACCGGCCCGGACGGGCCTCACCCCGCTCTTGCCAAGCTCGGCCCGGAGCCGCTCGCGCGCTCTTTTAACGGCCCGCGCCTTTTCAATGGCCTTGCCGGGCGCAGGGCAGCCCTAAAGTCAATACTGCTCTCGCAGGGGGCGGTTGCAGGCGTGGGCAACATCTACTCTGACGAGGCATGCTTTGCAGCAGGGGTGCGCCCGACCCGGCCGGCCGGCTCCCTGTCCGCGCTGGAGGCGGGCGCCCTCGCAAGCTCGATCAAAAAGGTGCTCAAAAAGTCCATCGAGTTGAAAGGATGCACCATAAGCGACTACCATTGGGACCAGGGAAGAAGCGGCGGCTTCCAGGACCGGCTCAAGGTGTACGGCAGGGAGGGCCTTGCTTGCGCCCGGTGCGGGTCCATAATACAAAGGGCGGTCATATCCGGGAGGAGCGCCTTTTTCTGCCCCGGCTGCCAGAGGTAGCCCGAAAAGAGGTTAAAGGAAAAGTTCATGCTCATATATAGACGTATCAGGGAAAAGGCATGCGTGATCCTCCTTTCTGTCGCAACCGCGCTGCTCGCCGCCGCGGTTCTAAGCAATGCCGCGTCTGCAAAGGGCGCACCGCCGGAGGTGGATAAGTATGGCAGCGAGGTGGAGGCAACCCCGAGCGAGGCCGAGCTCTTTGCGGCACGCATAATCGCAGGCAACGCAAGCGGAGACAACGGCCACAAGCTGGAGTTCGACCCACGCCTGCTCGCGGTCTGCAGAGAGATTGCCGGCCTCATCCAGGCCGACTTCTCACGACAGGCCGAGTTCATATCCTCCCCCTTCTTGTCCAGGATGATGCGAAAGTACGGGGTGTACGACACAGCCCTGCGGGCGCGCACCGTCACTTTCATGACCATGGATGACCTCCGCTCCACAGCAAGGCTCCACTTCGAATCGGTCGAGAGCGAGGTCACACACATGGGAGTGGGCGTGGCGCCCCCGGTCTCCCGGGACAAGGTCGGTGTGGCCCTGGTCATACTGGTGTCCAGGAGGGCCGTTCTCAAGCCCTTTCCCAAGAAAGTGGCACTGCAATCCACTCACAAGATTGAGGGCACGCTGGTGAACACGGCAGTGTCCCTCACACCACACGTGTACGTGACCGAGCCATCCGGAAAGGTGCACAAGATGTCGGTCAGTATCGAGAAGCAATCCTTCAGCTCGAACATAACCTTTGACCGAGGACCGGGACTTTACAGGATCGAGGTGGCAGCCGGCGGCAAAGACTCCATGCTGGCCGCGCTCCTCGTGGTGGAGGCGGGCTTTGAAAGCAAGGCCATGAGCGGCGTGTTCGAGGTCTCCGGTTTCAAGGACGCGCCTGAGAGCGAGGCCGAGGCCGAGCGCCTGATGGTCGAGATGATAAACCAGGTGAGGGCCAAAGAAGGCCTCATGCCGGTGGTGCACGATCACCGGCTGGCCGGGATGGCAAAGGCACACAGCAGGGACATGGCAGAGAACAACTTCTTCGGACACCTCTCTCCCGAAAACGGCAACGTTGCCCAAAGGGCGCGCGCACACGACATAGACGCCAAGGTCAAGGAGAACCTGGCGCTCTCCACCGACCTGGCCCAGGCGTTCAACAACCTGCTGCACAGCCCCGCCCACCGCGTGGTCATCATTGACCCCCACATGGGAAGGGTGGGCGTGGGCGTGGCATTTGACGACTCCAGGGGCACAAGGCATTACTACGTCACCCAGGAGTTCGCTGCATACTGAACAGAAACTTGACCCTGAAATCCCCTGGATCACGTGGACCGATTTCATGGCATGAAAATTGTCCGCCGGCCCTGAACTTTTTATCCCCAGGCCATAGTCCGCTGAATTCAAGCACTTGCGCATCACGGCGTCAACCACGGCTTGATTTGCCGTATACCCCTGTGTACGGCACTGTTTACACGCGCAGCCGGCGCCGTTTCCCCACGTATACGCCAAAACACGCCGCCAAGTAGTACTTGGAACGGGTAACCCACACAGCTTGCTGTGTGGGCGCCTGCCTGCCGCGCCAAGCCAAGGCGCGGCGCAGGCAGGAGCGCAGCGAGCAGGTCCAAAAACCACGGAGCCACCAAGAGCACCAAGTTATAAGAAGCTCTATTCTCCCGGCCGACGATCTCCACCATGACCGACATCACTGACCTCCAAATGAACACCATCAAGTTCTTTT
>CAZYTX010000032.1:0-37754 GCA_964650485.1 uncultured bacterium | reverse complement strand
ACTTGACAAGGCATTTTAGAATTTCCCCAAAACCCCCGAATCTCCGTCCAAATGAAGTTAACAAAAGAGGAGAGAATAGCCGCAGGTGCAGCCTGGGTCGGTTTTTTCCCGAAGGGAAACAATTTGAATAGCCGCAGGTGCAGCCTACGGGAAAAGGGCCCCCAAGATTTTCTTCGGCCCTGAAGGGGCCGGACAAAGGGCATAACAAGAAAGACCAGCCAGGGGCTTTAGTTCGCCCCCTTTGGGGACGGGACCCGTTGCCGTGCACATCACCCGTAGGCTGGCGCCTACGTCTATTCGAATATAAACCCTTCGGGTTTCTGGGTGTAATATGATAATGTTTCAGGAAACCAGATCATGGAATGGAATGGGGTCTTCACAGGTTGTTCCTGGTGACCTTTATGGGCTCGGCTTTCCAGATGTCCTTGTTGTACTCGGAGACGGTGCGGTCGGAGGAGAACTTGCCGATCCTGGCAACGTTCATTATGGCCTTCTTTGTCCATGCCTTGCGGTCGCGGTAAGCCTCGTCAACGTCTCTGTGGCATCGGCAGTAGTCCTCGAAGTCCGCCAGGACCATGAACTGGTCGTCCGCGATGAGGGAGCCCATGAGGTCGCGGAAGAGCCCGGGCTCGTCCGGCGAGAAGAAGCCCTCCCCTACAAGGTCCATGACCCTGCGGAGCTCGGCGCTGCCCTCGTAATACTGTCGCGGATAGTAGGAGCCCCGCATGGAGGCCACCTCCTCCGCTGTGAGCCCGAAAAGGAAGAAGTTGTCCTCGCCCACCTGCTCGCGTATCTCGATGTTGGCGCCGTCCAGGGTGCCGATGGTCAGTGCCCCGTTCAATGCGAACTTCATGTTGCCGGTGCCGGAGGCCTCGTACCCCGCGGTGGATATCTGCTCGGAGAGCTCGGCCGCGGGGAATATCTTCTCTGCCAAAGATACGCAGTAGTTGGGGAGGAATATTACCTTGATCAACTCCGAGGTGGTGTCGTCGCGGTTTATCATGTCGGCCACGTGGCATATGAGCCGGATTATCATCTTGGCCCGGGTGTAGCTGGGCGCGGCCTTTCCCCCGAAGAAGAAGGTGCGCGGCTGCATGTCGAGGCCGGGCTCTTTTTTAAGTCTCAGCCAGCAGCATGCAACGTGGAGGATGTTCATGAGCTGCCTTTTGTACTCGTGGATGCGCTTCACCTGCACGTCGAACATGGTCCGGGGGTCCACCTGGAAGCCGGTTAGCTTTGTTGCGGTGTTTGCCAGGTGGTCCTTGTTTTCCTGCTTTACCCGGTTGAACTCGTCCTGGAATGATGGGTCATCGGCCAGGGGCTCGATCTTTTCAAGCTCTGCGAGGTCCTTTGTCCAGGCCCCGCCTATGTGCTCTGTTATGAGCGCGGAGAGCGCCGGGTTTGCGGTCAGCAGCCACCTCCTGGGGGTGATGCCGTTTGTCTTGTTGTTGAACCTGTCCGGGAACATCCGGTCGAATTCGGCGAACTCGCGCTCTTTGAGGAGCTTCGTGTGCAGCTTCGCCACCCCGTTGACCGAGTGCGAGCCCACTATGGCCAGGTGCGCCATGCGGATGCGTTTTTCCTTGCCCTCCTCGATAAGCGACATTCGCGAGAGCCGCTGGTCGTCGTTCAGCCAGCGCACCGAGACGTTTCGCAGAAAGCGCCTGTTGATCTCGTAGATGATCTGGAGGATGCGGGGCAGCAGCCTTCCGAACATCGAGACCGGCCACTTCTCCATGGCCTCGGAGAGCAGGGTGTGGTTGGTGTAGGCGCAGGCGTTGACCGTTATGTCCCATGCGTGCTCCCATTCCAGGCCGTGCTCGTCCACCAGTATGCGCATGAGCTCGGCCACGGCCAGCGCGGGGTGGGTGTCGTTCATCTGTATGGCCGCCTTTTCCGGGAACTTGTCGAACCTCTTGTGGGTGACCAGGTACCTGCGCACGATGTCCTGGATGGAGCACGAGACGAAGAAGTACTGCTGCTTGAGCCGAAGCTCCCTGCCCTCGAAGATGTTGTCGTTGGGGTAGAGCACCCGGGAGATGTTCTCGGATATGTTCTTCTCCTCGACCGCCTTCAAGTAGTCGCCGTGCTGGAAGTACTCCAGGTCGAACTCCTTGGAGGCCCGGGCCGCCCACAGCCGCAGGGTGTTGACGGTGTTGTTCCCGTACCCGTCAATGGGTATGTCGTAGGCCATGCCCAGCACGTCGCTGGTGTCAATCCACTCGTTCTCGACGGTGCCGTCGGAGCGGTCGTCCTGCCTGACGCGCCCGTAGAAGCGGACGGTGTATGTGCGCTGCGGCCTGGGTATCTCCCAGGGGTTTCCGTACTTTAGCCACTCCTCGGGCTGCTCCACCTGCCTGAGCCCCCGTATGACCTGGTCGAATATCCCGAACTCGTAGCGGATGCCGTAGCCGTAGGCGGGAAGCTCCAGTGTGGCCATGGAGTCCATGAAGCAGGCCGCCAGCCTGCCCAGGCCGCCGTTCCCCAGGCCCATGTCGGGCTCGTACTCGGAGAGCTCGGAGAGGTCGAGGTGTAGCTCCTCCATGGCCTTCTTCGTCTCCTCGTAGATGCCGAGGTTTATGAGGTTGTTTATGAGGGCCCTGCCCATGAGGTACTCCGCGGAGAGGTAGTAGACCCTTTTCACGTCGCGGGCGTAGTAGCTCTGCTGTGTGTGTATCCAGCGCTCCACCAGCCTGTCCCGGACCGCCAGGGCCAGTGCGTGGTAGAGGTCGTAGTACGTGGCGGTGTACTGGTCCTTGGAAAGCGAGTACTCCAGGTGGCTGGCAAAAGAGGTGTGCATGCTCTTCTTGTCCATGCCCTTGGCGAAAGTGCCCCAGTTCTTGAAAAGCGCCGAGTTTTTCATTTTTCCCTCTCAACAAAATATTTTATCATCACTGATCTTAAAGTCCATCTTGGAGTGCTGTGGGCCGTAGCGACTTCGTCACCCACACGGATAAGAATCCGTGTGGGCCACCCGGTGAGCGGGAAGCGAGGTGGAAGAGGACTTTTTGCAAACCTCGATCCTCGCTGGCCGATCCCCGCTCCCTCTTCAAGGCATCGGTTTGACTAATCCGGGGCCTGTGCTTAAATAGATAGCGGCTTTGCAGTAAAGGGGTGAGACAGACATGCCCATTTACGAGTACCACTGTGATAAATGCGAGTCGGACTTCGAGGAGCTGGTGTCCGGCGGGGAAGATGTCTGCTGTCCCTACTGCCGGAGCAGCCCGGTGAGGAGGCTGATGAGCACGTGCGCGCACAGGTCGGGCGATTCCTACGTGCCTGCGAGCGGGGGCCCGGGCTGCTCGAGCTGCACGAGCGGTTCCTGCTCGGGCTGCGGTCACTGACGTTGATCCCGGGCGCCGGGTCGTGTTATCCTTCTTCCATCGTTTTTTGTGATGAAGCCGCGCTACATAACCATCGAGGGGCCGATAGGAGTAGGCAAGTCCAGCCTGGCCAGCCTTCTTGCCGAGGAGCTCAGTGCCAGGCTGCTTTTGGAGGACGTGGAGGAGAACCCCTTCCTGAAGCGGTTTTATGAATCCAGGGAGGAGTACGCGTTCCAGGCGCAGATATTCTTTTTGCTCAGCCGTTACAGGCGCCAGGCCATGCTGGGCCAGCAGGAGCTCTTTCAGGACTACACCATATCCGATTACCTGTTCGACAAGGACAGGATCTTCGCGCAGATAAACCTGTCCGACGACGAGCTGGCGCTATACGAGCAGATTTACGCGCTGCTCGACCACCGCATCGTCCGGCCCGACCTGGTGATCTTTCTGCAGGCGAGCCCGAGGACCTTGCTTGCCAGGATAAAAAAGAGGGGCAAGGACTACGAGAAGGAGATCGACCTCGATTACCTCGGCAGGCTCTCGGAGGCGTACGACGACTATTTCTTCCACTTCAACCTGACGTCGCTCCTGGTGATAAACACGGACAACGTTGACTTCATCAAGAACCGGGAGGACTTCGAGGAGCTGTTAAAAGAGATAAAGAGCTTCAAGGGCGGCGTACAGTACTTTAATCCGCTTGGATCCAGGTGAACGGACCGCCAAGTAGTACTTGGAACCATATCGCCCCGGCTACCTGCACGGCGCTTCTTTGTGCACAATGGCGGGGCGGTTTGTAAGCAGGGACCCCCTGCCAAAATTCTTCCCCCTCTATAATATTGTAAAAGTGTTGCATTTTTGTCCACGCCCGCTTGACGAAATCTTCAAATTTCCCGGAGTCGTGACACCGGCCGGACGGCAAGTGCTTGAAATATATGAGGTCGCATTTTGGCGGAGGCCGGAAAAAGCCCGGATCGTGCCACCATTATCCAAAAATTCCGTCCAGATGAGGTTGACAGGTGGGAGAGGCCTTCCTGCCTGCGTCCGCAGGACAGGCAGGCCGGCCTCGATAATCGCCGGCAGAAGCTCGCTCCCGCCTCAGAAGGGAGCGCCGGAAGGCAACACACATAGCTCGTCTATGTGTGCGACCAAAGGGAGCAGGTTAAAGCACGGAGGATCAAGAAGGGCCGCATAAATCATATCAGTGTACACACACTACATGCTCGCTGCGCTCGCCCACGTAGCAAAAGCTACGTGGGTTACCAGGGCCTCGGGACTTATCAGTGTTCAGTTCCCTGTTCCCTGACAACTGATAACGGAAAACGGATAACTCTTGTTCCCTTGGCGGTCTTGGCGTCTTCCCTCCGCGCCTTGGCGTTTCCCCTTGACTTGGTATACAGGTATGATATGCTCGGGCCGGATACAGAGCCGTGGGATGCGCACTCCGTCTGGAAATACGGAAGCTATAAAATGGATAATGTTTATTGTTTAGCTCTGACCCCATTCACTACCAGGGCCGTGTTCTTTACGGGCAATATTTCATACCAGGACAGGGAGGGTAACCCGATACCGTGGAAGGAGTCGGGTGATAACGAGTACGAGGAGATAGTGCCGGAAAATGCCGACTGCGACTGTCCTGACTGGATGGACCCATGTCCGACAGATGATCCGGATTACTGCGAGACGGTGGAGGTGTTGTCCAAGGTGAGCGCGGAGAAGGCCAGGGACGTTATGGTCCAGGTTCTGCCGTACGAACTGATTGGCGAAGATGAAGGCCCCACCCCCTTCACTGATATCAAAGCCGTGCGGCCGCCCCTGGCCGGCAGCACCAGCGCGGCACCGGCAAGCCCGGCCCCCACGGTCTCCATAAAGTCTCTTCTGTCATAGGCCAAGCTTTTATAGCCCCGTCATTTTCTTTATTCTATGAACTCCATTGACGCCGGCGACGCGGCCGATCATGTCGTTGTTCTTTTTCATGAAAATCGCTGTGCCGGGCGTGGGCTTGCACACTGGCGCGGTGGCGTAGTCCTCCGGGGAGCCGTGGAGTCATCGCTTTCCACGTGCATGTCTATTTCCCCGTCGCCGGGGACCTCGTCCGTGGGAACCACCGAGTAGAGAATGTCCCATCCCTCGAGCAGACCGATAACCACGGCACAGGTGGGGCAGTAAAACGGGGCGTCTCACTTTCGCTGTCAGGTCATAATTCATGGCTTAAACCCTCCAGGAACTCCAGGATGGCCAGGTTGACTTCCTCCGGCTTTTCCGCGGGCGTCAAGTGACCCGAGTCCTTTATGTGGACCCTGTCTGCACCCTCGATGTTGTCGGAAAGGTACTTGCCGTACTTTGGCGGGGTGAGTCTGTCGTCCTCCGCGGAGATCACAAGCACCGGCATATTGACCTCCTTGAGCCTGTCCATCACGTCGAACCTGTCGCAGGCCTTGAAGTCGTCGCTCACAGTCTCGGGCTCGCACAACCTGGTGTCCTCGATCACTGGCCGCACAAGCTCGGGGTCGGTCTTTGGCGAGATGGAGAACCTTTCCGTGAGCCCGATGAACCCCTCGAAGTCATCCCGGATGGCCTTGAATATCTGGGGCATTACCTTGAGCCTTGCCCCTGTGCTGACCAGGACCCCGGCCCTGAACCTGTCCTTGTAGTCGAGAAGGAGCGTCTGGGTGATGGCCCCTCCCATTGAGAGCCCCACCGGGATGACCCTTTCCAGGCCGGCGGCATCAATGAAATCCACCACCGCACGGGCGTAGTCGTCCACAGATCGCCGGCCGGGAGGGTCACTGGTCCCGTGGCCCGGCAGGTCGAGGGCCACGGTGTTAGACTCGTGGCCGAGCACCTGCACCTGGCTTTCCCACAGTCTGCTCGACCCCCCGGCCCCGTGGATGAACAGCAGGGTGGACCTGCCGGGACCCGGAGGCCATGAGCCCGCAATCCAGCTTATGCCCGAGATCTTGCCTTTTTCCATTCTACACCTCCATTACCGCGCAAAACAAGGTGCATTATATCATTATATTTCCTGGTTGTATCACAGACCGCTGTTGACTGTATCATTTTGAATACACATATTTTAAATGGAGCGGCAATTATTGCAAAGCAAGCCGCTCAACTTTGCAGTATTTAGTGAGATTGCCTGCTACTGACAGAGCAAGATAAGAGATAAAGTCTTGAGTGCAGTTGCAAAGAGGAGGTGGCTTATAATAATTGTCAATAAAATCAGCGGCTTGCGCGAGGAGAATTTCTTTGTAAAAGCAGGAACATTTGAACGTGGAATTTTTCCAATTACAGGTTCTAAAGGGCATGGATTTTGATAAGGAATTAATCCTGTGCCATAATGAACGCATCTAACAATAAGGCGTTAGGGGGGAAATCGTAAATGCGCAGGAGCGCAGCCATAAATAACAAGGCCGGAAGGGATGATGAGTATAATGAGGGGATCGAGGAGGAGACCTTGAGCACTAAGCAGAATCCTTCGGAAGATGACCTTGAATCCCGTGAGCAGGCCGAGGACACGCGACCCGATTCCGCTCCCAGGGACATGCTCTCGGTGTATCTTCAGGAGATGGACGCGGTGGACCTTTTCACTCCCGAGGACGAGCTTAAAAAGGCCCAGGAGGTGTTCGCAGCAAAGACGGATGTGACAAGCATTCTTGCGCGCCTGAACTTCGTGGAGGAGCCCCATGAGCTCAACGAAGTGAAGATCCGGGAAGCCGTGTCCGCCCTGGACAAGGCCCGGAAGAACCTGCGCAGGAAGCCCAGGGACAGGAGGAAGATCGCCCGGCAGACCGGGATTCCCTCCAAGGAGATACCAAAGGCGGCAAGCGACCTCAAAAAGGCCCACCGCAGGCTGGTGCACAGGCGCAACGAGTTCGTGGAGGCCAACTTGAGGCTGGTGGTGAAGATTGCCAACCGCTACCGCAACCGCATCCTGCCCACCGCGGACCTGATCCAGGAAGGGAACCTGGGGCTTATCCGGGCGGTGGAGAAGTTCGACTATCGAAAGGGGTTCAAGTTCTCCAGCTACGCCACCTGGTGGATCCACCAGTCCATCATCAGGGCCATCGCCGAGAAGAGCAAGCTCATCAAGGTGCCGGTCTACCTCTCCGACCGCATCCGCAGGCTGGACAAGGAGAGCAGGCGTCTGGCCATGGAGATGGAGAAGGAGCCTGCGGTGGAGGACTTGGCCCACAGCATGGGCATGGAGGAGAAGGATATCCTCAACCTGATCCAGATGTCCCGTGAACCGGTGAGCCTGGAGACCCAGCTCTCGGACATGGAAGACATCGTGCTCGCGGACGTGCTCGAGGACAACAGGATTGACCGCACTGACGACGCCACCTTGCGCACGCTCATGTTCGAGGAGATCGAGGACGCGCTCCGCACCCTCTCTCCCAAGGAGGAGATGATACTCAGGATGCGCTTCGGGATCGGCATGGAGAACGAGTACACCCTGGAGGAGATCGGCAACTCCTTTAACATCTCCAGGGAGAGGGTGAGGCAGATCGTGGAGAAGAGCCTGAGAAAGCTCAGACATCCCTCCCGCTCGCAGGTGCTGGAGGACGTGTCCAACAACTGAACCTTTTGGCAAAGCATAAAGCCCCTGCCCCGGGACCCGCGGGCGGGGGCTTTTTTAAGAACCGAACGCGCTTTGACAAATGGGGGCGGTTGGCAAATACTGCTATATTAATCCATTCGTGTTAAATTACTTTCGGGGAAGGTCTTATGACCAGGGATCAGGTTCTTCAAAAGATCAAGGCACGGCTTGAGGAGGAGTTCGGAGATCGTCTAGAAGGCGTGGTCCTTTACGGCTCCCAGGCGCGGGACTACTGGGAAAGGGCCTTGCAGGCCGTTAAGACCGCAAAACAATTGAAGTCGGAAGACCCGGACGCCGCTGCGAACAGGGCTTATTATGCCGCTTTTTACGACGAGGACGGCAACATAGTGGGCATGGAAATCCTCGATGCCTCCAAGAAGATTGAAAACCCCAGCGCCATAGAGTACGCGGTGGTCTGAGTCAAGCGCCTGGAATTTTAATGGGTGGCGCACACGGTTCCAAGGAACCGTGTGCGCAGGCCCGAAGGGACTGCAGGTACAATTTCAATGCACCTGGTTCATGGCACCTGTAGCCTTCGGCTACCCACACGGATCAGAATCCGTGTGGGCCACCAGCAGAACAGAATAGAGCGAAGTTTATAATGCCCAGAAGAGAAGACATAGACAAAATACTGATCATCGGCTCGGGCCCCATAGTGATCGGCCAGGCCTGCGAGTTCGACTACTCCGGCACCCAGGCGGTCAAGGCCCTGAAGGAGGAGGGCTACCAGGTGGTGCTGGTGAACTCCAATCCGGCCACCATCATGACCGACCCCGAGCTCGCGCACCGCACCTACGTGGAGCCCATCACCCCCCCCATCATCGCCGCGGTCATCGAAAAGGAGAGGCCGCAGGCCCTGCTGCCCACCCTGGGCGGACAGACCGCGCTCAACATGGCCGTGGAGCTGGCCCAGTCCGGGGTGCTGGACAGGTACGGGGTCGAGCTCATAGGCGCCAGGCTCTCGGCCATACAAAAGGCCGAGCGCAGGGAGCTGTTCAAGAAGGCCATGGAGAGCATAGGGCTCAGGGTGCCCCGCTCGGGCTTCGCCTGCACCGCGGCCGAGGCCTGGAAAGTGGTCGAGCACGTGGGGTTCCCCGCCATCATCCGGCCCAGCTTCACCCTGGGCGGCACCGGGGGCAACGTGGCCCTGTCCGAGAAAGAGTACGAGCGCGTGGTCTCCTGGGGCCTTGACCAGAGCCCGCTGCACGAGGTCATGATAGAGGAGTCGGTGCTGGGCTGGAAAGAGTACGAGCTCGAGGTCATGCGCGACCTGGCCGACAACGTGGTGGTGATATGCTCGATCGAGAACTTCGACGCCATGGGCATACACACCGGCGACTCCATCACCGTGGCCCCGGCCCAGACGCTAACCGACAAGGAGTACCAGATCATGCGGGACGCGGCCCTGGCCATCATCCGAGAGATAGGCGTGGACACCGGCGGGTCCAACATACAGTTCGCAGTACACCCCGGCAGCGGCGAGCTGGTGGTCATCGAGATGAACCCCAGGGTCTCCAGGAGCTCCGCGCTCGCATCCAAGGCCACCGGCTTCCCCATAGCAAAGATCGCGGCAAAGCTCGCCGTGGGATACACCCTGGACGAGATACCGAACGACATCACCAGGGAGACGCCCGCCAGCTTCGAGCCCGCCATTGATTACGTGGTCACAAAGGTGCCCCGCTTCACCTTCGAGAAGTTCCCCGGGGCGGAGGACTTGCTCACCACCCAGATGAAGAGCGTGGGCGAGGCCATGGCCATAGGCAGGACCTTCAAGGAGAGCTTCCACAAGGCCCTGCGCTCGCTCGAGATCGGTTCCTACGGCCTGGAAGAGCTCTTCTCAAGCAACGGAGGGCCGCCCGAAGGGGAGCAGATCGAGAGGATCAAACAGGCGCTCGAGCGGCCCAACTCCAAGAGGGTCTACTGCCTGGCCGACGCCTTCCGGGCGGGGATGACCGTAGAGGAGGCGTACGGGCTCTCCAGGATAGACCCCTGGTTCTTAAGACAGGTGCAAGAGATCGTGGAAATGGAGTCCGAGCTGAAAGCCGCACAAAAAAACGGGGGGCTGTCAAACGATCTGCTGCTTGCGGCCAAGCAGCTCGGGTTCTCTGACAGGCGCCTGGCACAGATATGCTCTTGCACAGAGCACACGATCAGGGAGAAGCGGGAGAAGGCCGGCATAGACCCGGTGTACAAGCTGGTGGACACCTGCGCCGCGGAGTTCGAGGCCTACACCCCCTACATGTACTCCACATACGAGCGCGAGTGCGAGGCAAACCCCACATCCCGCAAAAAGATAGTCATCCTGGGGGGCGGGCCCAACCGCATCGGCCAGGGGATAGAGTTCGACTACTGCTGCGTGCACGCCAGCTTCGCCCTCTCAGAGGACGGATACGAGACAATCATGATAAACTGCAACCCCGAGACCGTGTCCACGGACTACGACACCTCGGACAGGCTCTACTTCGAGCCCCTCACCCTCGAGGACGTGCTTGCTATAGTGAAAAAAGAGAAGCCCGCGGGCGTGATCGTGCAGTTCGGCGGCCAGACGCCCCTGAAGCTGGCCGTGCCCCTTTCGAGGCTGGGCGTTAGCATCCTGGGGACATCGCCGGACTCCATTGACCGGGCCGAGGACAGGGAGAGGTTCCAGGCGCTTCTTTCCAAGCTCGGCATCAAGCACCCGGAAGCAGGAATGGCGCGCTCGTACGACGAGGCGCTCAAGGTGGCCGAGCGCATCGGGTACCCGGTGCTGGTGAGACCCAGCTACGTGCTGGGAGGCCGCGCCATGGAGACGGTGTACGATTCACAGATGCTGAAATCGTACATGGCCGAGGCGGTGGCGGCCAGCGAGGAGCACCCCGTGCTCATAGACAAGTTCTTGAAGGACGCGGTCGAGGTTGACGTGGACTGCGTGTGCGACGGCAGGCTCGCGGTCATAGGCGGCGTCATGGAGCACATCGAGGAGGCCGGGGTGCACTCTGGCGACTCGGCATGCTCTTTGCCGCCCCACTCCCTCTCGCCCATAATAGTGGAGGAGATACAGAGGCAGGCAAGGGCGCTGGCTCTCGAGCTCGACGTGCGCGGTCTTATGAACGTGCAGTTCGCTGTAAAGGACAACCAGGTCTACGTGCTGGAGGTGAACCCCCGGGCCTCCAGGACCGTGCCCTTTGTGAGCAAGGCCATCGGTATGCCTCTGGCAAAGATCGCGGCCCGGGTCATGGCCGGAAAGTCCCTTGCCGAGATCGGCTTTACAAAGCAGGTGTCTCCCGGCCACATCGCGGTCAAAGAGTCCGTATTCCCTTTTGTCAAGTTCCAGGACGTGGACGTGCTCCTGGGACCAGAGATGAAGTCTACCGGAGAGGTCATGGGACTGGACGAGAACTTCGCCGCGGCATACGCCAAGTCTCAGATGGGAGCGGGGGTGTCACTGCCTCTCAAGGGCACGGCCTTCATATCGGTCAAGGACCCGGACAAGCCGCTTACCCTGGGTGTGGCCGGCAGGCTTTCAGCGGCCGGATTCAACATACTCGCCACCCGCGGCACAGCAAGGCACCTGGAAGATAACAGCATAAAGGCCGAGCCCATAAACAAGGTCAAGGAGGGAAAGCCCCATATCGTGGACAGGATTTTGGACGGTGGAGTGCAACTGGTCATCAACACCACCGAGACCGGAGAGACGGTCAAAGAGTCCTTCTCAATCCGTCGCTCCGCGCTCACGGCCGATATCCCCTACTTCACCACCATGCCGGGCGCTTTAGCCGGGGCCATGGCAATCGAGCGGATCATAAAAGGGGAGCTCGAGGTGAAACCGCTCCAGGACTATTTCCGCGGCGGATAAATACATTCAGGAGTGCACAAGCCTGCTTGGGCTTTTTCCAGCCGCCATGGTAATCTTTGCTTCTCTGCGTGAAATAAAAGCTGATTTTATAAAAAGGCAGCGTCCATGTGCTCTCGGGTTATGATGGTGTCTTTTCTGAATGCGGGGTCCGGGTCCGGGAAGTCGAGGTTGTAGTGCAGCCCCCGGCTCTCCTTGCGCTTTACTGCCGACTCCACGATCAGCCTTGCCACCAGTGCGAGGTTTCTGAGCTCGACCAGGTCGGAGGTGAGTATAAAGTCCCAGTAGTACTGCTCGATCTCGTCTCTTATGAGGTTGATCCTTGACATCGCCCTGGAGAGCCTCTTGTTGGTGCGCACTATCCCTACGTAGTTCCACATGGCCAGCCTGATCTCGTCCCAGTTGTGGGAGACCACCACCGCCTCGTCCGAGTCGGTTGCATGACCGATCTCCCACTCGGGCACGGACACCTTGAGCATGGGCTTTTCCACCAGCTCGCGGGTGCGCTGTGCTGCCAGGTATGCCATGACCAGTGCCTCGAGCAAAGAGTTGGACGCAAGCCGGTTGGCCCCGTGCAGGCCGGTGCAGGCCGTCTCTCCGATGGCGAAGAGCCCGGGCAGAGAAGTGGCCCCCTCAACGCCCGTGACCACACCACCGCACAGGTAATGGGCCGCGGGCACCACGGGCGCCGGCTGCGCGGTTATGTCAATGCCGAACTCCCTGCACCTGTTGTAGATGTGGGGGAAGCGCCTCTTTATCATGGACCCCGGCCTGTGGGTTATGTCCAGGAGCACGCAGTCGTCGCCCCTGACCTTCATCTCGTGGTCAATGGCCCTGGCCACCACGTCCCTGGGCGCCAGCTCGGCTTTGGGGTGATAGTCCTTCATGAACCTCTTGCCGTCCAGTCTGCGCAGCACCGCGCCCTCGCCCCGCATGGCCTCGGATATGAGGAAGGACTTGGCCTTGGGGTGGAACAGGCAGGTGGGATGGAACTGTATGAACTCCATGTTTGCCACAGGGCAGCCGGCGCGGAAAGCCATTGCCACACCGTCGCCCGTGGCTATGTCCGGGTTGGAGGTGTAAAGGTAGACCTTGCCCGCGCCTCCGGTGGCCAGCACCACCACCTTGGCCCGGAAGGTGTGCACCTCACGGGTCTTGTTGTTCATCACGTACGCGCCCAGGCACCTGGGTCGGAGCTTCTTCCTGGTCGGGAGCTTCTCCGTGGTGACCAGGTTCACCGCTGCGTGGTGCTCGCAGAACTCGATGTTTTTATTCTTGCGACAGGCCGCGAAAAGGGCCCGCTCCACCTCGGCCCCGGTCAGGTCCTCGGTGTGGATGATCCTCCGGTGCGAGTGCCCGCCCTCCCGGGCCAGGTGGTACTCATCTTCGTTCTCATCCCGCCGGGTGAACTCGACACCCGTGCGTATCAGCTCCCGGATGCGCTCCGGGCCCGCGCGCACCACCCGCTCGACCACGTCCTGCCGGCACAGCCCGGCGCCGGCCTCCAGGGTGTCCTGCACGTGCGAGTCAAAGCTGTCCTTGTGGCCCAGCACGGATGCTATGCCCCCCTGGGCGTAGAGGGTGCTGGACTCGATGGTCTCCCCCTTGGTGACAACGCACACCCTGCCGAAGCGGGACGCCTTCTGAGCGAAGCTCAGGCCCCCCACCCCAGACCCGATCACCAGGTAGTCCGTGCTCTTTTGCATGAGTAAGATATTAGCCCCGCCACTTCCGGCAGTCAAAGGAAAGCTGGGGCCTGACTCTCTCTGGCAATTGGTCTCCTCGCTCTTGACAAAGCTTTAAGGGGTTATTCTGTATAAAAAGGGCGATAGGGCTGTTAATGGATTACCAGTTACTCGGCACGCTAAAAATGCTTTGGATAAACGAGACATACCACGCGAATGGATGGAACGGGCACTATTCAGCCCGGAATGGAAGGAATCTGATTCGATTGACGAGGAACTGGAACATCGCCTTGCGCCGATTGCCGAGTTCCAGGGACGGGTTCTTAGAGTTATTGTGAATGTGACCGTAAAACCCGTCCGGGTCATTACCGTCTACTTTGATCGAAGGAGAGGAAGTCAATGAAGTTGAAAACAGACGAGCAGGCCGATGCATTATATCTCACGCTTAGCGAAGCAAAAACCAGCAATTCTGAAGAGGTTTCACCTGGAATAATAATGGATTATGACGCCGAGGGCCGCGTGGCGGGCATCGAGATGCTATATCTTTCAAGACGCTCGCCCGGCGCTGATCTGCGGCGATGGCAAATCGAATCTGTTCCCGCAGAGACTGGAAAAACCGTAATGGATCAAGAATAATGCCCCGTTCTTCTCGTTGCTTCAAGAGCATCTCTCGTCCTTCTTGGCGTCTTTCTTGGCGGCTTTTGCGTTTCCTCTTGAAAATTTGACAGCCGGAGATTGATGTGAAAGAATTCCTGTCGGCAAGGGAGAGCCGGTTCAAGGCTTTTTGCTCACCCTTAATAAAAGTTCCAAGGAAGGAGGAAGTAAGATGGGATTGCTTGACGGTAAGGTTGTAGCGGTGACCGGGGCCGGGGCCGGCATTGGAAAAGAGCACGCGATGCTCGCGGCCAAAGAGGGCGCCAGGGTCATAGTGAACGACATCGGCGGATCAAGGGACGGCTCTGGCAAGGATGCCAAGGTGGCTGATACGGTGGTGGAGGAGATCAAGGGCATGGGCGGCGACGCGGTGGCCCATTACCAGGACATCTCCGAGACCGAGGGAGCAAACGCCCTGATCCAGGCGGGCGTGGACAAGTGGGGCCAGTTCGACGCCCTCATAAACAACGCCGGTATCCTGCGCGACAAGATGAGCTTCAACATGGAAGACGGGGAGTGGGACTCGGTGATCAAGGTGCACATGCGCGGCCACTTCGCCTGCGCCCGGGCCGCGGGCCAGCACTTCCGCAAGGCCGGCAAGGAAGGCAAGCTGCCAAACGGAGGCGCCATCGTTAACACCAGCTCCACCTCCGGGCTGCTCGGCAACCCGGGACAGGCCAACTACGGCGCGGCAAAGATGGGCATAGTGGGAATGACCCTCACCATGGCTCTGGAGTACGCAAAGTACAACATCCGCATAAACGCCATCGCTCCCATGGCGCTCACCCGCATGACCGACGACCTGCCAATGGCCGACATGATGAAGGAGCTCACCCCGGATAAAATATCACCCGCGGTCATCTTCCTGTGCTCGGACAAGGCCGCGGGGATCAACGGCCAGGTGTTCGGGGTCTTCGGCAAGTTCGTGCAGCTCTGGAGGCTGCCAAGGCCCATCAAGGTATGGGAGGCCGGCGACGGCAAGTGGGGCCCCACTGACCTCGCAAAGCACGCCGACGAGATGAGGGACCTGGCGGCAAAGGCGAACGCGCCCTACATGCCCGGAGCGCCGTCCTGGCAGGAGGGCGGGAAGTAAGCCCTCTTGGAAAAAGGACCCAAATATTGATATGAGGAGCGGGGCCGCTCTCCCAAGGCCCCGCTTTTTCATTTGTCGCTTTGTATGGGCTAGCGCAGGGTGAACCTTACAGGCACGACAACCGGGAGGCGCGAGAGACCCGCGTCCCCGGCAAGCGGGGGGAAAGGCGCGGCCCTCTCCACCGCTTCCAGCGCGGCCCGGTCCAGGAGGGAGTGGCCCGAGCTCTCCATTACCGAAAGCCCCTCGACCGAGCCATCATCCAGTATCACGAACCGCACGGTGACGGGTCCCTCCTCTCGGTTCAGCCGCGAGCGCACCGGGTAGCGCCTGGCCTCGTAAATCTTCTGGTATATAACGCGCTTGTAGCTTTCGAGGAAGGCCGCGGCTTCGCTCTCCTGCCCCTCTTCAGGTGCGTCCCCCCTTGCCCGCTCTGCTTCAACCTCTTTTTCAGGCTGCTCGGATTCGGGTTTTTCAATCTCTTCGGGCTCGGGCGCCGGTCTCGGCTGCGGCTCCGGCCGGGGCTCCGGCTTTTCGTGCTTTGGCTCGGGCCGCTTTAGTGGCTTCTTCGGCTCGGGAGGCGCCTTCTTTTCCTGCCGCACGGGCGCCAGCAGCCTGAGGTCCACCTCCAGGTTCAGCGGCCGGGACTTTTTGACATCAGGCAGCACAGCGCCGGCCAAGGCCGCGGCCATAAGGTGCAGGGCAATTGATACGGCCATGGCCAACCATATGCGCGAGCCGCTCTCGCCTCTCTGTGCTTTCCCTGTTTGCATACATTATTAATTTAGGCGTCACGGGGGAGGCTGTCAAAAAGCCAAGACTCGTATATATGCGCGTCCGCAGGTCGCTCCTTTGATAGATTCTAAAAAAGCGGTTACTATTCCTGTTGATGTCTGCTTTTTCAAGGTGGCAGGGTCTGAGGCTGTCAACCAGGACCGCGATTGTCACGGCCTTTGTTGTGGCCGTCATTGGCGCGTATTCCGGGGCCATGCTGGTGCAGGACCGGTCGCCTTTTTTAAACCTCGAGGTGGTGGAGCCGGGACGGCTCATCCGCTCGGCCCAGCCCCTGCCCGGTGACCTGGAGCTCGTCCGGGACCGGCACGGCCTTGGCTCCATCCTCTGTCTCGCCCACAGCGAGGAGGACGAGGTCCTGGAATGGGCCTTGCGGGAGGGCGTGCCCGTGCTGGTCATGAGGATGTGGGCCGATGACCCGCCCACCGGGGAACAGGTGGAGCTGTTCTTCAGGGTAATAAGGGGCGAGGCCGTCAATATTGATGAGTATGAGAGGACGGTCACCGGTCATGCCGGCATGGGCGCGGCCTCGAGCGCGCGCCTGCCCTTCCCGGTGCTGGTGCATTGCGAGGGTGGAGCGGACCGCACCGGTGTCATGGTCGCGCTCTATCGCATGGTTTTCCAGGGCTGGGAATTATCGGACGCCAAGCTCGAGATGATGAGCCACTTCCATATTCCCTTCGTGCACCCGGCGCAGTTCGAGTTCCTGGAAGAGGCGGCCGAACATATAAAAAGCGGCCGCGGCGTTCACGGCCTGGAGGCCCCTGCCCCACTGCCGCGGGCGGTCTTAGGGGAAGAGTAGTACGGATGTTCATAGACTTCTTTTACGAACTGCGCGGCAAAGGCGTCCCCGTGACCCCCACTGCTTTCCTTCGCCTTCAGAAGGCCCTGGACCTGGGGCTGGTGGCATCCTTGGAGGACTTCTACGTGGTGGCCCGTTCCATCCTGGTAAAGAGCGAGCGGTTCTTCGACCTGTACGACCGGGTGTTCGCGTCCTGCTTCCACGGCATCGAGTTCACCGACGAGATCAGCCAGGAGATGGAGAACTCCATGCGGCGCCTTTTGGAGGAGTGGCTCACAAAGCCCGAGGACCTGGCCGAGCTTCTGGGCCTTGACCCCGAGGACATAAAAAAGCTCTCGCCCGATGAGCTTGTAAAGTACTTCCTGGAAAGGCTCGGGGAGCAGACCGAGGCCCACCACGGGGGCGACCGCTGGATCGGCACCGGGGGGACCTCGCCGGTTGGGCACTCGGGATACAACCCGGGCGGCATGAGGGTGGGCGGGAGCTCGGGCGGCAAGACCGCGGTCAAGGTGGCCATGGAGCGGCGCTACAAGGACTACTCGGTGGGCCGCACCATCGGGGCCTCGGAGATGGGCGAGGCCCTCCGGCACCTGAAGAACCTGCGCCCCGCGGGGCCGCGCGACCGGGTCAACATCGAGGAGAGCATAAAACAGACCTGCCGGCAGGGGGGAGAGATAGAGATAGTGTTCGACCGGGCGCTCCGGGACAGGCTCCGGGTGGTGCTCTTGATGGACAACGGCGGCTGGTCAATGGACCCCTTCATCGAGGTGTGCACCACGCTCTTCGCCTACGCCCGGGCCAACTTCAAGGAGCTTCACACCTTCTACTTCCACAACTGCATATACGATCGCGTGTGGGAGGACCCCGTGCGGGTGAGGAAGCCCTGCCACACCATTGACTTCTCGAAATGGGAGCCGGAGACCAGGCTCATCATCGTGGGCGACGCCTCCATGGCCCCCTACGAGCTCATGGGGGGCCAGGGCAGCATCTATTACTACGAGACCCAGACCCGGCCGGGGATAAAGTGGATCGAGTTCCTGGCCGAGACCTTCCCCCATGCGGTATGGCTGAACCCCAAGCACAGGAGCAGGTGGGGGTGGACCGAGGGCGCCGAGACCATACAAGAGATCAGGCGGGTGCTGCCCATGTTCGACCTCACCATCGAGGGCCTGGAGGAAGCCGTGGCAGAGCTCAAGAAGAAGTAGGGGCGGTTCCCTTATCTTCTGGAGTATACCCTCTTCACGTCCTCGAGGTCGTCAATGGCGAACACCGGCAGCTCGGCGCCGGTCACCAGGTCCGCCACCTTGTCGCCCCTGTCCAGGAAGGGGACCCCCCAGAGCTTTGCACCGGTTGTTTTAATGTCAAGCTCCATGCCGGTCACGTCGGCCCTCTTGTCCAGGATCAAGGTGACCAGCAGCTCCACGTACTTTGTAACGTCAAGGACCGTGCGGCTGCACCCGGTGATGAAGGCTCGCGCCGGCCTGGGACCGGGCTCGAGCCTTATCCTCTTCTCCGTGTAGAGCAGGCCCAGGTCGCCGTAGTAGCTGGCCCGGATCACGGAGAAGCCGGTGACCCAGGCCGTGTCCAGGTCTTCCAGCTTCTTTAGCGCCACCTGCTGCTGCCTGCTGGCGGCCACGGCATCAACCTTGATCTTGATCTCCCAGAAGGGGAGGTAAAAAGAGGGCTGCATGGAGTTCTCGTCGAGCTTTGGGAAGCTCGCCGGGAAGCGCTCCCATTGTCCCCGGGCCGGAGGGTAGAGCCCCTGCATGCAGCTCATGCAGAAGAACACCTTGTCGTATCGAAGGCCCAAAAGGCCCCGCCCGCAGTCGGGGCACACCAGGGGCACGACCTTCAGCTCCTCCGTCACCATCTATTAACCCGCCTTTGCCGATAAGTTTGAAAGACCCGGTTGATGACGTCCTGCAAAAACTTCTGTATCTTGTCGAAGGCCGTGCGAGCCGGGCGGTTGATCTTCTCCACCCTCCGCTTGTCGCCCTCTATTATGAGCTCGCCCTCGTACCTGAACTGCTCCCACCCCATCCCCATAACGAACACCACCACCATGAGAGCCACCAGCACCAGGGGCGCCACAAGATACGCGCCCTGGACAAAAAAAGTGAGCAGGGCGTTAACGCTCTCCCGATCGAACAGGGCGGCTATGCCCACCGCTCTCACGATCTTCCCTCCCACGAAAGAGAGGAGCGCGCTCGTGCCCAGCAGCCAGAGCACCCGGTTGCGGTCGTCCCGGGGGGCCCTCGCGGTCATGACCTTTCCGGTGACCCCGTCCACACTTGCGCCGTAGAGCCTGCCCTGGTAGCGGTACCTCACCCTCCATACAGGATAAAATATCCTCTTGATCCTGACCTCGGCGATCTCGGTGCGGTCGTCCAGGGACGCGGCCAGCCGCCCCGAGTCCATGGACGAGATCATCTGCTCGGGAGACACTGTTGCGTCGTATACCTTCCCCAGCCTCTCCATGGTCCGGCGGTTCATGGGCTGCAGCACCCCGGCCGGGCCCGAACGCAGCGAGCTTATTTCCGCCTGGTCCAGGGCCCATTGGCTGAGCCTGACCGCGGGCTCGAGCCTGGTCACGTCGGCCATCACCACCCTGGTGTCCTTCTGCTTCTCCTTGGGGGTCATGGCCCGCTGCTCCCGGAGACTCACCCCCTCCATTCCATAGGCCCCGGTCCGAAGATCGAGTGAGGGCCTGCGCGAGGTCTCCTTGTACTGTGTGGTGGTCATGGTGCCGAGCCTCTTGCCGGAAAGTTCGTGGTAGGGAATGAAGTAGAGCCTGGCAGAGTGGAACGCGGCCGTCTTCAGCATACCGTCCGGCATGTCGTCGTCCATGAGCAGCCGCTGTATCACCCGGCGGGCGTCCGACTCTTTGAGGCTCGGCATTACAAAGTACTCGGGCACCACCCCGGGCGCGTCCACCAACGACCAGGAGCCGCAGTAGCGGCACTTGACCACACGGTCCACGCCGGCCATGCCCAGGGTGCCCCCGCACCTGGGGCAGTTTACGTGGACGATCTTTGCCAAGGGCTCACCATCCCATCTTCTTGAGAACGCCCCTTGCAAGGAAGTAGATGCCGACCCCGGTGATTGCGTAAGCCGGGACCACCAGCCAGAAGCCGGGTATGGCCGCGGCCTCGATGAAGAAGAGCCCGAAGGCCAGGGCCGCGATCATGCCCAGGACCCTGTCCTTCTGCCTGTGGGGGGCCGAGGGCCAGGAGTCTGCGTACACCTCGCCGGATACGCCGTCCACCGCGGCCTCGAACGACTCGTCCCTGCAGGAGTACTCCACCCGGTAAAAGGGCAGGTGCACCAGCGAGGCGGCCCTGATCTTCACGTCCTCACCCCCCAGCGTCTCCCGGGCCTTGCGGGCCGCGTCCTCCAGAAGCAGCTCTGGTTCGGTCAGCTCCTTGTCAGCGGCAGCGTCCGGGCCCATCAGCTTCAGGTCGCCCGCGGGCAGTCGCAGCTCCTCCATGGCCTCCATGGACAAGGCGGCCCCCGGCACCAGCACGGTCTCACCGGTGGCGGCTTCCAGCTTCCATACCGGCAGGAACACCATGGAGTGGCTCAAAACCTTCACCGGCGCCTTGACCTCCATGTAGGAGAGCTTCCTCTGGATCACGGGGGCAAGGTCTTTCGATGAGACCTGGAAGTCCAGGTAGAAGTGCTTGACCGTACGGTCAGTGTCCAGATACAACGCGGTATCGCAGAAGGGGCAGTTGATGAAGCCGGTGTCATGTTCGATCGGCACCCCGGCCCCGCACTGTGTGCACTTTATCTGCATCTTTTCTATTTTAGGTTTTTTTTGGCCGCCAGATAAAAGGCGTGGGCCTCGCGGTTGTCCCGGAAAAAAGAATCTTCAAGGAGGGCGCCCGCCGTTGTTATGCTCTCGTAATCTCCTCTCTCCCATGATTTCATGAAGCCGGTGATTATAGCGTCAGGGTCGGGGGACTCGATGCTTTTGGATTCTTTAAGGTAGTGGTTAAAAATGGCCAGGAGCTCATCGCGCCTGCTCTCCAGATACGCATTGCGCATGAGCTTGCAGGTCCTGGTTATCTCCGCGGCCATCCTGATGGAACTTTCAGGGTCGAGATTTATATTGCTTGGCTTCACTTTCCTTTTTTCTCCAGGGCCTTCAAGTCCAGGAGGTCTTTGTCCGATCTCCTCTCGCTTTTCATCTCTATAAGCCCCTCCCTGGAGAGCACCCAGATGTGGGCGTCCTGGAAAGGGACCTTGCGCCAGTCTTTCCATACCTTTTTGTACTTGTTTTTATCGGGCATGCAAAGGTCCAGCATCAGGACCTCGGGCTTGCCCTGCTCAAGCTTTACAAGACGCTGGATATTCATCCTCCCCTTTTCGAGCGGCATGGGCCCTGAGAACTTTTCATACCCGGCTTCCTTGAGGCGCTCGATTATTCTTTCCAGGTCATCGGGCTCGACCACGAGGTCAATATCTATGGTAGCCCTTGGCTCCGTGTAAATGCCGACCGCGAGCCCCCCACACAGCGCGTACTTAATGCCGCCGTCTTCAAGGATACCGGTTATCTTCATAACCTCGGCAACAAGATCGTACATGGGATTAGAATGCGGACTCGAATTTCAAAGCTTCTCCCCGCAGTGGGGACAGAATTTCGTCCCCGGGACCACCTCTTTTTTGCAGCTCGGGCAGGCCGGCTTGCTCGAAAGGTCCTGGCCGCACTGGGAGCAGAACTTTGCCTCCGCGTCCACGTTCCTGCCGCAGCTCGGACACTTCCTCACCACCACGAGCTGCTCTCCGCACTTTGGACAGAACCTCGAGTCCGGTGGTATCTGCGCCTGGCATGCCGGGCATGCCATCACCCCGGACTCCTGTATCTTCTGCTGGGTCTGCTCTGGTGTCATGCCCTTCATGGTCTGGAACATCATCCCCGGCATCATGAGGCCAAGGCCGGCGCCCACGCCCATTCCCATGCCGGCGGAGGCCGGTCCGCCGCCCTCGCCCCCGGCCCCTCCCCGGGCCGCGTCCCGCATGGACTTGGCCGCCTGGAACTGGGTGAACTTTCCCAGGTCGCCCACCGCGCCCATGCCGGCGCGCTCGTCAATCATCTTCTGCACCTCCTCGGGCGGGGTGATTGACTGTACAAAGAAGTCAATGAGCTCGAGCCCGTACTTGTCGAAGTCGTCCGAGAGCCGCATCTTCACCGCCACCCCGAGCTCGTCGTACACCGCTGGCAGGTTGAACACGGTGTCGAGCTGCTCTCCCAAGAGGTCGTTGAGCCTGGCCACGATCACGTCCTTCAAGTACCCTTCTATGTCCGCGGTGGTGTACCTTCCCATGGTGCCCACCAGGTTGTTGACGAAGAGCAGCGGCTGCGTCACCCGGGCGGTGAAGTTGCCGAAGGCGCGCAGCCTGACCAGGCCCAGCTCGGAGTCGCGGAAGGCCACCGGCTCCCGGGTGCCCCACTTCATGTTTGTGAACACCTTCATGTTGATGAAGAGCACCTCGGTCCGAAAGGGAGAGTCCAGGCCGAAGCCCAGGCCGGTCAGCATCTTGGTGAGGAGCGGTATGTTCTGGGTGGACAGGGTGTGCCTGCCCGGCCCGAGCACGTCCAGGCCCTTGCCGTCCCTGAAGAACACCGCGGCCTGGTTCTCGCGCACCACAAGCTGCGAGCCGTACTTGGTCTCCGCGGAGCCCGACTCCGGCACCCGGTGCACCATCTCCTCGCCGGTCTCGTCAAACCACTCGATTATGTCCAGGAATGCCATGCCCTTTCCTCCATTCTTTTTTTATATTACCTTGCGGCCGGGAGCTTTTCCTTCGAGTAGTCCTCGCGCTGCCCCAGGGTCTGGTGCATGGCCTCCACCTGGTCCTCGAACCCGGAGAGCGCGCTTGCGAGTTCGGGGTCCGAGAGCGCCGCTACTTTTACAGCCTCGGCCTCCAAAAGCTCGACCACGTCGAATAGCTTGCCGTCGAAGTCGAGCAGGGCGTGCAGGTCCTTTTCCGTGACCTCACGGGGGTCGAATATTCCCTGGTATCCTCTCGAGTCGAACTTTATGGTGTCCCTTACCTTCTCGACCTTCCTGGTGGCCCTGTCCAGCCGGTCCAGGTTCTTCAGGCTCCCGGCGTCCACCCGGTCCTGCTTGGCCTTGTCAAGCACTGCCTTCACCTTGTCCAGGCGGGCGGCCAGCTCGTCCCGGATCAGCTTGTCCGAGTCGCGCAGGTTCTCGCGTGCGAGGTACGTGCGCAGCCCGGGCACCCTCTCCTGGGCCCACTTCTCGAGCCTCTTTGGCAGGCTCTGGTATGCCATGTGCAACCCTCCTCTGTTATTCAAAGCGAGATAATAACCGAGCGCGAGCACGGTTACAAATTCATCTGAAAAAAAGAGCCCAAAAAATGTTTGGCAAACAAGGCAAACAGAGCTAAGAGTCGCACAGGGCCGGCGACGTGCCGCCCCGGGTTCAGCCAGGAGTCAATAACGGCGATGGCAACCGGGATGGCGTGAGCTTTTTTGCCGGCTTCGCAAATTAGATGGGAGATGTGGAAAAGTCAGGTGTCCAATGCCCCCGGCAATGAATATAATCGAGAGCGGGTCGTGCAAGAGATAGCTGAACCTGCCGTAAGGGGCCTGCACCCGGGCGAGGTGGCCCGGCTTTGTCTTCCCTAAGGTGGCCATACGCTATTAAGTAGTGGTGTCAGGACCCTTCAGCTCGATCATGCTTTTGCGGCCGGGCTTTACATCGCCTGTGTCAAGGTAGTATCTCACAGCCTTGTGGATGGCTATCCGGATGTCGTTCTGCGCAAGTCCCAGCTCCGTCCTGGCCTTTGTGCAGTCCACGAACTCGTTGTACCGGGTGTGCAGGGCCTGCTCCACCGCGGCCACCGGTTCCCTCTTTGTAATGTCTGATACGAACTCGTTCACCTCTGCCACCACCCTGAGGAGGGCTTTGGGCACCTTTACACGGGGGGCCGGAAGCCCGGTCATGTCCGCGATCATTTGCAGGAATTCCCGGAGCCGGGTGTTATGGTTGCCCAGGATGTAGCGCTCGCCAACGCGCCCCCTCTCTTCGGCCAGCAGGTATCCCTGTGCCAGGTCGTCCACGTCAATGAGGTTTAGTCCCACGTCAACAAAGGCTATCATCTTGCCGTTCAGGAAGTCCAGGATCACCCGGCCGGTGGGTGTTGGGGCCCAGTCGCCCACGCCTATGGGGGAGGCCGGGTTAACGATCACGATGGGCAGCCTCTCCGCGTACTCGAAGGCCATCTTCTCGCTTATGAACTTGCTCTCCCGGTAGGGCTGCCGGCGGCAGTCCTTCAGGTCCGGGAAATCATCTTCCGTGCTCAAACGACCGGGCTTAAAACCCACCGAGGATATGGAGCTGGTGTAGACCAGCTTTTCAAGGTCGCGTTTCAGCGCAGCCTCGAGGATGTTGCGGGTGCCCTCGATGTTGGTCTTCCTGATGAATTCGCCGCCCCTGGGGTGCCAGTGCCGGTATATGGCCGCCACCTGGAAGAGGCTGTCGCACCCTTTTAGTGCGCGGTCAAGCGAGCCGGGGTCGAGCAGGTCCCCGTCCGCCAGCTCGAGGTCCAGCCCCTCAAGGTTGCGCAGGTCCGAGGATGCCCGCTTCATGGCCCGCACCTCGCGGCCCTGGGCCAGTAGTGCGCGCACCACCCGGGACCCGATAAGCCCGCTCGCGCCTGTCACCAGTGTCTTCATTCCACTCTTGTCAAAAACAAAATTTGTATTTCACACAGAGGCACAGAGGGCATAGCGGACAGCTTACAGGAGCCGAAGAACGGCCGCCCTCATTTGGGCCCCTGCGTTCGAGGCAAACCTGCATGCTCTACCCTCGGGAAAATCCTTTACGCTTTCTCAAGAGAGCCAGCCAGGTCACAGAGAATAGATTTTTCGAAATCTCTGTGTTCTCCGTGCCTCTGTGCGATAATAATATTTGCATATAATATGGATAAATCATAAATGGGGCGAGAACGGCTTAATTCTCTCGGGAGCGGTCAACCTTTTGTTTCAGGGACTGGAGCTCTTTCATGAACAGCTCCTGGGTGACCTCGCCCATCTCCTTTTTCATCATCAGGTTCAAAAGCTCGTCGAACTGGTACTCGCGCTCCTTAATGTCGTGCTCCATCTCGGCCACCTGCTCCAATCTTTTTTTCACTTCTTTTGTATCCAGGTACTCCTCGCCCAAACCCTCCAGCTTCTCGATCTGCTCTTTTGCAGCCTCGAGCCCGGGCGATTCGTCAGGGGCCGCGGCCACCCTTGCCATCAGATATAGCGGGTCTTCATCAGGAGGCTTTTCCTCCTCTTGCTTTTGTTCCTCTCGCTGCTGTTCCATATCTTCCCAGGGAAGCCTCTCTTCCTGGTCGGTTTGCAAAGGAGGCCCTGCAGGCTCCTCCACTGATGGCTCGCCCGGAGCTTGCTGAAAAGACTGGAATCCCTCCCCGGGCTCATAATCGAGGCTTTCGCTCTCCACCACCTCGTAGCCCGGTGAAGGCTGCTCCGGTGTTAGCGGCTCGAACTCCTGTGCTTGACCCGCCTCATCCAATGGCGGTTCCTCCTTAGGGTCAGAGGCCGGGATTTGCGGCTGCTCCGGCGCTTCGTCTCCCAGGTCCGGGGGCGGGGCCTCGAAGGGCAGCGGAGAGGGACCTTCACCCTCATCCGTCCCCAGGGCCGAGAAGTAGTCTTCTCCCGTGTCTGTCGGAGGTGCGGGCTTTTCTTCCTGCTCCGGTCCGGGTGACGGCCCTTCATCCAAGGGGGAGCCTGCACCCAGGTCCGGCAATGGGGGCAGGTCAGGCAGGTCAGGCGCGGCCGGCTTTTCAGCGGACTCGCCTGCCGCCCAGATGGATTCCTCGCTCGCCCCCGGACTGCTCCAGATCTCGTCCTGGGCGGGGGCCTGTGGCTGCTGTCCGGGCGCTTGTTGTCCCTGGTCCCCGATCCCCAGGTCGGGGGGCTTTTCCGCGGGTCCGGGTTGCTCCTCGACAGGCCCTGGCCCGGTCTCTTGGGGCCCTTCAGGCTGCTGCGGCCCGTGGTCTACGCTCTCCCCGGCGCCCATGAAATCCAGGGAAGGCACTTCCAGGTCGGGCCCCTTTTGCGTACCGGCATCCGGTTCTCCCGGCGGAGCAGGGGTCTCAGGCCGGGCTTCGGGCTTCTCATAATCCTCGGCCGCGGGCGGAGCGGCTGCCTCTTGCTCCTGCACGGGCTCTACATCCGGCTGCGCTCCGGGCGAATTCGCCAGATCGTCCGGCAAAGGGGGCATCCCTGTCTGCTCCCGGCCGATCTCGGGCGCCTCCTCTTGTGGAGGCGGCGCGCTCGAGTCAGGGCCCGGCACTGCTTGTTCCGGCTCCTCCTGTTCCTCTGTCCCGCCAATAAACTGCTCCGCATGGGCCGGGGGTATGAACTCGTGGGTGTCAGCCAGCTCAATTTTTCCCGGCTCCTCGTCCGGGAGCTCGAGGGGAGAGATTTCATCCTCCGCGGACTGGTCCGAGAGTGCTTCCTGATTTGGAGACGGGGGCACGAACCAGGATTTTTCTTCGGCTTGCCCGGGTTGCGGCTCTTGGGGCCCCTCCTCGGGAGCTTGTGGAGGGCCGACATGTTCCTGGCTCTCGGTGACAGGCTCCAGGTCCTCGATCAAGGGAGGCTCCTCAATACCCGGTGGCCCGGGGGTTTCTTCAGGAGCCTGCTCCATTGATGGTGGCCCCTCGACATCTGGAGGTACGGACCTCTCCTGCTCAGACACCTGCTTGGGAGGAGGCGGAGGGGCCATATCTTGCCTTTCCTCTTTTTCAGGCTTTAGCAGGAAGGGTGATTCGGATTTTTTCTCCTGTGGCTTTTCCTGTTTTTCTTCCTCTCCCAGTATGACCTCCCTGCCCCTGGAGGGAGCTTCAGGCTGCCTGGTTGTGGGCCCGGGTTGCTCCGGAGGCGGAGTTTTTCGGGAGGGCTTCTGGGCCTTTAGCATGGTCACATCGCCCTTTACGACTTCGAGCTCGTCCTCGTCTCCTATCTCCAGCTTATCCTCTTCGGGTGTCTGTGTTTTCTGTGGTTGTTCCGGCTTCGGCTGTTCCCGCTGTTTCTTAGCGGCCTCTTTGGCGGCCTTTTCCTCTTCCATATCTCTAAGCTGCGCCGGTATCACGGCTTCATGGTAATGTATTTCCCTGGATGCCTCGGGGTTATAGTCTCCGTAGCTTGCCAGCACCCTGGAGATTGCCGAGTCTGTAGCCAGCACCGGCTCCACCTTTGCGCCTATGAGGAACTGTATCTCGTCTATCACTCCCAGGTTTGTAGGGTCGCTCATTGCCAGGACCACGGTTTTCTTGCTCCCGGTTCCCCTTGCCACCACCGGCACCACCCTATGTCTCCTGGCGACATCTTCGGGCACCATCTGGAAGGTCTGGGGGGCTATTCTCGACCGTGCCAGGTTCACGGCGTTCATCTTGAACTGCTCGGCAAGGAACTTTATCATCACGTCTTCTTCAATAAAGCCCAGGTCCACAAGCGCCTTTCCCAGCTTTCCGCCCCACCTCTTCTGGTGGCCCAGCGCCGATCTAAGTTGCATCTCGTCAACAAAACCGGCCTCGACCAGAAGGTCTCCGAGCTTTTGGTCCTTTTCCATTACTCAAGCTCCTTTAGCCAGCTTCCACCTCGAACTGCTCCTGGTGAAAGGAGTTGTTCACTATTATCTCCACCTTCACGTCCAGGTTCCGCTCCAGCTCCTCGATCCCTTCCCTCTCCTCGTCGAAGAGGAGGTCCGCGACCTCGGGGTTCACGAACAGGTTCAGGTGTTTTCCCGCAAGGTCCGCTCTCTTGTTTATCTCTCTGAAGATCTCGTAGCACACGCTTGTCCTGGACTTCAAGTGCCCCTTGCCCTCGCAGTAAGGGCAAGACTCGCACAGGGTCTGGAACAGGTTCTCGCGCACCCTCTTCCTTGTCATCTCCACCAGGCCGAGCTCCGACATCTTGAGTATGGTTGACTTGGTCTTGTCCTTTTTGAGCTCCTTGTCAAGCGCCTGGAACACCCTCTCGCGGTTGCCCTGGTCGGCCATGTCAATGAAGTCTATTATTATAAGGCCCCCGATATTGCGCAGCCTTATCTGGTACACTATCTCCTTCAATGCCTCCAGGTTGGTCTTTAATATGGTCTCCTCGAAGTTGCGCCTGCCCACGTAGCGACCGGTGTTTACGTCTATGGCGGTTAGCGCCTCGGTCTGGTCTATGACTATGTATCCCCCGCTTTTGAGCCACACCTTCCTGTCCAGGGCCCGGTTGATCTCCAGCTCCACGCCCGCGGTCTCGAACAGGGGGAGCTCGCCCGTGTACAGCTCCACCTTGCCGTCCTTCTCACCCATGTACATCTCCATGAATGACTTGATCTCATGGAACTGGTCCTCGGAGTCCACCACCACCCTTCTGACCTTCTCGGTGAAAAGGTCGCGGATGACCTTGAGGTCGAGGGAAAGCTCGCGGTGCACGATGCTGGGCGAGCTCGAGCGCATGGCCCGGTTCTGCATGTCTTTCCATACCTTCAACAGGTAGTCCTTGTCAGCCCTGAGGTCCTCCTTGGAGTGGTCCTCGCTGGCAGTGCGCACGATAAAGCCGCCGGCCCCGTCGGGCCTCATCTCTTCCACCCATTTCCTTAGCTGGGCCCTCTTCTTGTCGCTCTCTATCCTCCTGCTCACCCCCACGTGGCGAACAGTGGGCATGTACACCAGGTACCTGCCGGGCATGGTCACGTGGGTGGTCACCTGTGCCCCCTTGGTGCCAAGCGGCTCTTTTGTCACCTGGACCACCACGTCCTGGCCCTCCTTTAAAAGGTCCTGGATGTCAGCCTGCTCGGCTTCATCCGAGAGCTTGTGGCTTAGTTCCTCCTTCTCCGAGATAAGCTCATCTGTATCGGGCAGGCTGATGCTCTTCAAATAAGGAATAACCTCGGACACGTAAAGAAACGCGGCCCGGTCGAGACCGATGTCAACAAAGGCCGCCTGCATCCCGGGAAGAACGCGCACCACCCGGCCCTTGTAAATGTTGCCGGCTATGCCCCTGTCCCGCAGCCGCTCGATGTGCACCTCGGCCAGCGCCCCGTTCTCAACCACCGCCACCCTGGTCTCCTGCAGGGTCACGTTTATCAGAATATCGCTTTCCATCACCGCATCCTCGTTGTGCCGTGGGCTAGCTGCGCCTCCGACCCCCGGGCTTCCTGGCCCTCTCCGACCGGCCAGGATAACGCACCGGACTCGGCTTCTTGAACCTGGCCCGGGTCTTTATTATCTCGAGGTTCCGCACCTCTTCCTCGTCCATCCCGAACACGCATTTTATCACCTCCTGCGGCTTCACCCCCGGGCCTTCAACCCTCTTTATGCCCATGCGCAATGACCCGTCGTCCTCCGCAGCCAGGTACTTGACCAGAGAGCGGACGTCCACCTCGCGGTCGCCCTTCTCCCTCTTCTGGGTGATCAACAGGCTATCCCTGTCCATGAACCTTTTTATTTTGTCCTCCGGGAAGCCCAGTCCGTTTGCAGGGCTCACCAGGTATTCGAGGTCGCTTATTGCCGAGGTTACCGCAGGGGCCTTTGCCGGGAGTTCCTGCACCCTTTTTATCTCCACTCCCTCCGGCATTTCCCCGCCAAGCGCGGTCTTTACCCCTTCCTCGGGGAGCCTGCGCAAAAGCTCCAGGTCAATGTACTCGGCCTCGCTGGCCACGCCCAGGGGAGGAGCCGGCCCGAACATGATGCGCGGCTTCTGGTGAAAACCCTCGCTGTAGCGCATGGGCAGGCCGGCGCGCCTTGTTGCCCGGCCGAACAGCCGCGTGACCTCGAGCTGGCCCATGAACCTCATGTCGCCCCTCTTGGCGTACTGCACCCTGTAGAGAAAGTGAGTTCTGGGCTGCGGCGCCGCATAAGGGAGCGGCTCCTTTATCTTCTCGAAAGGCTCCTCGTCCGCCTCGCTGTTCTTGATCTTTCCAAAGTCGCACGCCCCGCAGAAGCTCTGGCAGCCCGCGTCCCTGCAGTCGGGCGTCATCTCCCTGTTATAAGCCCGCTCGCGCTCGTTCCACAGCCACTCTCGCCCTACCCTGCTGTCCAGGTGCTCCCAGGGGAACACCTCTTCACGGTCCCTTTCCCTCGTGTAGTATTCCGGTTCGATCCCCTCCTCTGCAAAGGCCTCATCCCACCTCGCGTGGTTGAACATCTCGCTCCACCCGTCGAACCTGGCACCCCTGCGCCATGCCCGCACCAGCACCGGGGCCAGCCTGCGGTCGCCCCTGCTGAACACCCCCTCCAGCCTGGACATCCAGGGATCGTGCCACCTCACCCTTTTACCCTTGCCGGAAAAGCCGCGACGCACCCGCTGCTGCACCTGCTTCAGCCGCTCCACCCCGGCCTGGGCCTCCCACTGGAAAGGGGTGTGGGGTTTTGGCACAAAACCGCCTATGCTCACCGTAACCTGCGGCCTGCCATTTGACCCTTTTATCTTCGAGACCTTCCAGGCCGTCTCCAGAATCCCCTCGATGTCCTCGTCTCGCTCGTCAGGAAGACCCGCCATGAAGTAGAGCTTAAGGTTACGCCATCCTTGCGAAAACACCCTCTGTGCGGTACCCAGCAGGTCATCTTCAGAGTAGTCCTTGTTTATCACCCTTCTCAGCCGCTCGGTGCCGGCCTCGGGCGCCAGGGTGAAGCCGGTCTTTCTCACCGACTGCATGGCTTTTAGCACCTCGTCCGGAATACCCTGCACCCTGAGGCTGGGAAGGCTTATTGACACCCGGTTTTTATAATGCTCCTTCACAAGGGACATGACCAGTTCGGGAAGACAGGTGTAGTCCCCAGCGGAAAGGGAAAGCAGTGAGGCCTCCTCGTAACCGGTGGCTGCAAGACCTCTGCTCACCAGCTCGCGCACCTTCTCCGGGGACCTCTCCCTGGCAGGGCGGCACACCGACCCCGCATGGCAGAACCTGCAACCACGGGTGCACCCCCTGGCGATCTCCACCATCAGCCGGTCGTGCACAGGCTCGATCACCGGCGCCAGGGGAGAGCCGGGGAAGTACGCGCTGTCAAGGTCAGAGACGACCCTCCTCTTTACCCGCTCGCACCCCCGTTGCAGGAGCCTTATCTCCTTTATAGCGCCGTCTTCATTATACACCGGCTCGAAAAATGACGGCACGTATACACCCTCGATCAGGGCCAGCCTCGAAAGCAGGTCCCTTTTATCGCCCCGGCCCTGCTTCCACTCCCTTATCGCCCCGCACATCTCGGGCACCGCGTCCTCGCCGTCCCCGAACAGGAAGGCGTCGAAAAAGGGCGCCACCGGCTCAGGGTTGGACGCGCAAGGCCCGCCCCCTATGACCAGGGGCCACCCATCTTGCTCGCGGTCCTTTGCAAACAGGGGTATGCCGGCAAGGTCCAGCATGTTCAGCACGTTGGTGTAGCAGAGCTCGTAGGTGAGCGAGAAGCCCAAGAGGTCGAACTTGCTCAAGGGAACCTGGCTCTCCATGGACACTAATGGGACCTGCTTCGCTCTCATCAGGGACTCCATGTCCGTCCAGGGCGCAAAGGCCCTCTCGCAGGCCGTCCATTCGAGGTCGTTCATAAGGTGGTAGAGGATGCCCACCCCCAGGTGACTCATGCCCACCTCGTAAAGGTCGGGGAAAGCGAGCGCCGCCTTGACCTCGGCCCTTTCAAGGTCCTTCCCGCGAACGTTCAGCTCCAGGGGCAGGTAGCGCCCGGGCGTGCTCACGTGGTCGAGCATATCTCTCGGTAGCGTCATCTCTATTATTCTAACGGAATGCATGAGTTTTTGCATCCCCGCGGGCGCTATTGCGGGATCACGCAAAATGGTTATAATAATATTTGTGGGGGCGAAATGGGTTCGACGGGGACAGTTGAGCCCTGCGGGAGCGTGCCGTGCTGCCGCAAGCACGTTAAACAGCGGCGCCTTTTTAAACGGCGAATCTGTTGATTACGCCCTCGCGGCGTAAAGACCGCGACGTCCGACCGTCCTCTCCTGTCGGGACGGACCCGGGCGCAATGAAGACAGGACGACCCCTTGCGGGAAAGCCCTCAGCCTTGCAAGGAGTTGAATCAAAGAGGGGGATCGCCAAAAGCTTCCGCGCCCGCGCGGCGGTTTTGGGTTAAAATCAAGCGCGGGATACGCACGTAGCAGCCCCGGGGTGAAGGTCTCCGGACGCGGGTTCGATTCCCGCCGCCTCCACCATCTCTGGCATTGAGAAAGCGACTGTCTTTACAGGAACTTGCCTCGCAGGAGAAGTTGAACCGCATGTACAAGGCCCTCACCGGACCGGTCATAAAAGAAGCCCATGAAGCCATGGAAAAAGGGCAGACCAGACTCGTGGCCCCGGAGCTTTTATCCTTCGCCCTGACCGGCATGCCGGAGATAATGAGCTTCAGGACATCTCTTGACAATAAGTACACGATCGAAGACGCCATCATGTTCATCGGCGACATGATCATTAATGGCCTAATCCCGCAACAGGACCGACACAAATGGCACATGGAAAATTTGATGTGAAAACGAGCGCAGAATCAAGACCCCCCAGACCCCTGCCAGACCCCTGATTGACCGCCGAGCCGATACCCCTTAAAATGTCCCCGCGCTCCGTGCCGTACGCCGCGGCCGGACCTGCTATGCATCCGCCAGTATGGCCGGGAGGATCGTGGATTTCCGGTAAGATGACAGAGAGTGACCAGGGGAGGAGCAAGTCGAGACGGGCACTGTGGCCCGCGGTTTTCGCCGCCGCCGCAGTGATCTCCGGCGTTGCCATGACCGGCTACCCTTCTTCCGACGTGAGGGTGTCCGAGCAGGTGATCGCCTCCCGGTCGGGCAATCCCATACGCACGGTGCTTTTCCTGCCGCGCCTTGACAAGGGCCATGAAGAGCCCATGCCCGGCGTGGTCGCGGTCCCTCCATACAGCGTGCCCCCCGAGGGCATGGAGGTCATCTGCATGGAGCTTGCCGCCAGGGGCGCGACCTGCGCCGTGCCTGACTTCTTCGGCAAGAGCAGGGCCGAGTCGCGCCAGCGCATGGGCGGGGACAGCCTGGAGGTGCTCACCCTTGACGCGCTCTCCATCGCTCACGCCCTGCGCACTTTGCCCTTTGTTGACCCGCACAGGATCGGGGCATGCGGCCACTCCATCGGCGGCACGGTGGTGGTGCTCGCCGGCATCAGGGCCCCCTGGATCCGGGCCGTTATACCCATTGGCATGGAGTCTTCGTTCCTTTTGAAAAAGCCGAAGAACCTGCTTTTCCTCTCCGGGCTCTACGACGAGATACACTCGCCCCGGGCCCTGCTCGACAACCTCTCCGAGCACGAAGTGACTGACCACCCGGAGAACGGGGTCACCTACGGGAGCATGGAGGAGGGCACGGCCAGGATGGTGTCCATCATCCACACCACCGACCACTTTATCGAGACCTTTGACCCTCTGCTCATACGCGAGCTTCTGTGGTGGTTTTCAAATGCCTTGTCCGAGCCGGGCCTCGCAAAGGGGCCCCTGCGGGCGTGGAACCGCAGGGTGGCCGGGTTCATTTTCATGGTAAGCGCGGCGTTCCTGTACGCGCTCATCATGGGCAGGTGGTCAGCGGGCTTTGCCCGGCGCATGCGGGCCGGCATGCCGGACTGGCTGATAATGAGGTTGCAGGCTCTCCCGGTGGTATTGGTGGTTGGGCTGTTGTGGGGGGGCTCGCTTTTCTGGCCGGGTTTCAGGCCGGCGGGGGTGGACCTCTTGCTGGCTTTGGCGCTCTGCCACGAGCTCGCCTCTCACCGGGCCAGGGGGGTGCTCCGGCTGGGGGAGCGTTCGCCCATGAGGAACCTCCGCACCGCGGCCCTGGCGCTCCTGGCCCTGGGCGCGGGGGCCCTTATAAGCTTCGGTATAGTGAGCGCGCCCGAATACCTGCGCATGCCGGAGGCGGCGCTCTCTTATCCCAGGTTCGTATTGCACATGATCGTGCTCTTCCCCCTGGAGGTGTGGGGCCGGGTGAAGCCGTGGTTCTTCCAGGAGATGACGGCTGCGGTCGAGCCCGGCATCTTATACTACATCCTTTTGGCCGCGGTGGTCCTCGCACCCGGGAGCATCATAAGGGGCGCGGACAGGGTGGCGAGCGAGCTTACGATAGCGCTTCGCGGCTGGCTGAAGCCGCTGGGGCCTTCCTGGAAAGAGGCCGGGCCGAAAGACAAGACCGGGACCGGGGCCACGCCGGTGAGGCTGGCGCTCCTGGGCGTGCTCCTCCTGGTGCTGGGGTACTTCTTGTACCGCAGGGTGGCCGAGGGTATGCTGACCCAGGAGACGGCCATGCTGGCGCTTATGAGCATACTCCGCTTCGCGGTGCTCCCCTTCGTGATCGCGGCGCTCTTCGTGCGGACGCGCTGGTTCCGGAAGATCAGCCTGCTCGACTGAGGGGCGGGACCATGCACCTCGGCGTTTTCGACTTATGCATCCTGGGGGTTTACTTCGCCATAGTGGTGGGCCTGGGCGTCTGGCTCAGCCGGCGGACCCGTGATACGGAGTACTGTTTCGTGGCCGGCCGGAGGCTGCCGGGCTGGGCGGTGGGCCTTTCCATCCTGGGCACCTGCATATCCAGCGTCACCTACGTGGCCTACCCGGGCAAGTCTTTCGTGGACGACTGGCAGTACCCGGTGCAGGGCCTGATGCTCCCGGTGCTGGTCGGCGTGGTGCTCGGCGTTCTGGTCACGGTGTGGGGCTCGGAGAACTACGGCGGGTTCCTGGCATCGAGCGTTCCCTGGCTCAAGTCCCCTGGGGCCCCATCATGGCGGGCGTTCTCACCAGCGTGGTGGTGTGGGTCGGCGGCTGGATCGCGAGCATGCTCATCCCTCCTGCATCAGGGCCCTCGCCGCCGCCGGTGCTTTGGGGCCCCATAAGGAAGGACTGACTCAACGCCTCTTTTTTCCGCCCATGCGGGTAAGTATGGGGGGCGACACCCGCACCCTGACCGCGCCGGCCGCGTCGCGCGGAGCCCCGAACCCCTGTGCCGGCCTCATTCCCGGCACCCACACCACCCGGTCTTGGCACGAGATCAAGGGCCAGCAGCCCCGGTCCCGGGGCGGGACCTTGAGGTCGTTGAACACGTCTTTGAGCTTGCGTGCCCCGGTCATTCCGCCGGGCCTGTACCTCTCGCCCAGCCGCCTGGTGCGCACCAGGATACTGTCCCCGGTCTTCTCCGGGTCCAGCAGGGCCTCGCTGCGAAAGTCGGGCTTTTCATCGGAAGGCGCGATGAGCTCAGCGGACACGGTAAGCTCGTGTCCCCTGGGGCCGGGCCAGCTTATGCTTCCTGGTATGGGGAGCTCGATCTCGCATGCAGGCGCGGAAAAGGGCTGCTCCGCGCCTTCCGCAGGCTTTGCAGGCTCAGCGGCGGGGACAATGGACATGACCTCGTACTCGCGGCGGACAGCTATCCCCGGCAGGTCCAGGGACCCGTGGGCCGGGCCCTCCAGGGCCAGCTCGTCCACGGCAGCGAGGTGCGTCCTCTCGATCCGGGCGAGGCCCCCCGCTGCCATGCACACCGCCTCCCTGTAAACGGCCATTCGAAAGCCCGGGGCCAGCTCGCGCAGGGGGGCCAGCTCGATCTCCACCGAGGACTCCCCTGCCCTGCCCTTCTCGCGCAGCCACTCCTTTGCAAGCCCTTGCAGGGCCTCGGACTCGGCCCTTGTGACCTCGGCCGCGCGCACCAGGGCCTCGGAAGCGCCGGGGCTGACCTCCTCCATCAGCGGGAGAAGCTCGCGCCTCACACGGTTGCGCATAAAGCGCGGGTCAAGGTTACTGGAGTCCTCGCGCCACGACAGGCCCTCGCGCTCGAGAAAGCCCATGATCTCGGCCCGGCGGACCGGGAGGAGCGGCCGGACAATGTAGATTTCACTGCCCGGACCGCCCGCGGCACGCAAGGGGGCCATGCCGGAGAGACCAGCCGGCCCGGCCCCCCGCATGAGGTTTATGAGCACGGTCTCGGCAAGGTCGTCCGCGTGGTGGCCCACTGCCACGTACTTGGCCTCTTTCTTACCCGCGGCCTGGAGCAGGAACCGGTAGCGCGCGTCCCTCATCCTGCTCTCTATGTTCGCCTCCGGCGGCTGCTCCAGCCTCTCGGTCAAAAGCTCCACACCCATGCGCTCGCAAAGCTCTTTTACCCAGGCCTGGTCCCGGTCGGACTCCTCGCCCCGCATGCCGTGGTTCAAATGGGCGCCAAAGACCTGGATACGAAGCGACGGGGCGAGCGCAAGCAGAATTGACACAAGCGCCACCGAGTCGGGGCCGCCGGAGATGCCGGCCACCACCCGGGCGCCGGGCTCGAGCAGTTGCAAAAGCTCCTGCTCGACTCTTTTGACAAGGGGGTCCATTAAGATGGTGGCGGCGCAGGGATTCGAACCCCGGACTCTGCGGATATGAGCCGCATGCTCTGACCTCCTGAGCTACGCCGCCCTCAACAACCTTAAGTAAGATAATACAAGCAGGGCCGCGGTTCAAGCGGGGGACATGCAACCCCGCCTTTTTCACAGAATAAAACGTCTATTTTCACAGGGAGGGAGTCTTTTCCGGGATATGATTACATCAATGTGCATCCCCCCTGGGAAGTATGGCGTATACGTGTATTGTCCTGGATTCGGTGTCCGGAGTGAAAAGCAGGCGCAAGCGTCCCACCCTCATCCTGAAGTCGCCCTTCAGTCTTCCTGTGAGGGGCCTCACATTGGGCGCGGCAAGCAATGTCTGTTCTGCTTCGAGCTCGCGGAGGGCCTGTTTGACCCTCTGCCTCGTGTTCTTGTCGAGCTTTGAATACTGCTTCTCCGCTGCGGGCTTGACCTCAATCCTCCAGCTCATCCGGCAACTTACCTTTAACGCCCTTTTCCACTTGCTCCTTGCCCTGGGCGATGGCCTCAACCCACTCGGGCCTTGAGAGGAGATCGAGGGTCTCCTTGTGCCTTAAGATGTACTCGTCAATGAGCTCGGACAGTATCTCCTTGATGTCAGTCTTCTCTATGGTGGCGATAATCTTAAGGATATCTCTTTTTTCCTCGGGTATGCGGACCGTGGCAGTGGGCATGACACACCTCCTCTTGTATATCAATATACCAGTAGATTAGACCGCTAAGGGCATTGTGTCAAGAACTTCTCAGGTGTGACCCTTCGACAATTCGGCTCTGCTCACTGCAAGCATGCTTGATTCGAGTGAGCTCATCAAAGTCAGGGCATGGTTTTTTAGCTGTGAGTTTTGAGGGCCCTGCCCGCCAAAGACGCCGGCCACACCCGGGCGCCGGGCTCGATCAGTTGCAAAAGCTGCTGCTCGCAAGTCATACTATGATATAATGACAGGTAATAAAGAGCGGTGACAAAAATGGTCGAGACGATCAAGGCCCGTCGCAAGTCGAGCGTGCTGGCGCCCTCCAGCATCGCCTGCCTGTCGAAGATTCCCACTGTGAACCTGACCGCGGGGTGCGCACACGGGTGCGTGTACTGCTACAGCCGGGGCTACAGCTCTTATCCGGGCGAGGGCGGGGTCATGGCGCTGCCGGGGCGCGAGCGGGCAAAGATACTGGAGCGCGTAGTGGAGGCCGGCCGCGAGCACGGGGTGGCGGTGAAGGTGTGCGCCTGTAAGAACCCGGACCTGGCCCCTGAATCATGCAGCATCGCAGGGGACTGGACAGGGCCGGCCGAGGCGCCCGGGCAGCTTGGCCTGTTCGAAAGCCGGGGGCAGTGAGGCACTAAAATAATACGGGCGGGCGCAGGTCCCGCTACCCGCTCCTCGCTCCTCTTCTGTTAATTTCATTTGGACGGTTTTTCTGAAAAATCGTGCCACGATTTTAGTTTTTTTAGAGGCGACTGGAAACGCGGTTTATGTTATTTCAAATAGTTAGGGGCGGGGCAGTGACACGATTTTCCGTGGCGAGTGAATTTTTGTCAACCTGTAATTAGCGGAACTGCAACACTTTTACTATGGGTGAGAGGGGAGTTTTTTTAAGACCACAA
>CAZYTX010000031.1:0-37906 GCA_964650485.1 uncultured bacterium | reverse complement strand
CGCCGCCGGAAAACTTCACCTTGGCCTGCTCAACCCTTACCTGCGCCTTGGCGCCGCAAATCCCCGGGCGGGGCAACAAGGCACTAAAGAGCAGACAGGCGACCACGCCCCAGAGCACGCTCGCAAGTATTTTAGCCCTCACGGCTTTCCTCCTCTTCCTGCAAAAGATAAATAGAGTTATACTCAACGCGCTTTATTAAGTCAAATCCCGGAGTCAAGCCTTGGAGTTAAATAAATCCCTGTATCCTTTGACAACGAACAGCGTATATCATATTCTTCTTTTCAGCGTTGTCAACGTATGAGATGGACATAGAAGAGAAATCCCGGGAGATTGCCGCGGGTCTCCAGGCAGGAAACTCCAAGGTCATGGCCCCCATCACTGTGGGGGCGGTGCTTGGCATCCTGGTGTATATAACCTCGGTTTTCCACGGGCTCCGGGCCCCCGGCGGCCCCTTCCATTTCCAGGTTCTCATAAAGGTCTTCTTGTGTTTCATTGTGCTTGGGCTGCCCAATGTCGCCCTGTTCGAGCTGTGGGTGAGGAAGAAGCTGCTGATTGCCAGCCGGGTGCTGGCCTGGGACGGTGACCCGGTGACCCTCTCCCACAGCCGGGTGATCGAGAGCATCCTTGCGCTTATTGACTTTCCCCACCAGTTCGTGGTCCGGTTTATCATCCACTGGATAATCGGGGCCCCCCTTATCATCCTTTTGTTCCAGGTCTTCTACAGCTTCCCGGCCATGGAGCTGGTGTTCCTGGCGGTGGGGGCCATGTCCATACTATGCCTCATGGCCACGCTGCATTACTTCGTCATCAAGTTCACTTACGCCAGGCCGCTGGCCCAGGCCCTGCGCCGCTACCCCTCCTATTACGAGCGGGCCGAGTTTTCCGCGAGGAGGATACAGTACCGCTCCAAGGTGCTGATCTACATCATCGTGCTCACCGGCAGCATGACCTGGCTGACCACGCACCTGAGCCTGTCCGGGCAGGCCCGCACTTTGGACATGCAGAGGAAAGACTACCTCTCCGAGCGCATGCGCCAGGAGGGAGGGGTGCTGAAGGCCCCCCTCGGAAGGGAGCACACCCGGGCCGAGCTCACCAGCGCCCTGGAAGTGATAATAGGCGGGAACGTGAGCAAGGCCCTGCTCCTTGGCCCGGAGGGCAATAACCTGCTCGGCGACCAGGACTCGGAGGGTGAGGCGGATATAGCCGGAGCGGCCATGCAGACCTCTGGCAATGTAGTTTCCCTGTTTTCCGGCGGTTTCTGGAGGGGTGTTTTCAAGCGCATGGCTGAAAAGAATTTCTGGGTTAATGACTTCTTCCGGCTGAAAAAGCCCCTGCCGGTTAGGGTGGGCCAGGGCCTCATGCATCTGTATTACTCTGGAGGCCAGTATACTATGGTGGTGAGCCTGATAAACGGTAAGTGGCGCCTGGTCACGGTGCAGCCGATGGTCAGGCGCTCGAGCCAGATGGTTCTGGTTATCGCCATGGCCGGCGTGGCCATTATTTTATCTCTCGTGATCGCCCGCTTCATGCATCTTGAGATCATGAGCCCGCTTTCCCGGCTGGTGGGCTCGTCCAAGCAGGTGGCCGCTGGAGACCTTTCCGACCCGCCTCCTGTGATGGCCGACGACGAGATGGGGGAGCTGTCTGTGTTCCACCTGCGGATGGTGAGGAGCATCAAGGCCATGGTGGCGCAGATATCCGAGGCTTCCGGCTCGATAGACCGTGCCGCGGTCCAGATCGTGTCGCGGACCGGGGAGATGGAAAAAGGCTCGGTTGACCAGTCCATGGCTGTTGAGAGCACCACCGCGGCCATCACCCAGATGAACCAGGCCATGGGCAACATAGGCGAGTCGGTGGACACCCTGGCCACCAGCGCGGAGGAGAGTTCGGCCTCCATCCTGGAGATGAACGCCAACAACGAGGAGGTGGCAAACTCATCAGAGCAGCTCTCCACCACGGTGGTGGAGACCACCTCCGGGGTGGAGCAGATGTCGGCCTCCATAAAAGAGGTGGCCCGCCACGTGCAGAGCACCTCGGAGAAGGCCTCCGAGGCCGCTGAAGGCATGCGGGAGATGCGCGAGGAGGTAAAGCGGGTGGACGGCATGGCCGAGGAGAGCGCCTCGGTGTCCGAGCAGGTGACCACGGATTCCGAGAGCGGGGCCGCCGCGGTGCAGAGCACCATCCAGGGCATAGGAAAGATATGGGAGACCAGCCGGGAGGCCGCGGAGGTCATAGAGCGGCTGGGGGGCAGGGCCCGGGAGATAGGCCGGATACTCACGGTGATAGAGGACGTCACAGAGGAGACCAGCCTGCTTGCCTTGAACGCGGCCATCATAGCTGCCCAGGCCGGTGAGCACGGCCGCGGGTTCGCTGTGGTGGCCGACGAGATCAAGGACCTGGCCGAGCGGACCCAGGCCAGCACCACGGAGATAGCGGACCTTATCGGCAAGGTGCAGGCCGACGCGGGTGACGCGGTGTCAGCGGTGGAGCGGGGCGAGGAGAGCGTGAGCAAGGGCGTGCTTTTATCCGAGGAGGCCGGCGAGGCCCTGAAGAAGATACAGGAGTCCGCCATGCGCTCCATGCAGCTCTCGCAAAACATATCCGCTTCCATGAAGGAGCAGAGCGACAAGGCTGACCGCACTCTTAGCTTCTTCGAGAACATAGCCTCCATGATCGAGCAGATAGGCACTGCCACACAGGAGCAGACCAGGGGCTCGGACCAGATCATGACGGCCGCGGAGAGGATGCGCGACATAGCCGTGCAGGTGAGAAAGGCCACCCGGGAGCAGGCCCAGGGAGGCAGGCAGATATCCCAGGCCATCGAGCACGTGGCCGAGATAGCAAACTACATAAACACCTCGCAGCAGGAGCAGAAAAAGGCCGCCCAGCACGTGCTCTCCGAGATGGAGAAGATATCCAGCATCGCCGCGGAGAACAACAAGAACGTGGACAAGGTGAAACAGGCCCTCGATAACCTCCAAGTGCTGGCCGACGACCTCAAAGCCATGCTCGACACCTTCCAGGTGGAACAGGACCGGGCCGCTGACACCGGGCGGCCGGAAGAATCCCCTGAAAGCGAAAGGGGCTGAAGGCAAGCTGTGTGCGCTATCCAGTGTGGGGCGTAGCCAGGTGCTAATGCAGGATGATTTATCAGGCGAAATAGAGAGTATGGAAAAAACCACGGCTTTCTATGCCGCGCTCCAGGTTCCTTACAAGCGCCTCACCCGAGACCAAAAACTCGTCCGGGAGCACGTACCAGGGGCCGGCCTGGATCCTGCCCTCCTTGAGCTGCCGCCGCAGCTTTTCGCTCCCGCCCTTTATCCTTTCGTAGTCCTCGAGCGCGATGGCCTGGCCGTCGAGGATGAAGCGCTCGTAGCCGGGGTCCGATTCCATAATACTTATCAGGTTGTCAACCAGGCGAACCAGCCGGGGCCGGAAGACCTCGAAAGGGAGGTGCCACTCCCGGTCTCAGTGGGTGTGGGGTATCAGAAATGAATTGGTCCTTGCTCTCCTGTTCCGACATCTTTCGTCTCACTGCTTGAACAGTTCAGCAAGAGATTCTATCATGCCCCCTGCCGGAAGAGCACTTTGCCCTCGCCATTGGACGCAACCTGTCTGCATGCGGACACGCACAGGCAGGCGACGCAAAGGCGCGACGGGAATAATCAAGAAGACGAGGAGGGGAGGTCATGGCTTTGAACAGGGGGGTGTTGCTGCTGGTGGCGCACGCGGACGACACCGAGTTCTTGGCTGGCGGCACGGTTGCGGGCATGGTGTCCGACGGCCGCGAGGTTGTGGAGGTCATCACCACCAACAACGAGCGCGGCACGTTCGAGCTCTCGCGTGAGGCTGCCATCGAGCAGAGCGTTTCCGAGGCGCGTGAGGCCGCCCGTGTGCTTGGCAAGAAGGATGTGGTGTTCCTTGAATACCCGGACGGCATGCTCTCGGACGTGCCTTTGAACGAGCTTCGGGAGAAATTCATACGACTGATCCGCACCTGTCGCCCCGAGGTGGTCATGACCTTTGACCCCTGGGCCCCGTTCGAGCCGCACCCGGACCACAGGCAGGTGGCCTTCGCCGCGGTGGAGGCCGTGAACTTCTCCCACATGCCCCTGTTCCATCCCGAGCACGCGGAGGAGGGACTTTCGCCCCACCTGGCGCCGGAGCGGTACTACTTTGCCAAGGACCCCGTGCACGCGAACAAGGTGGTTGACGTGACACCTTTTATAGACAAGAAGATCGAGGCCCTTTGCGCGCACGACTCGCAGATGAAGCTCACCATTGACGACCTCAAGATGTCGCTCGAAGCAGCCGGCGCTGCGGAAGAGGCGGTTTCAGGGCTCGACCGCGACAACTACAGGCCGGTCCTTGATGTATACGTCAAGGCCTGGGCAAAGGAGGTGGGGGCAAAGGCGGGCTTCGAGTTCGGGGAGGAGTTCAGATACGAGCTTGCCGGCGGCCCGGTGGCCGAACTGGCCCGGGGGCAGTGATAGATTTGGCTTCCCCGGAAAAAATTGACAATCGTGACACAATTGTGTACCCTAGCTCGTGTGGGTGAGAACAGAAAAAGAGGAAGGCGGAAATGAAGTTCATCACAATACGCGAGCTCAGGCAAGACACCGCAAAGCTCAAGGGCATGCTGAAAAAAAGCGACAAGCTCGTGCTCACGTCCAATGGCAAGCCCATTGCGCTCATGACCACGGTGGAAGAGGACAGCCTTGAGGACGAGATCATAGCGCTAAGAAGAGCAAGGGCAATGCAGGCCCTTGAGAGGACCCGAAGCCGTTCCATGGAAAAGGGGATGGACCGGCTTTCCATGGAAGAGGTGGATGGGATCATATCCCGCGGCCGCAGACAAAGAAAACCCAAAAAATCCGAAAGATGAAAATAGTCCTGGACACCAACGTGCTGGTGTCCGGATTCCTTTCTCCAAAAGGCCCTCCCGGACGGATTCTCGACCTGGTCGTACAGGGAGAGATAAAGCTGCTGGTGGATGCAAGGACCGTGCACGAGTACAAGCAAGTTCTTTCAAGGCCCGAATGGCCTTTTTCGAAAAAAGACGCGCTTTTGGCCCTTGACCATATCCTTCGAGAATCCATCATAATCGAGCCGGCCCCGAGGGCCGTGACTCTTCCCGATCCGGATGACCTGATGTTTGTTGAAGTGGCTGTGACCGCCCGGGCATCGTGCCTGGTAACAGGCAACAGACGCCATTTTCCAAGGGCTGCTACGGGTGAAATTCCCGTTTGCTCCCCCGCTGAGTTCATGCAGCTAATAGGCAGGCTGGGGGAGGAATAAAGAGGCCTCTTAAAAAGGCCGGGGTCGAGTTCGGGGAGGAGTTCCGCTACGAGCTTGCCGGCGGCCCGGTGGCGGAGCTGGCCCGGGGGCAGTGGTGAGGCTCAGCGCTCTAGAGCGGACAGACGGATGCAATAATAAAAGAATTTTCTCTCGCAAAGGCGCAGAGGCGCAGTGAATTCGGGACCTTCATCGGGTCGAGATGCCGGAGGCAAAATCTTTTTGGGATTTTTCTCTATTTTATTGCAGAACCCAGTTGACCTTGTATATCTGCACAGCCTTCATCAAGTATACCTGTATCATAACCAATACGCCAAGGGCCTATATCCGGTGGACCATCTCTGTATTGAGCTTCTGATTTTACTTCGATAACATTATTACTATATTTGATATTAACATAAATTTTAAAACGATAGTAATCAACAGGTCTTCCTCCTACTATGTATGTCCAGGCGGTCTTTATATAACCTGACTCCTTCTCCGATACTTCAATATCATATTTTTTTGCAAGAGTATTAAAGCAGATATCCCAAACATTACTGTATTCAAGCCGCTTTGGTATCTCTATGGTTAGCCAAGGAGGTTGGGCATCTTGAACAAAGATTTTTGGAGCACATTGTATCAGACCGAAGGACAATGCCAATAATACAAGAGTCACCATAGCTTTTCTATTCATTTTGATAACCTCCTTACTTTTTACCAACGGTAAAACACCGTGGGGGCAATCCCAGGGCCTTCAGGATCGAGATGCCTTGGTCAATCTTTGACATTGATAGTATCGCCCTTGTTCAGAGCGCTGATTATATCCTTGTCAATTCCCGCGACTCTGGCCATGATTTCATCAAGGTCGTATTCCTCATCCTTTGATTCAGACGCACTCACCCTCTTCCCGATTTTCTTTATCGCATCCACGTCTGGTAGTGGCAGCCCCCTGATTTCAGTGGCGTTTACCTGGGTGTTTCCGTTCAGCGACCTGAAGTAGTTGTCAATTATATGGGTGTTGAGTATGGAGGCGATGCCAAAGGCTTCATGGACGGACAGGCTCCCCTTTGGTCGGTGGATGTAATTCACGTGGTTCTCTATGCCTACGGTGTCATGAGGGAGATCACACTCTTGCAGGACCGCGGCATAAATCCTCCTCTCCTGTTCCTTTGAACTGAAGCGTTTCAGGAGCACGTAATTCTTGACAGGCAACAGCAGCGGCCTTGATTCGCTGCATACCCGGATCGCCTGCGGCTTGTCGTTCTTCTTAAAGGGCCAGACTACCTTCATGTCTTTCATGTTGTGCATCCACAGCAGAGGCGCTGATTCCGGTCTTTTCACGAGCTCGGGGAGCAGGAGTTCTGTGGCGCGAAAGGGCACAACCGGCCCGGTGGAAATCTCCAGGCCCATGTCCCGCAAGGTGCAGGGCCAGCTATCCACGATGCGCAGGACTTCAACGTCGAGCGGCGAAGCAGGTATCCTGATGAAGTTCTCCCCATGGTTGTGCAGTATTACCTCGGAAGCGGACAGCCTGATTTTCCGCGGCCTGGCGAGGTCCTTGTTTCCACTGACGCTGATGGTCAGCCTGGATTTAGCGCGCTGCTTTTGTTTCCTGGCCTTGATGATCACGTTCTCCTGGAGGATGTCATCGTTTTCAAAGATGTCTTTCCTTGACTCGAAGATGTGGATGTTGCTTATCTCCATGTTGTCCAGGAACCAGTTCCTGAACCTCTTGTAGTAGAGGCCCGAGCAGAAGCTCCTGGGCGTGATGAAGACCATCTCCCCGCCCGGCTTCAACATGCTTGCGGACAGGGCCATGAAGAGCGTATAGATATTGGGCTGGCCGGAAACCAGGTTCATCATGGCGGATGACTGGGGCGTGGACTTGCCCAGCTTGTAATAGGGAGGATTGGAGATAACGAAGTCGTATAGCACGTGGTCTTCGGCTGACCAGAACAGGTCCCGGTTGAAATAGCTGTTTTTCTCCAGGATGAAATCTTCGCCGTAGACTTGAAAGGCGACACTGTGTCCAGCGCGCTCCATTTCCCGCTTGATTGTGGTTAGCGTCTTGTGGAGCAAAGGAATAAGATCGGGGTCGTTTTCAAAGGCGTCAATGGTGAGGTTTATCTTCTTGCCTGAGTGGAGAAGGCGCTCGCAAAAGGCCGCGGTTAGAATCCCGGTGCCGGCGCCCGGATCGAGAAGGTGGATCGTATCCCGGTCAACCTTGAACAGGCCGGCCATGAATGAGCCAAGCTCAGTGGGGGTGAAAAACTGGCCCTTCCGCTTCCTGGCATCAGCCTCATGGCTGCTTGCATACTTGACTGCTAGATATTCTGCGTATTCAAGAAAGCTTTCTTGTTCGGACCTCTGTGCTACTTTCATGGAAGAGCCTCAAAATCTGAAATGTGGGGACACCACAAGATCCTGCACAAGGTTAATCCTCCCACCCGAACGTCGCCTTGTCAAGCAGTGAGCGCGCCTCAACCGGGTCGAGGCTCAGTGCTCTAACGCGGTCTTGTACTCTTTGAGCGCCGTATCCGCGCCTTTGCCGAAGAAGAGCACGTCCCTGGCCGCGTTGGACAGGGGTCCTGTCAGCTCTTTGATCCTCCGCGGCGGCCTTTTCAGGTTGTTTGCCGAATGCCGCAGGGCCCGGTATGCCACCTTGCGGGCCCCCATGTCTCCCCACCCGTCCGAGCGCACCGGCAGCCAGGGGGAGGTGAACAGCAGCCTGCGCTGCGCTGAAGAGGACACCATGTAGCGGATGAAGCTGAAGGCGTCTTTTTCGTGTCTGGCCTTCTCGGGTACGCCCAGGTAGCGGCCGAGGAAGACCACCGCGCAGCTCCGCGTGTCCGCGCAGGGGAAAGGGTGCACCTCAAAGTCATAGGCCAGGAGCCCGGAGATCTCCATGGCCGCCAGCCCCTCGGGCCACTCGAAGAACACCCCCGGCATCTCGTCCTCGGGCCACGAGCCCATGTCACCGGACTTGGCGGCCCCGGACCCGATCAGCACCCTGCCGGAAATCTGCTCCAGCCAGGAAAAGGCGGACCCGAACCCGGGGCTGCCGGGGTCTCCAGGGTCGCCGTTGTTGGCGTATATGAGCGAGCATACAAGCACGCAGAGCTCGCGGTCGTCCAGTGCAGGGACCCCCACCTGTTCCGCTCCCATGGCCGCGCCGCTTAGGTGGTCCCATGTCCTGAACCTTCCGCGCACATCCGCCCTTGAGACCAGGGCCGGCCATGAGAGCCTGAAGGGAATGAAACGCTGCTCCCCCTCGAACTTGCCGGCAAGAACCGGAGCGTTGTAAAAGCTCTCCGTGCTCTCTATCTCCAGGAGCACCCCGGATGCGTCCTGCATGTGTTCAGAGAGGCCGGCCATATCGAAGATGTCAACCTCGACCACGTCCACGCCCGCCTCTGCCGCTTCCCCTTCAATCAAGGCGCTGTTTATGTCGTAGGTGTCCTTGAATTCAAGCTCGACCTCGAAGTCTTTTTTGCTCTCGAACTCGGCGACCATGGATTTTATCTGGACCTCGGCTTCTGGGTCTTTCATGAGCCACACCTTGAGCGGCCCGGGCTCGTGCTTCTCTTCTTTTACCGTGCAGGAGATAAAAAGACAGAGCGCCGCGGCGAAAAGCGCTGCCGCTAAATATCCTGCAAGGGAGTGTCTTTTCATCACGGGTTGTCTATGTAGCCGAGCGCCTTGAACTTCTCGCGGTCCTCTTCGGTCATCACGCCCACGTTGCCCACCACGGTCTCGTCCTCCCACTCGCGGTACCACGCCATGAGCTCGTCCGATCGCTCCTTGAAGCCGGGGTCGCGCAGCTTCACCAGGTTGTCGAGCTCCTTCGGGTCGCGAGCCAGGTCGTAGCTCTCCCACCTCTTGAAGCGCACCGAGTACATGAGCTTTCGCGGCCCCTTCCTGTATCCCACCCAGATGGGCTTCTTGAGCAGCACCTCCACGCTCTCCAGCTCTGTGGCCGAGCCCGGGTAGGTCTCGTAATAGATGGTGTCCGAGGGGTACTCGCCCCTGCCGGTGACGCCCGGCAGCAGGTCCCTGCCGCGCATGTCCTCCGGGACCTCGATGCCGGCGAAGGAGAGCACGGTGGGGCCGAGGTCCAAAAGCTGCACCAGTGCGTCGCTCCTTGTGCCGCTTGGTATGCCGGGCCCCAGCAGGGCGAAGGGTATGGCCATGCTCGGCTGGTAGACCTTGCGGCCGTGGCCGGTGTAGTCGTGCTCGCCCAGGCTCTCGCCGTGGTCTGCGAGGAACACCAGGAGGGAGCGGTCGAGCAGACCCCTCTCCCGCAGGGCCTCCAGCAGCCTGCCGATGTGGAAGTCGGCGTAGGCCACCTCGCTGTCGTACCTGGCGCTTGCGGAGCTCGATTTCTCGAACATGAACTTCTTGTGCTTTACGTAGGGCTGGTGGGGGTCGCTGTAGTGTATCCATGCGAAGAAGGGCTCCCTGGGCGAGGACTCCAGCCACTCGAGGGCGTGCTCGGTGACGTCCTCGGCGTCGCGCTCGTCGTTGAAGAAGAGCCATCGCTTCTGGTGGAAATCGTCGTCGTATATGTCGAAGCCCTGGTCGAGGTTCGAGAGGCGCGCCTTCAGGGGCCAGTTGGATATGACGGCCGCGGTGTGGAAGCCGCGGCTCTTGAAGATCGCGGCCAGGGTGGGGATGCCGTCCACCATCGGGATGCCGTTACGTATGGAACCCGTCTCGTGCGGGTAGCGGGAGGTGAACATGGAGCAGAAGCTGGGGCTGGTGAGCGGCACGTTGGTCATGGCGTTGTCGAAAACCACCCCCCTCTGGAGCAGCCGGTCAATGTTTGGCGAGGTGTCGTGATGGTAGTCGTAGGTCCCCAGCCGGTCCGAGCGCAGGGTGTCCACCGAGAGGATGATCACGCTTGCGGGGCCCTCCGAAAGACCCGGCCGCATCAGGATAAGGGCCAGGGCCGGGATCAAAGCCGCGGTCCATCTTAATCTTCTCATGAGCGCATCCTCACAAGAAAAAAGTTAACACAGCTCTGCCGGGCGCTCAATGGTCTTGGGGATTATCCGGGGGGCGGCATAATCCAGGGGGTGTCCCGCAAGGCTGTGTGCGGGCTGCAAGTGCAAGCCAAGGAGCGGGGAGCGAGAAGCGGGTGGCGAGGGAAAGGGGTAACACGCATGGAGTGTCACCCGTTTTTGTACTTTGGCCTCTCCTTGTCCAGGCCGGCCTTCTCCACGATCTCGGGTATGATTTCCTCCCATGCCACGGCCATTATGTGCACGCCGTGCACGCCGGGTATCTCCATGGCCTGGTGGATCTCCTCGACCGATATCTTCACCGCCTCCTCGCGTATCTTCTTGATCCTCTCCTGCTTGTCCTCGATGCCCTCGCGGGCCTTGTCCAGCCGGGCCACCTTGTCGTCGGGCACGATAACGCCCGCGACCTTGTCGCGCATGTACTTTGCCATTCCGATGCTCTTCATGGGGATTATTCCAGCCATTATGTAGGTCTTCTCGTGCAGGCCCATGTCCCGGGCGTCCTCCATGTACTTCTTGAAGATGTCCATGGCGAACACCGGCTGGGTCTGGATGAACTGGGCCCCCGCGGCCACCTTCTTTGCCAGCCTCGCCACCCTGTACTCCATGGGGTGACCGAAGGGGTTTGCCGCGGCCCCGATAAAAAGGTGCGGCGGCTCGGTCTCGAGCTCGTCCCCGTTCATGAACCTTCCCTCTCGCAGCCCCGCCAGGCACTGGAGGAGCTGCATGGAGTCCAGGTCGTGCACGTTCTTTGAGCCCGGGTGGTTGCCCAGCGTCTGGTGGTCCCCGGATATGGCGAGCACGTTCATGATGTCGAATGCCGCGGCCCCGAGCACGTCGGCCTGTATTGCCAGGCGGTTCCTGTCCCGGGTGACGATCTGGATCACCGGGTCCATCTCGAGCTTTGTCTTTATCATGATCCCGGTTCCGATGGACGACATCCTTACCACCGCGGTCTGGTTGTCGGTGATGTTGAAGGCGTCGCAGTACGGCTTTATGGTCTTTGCCATCTCCATGAGGTGGTCCTTGTCCACGCCCCTCTTTGGCCCCAGCTCTCCGGTCACCGCGAAGGTCCCCTCTCCGAGCACTCTTTCGAGGTTACTCTGCGGCATCTGACACCTCCTTTATGTCTCTCAAGTCCTCGCGCACCTGCTTCCTGGGGCCGCCGTCCCTGGAGGTGACCCAGCTCTTTGCCGGGACCACCCGCTCGATAAGGTGCAGCCTGCCCTGGGCTTTCAGCCGGTCGTATATTAGCTGCCACCCGCAGGGCACGTCCGGGTTGACCTCGCACACCCCGTTCTCGCTGCCCCCGCAGGGCCCGTTCATGATGGACTTTGAGCAGCGTGTGATGGGGCATATGCCCCCGGTGAGGTGCAGTATGCAGTCGCCGCACATGAGGCACCGCTCGGTGAACTCGCCGGGAGCATCCACCACCCCGATGAAGGTGGTGTTGAGCCCGGGCAGGATGATCTTCTCCGGCCACTTCTCGCCCAGAAACTGGACCCCGGCCCCGCAGGCTATGCTGAGCACCGCGTCGGCCTGCTCGATGTCCTCCCGGACGCTCTCGAAGTACTCGTGCTCGCACTGCCGCTCGATGCCGCCGCTCTTTATCTCCATGTCCTTTGATTCCTGCTTGGCCTTCATTCGGAGCAGCGAGCCCAGTATCTCGGCCTCCTTGTTGCCGCCCTCGTGGCACACTGCCACGCAGGTGTTGCATCCGAAGACCAGGACTTTTTGAAAGTCCTTTATCATCTCCCATATCTCATCGAGAGGTTTCTGTTTGCCCACTATCATCTGGCATCACTCCTTATCACTGTTACTTTGCCTGGCACTCGGCCATCCATATGGGCGAGGGCCCGAGCTTCCTTATTCGCTCGGTGAACTCGGTGCATATCTCGGCCCACCTCGGCCCCTGGGCCGCGGAGAGGTTGAACATCTCGAGCCGTGCCGGGTCAATCCCCACCTTGGGCAAAAGGGTCTTTATGTAGTCGACCCTCTTCTTCGCGTTCGTATTTCCCTCCAGGAAATGACACTGCCCGGGCAGTCACCCGGCCACGAACACGCCGTCCACGCCCCGCTCGAAGGCCCGCAGCACGTAGTAGTGGTCCAGCTTGCCGGTGCAGGGCAGCCGGATGATCTTCACGTTGCTGGGGTACGTAAGCCGCATCACCCCGGCCAGGTCGGCCGCGGCGAACGCGCAGTAATGGCAGGCGAACGCCAGGATGTTGGGCTCCCAGTCGGGCGGCGCCTGGTGCGGCTTTTCCACGGAGGAGGCCCGCTCTTCTTCGGTCTCCTCCGGGGCGGCCTCTTGCGCCTGTTCAGTCATCAGAAAACCTCCATCTTTTATCGGGTAGCGCACACAGCTCCGCTATGTGCGCGAGCGGAGCGAGCAGGATGCAGAGCACAGCCTCGTGAACCATTCATTCCATACCATCCATTATATTCATCCTGCGCCTTAAGGCGCCCACATAGCAAGCTATGTGGGCTACCCTTTGGTGAGTCTTCCTTTATAAACACTTATTAAATACTCTTCCCTCATGAGTCATTTGTCCCCGTCTTCTCCTCCGCGGGGCAGGGATCCTCGGTGAGCGCGTCAATCATGGCGGTGATCTGGTCGTCCCTGAAGTTGTTGACCTGGAAGGCCTTTGCCGGGCACACGCTTGCGCAGATACCGCAGCCCATGCATTTGACCTCGTTGTGCGCCACCTTGCCGTTCTCGTCAATGTACGGCGAGTCAAAGGGGCAGAGCCTGAAGCATGTGAGGCATGACATGCATATGTCCTGGTCGTGCTTTGAGACTATCCCGGAGACGGTAAGCACCTCGTGCGAGAGCAACTGTCCAGCGCGTCCCGCGGCGGCCAGGGCCTGGCTCACTGTCTCGTCCAGGTTCTTGGGCGCGTGCGCCAGCCCGGCCAGGAATATGCCCTCGGTTGGGAAGTCCACCGGCCTAAGCTTTACGTGGGCCTCCAAAAAGTAGCCGTCGTCGTTCCTGGTGATCTTGTACATCTCCCCCACCTTCTCGGTGGTGGGGTGCGGCCTGAACCCGGTGGACAGCACCAGCCAGTCGGCCCTCAAGAGGACTTCCCGGTTTAACATGTAGTCGAGCGCCCGCACCTTGATACCGTCGCCGTCCTTTTCCACCTCGGGCTTTCTCTCGGGCTCGTAGCGCATGAACACCACCCCCAGGTCCCGGGCCTTTTTGTAAAAGTCCTCCCTGAGACCGTAGGTGCGCACGTCGCGGTAGAGTATGGTCACGCCAGCCTCGGGCGCCTTCTCCTTGATCTCGATGGCGTTCTTTATCGCGTCCTGGCAGCACACCCTGGAGCAGTAGTTGTTGGGCTCCTCCCTGGAGCCCACGCACTGGATCATCACGTAGCTCCGCCCCGGCTTTGCCGGCTCTTTTTGCAGCCTCTCCTCCAGCTCCCGCTGCGTTATCACCTTGTCCGATTCCTCGTACAGGTACTCGGCGGGCTTGTAGAACTCTCCTCCGGTGGCCACGATCACGGCCCCGTGATCGAACGCGCTCCCGTCGGTGAGGGTGGTTTTGAAGTTGCCCACGAACCCCTCGGTCTTTTTGACCTCCACCCCCTTGTGCACGGTGATCCTGGGGTGCGCTTCAACCTTGTTCACGGTCTCCTTCAAAAAGGCTTGCACGTCCTGCTTGTCCAGGGTCCTGTAGAGCTCCCTCGCAAGCCCGCCCAGCTCGTTCTCGCGCTCGACTATGTGCACCTCATAGCCCTGGTCAGCCAGGGAGAGCCCTGAGGACATACCGGCCACCCCTCCGCCGATCACCATGGCCCCGGGTGTGACGTTCACCGATCCTGTCTGCACCGGCGTGAGGTTCCTGGCCTTTGCGATGTTCATCTTGACGATGCCTATTGCCTTTTTGGTGGCCTCCTCTTTCCGGCCCATGTGGCACCAGGAGCACTGCTCGCGTATGTCCGCAAGCTCGAACAGGTACTTGTTGATCCCGGCGTCGCGTATGGTGTCCTGGAACAGGGGCTCGTGCGTCCTGGGCGTGCACGATGCCACCACCACCCTGTTCAGGTCGTGCTCCTTGACAAGCTCCTTGATCCTGTCCTGGCTGTCCTGTGCGCATGCGTAGAGCATGTCGTCGGCAAAAGCCACGCCCGGCAGGTCCTTTATCTCTTCCACCACCCTTTTCACGTCCACGTTCTGTGAGATGTTGATCCCGCAGTGGCACACGAACACCCCGATCCTGGGCTCCTGGCCGGCTATGTCCTTTTCCGGCGGCAGCTCCTTTACCACCACCTCGCTGCCCCGGGCCTCGCCCAGGAGCGCCATGGCCCTTCCGGCCACCGCGCTGCCCTGTGCCACGGACTCTGGTATGTCCTTTGGCGACTGGTATGTGCCGGTTACGTAAATCCCTTCCCTGGTGGTGTCCACCGGGTCAAAGGGCGTGGTCTTTGCAAACCCGTACTCGTTGGGCTCGATGCCGAACGTGTGCGCGAACTGGACGGCGTCCTTCCTTGGCTCGAACCCGATGGACAGCACCACCATGTCGAACTTCTCGTCAATCAGGGTCCCGTCCTCGTTGGCGTATCTCAGCACCAGGTCGCCGGTGCCGGCCTCCTCGCGCACCATGGATATCATGGCCCGCTTGTAGCTGACCCCGTACTCTGACTTTGCCCGGTCCACGTACTTGTCAAAGTCCTTGCCGAAGGCCCGCATCTCCATGAAGAACACCGTGGGCTCGATGTCCTGGTCGTGCTCCTTTGCTATGACGGCCTGCTTGGTGGCGTACATGCAGCACACCGACGAGCACCAGGGGTTTGCGTTGTGCGGGTCCCGGGACCCCACGCACTGTATCCAGGCGACCTTCTTGGGGTGCTTTTCGTCTCCAGGTCTCTTAACCTCACCCTTGTATGGACCCGAGGCCGAGAGTATTCGCTCGAACTGTATGGAGCTTATCACGTTTTGCCAGCGGCCCAGTCCCAGCTCCTGCTTCCTCTCGGCGTCGTACCGGTCGCACCCGGGGCAGAGGATCACCGCGCCCACCTTGATCTCGTACTCCTTGTCCGTGTCCTCGAAGTTAATGGCCCCGGCCTCGCAGAACTTCTCGCAGGCCCGGCACTTTCCCCGCTCGAAGTATATGCAGTTGTCCGCGTCAATCACCCTGGTGTTGGGCACGGCCTGGGGAAAGAGCGAGTATATGGCGGTCCTGGTGGTGAGCCCCTGCTCGTACTCGCTGACTATCTTTTTCCGGGGACACTTCTGCTCGCACACCCCGCAGCCGGTGCACTTCTCCGGGTCCACGTACCGGGCCTTCTCCTCGATCTTCACGGTGAAGTCGCCAGGCTGTCCCTCCACCGAGACCACCTCGGCAAGAGTGTGGATGTCAATGTTCAGGTGCCGGCCCACGTCCACCATCTTGGGCGAGATCATGCACATGGAGCAGTCGCCGGTGGGGAAGGTCTTGTCCAGCATGACCATGGTGCCGCCGATCGAGCTGTCCTTCTCGATCATGTGCACCTTGAACCCGGAGTCGGCCAGGTCCAGGGCCGCCTGCATGCCACCGATCCCGGCGCCTGCTATCAGCACCGATCCCCTCTTTATTTCAGCTTTGGTCTCGCTCATGCCAGTCCCAACTCCTTTAGCAGTGTTACCCCGTCAACAAAGTGGCGGTCAACCTGGAGTTCCTTTGGTGTCATGCCCATGGCCAGGCCCACCATCTCGGTGATGAAGTACACCGGCAGGCGTTCGCATATTCCCCGGACCTCGCAGAACTGGTCCTGGTAGGCGTCCAGGTTCATCTGGCACATGGGGCACGTAGTCACGAAGCAGTTGGCCCCCCTTGCCACCGCGTCCTCCATGATGCGGCCCATGAGGTTGAAGGCCGCCTCCTGGTCGTTCATGGCAGCGGATGCACCGCAGCAGTCGGTCTTGTAGCTCCAGTCGAGCGGCTCCGCGGCCAGGGCCTTCAGCACCTTCTCCATGCCCTGCGGGTTCTCCCTGTCGTCGGGCACGGGAACGTCGCACGGGAACCGGGTCAGCATGCAACCGTAGTAGCAGACCGGCTTTATCCCCTCGAGCTTTTTGGTGGCCTTCTCGGAAAGCTCGCCCGACTCGGCCCGGGGCCCCAGGTACTCGAGGATGGAGCGGATGCTTATGGTGCACTGCACCTTCTTGTCCAGCTCGGAGTTGATTTCCTCGCGCATGGCCGGGTCGTTCGAAAGCCGCTTCTGTGCCACCAGCAGCCTGGAGTAGCAGGCCGAGCAGGGTATCACCATCTCGGAGAGCCCGGAGGCCTCGGCTATCCCTACGTTCCTCGCCGGCATGGCCACGGCCAGGAAGTCGTCGGTCTTGCCAGCGGAGGTGGCCCCGCAGCAGGACCAGTCCTCGAGCTCGCGAAGCTCTATGCCCAGCCTCTCAAAAACCTTCCGGCTCTGCACGTCGTAGAGCGCGGACGATGTCTGCAGGGTGCAGCCGGGGTAATACGCTATCTCCATTTTTTATCCACCCGCTTGTTCTACTCTTTTTTCATGGGCCTTCTTCGCAAGCCTCTTTATCTCGCCCCTGCCTTTTGCCTTCAGGAAACCGAAGTGCAGGCGCCGGTTCGTGAGCATGGGCAGCCCGAACTTCAATTGCGAGAGCATCTCGTTCATGATCGCCTTTACGTCGCCCCTCTTTAAGTCGTCCAGGGAGTTTTTGGTCTCGTATATTCCCATGAGCTCGAGCTCGTTCACCTTGCCCCACCTTACCGCGGTGCCTGTAAAGGCGTCGTGGAAGTGCTTTACCCTGGGCCTGAGAGCTGTAATGCCCCTGTCCTTTGCCATCTGCTTCAGGGTCTCGGTGATGCGCGAGGTCTGGATGTCGTTGGGACAGCGCTCCCCGCAGGTGTAGCAGGACACGCACCTCCATACCAGCTCGTTTGAGAGCGCGCCCCCGGTGTCGCCCATCACCACCATCCTGATGAGCCGGTCCGGGGTCACCCAGCCGCTCTCCTGCGCCACCGGGCAGCCCGCGGCGCAGCGCCTGCACTGGTAGCAGGCCACAAGGTTCTGGCCGGACCTGTGCATGACCTCGTAAACCAGCGAGCGCGACTCTTCGGCGTTGAACTCGAAAGCTGGAGAACTCATTCCCGCCTCTCCTTATAAAGTGCCGGGGTCTTTTAAAAAGGCCGCTTTTTTCGGTCCTGTCGAGGGGTTTTTTTGATGGAAAGCCCTGGAGGGACAGCAGTCGCTCCTTGAAACTTGCCGCTTACCGGATGGTCTTATAAGTTCCCAGTCGCAACCTCTCGACCGGACGATAAACACTTCTATCTAAAACTTCTTTTCAATGCAAGTTTTATCTTTTACCACTAAACTATGATAGCCTCAACCCGGCGTTCTTGTCAACAATTTTGCAAGACATTTTTGCAAGACAATGCAAGATCGAAACCAGGACGACGCCGACGACTTGCGCGACGACCCGGTTCTGCGCGTTAAGGATTAACGCCTTTTCTGTATAGAGATCGCTCCGCAACAGGCATTAACCAAAACGTTCAGGCCTTCAGCCCTGAGAGCTCGGCCGATGTCTTCCTGAGCCTCTGGCACAGGCTGCCCACGAACACCCGGTAGATTTTGATTGCTATCCTGTCGTTGGACTGGAGCAGGTCCTCGAACTTCTCCCTGGTGATCTGGAAAGCCGATGCGCCCTCGTCGCCTGCCACCACCCTCGCCGAGGTGGGCGCGGAGTCAACCAGGGACATCTCGCCCACGTGCGAGCCGGGCGAGAGCTCGGCCAGCTCGGTTGCCTTGCCGCCATCCACCCGCTGCACCTTGACGTTGCCGCGTTTTATGATGTAGAGCGCCTGTCCGGGCTGGTCCTGCTCGATGATGGTCTCGCCCGGCGCGTAGTCCTTTGCGTCGGTGATTGTCCATAGCTGCTTCATCTCGGAGAGGGAGAGGTCGTCGAACAGTGCGGTGTTTTTCAGGAACTCGAACCCTTCCATCACGCTAACTATCCTTGCCTGTGCACCGGGCGCCTCGGGATGAGGTCCACCGGGCATCATCACCTCCTCCTCCACCGGCTCCAGGTCTTCTATCACCTCAAGGTCGTCGTCTTCCGAGGAGTCCACCACCTCGACCTGGTCGGATAGCTTGCCATCCACCGCCTGCATCCTCTGACCCACGTCCCTGTAACCCGAGTCCAATTCAGCCACCTGCTTGTAGACCTTCAATGCCTCCGGATAATCACCCTTCCTCTCAAGCAGTTGAGCAAGGTTGTAATAGACCGATAACGAGCCCTTGGAGAGCGGCATGGACTTTGCCACCGCCTTGTACTTGGCCACAGCCATGTCAAGGTGGCCGTGCATGGCCAGTATGTTACCGATCAGCACGGTGGCCTCGAGGAAATCATTCTCGTCGTGTCTCACCTTCTGCAAAAGCTCCATGCTCTTCTGGAACTTCTTTATCTGGAAGTAGTACTTGCCGGCCAGGAAATGGTTCACAGCCTTTTCAAAGGCGAAGGCCGCCTTCTCGTAATCGTGCAATTTGATGTAGAGGTCCGCCGCGGTCTGCCACTGCCCGGCTTTCTCGTACATGCGGGCCGCCTTTAAAAGCTCTCCCACCTTGGACCACATCTCCGCGGCGTTCTCGTACTGGTCGGTGCGCTCGTAGAGCTCCGCGGCCCGCTGATGCTCTCCCATGCCCTCCAGCATGAGCGCGGACTTCTCGTAGTCCTTTGAGAGGAAAAACATCTTGGCAAGCCTCATCTTCAAGGAGCGGTCGTCCGGCGCCTTGTTCATGAGCATGAACCCCACGTCCTCCTGGCAGTGGGTGTAGAGCTTGACAGCGTCATCCACCTTTTCAGCCTGGAGATGGGAAAACACTCCCCTGATAACCTGGTTGGTGGTAAGGTATTGTTTTTCCGATGCCTCCGCCGAAGACATGACCATCCTCTCCTTTCCCGGGGATTTGCAGTGATAAAAGCCGGCTGGCTTTTGGACAAAAACTTTCAATGCAAATCATAACCGGGGGGAAGCGGGCAGTCAAGAAAAAAAAGAGCTTTGAGGGCCTGCGACATGAAGGGGGGTTTTAGCTGATAGGGCTTTGAACAAAGGTTGCGGGCGGGCGCTATTACATGTTAAAATTAATGCAATGGCAGGTTTATTTGAATGGCTGAACTCGCTTTTCCCGCTTATCCAGCGGGGCGGGTGGGTCATGTGGCCCATAGTGATCCTGTCGGTGCTGGCGCTCGCCATCATCCTCGAGCGCATCTGGACTCTCTTTATCATGTCCGGAAGGATTCTGCCCGGGTCTTTGCTCCGGGAGGTCGAGGCCAGGCTCGGCAGAGGCGAGGTCGAGGAGGCCGCGGTGGCCTGCCGCAAGGACGACTCCATTATCTCGCGGGTGCTGCTCGCCGGCATTTCCCTGTTCGGGTCTCCCAGGCCCGTCATCAGGGAGGCTTTGCTGGACGCTGGCAGACGCGAGTCCCAGGAGCTTGAGAGGTACCTGGGGGTGCTGGCGGCAATCGCCGGGGTGAGCCCGCTCTTCGGGCTCCTGGGAACGGTGCTGGGCATGATCCAGATATTCCAGGAGATCGAGAGCAAGCACATAGGACAATACGAGTCACTGGCCGGCGGGATCTACGTGGCCCTCATTACCACTGCCGCGGGGCTTATCGTGGCCATACCGAGCTACCTGGCCTTTCGGGCCTTCGTGGGTGTTGCCGACAGGAAAACAATGGAGATGGAGGACTGGTCGGTGAAAGTGCTCAACCACCTCGATCGTTTGTCCGCCCGCAAGAACGCCGCGGCGCGGTCTGGAGGAGAGGATGCAGTTCAGGAAACGGGAACGGGATGATCCCAGGATCAACATCACCCCCCTGGTGGACATACTGTTTCTGCTCATCATCTTCTTTACGGTGACCACCACCTTTGCCACAACCGGGGGCATTGACGTGAACCTGCCAGAGGCCGCGAGCCAGCGGGAGATCGAGAAGGTGGAGAAGCTCTTCGTGATCATAAACAAGCAGGGCAGGGCCTATATCGAGGGCGAGCGCATGACCGACCCCGAGCTGGCCCGGAGGTTTGAGAGGCTGAAAAGCGAACACAAAGACGCGCTCGTAATCATCCAGGCTGATAAGTCCACCTCCCACGGGAGGGTGGTGGAGGTCATGGACCTGGCCCAGGTCACGGGCCTGAGAAGGCTTGCCATTGCCACGGAACAGAAAGCGGAAAGACCGGAGGAGGAAGAAGAGGACACGGAACCTGTCTCCCGTTGAAACCGCGGCCGTTCATGCTGATGCGATTTAAAGCGCTCAAAGCGGAGGTGGAAAGCGATGAAGCTGAAGCTGCTGGTTGCCCTTGTCGTGATTTTGATCCTTGCCTTCACCGTGTTCGGTGAACACGGCCTCATAAACCTGGTGCGCTTCCAGAAGCAGGCGGACGTTATGGTAATGGAGACCGCCCGCCTGAAAAAACAGAACCAGGCCCTGCTTCGGGAGGTCGAGCTGTTAAAATACGACGCCACCTACATCGAGCGGCTGGCGCGTGAGGAGCTCGGCATGGTCAAGCCTGGCGAGCTTGTGATCAAGTTCTCCGGCAGCGGCCCTGACTGGCGATCTCAATGAGTGGTGAAGAGCACTCCCCCGGTCCCGGACCAATGTCCGGGAAGCTCATAAGGGCCGGGCTCATCGCATTTTACTCTTTTCTCATCATCAGAGGCAGGTTCGATGCTTTTCAGAGCTTTGGCGTGCTCCAGTACTCCTTGATAGCACTGCTCCTGCTGCTTGTGCTCTTCGAGGTGGTGCAGACGATGGAGCGCGGGCAGGAGATGCGCCTGCTCGCGCTTGGCGTCTGGATACTGATCGCACTCAGGGTGGCTCTCCAGGCCACGGGTTTCCTGCACTCGCCCCTTTATCCGCTGGCCTATCTCTTCTTCGCGGTGCTCGTGAGTGTACTGGGCGCGCGCTCGGGCGTTGCTTTGTGGTCGCTGTTCATGGGACTGGAGGCCGGCCGGGTCCTGGCAGCGGGACCCCTCGAGTGGGGCCTGGTTGTGCAGCACGGCGCGTATCTCTTCCTGTTCGGTGCGGTGGTGGGCGGGTTCGTGCACGTGGAGCGCAGAGTGAGGCGCAAGGCCCAGGGCGTGCTCAAGAAGCTCTATACCGACGTCTCCGAGTTCACGAGAGACGACACCGTGCAAAGGCTGGGCGGGCTTAACGAGGGCATGCGGGAGAAGCACTCCGTGCGGTCGGTGCTGGCCCTGGACCGGGCTTTTGAACAGGCCCTGCAATCGGGCAGGGAGCTGCTCGGCGCTGAGACCTGCGGGCTCTACTGGAGGAGCTCGCTGGAGGAGCCGTACCGGCTTCGAGAGGTCGTATCCTCCAGGGAATGTGTTGATCCCTCCTCGATGGTGGCAAGCGGGAAAGGACTTCTGGGAAAGGTGGCGGAGAGCGCCACGGCCATGCGGGCATCAGGCAAGCGACTTCGCGGGGCCATACCCCATTATCAATCATGGGTGAGGCCCGGGCACTTCCTGGCCCTGCCAGTGCGGGTGGGGGAAGAGGTGCATGGAATACTTTGCTTTGACAGGGACATTGAGCGCTTCAGCCGGGGGGAGGAGAAGCTCGCCTTTGTGATCGCGAGCCAGGTGAGCGAGGTCCATGAAAACGCTCTGCTGGTCAGGCGCATCGAGTCCGAGGCCAGCGGGTTCAAGTCCCTTGCTGAGCTGGGCCACCGCTTGAGCAGGAGCCTCGAGCTTGCCGCCATGCTCGATGACGTAGTGAGGACCAGCAAGGCCATAGCCGGGTACCACGCCGGGGCGGTGGTGCTCTCCACGGACAAGGAGGAAAACGGCGAGGCCCGTGTGACAAGGGCGGAGGGAGAGATGCCCCGGGCCGCGCAGGACCGCCCGGTGGAGCCGGGCTCCCTTGTGGAGCTTTCCATGGCAAGAGGCCGGGGACATTACGTGCCGGACCTCTCCGGCCGGGAGAGGAAGACCGCGGTTGCGGGAAACAAGCTCGACCCGCCGGGCATGCGCTCGGCCCTCATTCAGCCGCTTTCCCTGGGGCAGAGGGCAAAAGGCGCGCTGGTCTTTTACTCCCGGGAGCCGCAGGGCTTCTCGGACTACGTGATAAAGGCCGTCGGCATCCTCGCGGACATGGCCGCGGTGTCCATTCAGAACGCGCTCCTCTACCAGGAGATGGAGCACAAGGCGGTGACGGACGGTCTCACTGGACTGCACAACCACAGGTGGTTCCAGGAAGAGCTGGAACTCGAGATCGAGCGCGCGCAGAGGCTCGGCCACAAGGTGGGCCTGGTCATATGCGACATAGACCTTTTCAAGCGCGTGAACGACCGGTTCGGGCACCAGGTGGGGGACGAGGTGCTGAAAGCCGTGGCCAGGACGCTTACGGGCTCCATCCGCAAGGTGGACAGCGCGGCCCGCTACGGCGGCGAGGAGTTCGTGCTCGTGCTCCCGGGAGCCGGCAGGAGAGGGGCCCGGGAGCTTGCAGAGCGGGTGCGCAGGAAGGTTTCGAGGCTGCTTGTAAACGCGGGCGGCAGGGAGTTCAGGGTGAGCGTCTCCGCGGGTGTGGCGGTTTTCCCCGAGGACGCAAATTCCCGGGAAGACCTTGTCAGGGCCGCGGACCAGGCGCTCTATCTTGCCAAAGAGTCCGGCAGGAACAAGGTGGTGGAGGCAAGACAGCTCCGCGCGGCATAAGGGACACCATAAATATTTATTGAGATTTCAAATTAAGAGGAGTAGGAGCATGAGGTTTTCAAAGAGCGTGGTTTTGGGGTGCGCCTGTCTTGCGCTTTTCCTTCCGGTCGCAGTCGGGGCTGCGGGTCTTTGCAGGGGGGAGGTGGAGACCGAGGAGGGCCCGGTTCTGGGCAAGGCCGTGGAGGGCGAGGACGCCTGCGTGTGGAAGGGCGTGCCGTACGCGAAGCCGCCGGTGGGCGAACTCCGCTGGCGCCCGCCCGAGCCCCCGGAGCCGCGGGCCGGCGATTACAAAGCCTGCGAGTTCTCGGACGCGTGCATCCAGGAGGAGAAGCTTACGTCCGGCGGGAAGAGCAAGGGCTTCAGCGAGGACTGCCTCTACTTGAACATCTGGAGCCCGGCAGAGGAAGGCAACTTCCCTGTGATGTACTGGATCCACGGAGGCGGCTTCCGCACGGGCGCGGGCAGCTACGACATGTTCAACGGCGCGCGCCTGGCGGCCGAGCAGGACGTGGTGGTGGTGACGATAAACTACCGGCTGGGCCCGTTCGGCTTTCTGGCCCTGCCCGAGCTCTCGAAAGAAGACCCTGCGGGGAGCACCGGCGCCTACGGGATACAAGACCAGATCCGGGGACTGAAATGGGTCCGCGACAACATCGAGAACTTCGGAGGAGACCCGGAAAACGTGACCATATTCGGACAATCAGCGGGAGCCCACAGCGTGTTCTTCCTGCTCGCTTCTCCGCTCGCAAAAGGACTTTTCCACCGCGCCATACCCATGAGCGGCAACTGCGACTTCGGCATAACCATGGAGACGGCTCTGGAGACGGGCGAGTTCTTCGCAAAGGGCGTGGGTTGCGACGGCCCGGACAGGATCGAGTGTCTCCGGGATAAAAAGCCTTCCGAGCTTTTCATGAAGAGCAAGAACCAGATCGTGGACGCGCTCTCGGGAGGGGAGTACAAGTTCTTCCCCGCGGTGGACGGTCACGTGACACCAACCTTTCCGGTAAGGATGATGAGGAGGGGCGTGTACAACAAGGTCCCGGTGATGGTGGGACACACCCGTGACGAGGTCAGGCTCTACATCATAGCCTTCCCGGGCTTCAGCCTGCTTCCCCGCTGCTTCGTGAACTGGGTGATAAAAAAAACCGCCGCGCCCGTATACGACCGGGTCTTCGAGCTCTACTCCTACAAGGAGTTCAAGACGCCGTCACACCTCCTCATGAGGGTCGCGAACGACGCTTACATAGCGCAGGGGGTAATGGCGGCCGAGGCCATGGACGAGGTCCCGGTCTACCTTTACAGGTTCGACTGGAACGAGACACGGTTCCCGAACAAGCTGGGGGCTTTCCACGGGATAGACATACCTTTCGTGTTCGGAAAATTCGACCTTGGATCGAGGATCGCAAAGCTTGTGGCGAGCAGGAAAACATTTGAAAAGGCCGCGCCCATGGCGGACAGGGTGATGGAGTACTACGCGAATTTCGCGAGATCGGGCGATCCGAACGGCGAGGGCCTTCCCGACTGGCCCGCTTACGAAAAGGAGCCGTGGCGCATGCACCTTGACACCGAGACTGGTGCAGAGAAGATAAGCCCCGAGACCATGGAGCGCTATGAGCTCTTTACCGATTACACCCTGACCGAGATAAGAAACATTCACTGAGTCGTGTAATATGGGGACATCTTTATTTAGATTTCAAAAATTTATGCTTTGTTTTTAAATGGTTATGTGACAGCAGGAAGAGGCGGGGGTCTATGATATTATGAATTCTTTGAAGTCTTTTTCGCGGCCGACTTCTTCATGGTTTTCTTTGCGGTTTTTTTAGTGGAGGCTTTCTTTCTTGACTTGCTTTTTTTATTCACCATGCGGATCAGGGTTTGGGCGTTCCTGGGCGCGTGTCCTCCCATGTCGTTATTAAAGTACACGTAAACGTCCCTGCCCTGGCCCAGGGCCTTTGCCACCCTGTTGCATTCCTGCTCGAGCGCTTCTCCAGGATAAGCCCCGTTGTACGGCTTGCAGCCGGGCGGCCCGTGCTTGCGTAGATAGAGGAAGGGGAAGTCGTCCGGGGGCTCGGGCAGCTTCCTTGGCATGTCCGCTGACACCGCGGTCATCCCTGCTTCCCTCAGTATCTTGTATACAGGCTCGACAAACCATGACTCGTGCCTGAACTCGAATGCGTGGCGCGAGCGGTGATAAGCCGCTAGCAGGTTCACGAACCCCTTGAGCTTTTTCTTGTCCGCTTCCATGCCGGGCGGGAGCTGCCAGAGCACCGGCCCCAGCTTGTCTTCCAGGAGGCCGGCGCGCTCCATGAACTGGTCCACCACCTGCCTGCCAACGGAGAGGGTCTGTACGTGGGTGATGAACTTGCTGCCTTTCACTGTGAACCGGAAGTCCCGGGGCGTCCTCTGTCCCCATCCCATGAAGGTCTCGGGGTCAGGCAGCCGGTAAAAGGTCACGTTCAGCTCCACCGTGCCGAAGCACCCCGCGTAATACTCCAGCCACCGCTTCCTGGGAATTTGCGCAGGATAAAACACCCCCTTGGCCCAGTGGTTGTAGCTGAAGCCCGAGCATCCTATCCATGCCTTGCCGGTCTTCCTGCTCACCACGGATCACCCTTCAGCATAAACATGGAATAAATGCTCAGGATTCGAAAACACCGGTCAGGTCTGCGAGCCGGGTGGTTGAGAGGTATTGCCTGACCTCGTGGTTCACGTCCTCGATGAGCCCTCCGAGTATGCACTTCTCTCCCCTGCAAACCGGCTTTCCAAGGAGACACGTGGTCTCCGATAGCGGCCCTTCCATGGCCTCGAAGATGTCCAGCAGAAATATCTTGTCACCGGGCCTCGCCAGAATAAAACCGCCCTTGGGCCCGCGCACAGCCTTGACCAGGCCGGCCTTGTTCAGACGCTGGAGAACCTTGGAAAGATGGGCCTCGGACACATGGAGCGCCTCGGCCATCTCGTGGGTGGTCCTCATCCGGTCCGGCTCGCACGCCAGCAAAGTCATTGAATGCATGGCTATGGAAGCAGCCTCGGAGATATGGAAAACTTGCGCCATCAAAAACAGGCCTTTTAGTACCCTTATATTTAATAACAGTGTTTTTGCCGCGGGTCAAATAAAAAGCCCTCCAGAGATGGAGGGCTGTAAAGCCGTCAGCCTGTAAGTGCATCAGCGCTTTGAGTACTGGTACCTGGCCCTGGCCCCGCGCCTTCCGTATTTCTTTCTCTCCTTTTCCCTGGGGTCCCGGGTCATGTGTCCGGCCTTTTTTAACGCGCTTTTGTAGTCCGGGTCGAACTCGATCAGCGCGCGGGCGATCCCGTGCTTTACCGCGTCAGCCTGTCCTGAAGGCCCCCCTCCGACCACGTTCGCCATCACGTCAAACCTCTCGGCCACGTTGGTGAGCACCAGGGGCTGCTTTACTATGGCCTGTGATGTGCGCCTACCAAAGTAGTCCTCCAGCGGCTTTTCATTGACCAATATCTTTCCGGCGCCGGGCTTGATCCTTACCCTGGCCACCGACTGCTTTCTCCTTCCGGTCGCCCAGAAGACCTCTTCTTCCATGGCCATCTTTACCTCGTTTCCAGCTCGAGAGTCTCGGGCTGCTGTGCCTGGTGGGGATGGTCAGGCCCGGCGTAGACCTTCAGCTTTGTCAGCACCCGCCGGTTAAGCCTGTTATTGGGAAGCATTCCCCTGACAGCCAACCTGATTAATTCCTCGGGCTTTTGCTCCAGCATCTCTCTCGCTGACTTGGACTTCAGCCCCGAGGGGTAGCCGCTGAAGCGAAAGTAGAGCTTCTTGTCCAGCTTGCCACCGGTGAGCCTTACCTTGTCCGCGTTCACCACCACCACGAAGTCGCCGGTGTCCACGTGGGGAGTAAAGATTGGCTTGTGCTTGCCCCTGAGCACGTTTGCCACCCTGGAGGCCAGCCTGCCAAGCACCTTGCCCTCGGCATCCACCAGGTGCCATTTCCTTTCCACATCTTTTGCTTTTGCGCTTATGGTCACCATCTTTATTTCGTTCCCCACTCAGATAAGAAAGATTAACCCCAAAGCCCTTGGTTGTCAAGAAGTCTTTGACAGAAGTCTTTCGACATCTTCTTTCGACATCGCCTTGGCAAGTGCAGTCATCACCCTGGGCAGGCGCCCGCTTTCTTCACAAAGCTAAGTCCAATATAATGAAGCCTTGAAATGGACCCCTTATATTTCATAGTGACAATCTCGGTGCTGGGTCCGGTGGCGGGCTCCGCGCTGGGGGTGTGGAGGCGCGCGTCCGAGGCGGGGATATGCATCATGCTCTGCTTTGCCGCGGGCATCATGCTGGCCATATCTTTTCTTGATCTCATCCCCGAGGGCATTGAATTCGCAAACCACCTGGTCTGCGCCGCGGGCATAGCCTCCGGGACCGTTGTCATGTACGGTCTCGACAGGCTGATCCCTCACGTGCACCCGGAGTTCTGCGAGGCCGAGCAGGGCCGCAGGCTGGAGAAGACCGCGGTGTTCCTCATGGCCGGGATATTCCTGCACAACTTCCCCGAGGGCATGGCCATAGCCATCGGGGGAGTGGCGGACGAGAAGGTGAGCGTGACCATAGCCCTGGCCATAGCCGTGCACAACATACCGGAAGGAATATGCACCTCGTCTCCCTACTTCAACCTCACCGGCAGGAGGCTCAGGGCCTTCCTCTACTCGTCCTCCACCGCAATCCCCCTGCTTCTGGGGTTCATACTCGCAAGGTTCTTCATCCGGGGCATTCCCCTGGAGGTCATGGGTTTTATCTTAGGCGCCACCGCGGGGCTGATGATATACATAGCCGCGGACGAGCTCATTCCCTCATCTTGTCGCGCGGGCGAGACCCACAACACCATATTCTCCCTGATGGCGGGAGTGGTGTTCGTGATTATGCTGGAATTGTTGTAGCAGTTTTCCCCGGCCTGGCGCCTGAACAAGATGAAAAGAAGTGCTCATGGAAGACGAGAAAAGCACGGCAGCCAAGAGGAGCGGGGGCCCGGATGAATCCCTCCTGATTCAGAAGGTCGCGGCCTACTCCTTCCTTTTGAACCTGGGCCTGGTGATTGTAAAGGCCGCACTGGCTTTTATGTCCGGCAGCCTCGCTTTAACCGCCAGCGCCATAGACTCGGGCACCGACTCCGTGGCTTCGCTCGCCATGTTCGGCGGTCTCAGGCTCTCCACCCGCCAGAGCCGCAGCTTCCCCTACGGCCTTTACAAGATAGAGAACGTCATATCCGTGGTGGTGGCCATATTCATCTTTTTCGCGGGCTACGAGGTGACAAGGCATGCGCTCAGTCCAGGTGAGGCGGCTCCGGACATATCTCTCGCGGTGGTGGCGGTTCTTGCGGCCACGGTGCTGGTCACTTTCCTGTTCGGCCGGTACGCCTACCTGATCGGAAAACGCACCGAGTCTCCCACCCTGATGGCAGAAGGGAGGCACCGCCAGACCGACGTGCTCTCCTCCGCGGTGGTCCTGGTTTCCGTGGTCATGGGCTATTTGCGAGTGGAGGTCGAATTCCACGGGATAGGCATTGACCAGGCGGCCGCGGGCCTGGTGGTGATATTTATCGCACACGCGGGATGGCGCCTTCTCTCGGACGGTATGCGCGTTCTCCTGGACGCCTCCGTGGACTTCGACACCCTTGCCGCGACCAGGAAGATCATCGAGTCGCATCCTCTGGTGGACAATGTGGAGGGCCTCTCCGGCAGGAACGCGGGCAGGTTCAAGTTCATAGAAGCCCAGGTGTTTATCCGCACAGATGATCTTGTGAAGGCCCACCAGGCAAGCGATGAGATAGAGGAGACCATCAAGGCCGAGGTCCCGCACGTGGGACGCGTCATCATACATTGCCAGCCCCGGGCACGCGAGTGCATGCGCGTTGCCGTCCCACTTGCGGACCCCGCGGGTGAGATAAGCGACCACTTCGGAGAGTCCCCCTACTTCGCCATTATTGACCTCAGGATAAAAGACAAGTCCGTTCAAAGGCAGGAGACAATCCAAAATCCGCATGCCGGGGTAAAGACCGGAAAAGGAATAAAGACCGCGGAGTGGCTCCTCGGTCGCAAGGTTGACAAGGTGCTGACAAGGCACGAGATGGGCCACAGGGGACCGGCTTACGTGTTCTCCAGCGCGGGGGTGGACGTGGAGCTCATCCACTACGACAACCTGGACCGGGCGCTAATACAGGTAAGGGAAGAGCTGTAGAAAAAATCATCTCGGTGTCCTCCGCGCCCCTGTGCGAAACAAGAGTTATGTTTTTGACAAAACCGCCTCTCAAGCGCCCCTGCAAAGCTTGATATGGGTTTCGCCGGGTGCTAAAATTCTTTTAGACGTTGAGATAGAAAAGGAGACACCTACATGTCAGGACACAGTAAATGGCACAGCATCAGGCACAAGAAGGCCAAGGAGGACCAGAAAAGGGGCAAGATATTCAGCAGGCTCATCCGGGAGCTTCAGATAGCGGCCCGGCTGGGAGGAGCGGACCCCGAGTCAAACCCCCGTCTCCGCCAGGCCGTCATGACCGCCAAGGCGGCCAATATGCCGAACGACAACATCGAGCGGGCCATCAAGAAGGGCGCAGGGGGAGGCGAAGCCGACGCCATCGAGGAGATATCCTTCGAGGGCTACGGCCCCGCTGGTGTGGCGCTGATGGTGGAGACCATGACCGACAACAGGAAGCGCACCGTGGCCGAGGTGAGGCACGTGCTGGACCGGCACAACGGCAAGATGGGCGAGGCGGGTTGCGTGTCATGGATGTTCGAGAAACGCGGGCTCATCGTGGTGGAAAAGGAAGCCGGGGACGAGGACACGGTAATGGAGGCGGCCCTGGACGCGGGCGCGGACGACGTGCAGGACGCGGGCGAGAGCTGGGAGGTCATCACCGACCCCCAGGAATTCGAGGCTGTAAAGAAGACGTTCGATGACAAGGGCATACCCGTGACCATGGCCCAGGTGTCAATGATACCCCAGACCACGGTCAAGCTCTCCGGAAAGGATGCCGAGCAGATGATAAAGCTCATGGAGGCGTTCGAAGACCACGACGACGTGCAGAACGTGTACGCCAACTTCGATATTTCGGACGAGGAGATGGAGAGGCTCTCAGCCTGAGGCTGGTTGATGCTGATCTTGGGGATTGATCCTGGGCTTCGATGCACCGGCTACGGCGCAGTCAGCTTGAACGGAAACGCTTCCGTGCTGGTGGAGGCCGGGGTTATTCGCACCCAGGACAAGGGGGCTCTGGCCGAGAGGCTCTGCGAGCTCGCAAGCGGTCTGGAAGCCGTAATGGACTCCGTAGACCCCGCCATAGTGGTGGTCGAGTCCCTTTACTCGCATTACAGGCACCCCAGGACGGCAATACTCATGGGACACGCCCGGGGGGTGGTGCTCTCCGCGGCGGCAGGCAGGGACCTCGAAGTGATTGATTACCAGGCAACCAGGATCAAGAAGTCGCTCACAGGGAACGGGCGCGCATCCAAGGCACAGATGCAGAGGGCCATAATGTCGGCGCTCTCTATACCCGAGGTCCCGGAGCCGCCCGACGTGGCCGACGCCCTGGCAGTGGCGCTGTGCCACGCAAACGTTGTGTGCCGGCGGGAAGTTATATGATAAGCCGGGTCAGCGGCATTCTCGAGACCGTGACCGAGAACAGGGTGGAGCTTCGCGCGGGAGAGCTGGTCTACGAGGTCATGGTGCCCACTTATCTTGAGAACGAGTTGCGCAAGTCAAAGGGCACGGAGGTCGAGCTGTTCGTGATGCACTACCTGGAGGGAAGCCACGGGGGCTCGGCCCTGTCACCCAGGCTGGTGGGGTTTCTGACCGAGGCGGAGAAGATGTTCTACGCGTCTCTGCTCAAGGTCCCGGGACTGGGCGCCAGGAAGGCATTGAAGACCATGGTGGCGACCCCCGCGGAGATAGCCTCCGCCATCGAGCGCGAGGACAGGGCGGCCCTGGCTCAGTTGCCGGGCATGGGCGGCCGCACCGTGGACAAGGTGATAGCGAGCCTCAAGGGCAAGGTGCTTGAGTTCATGGCCGAGGCCGAGGCAAGGGCACATGCGTCATCCTGGGGCGAGATGGAGGAGGAGGCCATCGAGGTGCTGATGCAGCTCGCGTACAAGAGGAACGAGGCTGAGCAACTCGTGAGCCGGGTCAGGAAAAAGCAGCCCGGCCTGGCATCCTCCGAGGAGATAGTGCAGGCGGTGTTCAAGGAGACCGGTAGCGGGGCCGTAAGGTGAGCGTTGACAGGATCATATCCGGCAAGCCGGCGTCTCCCGAGGAAGAGGCCTTCGGGTGGACCCTGCGGCCCAAGAGCCTCTCCGAGTACATCGGGCAGAAGGAGGTGGTGGAGAAGCTCGAGATAGCCACACAGGCCGCCATTGCAAGGGGAGAGCCCCTGGAGCACGTGCTCTTCCACGGGCCGCCCGGACTGGGAAAGACCACCCTGGCACACATAATCGCCGCGGAGATGGAAGGCAAGCTGGTGTGCTCGTCCGGCCCGGCCCTGCAGAGGCCGGGTGACCTCATGGGCGTACTCACCAACCTGGAACAGGGGGACGTGCTATTCATAGACGAGATCCACCGGCTCTACAGCGCGGTGGAGGAGTTCATATACCCGGCCATGGAGGACTTCAAGGTGGACTTCGTGGTTGACAAGGGCATGTATGCCAAGACCATCAACGTGCCGCTTCGGCCCTTCACCCTGATCGGGGCCACCACCAGGGCCGGGCTGGTGTCCGCGCCCCTGCGCGAGAGGTTCGGCATATTCCATCACCTGGACTTCTACCCCGCAGAGGAGATATTCTCGGTGCTGGAGAGGTCCGCGAGGCTCCTGGAAATCGAGGCTGACCATGAGGCGCTCGAACTCATGGCACAAAGATCAAGGGGGACCCCCAGGACCGCTAACCGTCTGCTAAGAAGGGTCCGGGACTATGCACAGGTGCGCGCGGACGGGAAGATCAACCAGGAGGTGGCCAAGAAGGCGCTCGAGGTCGAGGGCGTGGACCAGACCGGTCTTGATGAGCTCGACCGAAAGTTTTTACTCACCATCATGGACTACTATAATGGCGGCCCGGTGGGGATCGAGGCCATTGCAGCCACACTGAACGAGGAGTCCGGCACTTTGGTGGACGTGGTCGAGCCATACCTTTTAAAAATCGGGTTCGTAAACAGGACCAGGCAGGGAAGGTGCGTAAGTCCCCGCGCTTACAAGCACTTCAAAATGAAGCCGCCGGCAGGGACCCTGCCGGGGCTCTTCGATTGATCGAGCGACATGGAACAAAGGGACGCAAACTACATTGAAGAGATGGTCGCCCGGGGCGAGAGCGTAACCGGCGAGACCTTAATCGAACTAGACTTTTCAAGGCGCAGCCTCGAGAACGCGGTCTTTGAAAGGTGCGACCTTTCAGGGGCCGACTTTTCGTACGCCGAGCTTTCAGGGGCCAGCTTCCGCGAGTGCGGGCTTGCAAAGGCCTCATTCAGGGGCGCTTTCCTGGGCCATTGCGTGTTCCACCAGTGCGAGATAAAGGAGTCCGATTTCGAGGCCGCGGGAACCGAGGACGCGCTTTTCTACCACTCCGACCTGGCAGGCAGCAGGTTTGCAAAGACCGACCTCCGGGGCGCCAGAATAACGGACTCCTCCTTTGAAGACGCTGACCTCACAGGGGCAATGATTGGACCGGAGCAGTTGAAAGGAGCAATGCTCACGAACGCAACGCTTTCCGAGATAAACCTCGAATCCCAGGACCTCTCCGGCCTGGACCTTTCAAGGACATCTTTAAGGAACGCAAGGCTTTCCGGTGCAAAGCTTTCAGGCACAAACCTACAAGAGGCCAGGCTGGACTCCGCAGACCTCTCCCGGGCCCGGGGGAAAAACATACAGGCGGAAGGGGCACTGCTCTCAGGCGCAAACCTCTCAGGCTCAGAGCTTCACGAGTGCTTCCTAAAGGGCGCAGACCTCTCCGGGGCAAACCTTGAAGACATAAGCTGGTGCGCCGTTGACCTCGCCGGCGCCAGGCTCAGCCAGGTGAATGCAAGCAAAGCTGTATTTATTGGATGCCAGTTCCAGGGGGCGAAGCTCATGGAGGCAGGGTTCGACTCCGCGGAAATCTCCGCCTGCGGCTTTTACTGCGCGGACCTCTCAGGGGCCTCGCTCGCGGACTCCCAGCTTTCGGGCGTGGACCTGGAGGCCGCCCGCATGAACGGCCTTGTTATTCCCGGCCTGGACCTCAGCCAGGCCAACATGAAGGCCGCGGAGCTGGCCGCGGCCAACCTCTCAGGCACTAACCTTTCAGGCGCGGACCTCTCATACGCGGAGCTGTCAGGCGCGGACCTCGGACGCGCCGGCCTGGGCGGAGCAAACCTCACCGGCGCCAGGCTTGCGAGGACCAACATGAGGAGCGCCAACCTCTCGGGCGCAAGGCTCGACCGGGCTGACCTGTCCAGGGCAAACCTGCAAAACGCAAACCTCTCGCGCACCCTGATGAGAAACGCCTCAATGGACAGGGCCATACTAACGGGAGCAAACCTCACAGACGCCGAGTTTATGGAGATACGGATGGATGGCGCAAACCTTACCGGCGCCATGCTGGAGGGAGCGAAGATAAACAGGAAGGAGAGGGCGCCGCGATGCACGGTGTGCGGCTCCAGGCTGGAGCGGGACGGCTCATGCAAGTCCTGCAAGCAGCAGGAGCTGGGGGCGCTGATACTGGGACGGCGATCAAGGCCGGTATACCTGGCCCTTTTCATCGCCATGCTTGCGGGGCCGCTGAATTTTATTTTTACGCCTCTGCTGGCATTAAGCGGGGGTGGCATAGGCTTTTTGGGGGCGTTCACCATGGGGACGGGTGCATCCGCGGGAATGACATTGTCAGCCGTAGCGTTCCTGCTGGGGCTTCTGACCTCCAGAAAGAGCGAGGGCAGGGAAAGGCGGCTTTTCAAGGCCAACACCTTCATATCCTGCATGAACATCTTCCTTTTGGCCGCGGCCATGGCCGTGCTCTGGTGGCTGGGCGTGCCGGTGTGGGATTCTCAGAGATGAAGGTGCTGGTGCATGCCTGCTGCGGTCCCTGCAGCGTCTACCCGGTGGACGCGCTCCAGGCGGAGGGGTTTGATCTGAGACTTTATTTCAAAAACCCCAATATCCACCCCTACAAGGAGTTTGAAAAGAGGCTGGAGTCAATGAAAACATTCGCGGATAAAAGGGATGTCCCTCTTATCGCGGATGATGAATACGACCCTGAAGCATGGATACGCATGGTGGCCTTCAGGGAGTCACAAAGGTGCAGGCTCTGTTACAGCAACCGGCTGGAAAGCGCGGCCCGGCTGGCAAGGCGCGGCAGGTTCGATGCCTTCACCACCACCCTGCTCTACTCGAAGCTTCAGGACCACGAGCTGGTCCGCGAGCTTTGCGAGGCCGCGGCCGAGGAGGCGGGCGTGCCTCTCCTTTACCGGGACTTCAGGAAGGGGTGGAAAGCAGGGATACAGGGAAGCAAGCAAATGGGACTTTACAGGCAGAACTGGTGCGGTTGCCTGCTCAGCGAACGCGACCGGTTCCTGGGGCCGCCGGGGAACGGCAGCGGGAAACGGGTGGAATGATGCAGGTCCTCTACGAAGTGCAGATGCTGGGGCAGGAAACACTGCTCGGCGCTTTTGCAGCCTCCGCCGGGCTGTTGCTCCTCTATTTCCTGGTGCTCTACAGGAGGGAGCAGAAGCTGGCCGACTATCCGGTAAGGATAAACATCGAGAACAAGAGCAAGAGGTGGATCGAGAAGAAGGCCCAGGAGCTCATAGGGGTGGAGGCGTTCCGGCTGGCCGGAGACCTTATGGCCCAGCTTGAAAGCTGGGAAGAGGCCGCACTGCTGTATAAGAAGGGAGGCAATTTCATCCGGGCGGCCGAGGGGTTCCTCAAGAACGGCCAGACAGATGAAGCGGCAAAAGCCTATCTTGAAAGCAAGGACTTTGAAAAGGCGGCCTCCCTGTTCATTGAAAACCAGAGCTTCCAGGCCGCGGCCAGGGCCTACCTCGAGGCCGGGGACCCATTGCGCGCGGCCAGGACATTTGCCAGGGGCGGGGACCACGAGAAGGCCGCACAGATATACCTCGAGCAGGGAATGTTTCGCAGGGCCGCGCAACACTTTGAAAAGGTGAGTCTCTGGAGCAGGGCAGCGGAGGCCCTGTGGAGGAGCTACGGCCAGGAGCAGACGCGCCTCCCCGAGGGGGTCTCGCCCGTTGACAGCATGCCTTTGCGGCTCATGGCCAGGCGCTCGGGCGAGCTTTTCTACAAGGCGTCCAGGCTGGAGAAAGCGGTGGAGGCCTACCAGGCCGGGGGATGGACCTTGGAACGGGCACAGGCACTCATGGAAGGCGGCCGGCAGGTGGAGGCTGCCGAGGCCTTCCTCGAGGCCGGGGACAGGCTGAAGGCCGCGGAAAGCTACGAGCAGGCGGGGGAAGAAAAAAAGGCCGCGGCATTGCGGGCGGAACACTACATCGAGATAGGCAGGGACCGGGAGGCCGTGCCATTCCTGGAGCAAGCGGGAGAGCACCTCCGGGCAGCGCACATACTTCTAGAGAACGAGGAGTACGCGCCCGCGGCCGAGGCCTTTGACAAGGCGGGGGAGCATAAAGAGGCCGCGCGGCTGTTCGAGAAGCAGGAGCTCTTCGAGCGCTCGGCCCAGTGCCTCGAGAAACAAGAGGATTTCCAGGCAGCGGCATCCATGTACGCCAGGGCCGGCAATGCCGCGGCCCAGGCGGAGGCCCTGGAGAAGGCGGGGGACCACATTGCCGCGGGCAGCAATTACTTTGAGCGGGGGCTGTTGGACAAGGCCATCGAGGTGCTTCAAAGGGTGGAGCCGCACATGGAGGAGTACAGGACCGCTTCCCTGCTCCTGGGTCAGATTTTCAGGGAAAAGGGTATGCTGGAGCTGTCCATCGAGTACTTCAAGCGATCGGTCAAGGACCAGGAGATGTCAAGGAGCAACCTGGAGAGATTCTACCAGCTTGCCACCTGCCACGAGAGGATGGGCAACGCGGACGAGGCCGCAAGGCTCTTCGAGAACATACTGGTGCTCGATTTCCATTACAAGGACGTGGCCGACAGGCTCTCCGCCATAAAGCGGAGCCAGACAGTGCTGGACACCCCCTCCGAGCCCAGCATGGAGGACACCGTCTCCAGGCTGGAGGGGACCGGCCCGGCCCCGGAACAGCCGGTCCAAAGCCAGAGGTACGCCATGCTGGACGAGCTGGGCAGGGGCGGGATGGGCATCGTGTACAAGGCACAGGACAGCGTGCTGGAGAGGATCGTGGCATACAAGGTGCTGCCGGCGAACCTGAAAGAGCACCCCCAGGCATTGAAGAACTTCTTCAGGGAAGCCAAGAGCGCGGCCAGGCTCAACCACCCCAACATAGTAACCGTGTACGACGCCGGCGAGGAGGCGAGTACCTATTACATAGCCATGGAGTACGTGGAGGGCGAGACGATAAAGGACATCTTGAACAAGGAGGGGCACCTGCCGGTGCGGGCGATGCTCATCATCGCCGGACAGGTGTGCAGGGCACTGGAGTACGCCCACAACCGCAAGGTGGTGCACAGGGACATCAAGAGCTCGAACATAATGTGGACCCACGAGAAGCAGGTCAAGCTCATGGACTTCGGACTGGCAAAGGTGATCGAGGAGGTGAAGGGCTACCAGACCATCGCCTCGGGCACACCCTATTACATGAGCCCGGAGCAGACACTGGGCAGGAACATTGACCACCGCACTGACATCTACTCGCTGGGCATCACCATGTTCGAGATGGCCACCGGAAAGCTGCCCTTCATGCAGGGCGACGCCTCCTACCACCACGTGCACACCCCGCCCCCGGAAGCCAAAAGCATAAACCCCGAGGTCCCCGAAGAGCTCAGCAGCATCATACTGAAATGCATGCAGAAGAAGCCGGAGGAGCGCTTTCAGCAGGCCAGGGAGCTCTTTGACGCCATGAAGAAGATCGCCTGACACCCTTATGCAAAACCCCGGCGAAAAAGACCCTCTACCCCACCAACACCCGGCAAGGCCCGTATCAAAACAGCCGCTCAACTATACTATCAGGAGTTACCGGCCAGAGGACCGGGAAGCTGTGCGCCGGGTGTGCTCGGAGACCGGGTTCCTGGGCGAGCCGCAGGAGGCGGTCTTCATCGGCAGGGAGGTCTTCGCGGACCTGTGGACGAAATACTGGACCGACTACGAGCCCGAGAGCGCCCTGGTGGCCGAGGCCGGCGGGGAGGTGCAGGGCCACCTCCTGGGATGCCTGGAAACAAGACGGCAGATCAAGGTGTTCAACAGGGAGATACTGCCCGGTATCTTAAGGAAGATGGTCCTCTCATCATGGTGGCTCCGGCCGGTGAACGTGCGGTTCATCCGGGCCATGATAAGGAGCAGGATGAGAGGCGAGTTCGACCTGCCAATGGGAGAGATAATAAAAGAGCACCCGGCGCACCTCCACACCAACATCGCGGACCCGGCCCTGCGAGGCCGGGGAATCGGAAAGCGGATGATGGAAGAGTATTTCCACTATCTTCAAGCCCGGGGGGTCAAGGGCGTGCACCTGGGGACCACCTCCCACAACCGGCAGGCAGTGCCCTTTTATCGCCGCATGGGCTTCGAGACCGTGGTGGAGAAAAGGCTCACCCTGTACGACCACGCCATCCCCGACCCGCCCCTGTACATGCTATACATGGCAAGGAAAATAGAGTAGTCACTGCTGTCCAAAATAATCTCCGGGGTCCGAAACTGTTTTTTTGAAACCACGAAGGCACAAAGGGCACTAATTTAAAGAAAGGAATCTTCTTTGCCTCCTTGGTGTCTTTGTGGTTGTAATCTCCAGGGGCCTTGATTACACTGGTCTGCGCTTTAAAGCAACAAGGCACAAAGGGCGTCCGACACGTACACGGCGGAGGCCTTGC